>NZ_JACSPR010000010.1 GCF_014837045.1 Corynebacterium gallinarum
AATCAGATGTCTGTGGCGTTCCCAGACCGCTTTGAGGCTTACCTTTAACTTTTAAATCCGGGAGCCCCACACACAAACAACTTGACACGCTCGAGCCGGGGTTTTCGATTTGTAAATGACGGTAGGGAACCGTATCCGCTCCCTACCAATAAAGGGCCTTTGAAAACCGAGAACTGGCGAGTAGCTTCAGATTAATGCAAAGAATTGTAGGACTGGCCTAGTTGAACCAGGCCAGTTCCTAACCTACTCCCGATAGACCTCCGCACCACCAGCAATAAACTCCCGGGATTTCTCAGCCATCCCCTCCCAGGCCCCAACAGAGGCATCTTCCTGCACCCCACCAGAGGCGCCCTTCAAAGAACCACCAGAACCACCAGAAGCACCAATCCCAGGCATACCCAACTCTGCTATTTGATCACCAAACATATCGCGAATGTCCTGGCTAATGCGCATGGAGCAGAACTTCGGTCCACACATTGAACAGAAGTGTGCGGTCTTGGCAGGCTCCGCCGGCAGGGTTTCGTCGTGGTAGGCGATTGCAGTGTCGGGGTCGAGGGAGAGTGCAAATTGATCATTCCAACGGAATTCAAATCGCGCTTTGCTCATGGCGTCGTCCCAGGCACGCGCGCCGGGATGACCCTTGGCCACATCTGCTGCGTGGGCAGCGAGCTTGTAGGTGATTACGCCGGTTTTGACGTCGTCACGGTTGGGCAGGCCAAGGTGTTCTTTCGGGGTGACATAACACAGCATGGCGGTGCCACCCATGGCGATGTGAGCTGCACCAATGGCAGAAGTGATGTGGTCATAACCTGGAGCGATGTCGGTAACTAGTGGTCCAAGAGTGTAAAAAGGTGCGTCCGCTGCCCATTTTTGTTCCAGCTCGTTGTTTTCCTGGATCATGTTTAGTGGCACGTGTCCAGGTCCTTCGACCATTACCTGTACATCGTATTCCCAGGCGCGTTGGGTGAGCTCACCAATGGTCTTCAGCTCGGCGAATTGCGCGGCGTCGTTGGCATCGGCAAGCGATCCGGGGCGTAGGCCATCACCGAGGGAGAAGGCGACGTCATATTGTGCAAAAATTTCGCACAGCTCGTCAAAATGCTCGTAGAGAAATGATTCGCGGTGGTGCGCCAGACACCAACCGGCCATGATAGAACCGCCACGGGAGACAATGCCGGTGACGCGACGGGTGGTCAGTGGGATGTAGGCCAGTAGTACGCCGGCGTGGATGGTCATATAGTCCACGCCTTGTTCACACTGCTCAATGACGGTATCGCGGAATACTTCCCAGTTAAGGTCTGCGGCCACGCCATTTACTTTTTCCAGCGCTTGGTAGATCGGGACGGTGCCGATAGGAACGGGGGAGTTGCGGATAATCCATTCGCGCGTGGTGTGAATATCATCGCCGGTGGATAGATCCATCACGGTATCGGCACCCCAGCGCGTGGCCCACTGCAGCTTGGACACCTCTTCCTCGATTGAAGAAGTGACCGCAGAATTGCCAATATTGGCGTTGATTTTGGTCAAAAATTTGCGACCAATAATCATCGGTTCAGATTCCGGATGGTTGACGTTGTTGGGAATAATTGCCCGACCGCGTGCCACCTCCGAGCGCACAAACTCCACATCAACGTGTTCGCGCAGCGCCACAAACTCCATTTCACGAGTAATCACGCCAGCACGCGCATAGGCCATTTGGGTGACTCTTTTGCCAGGTAGCGCCTTCAAAGGAGCTGGTTTTTGGCCTTTCCACTCAGCCGAAGCTTGACCTCGACGCATTGCCGAGCGGCCGTCGTCGATAAGCAAACGCTCGCGCCCCTGATAGGTGGCAACGTCGCCGCGGTCGGTGATCCATGACTCGCGCAGGCGCGGAAGTCCCTGCTTGGGGTCGGTTTCTGGGCCACGGGTGCGGTAGATGCGGAAGGGTTCGTTGGGGCCGCTTGGCGAGTCATCGAGGCGGATTTCGGTCTCCGGGACCTCGAGACCGTCCTTGCGGATGGGGGAGTAGCTGTGTTTCGGGTGGATCTCATTTTGGGTAGGCGTCATTGCACCATTCCTCTCTTCCTTCGCCGGTGCTAACCGGACAGGTTCAGACGGTGCTCGCGCAGCAATCAGCGCGATCTCAGCCCGTGCTCGGGCGCCCGTGGGGACTGCCATCAAAACTAGCGCGTTGCACGCGTGCGCGTAAAAGTTACCCCCTTGCGGGGGTTAAGAGAGGGCGCTTTTCGACGGGGTGATGGTGGGACACGCCTACGTAGTGGTTCTAACTCGGCCGTTGCTTGCGAATCTCAGACACCCGTGAGTGGTCTTGAATCCTTTCTCAATCCAAGAGGCGACATTAAAAACTGCTGAATCAAACATATTGAGGTTCCTATTTTCGACGTTTAAATGTGACTTGCTGAGCGGTGATAATTTTCCCAGGAGAATCGTTTGTTTTAGTTCTTCTTTTGGCGGTTGTTAGAGCTTTTTTGAACTGTTGAGCAAATCTAAAATAGCTATCATCTTCAAACCAGAAGGGGCCACGAGCAGATCGTAATTGGGCGTCAACCCTGTTTCTTAAAAGCACTTCTACATGTTGTATATCTTCTAAATATGCTTTAGATAACTGGGTATTCCAGATGTAAAAACCTTCGGGATTTTCAGAATTTCGGTATGTATTCATTCTAGGGATGGAGAACCACTGTTCGAGCTCTGCGATAGATGTAGGGGAGTTGCCAGTCACGTCGCCAAGGTCTTACACTTAGGATTCCTAAGCCCCGGAGTGATCCCTACCATTTTGGTACATCACCGGGGCTCTTGTTTTTTCTTCAAGCGCTCGTCTCTGATGCCCTGAATAGAGTGGCTAGGGTATCGGTGAATCCATCGACACAAAAGGATTGGGACATTATAAATTCGGCTTGCATCTAGACCAAGCTGTCTGCTAATGTCGATTTTACGATCAAGAAGATCAGCCGCAAGCCCTTCGGCAGGCTGACTGGCAACCGCGCATCGCGCACGGTGCCCCCGAAGGAAGATCGGCTCTGTACTCAAAAGAATGCAGAGAAGAGCGATTTTTTGAAGGAGATTCCCATGGGGAATATTTCTGCTGAGCCTCCATTGCCCAATAGCTGCGGACATCATTTACCAGGACACGAACCCTTCTACCTACAAGTAAAGGTTTTGCGCGAAAGGGCGACATGGGAGCCAGTTACTAACCTGCATATGGATGGCCAGTTCGTCGAGTTTGATGCTGGTGGGGAACATATTCGCGGTTGGAATCATGATCCGGCTCGGATGGAATGGTTTGTAAAAAATGGTGGTCCGGCTGAATGGAGTGGATCTAGTCCAACCAGTCGTCTCATGCGTTTTGAGTCCAAAAATGGGCATTACATGGTCAGTATTGGTCCGAAGTACGACCGCAATGGTTGTTATGGCAATATTTCCCTGGGGATAGTGCCAACAAGCCCGGGCCTGGATTTTCACGAAGGATTTAAACAGGCTTTAGAGGCTTTCAAGTATGTTGAGCGGGAATATGGCACTGAACAGGATTAGGTAGAAATAACCGCGCGGTTTGATCAGGCGCCTCCCGCGCGGGAAAACTATTTTTCAGGGGCACGAAGCGCGCTTTTCGACGAAGCCCCTTGCCATTGTGGGAAATAAGAATGCCCACCAACACTCGTCGAAAAGCCCTCTTTTAAACCCCTTAACCCCAAAAACGGCTAACCCAAAAGGGTTAGCCGTTTGTTAGAAGCGGAGGTTAAAACCTACTTCTTAACAGCAGGAGTTGGCTTGAGCTTCCAGATCTCGGTGGCATAATCGCGGATGGTGCGGTCGGAGGAGAAACGGCCGGACTCGCAAATGTTGATCCAGGCCATGCGTGCCCAACCCAGGGGATCGGAGGCGTAGTCGGCGGCCATACGGTCGCGGGTTTCGCGGTAGTCTGCGAAATCGCCAAGCACGTAGTAGGTGTCGCTGGCGTCTTTTCCATAACCGTGGATCAAGGAATGCTTGAGGTCATAGAACAAACCACTGTTGTTATCGTTGAGGGTGCCGTTATCCAGGGCGTCCAATGCGCGCTTGAGGCCAGGGACGGTCTCATAGAGCTCATATGGCTCGTAGCTTTCGCGCAGGGCTGGCAATTCTTCCACGCGAGCACCGAAGATATAGGCGTTTTCTTCGCCCACAGAATCCACGATCTCTACGTTGGCGCCGTCCATGGTGCCCAGGGTGAGGGCGCCGTTCATCATGAACTTCATGTTGGAGGTACCGCTGGCTTCCTTGCCGGCGGTGGAAATCTGCTCGGAGACATCAGACGCAGGTAAGATGTGCTCAGCAGGGGAGACATTGTAGTTCTCTACAAAAACCACCTTGAGCAGCGGGGAAACCTCAGGATCGTTGTTTACCAAGTCAGCAATAGAGTTGATGAGCTTGATAATCGCCTTGGCGCGGACATAACCCGGCGCGGCCTTGGCGCCAAAGATGACAGTGCGTGCCGGGATATCAGTAAGGCCATCTTCCTTAATGCGGAAGTAAAGGTCTAGTACGTAAAGCGCGTTCATGAGCTGGCGCTTGTACTCGTGGAGGCGCTTAATCTGCACGTCAAAGATGGATTCTGGATCAATCTCAATGCCCTGGCGCTCGAGGATCCACTCGGCGAAGTCTTGCTTATTAGCAGCCTTGATAGCGCGGAGTTCTTCAAGCACGGACTTATCGTCGGCATAGGAGCGCAGCTTCTTCAGCTCATCCAGATCGGTTACCCAATCGTCGGAACCGGAAAGCCGAGTGAGCAGGTCAGACAGACCTGGGTTGATCATGCGCAGCCAACGGCGTGGGGTAACACCGTTGGTCTTGTTGTTGAACTTCTCTGGCCACAGGGCATACCAATCAGCCAAGGTTTCAGCCTTGATGATCTCGGTGTGCAGCGCTGCCACGCCATTGATGGAATATGCCGCGTAACAGGCAATCCATGCCATATGAACAGTGCCGTGCTGGATTGGAGCCATGCGGTTGATGGTCTCTTCATCCAGTCCATCGGCCGCGCGCTCCAAACGGAAGCGACGATCGATCTCTGCGATGATTTCCCACACACGCCAGAACAGCTGCTGGAAGATCTGCTGATCCCACTGCTCAAGAGCTTCGGTGAGCACGGTGTGGTTAGTGTATGCGAAGGTCTTGGATACGATTGCCCAGGATTCTTCCCAGCTCATGTCATGCTCGTCCATGAGCAGACGCATAAGCTCAGGGATAGCCAACACTGGGTGAGTGTCATTGAGCTGCACGGAGTGGAATTCGGCAAAGTTGCTGAGGTCCTTGTGGTGCGCCAGGTGGCCCTGAATCATGGCCTGCAGGGAAGCAGAGGTGAAGAAGTACTGCTGGCGAACGCGCAGCTTCTTGCCCTCGTAGGTGGTGTCATTAGGGTAGAGCACACGGCAGATATCGGAAACGCGCTCGCGCTCGATGATGGCGTCGGTAAAGCGCTGTGAGTTGAAGGCATCGTAATCGAATTCTTCCCACGGCTCCGCCTTCCACAGGCGTAGAGTTCCCACGTTGTGAGTGCCATAGCCGGTGATCGGCATGTCATAAGGAATAGCGCGGGTTTTCATATCGTCAAAGCACACAACCAACTGGTCGGATGCACGACGAATGGTAAAAGGATATTCCTCTTCGCGCCATGGGTCTGGCTTTTCTACCTGGAAGCCCTCGTTAAAGGACTGACGGAAAAGACCGAAGCGGTAGAGCAGACCATAACCAGTAACGGGGTAGTCCTGGGTAACAGCAGAATCCAGGAAGCAAGCGGCGAGGCGGCCCAAGCCACCATTGCCCAGTGCTGCGTCATTTTCGATTTCCAGGATGTCGGTGAGCTCATGGCCCAGCTCACGGGTAGCAGCTGCAGCCTCATCAACCAGACCTAAGTTGGTCAGGTTGTTCAGCAGTGCACGGCCCATGAGGAATTCAGCGGAGAAATAATGTTGCTGGCGAGCAGCACCATAAGCTTCGCGGGTGCGCTCCCAATCGTCGGCAATGCGCTCCTGGACTGCACGGGAAAGACCAGTCCAGAACTTGCGATCAGTAGCGAGGTCGGCGGGGGTGCCAGCAGCGGCACGAACATGGCTGCCGACGAGGTCGGCGGGGAGTGGCTGTTTTTCAGTCATAGCAGATGAGTCTAAAGGAAAATGCCGGAAAATGTAGCCCGATCGGGCATAACTGGGACTATTAGATTCGATAATTGCTTCCGATTGCTAAAAACACTGCGCTTTTCGACGAAAAACTCTTGCCTGCGGCGGTGGGTTTGCGTCGAAAAGCAAAAAACGGCCAACCCCCGGAAGGATTGGCCATATCTGGCATGCTTAGCCGAAAAGCTTGGAAAGGAAGCCCTGGGAAGGCTCTGCCTCGTGGCCCTGGCAACGCTGGGAGCTCGGAACATTTTTCATAACCTGATCAACGTGCTGGCCGCAGCCTGCCCAGGTGGTCTTTCCGCACTTCTTACAAGTAACTGCGCGACACATAATGTGGCCTCTCTTAAAAGGGGTGATTGCTTAGTTGATACAGCGCCGGATCTAAAACTAGACGGTAGTCTGCAAGTTTTTAGGATTGGCAGCTGATTTTTCCCACGCGGCGTAGCTGCCCTCGAGCTCGATAACGGTGAATCCGGCGCGTCGCAAAGCATTGGCTACCACGGTATTTCGCGCTCCTGATTGGCAGAAGGTTACCAAAGTGCCACCCGCAGGCAGCTCATTGAGGCGCCACATGGCCGAACCTCCAGAAAGCTGCTGCGCGCCGGGAATGCTGCCAGCGGCAAATTCGGACTTTGCACGGATATCAATCAGTGCGTCATAGTTGGTCTCAGCTAGCTCAGCGGGGGAGATGAGTTCTGGCACAAAGGTAGGCAATCCATCGATACTGTTGGTGAAATAACGCACAGTGTCGATGCCAACCCGCAGCAAAGCGTCGCGGAAATCCGCAGCGGTATTGGCGTCCGGAGCCAAAACAATAAGGTCCTGAGCATCCTTTTGAGGATCAATAACCCACGCCGCAAAATTGGACGCCTTGGCGCCGCGCGGAATATTCAATGCCCCAACAACGGTTCCGAGATGGACTTGGTTTTGCTCGCGGGTGTCCACAAATACTGCTTCAGAACCAAGGGGCCCGACCCCCGGATAGTGGACACGGAGGATTTAATCAGGAAGCAGATCTCAGGATAACAGAACCGCGCTCCTCAAACACCACAGGCGCAAGATATCTACACCAGGAATGCCGGCGCACCGTGTTGTAACGGGTACACCAGCGGAAAACATCCCGGCGACAGATCAACTGGTTCGCAAATGTCTTGGAATCCTTCAGGACTTCCCGTTTCACCGTGGCGTTGAAGGACTCTGCCAGGGCGTTATCCGCACTGGTGCCAATCGCTCCCATCGACTGCCTGATCCCCAACTTTTTGCAGGTGTCCTGGAACGCGTTCGAGGTATAAACACTGCCGTGATCCGAATGAAAAATCGTACCCTTCAAGTCTCCGCGCTGGCCCTTAGCCATGGTCAGTGCATCCTGGACCAGGCTGGTGCGCATGTGATCGGCGATGGAAAAGCCCACCAACCTGCGGGAATAGCAGTCAATGACAGTGGCCAGGTACATATTTGACCCATCCTGAATCGGCAGGTACGTGATGTCCCCGACATAGAGCTGGTTAGGCTTGTCGGCAGTAAATTTCCGGCCCACCAGGTCAGGAAACACCGGCAACTTTTGATCCGACACGGTGGTGGTGACCTTGCGTTTTTTCATGTATCCAAAGAGTTTCAAGGACTTCATGATCCGTGCGACCCGCTTGTGATTCACAGGGGCCTGATCATCCTGGTCTTTGAGTTGAAGCAGTGATCCGTTTGGCACCGTAACAACCGCGTTCGGCGGTGAATGCCGTCTTGACCCGAGCCCCGAGGAGAGCGTCGGATATAAGTCGTTTTCTGCGGGCTGGGCTGCTGTTTTTCCATTTGTAATAGGAGGACCTATTAAGCCCTAGGACTTCACATAACCGCTTAACCGAATAGGTCGTGGAGGTGTCATCAACGAAACGGAAGCGGATCACCAGTTCGTCTCTTCCGCGAAATATTTAGCGGCCTTCCGCAGGATATCGCGCTCTTCTCTCAAGCGGCTGACCTCGCGTTCCAGTTGTCTGATCCGCTCGGCTTCTGTTATTGAGGCAGGTGAGGATGACACCGCGGTGGCCTTGGCCCGGACGCCTGTCCCGTACTTCTTCAACCAGTTATGCAGGGTGGCGCGGTTGATCCCGAGACCAGTGGCAATGGTCTGAATCGAAGCCCCTGGGGAGTTCTCGTAGAGCGCGACAGCGTCGCGCTTGAACTCCTCGGTGTAGGTCTTGCTTGGCATGGTGGCAGATTACCTTTCCCAGCATCATGCTGGTTTCAAGGTGTCCACCAAACGGGGGTCAGGTCCCCTAATTCTGTGACGAGTATTGGGCGTTATGCGTTTATGTACAACCAACTCACCAGTGTCACTATACCTAGTTCGGTGACGAGTATTGGGAGTGGTGCGTTCAGGGGCAACACCGGAATCAATTGTAGAGTCCCCAACTCTGCCCCATATAATCCGCATAGCCCCAATATTAACTGCTCCACTATCGAGAGATACTAGACAGTACTAAGCCTCACGCCACCCAGTGCACTGTCGACCCCCCAGGTCTATTACCTGGGAGATAGAGAGGGTTGCGCTTGACCCTCTTGGTCGTATAAGTTTCGTCCGCTATGCTCGTTTCGTGACGGAGATGCCACCAAAGTGAGCTAATTTAGCATCGGAGACTGTCTGAGTTTAGGATGAGATATTTATCTCATTAGCCCTGGTAGATTGGCCGTTTTTAAGGACTCGGCGGCGCTTGACAACACCTCGTATATGTTGCGTGATGACTGGCGTACCAATGATGAAAGCCAGATCTTCGGATCTGGCTTTTTCTGTTGTCCAGGGTCTTCTTCCTCCCGGGTCATCTCTCTGTGTCCGGTGCCCCTGGTTTTGAGGTCTGGTGGGGTTTCGGTTGGTGTCCGTAAAATTTTCCCACACCCTCCCGCGGTGCCGGCCCGGTGGGGAAGCAGCGGAAGAAGAGCAGGATCCCGGATTGTCGAGATGACGATGACGGGCAGATTCTCCAACCGCCGTTACCGGGCAGAACAGGGACAGGTCACGCTCTTCTCCACGGGGTTGGGCCTTCATCTGCGAGTGTCCCCGGATGCCTGCTGAATCCCGTCTCAATCCTGCGCGATACCTGTTGCGGCTGACCCCTTCCTTGAGGATGCGGTCACGGCTCATGCCCGGGGGATCAGATCCAGAGCCCAGGCAATGGCCTGGTTCATGGGGGGTTACCTGAGCGGCCGGGATGCGCTGGATTTCGCACCCCAGTGCATCGATGCAATGGGACTGGTGGAGTATCTCGATGAGAATGAGGTCATCACCCTGATGGGTCGTCTCCACCGGATGCTTGAAACGGGCGGAGTGCTTGTCTTCACCAATATGCGTCCCACCCACCCCAATCTGGATATCCATAAACGAGCGGTGTGCTGGCCGGGAGTCCGGGAACGATCCGAGCAGGACGTTGAACGCCTGATGCTCGCCTCCGGCATCAGGCCGGAGGAGATCACCATCATGCTGCCCGACGATCAGGTGTACGGGATTTATGGCGTGGTGAGGAAGTGAGCGGCCAGATCCAGCCGGTTGTGTGGGTGCGGCGGGGAGTCGGATTTGGTCGAGTGACACCGTTGTGGTTATAGTAAAAGCCGTTAACAGCGCAGCTCGCAGAGCTTAACCGCTGGATGACATTGGCCTATGGTGTAATTGGCAACACAAGGGTTTCTGGTACCCTCATTCTAGGTTCGAGTCCTGGTAGGCCAGCTGCGATCAGCTGGATTTTCATAGTGATCGTGTCCTTTATGCCCCGTTCGTCTAGAGGCCTAGGACGCCGGCCTCTCACGCCGGTAACACGGGTTCGAATCCCGTACGGGGTACAACAAATCGAGGCGGTCCGCATCATGCGGGCCGCCTCTTTTTTCTATTCAGTCGGTCAGGCCGAGCACCTCGTCGAGCGTCTTGTGCGCGGTATCCCAGGGGATGCGTTCCTGTTCGATCCGGATCTTTCCCCTTGTCAGCAGGGCTCTCCGGGCATCGGATTCCGATGGGGTGAGCAGGGGCAGAACGGTGGTGGCATCACCCGGGTCGGGGACACCCAGGTGGGCCCAGCGGTTGACGTCAGACGGTGACATCATCACCGATTCCACCATCGCGAAGCTGCTGCGCAGCCGGTGGAGGATGGCGAATCCCTCGGCGTCGAGGTCACCCCAGTAGACGAGTCTGTCGCAGCGGTGCAGCCAGGGGAGTCGGTCCAGGGAACCCACCGCGTAGCCGGCACCCCACACGGCCACGGCCCCGGGCCAGGCGGCGGTCAGGCTCAGGAAGGTCTCCTTATTCTCCACGATCAGCGCGATCCGTGGTCCGCTCCCAGGCCACATCGTGGCGGCCTCGGCGACCGGGGTGCTGATATCGGTCAACCCGGTCCCCAGTGACTGGTCGAGGATCCTCAGGCGGATGAGATGATCACCGGTGACCAGCCCCAGGTCCTCCACACCGAGCAGGTGACGCACCAGACGCGCATGGCGTTCCAACCATTTGCCGTGCACCCCGGCGACGGCCACGGCACGCGGTCGGAGCCCGGACTCGGGGTGTTGCCGGAACCAGTCCACGACCCTGGGTACCCAAGCGCATTCCTCCGTCGGAAGGTCCCTCCACAAAGGCACCACCTCCACGGCGCGCTCGGTGTGTTGAGCACCGAGCAGTGCGAGCTTGTGCTGCAATTCCGAGAATATTTCGGTTGCTCCTGCGAGCTCGGCAAGCTCAGCAGATGTTGAGGTGCTGATGCGCGTCGGCACGGGCTGGATACCCAGTCCAATACGGTGCCAGTGCTTCTCCTCGACGGTGATGCTGCCCGGGCCGGGCCAGGCCTGCCAGGTACGGATGAAGTCCTGAACGGTATCGAAGTCGCGGGAGGCGGTGGCGGTGGTGGGCGGCTGCAGGGGCAGAGACCAGGCGTAGGCGTCATCGGTGAGCAATTCGGGAAGATGGGAACGGAAGTGGACCCCGGCGCGCTGCGAGACGTCATCAGGAAACCGCATCTGTCACCTCCGTGGGGGAGTCGATGTGTGCCCACCCGGACCTGGCCACGTCGTTGCCGTTGTCATCGACGCCCTCGGAGTAGTTGATGACGACGGTGCCGTCGACATAGGGGGAGAGCGTCTGGATGAGTTTCAACGGTGTGGCCAGCACCATGTGGAAACCGAACTCGGTGAAGATGTCCATCGCGGTGCGGGTGAAGGCTGGGTCCGCCCGGTCGAAGGCCTCGTCCAGCACCACGGTGGCGTAGCGCGGGTGGTCCTCATCGGCCTCGGCCAGACGGAAGCGCAGCGCAGCCGCCAGGCAGAAGAACACCAGTTTCTGGGCCTGTCCACCGGACAGTGATGCCGAATCCACGTAGGTGTTGACCACGGCACCGTCAGCGTCGACCTCGGAGGCGATGAAACGGACATGCAACCGGGTGTCCAGAACCAATCGACGCCAACGCTGATCATCCGCATTCTCGCTGCCGAGGCGGTCGAGGATAACCGACAACACCTGATAGCGCTTCTCTGCCTCGGCGATATCCCGGTCGCGGGTGGCGGCCATCGCACCACTGGTCGCCGTCGTGAGATCATCCACGAACTGCTGGGCATCGGTATTGCGGTTGTCCCTGACCTCGACACGCAACCACCGACCGGGGTTGAACTCGGAACGCCCCAGCGACTCGTTGACCGGGTGCAGGCGGGTCTCAATGTCCCCGCGGGCGCGACGAAGAGAGGTCGACAATGCGCCGAGGTTTTTCACCGAGCTCTCGTTCATGAGGTCGAGGAAGCGGCCCTCGAAATCCCCCAGTCGATCGCGACGCAGGAACATCAGGCGGTTGATGGCCTCACCCGCGAAACTCGGATCGGCCTGGAGCTCGGCCTTCTCGGCGGGCCACTCGGCAATATACCGCGCCAGGATACGGGTGATTCCTGAATTTGCCTGCGTGATGGCTGTTTCGCAGGCAGCAATGGTGGCATCGAGTTCACCGATGATGATGTCGGTGATCCTGTCGATGTTGCCCTGGGTGACGCGACGTGTCTCCACGTCGATGCGCGCGCTCAGCTCCCGGGAGATGTCCTCATCGACGTGCGCGCGGCCGGCCAGCTCAGATTCCAGACGCGCGATGTCCCGGGTGATGGTGTCGATCTCTGTGGCAAGCTGCCCGGCCTCCCGGTCAACGGCCCGGAAGGCGGAATCCACCTCGGCGTAACGCTGCCGGGATTCATCGACACGCTGCTGGAGTTGAGCGAGCTCCGGTGAGGACAGGATCTCGGCGCGCTGCTGGGCCAGTGCAGTGAGACTGGCATCGTCCACGCTGACATCGATCTGGTCAAAGGTGAACTGGGCGATGTCCCTGGCGCGTTCGATCAGCGTCCGTTCGCGGGTGATCTGACGCCGCTTCTCGGTGATCCGGTTCCCGGCGGCGGTGATCTGTGTGTCCAGTGTGGCAATCGCGTCGCGTAGCAGTTCGATCTTGTCGTCGTTGGAGGAGCCGAGGCGGTAGGAGGAACGATCGTCCAGCCTGCGGCGGTCGTCCTTGATGTAGCCGATCGAACCGTCCCTGTAGGTGCGCTGGCGCACCAGGCCGTTGAGGGTAACGCCCTGCTGATGGGCGGCGAGTGCGTCCAATTCACGTTCATTGTCCACGCACTCGTAGTCATGGTCGCGCAGTACTTCATTGCGCACCCAGGTCGACATCGGCGCCTCGGTGAACTGGAGCTTGTTGCTCAGGGCCCTCGGGCTCGACGAACCCCGGGAGACCACAACATTGGTTGGGATGACGCGGTAGATCAGTCGGATGCCGAGACTGGTCTGGTTGACATAGGAATTGATGGCCTGGGCGAGTCGTTCCGGGACCAGCAAGGTGGTGGCGAAGGATCCCAGGAGCTGCTGGATGACGGGTTCCCAACGGAGGTGATCCGGGTGGACATCGATGAGCTCACCGGCGAAGGGCAGTTCCTGTTCGGTCACCTGCAGTGCCTCGGCGAGGACCTCCCGCACGAGGATGTAGCGACGGTCGATGTTGCTGCTGCGTTGACCCAGGGAACTCAGCTCCGCGGTGAGCTCATCGCGCTGGCTCTTCAGGTCGCGGCGGTCCACCTCATCGCTGAGTTTCTCGGCTTCCCAACGGCTGATACGGTCAGGGGAGTTCGACTCGATCTCCTGGGCGTGGACGAGCAGCTGGGCGTATTTCTCCGCGTCGGTGGGCATGGTGCCACCGACAGCGTGCACGGCGTTGTGCACCCGTTCCCGATCCGCTAATCGACGCTCCCGCCGCTCACCTATCCGCGCCTCCTGTTCCTCAATGACGTTCAGGCGTCCATCACCCTGCGACTGAAGTGCTGCGGTGTCCGATGTCACTCTCTGCTGTGCCTGGTCGAGGGTCTCCCGCAGCTGCGCCACGCGGGCGTCAGCAGCGGTGCGCCTGGTGGCCAGTTCCGCCAGACGGTCACGGTTGTTCTCCAGGTGCAGGGTGTCGCGCACGGTGGGGAAGGCCCGCTTCATCTGTGCCGCGTGTTCCCTGCGGGCCTGGTCAGCATCGCGGTGATCACGCAGACCCACCAGTGGTTCCAGGACGGTGATCTGGGCGCGGACGTCGATGACGCGTCGATAGGCCTGACGCAGGTCGTCGAACTGTTGGACGGCCTCGTCAGCCATGTCGAAGGTTGCCGGTGGTTCGAGCATGTAGTCACGGAAGAGTTGATCGAGGCTGGACAGTGACTTCGCCGACTGCGTGCGGTGCAGCAGCAGCTGGGCCTCCTCGGTGTGCATGCCCAGGCGTGGCCGGAAATAATCAGCGAAAACGCGGTACTGGTCGCTGAAACGGGCCCCGGGGAAGGCGCTCTTGATCTTCCGCTTGTCGACGCCCACTTTCAGGTACTGCTCGAAGTCCCGCACGTCAATATCGGTGGGCACGGTGCCGTAGAACTTCTGCACCTGGGCGTTGGCGGTGTCCCCTGCGCGGAGATAGAACAGGCCAACCAGCGTGTAGGTCGTGCCGGCGGCATCGTCGTAGGTGAGCCCGACGACGGTGTAGGTGGCTTTGCCCCGCAGGAAAGTGGACGCGATGCCACCGGTCTCGGCGTCTTCACGGCGTCGCCACGCACCCCGGATGTAGGACGCGAGAGTGCGTCCCTGCTCGCGACTGAGCCCCTGTTGTGCGGCTTCATTGAAGCGCACTTTGACGGGCGGGACGAGGATGGCGGCCATGGCGTCGAGAAGCGTGGATTTACCCGATCCCGACCCGCCGGTGATGAGGTGGCCCCGTCTGGCAATGGGCATGTCGACGTAACCGGAGAAGGTGCCCCAGTTGATCAGCTGGATGCGCGAGAGCCGGAACTGGCCTGGATAGATGGGACTCATTTCTGCTCCTTCGCACCGGTGGCGTAGCGCGCGTACTCATCCCGCAGAGCGGTCACGGTGTCCACGTCGAAGATGTGACGCAGCACGGGGGAGACCTCATACCGGCCGGTGGTTTCCGTGTCGTCGAGCAGGTTGTAGGTGTTGCGGATCCGGGTGATCGCGGCGTTGAAACGCTTGGCATAGGCGGCATCATCCAGGTCATCCGCACGCTGGTAGGAACGAACCTGGTCGCGCAGCTCCTCGACATCCACGATCACCCGCTCACCCGGGGCGCTCAGGCCCAGTTCATTGCGCAGGTGCAGGAGAATCAGCGTATCGACGTGCTTCAGCCGGTCGACGCGCAGCACCGCGGGGATCTTCAGGTCGTTGTCCGGGGAGGCCATCCGGGTGAAGGCGATGCCGGCGTCTTCATCGACGATGAGGTCGAGGAATACATCGGCGAGGCGACTGCGCAGGGCCTGGGTGTCCGTGATCACGGCTGACCACAGTTCCGGATGCCTGGTCTTGCGCATCAACGGGCCCTTGAGGAGCTGAACCAGGGCGCGACGCGAGTCGAGACTTAAGGTGCCGGTATCCCCGGTCCAGAGGGGATCAATGGTGGACATCTACATTTCCTCCAGGCTGGTGGCGTCAAAAGAATACTGGTCGATGGTGGCGTGGCGGGTGGTTCCGCCCTCTTCCCAGGTGACGTGCCCGGGGTGGCTGCCGGGCACGCCGGGCACGCCGTGTCTGAGCCCCAGGTGGAGTAACCCGACGATGCTGCCCAGTCCCTGCGTGGCCGGGTGCCTGGCCAGCACCTGGCTGATCGTCGCCTGTCCGGCTTCCGCCGTCACGGTGTCCCGAACCGAGTTGATCAGCTCCTCGAGGTCAATCTCCGACTGACGAACCGTGGCCATCAGCTCTTCTACGTTGATCGATTGCGGCGCATTCACCGTCGTTTCGCCCTCCACCACTTCCTCACCCGGATTGGCCAGTTCGATGGAACTGACGGACTGAATGCTCATGCCGATGCGCTGAAGTGGGGTGTCCATCGCGTGGATGGCATTCAGTTCCGACTCCTCGACGGCATCCGCGGCCAGGGCACGGGTCTCACGGATCAACTCGATCATCTTCCGATCCTCCGCGAACTGCTCACTGGCCACATAGTGGCGCAGTGAGCGGGCCAGACCTGTCATCACCGAGTTCACCTCAGCCCCGGCGTCCTCCATATCCCGGATGAGACTGCGCAGAGACATCCGGCTGTCCTGGTCAAGGTGACGGGCAGGTTCGCTGGCGAGAATCTGGTCGATCCAGGCGTCGATGTAGGCGCTGCGCTCGGGGTCGGTGATGATGGAATAGAAACCATTGAAACTGCGACCGGCTTCGGAGTCGCTGATGAGATCCACGCCCGTGAAAATATCATCCAGCACGTCCCCGCGCGTGGCATCGGGATCCAGTAACTGCCGGCGCAGAGTGCGGTTGAGTACCTCGAATTCCTGCCGGACACGGGCGAAGTCCGCGGGCACTGATGACGCGGAGGTCAGGATATCCTCCAGTCGTTCGGACACCCGCTCCACGGACGGCAGTTCGAAATCGCCCTGTGAGACCCGTTCGATCTCGCGATCCAGACGGTCACGTTCAATCTGGAGACGTTCCAGGCGCGAGGAGATATCCGGGTCGGTGTCGCGTGCCAGACCCCGCAACGCCTCCGAGATTGACTCCAACCGGGATGCCGTCACCGCCGACCGTGGTTTCTCCCAGCGTTGTACCGCCTGGAGTGCGCTCAAGGCATCCTCGGCGGGCTCCAGCAATTCGCCGGTCCGCTGGCTTCCCGCCCTGCGTACCAGCCACCCACTCCGAACCCAGGCAGTGCAGTACTCCGCCGGGGTCTTCGGCAGATCCATCCCGCGCTGGCGCAGTACCGCCAGATCCGCCGCCATCAACTCATACACCTCGGACGCCGGACGGGGAGCCGGAGCGCCCCCGAAATGAACAGCCACAGTGGCCATGACGAAGGGGGCATTCTTGGCTGCCAGCAGACGGACTGCGGGGGAGTCCGTCAAAATCCGTTGAAAAGACAACACCTGGGCGATTGAGCTCATAAAAATCAGTGTGCCACAGGGGCGGGACACGTCCCCGTCGATAAGCCCGAACAGTTGGGCGAAGATCCAGGGCCCACCGGGGCCAGCCCAGTTCTAGATGCCGAAGCGTCGCCACAGTGGGTCGGCGGAGGTGCGCTTCATCAGGGAGATGGCGCGGAGCAACCAGGCCAGGCAGAAGGCCACGAGAACGAAGATCACCAGGAAGGTGGCCTGGTCCAGTCCCGTCGCGGTTTTCACACCGGCGAAGAGCGGGGGCAGGAAGGCGCCGCCCAGGCCGCCGAACATACCCACCAGGCCGCCGACGGATCCCACATTGCCCGGGAAGTAATCCGGGATGTACTTGAACACCGAGGCCTTGCCGATACCCATGCCCACACCCAGCGTGAACAGGAGGATCGTGAACAGCACGATGTTGATGGTGAGGGGCAGCGCGAGGATGCCACTGGCGGTGAGCATGATCAGCAGGGCGAAGATGGTCGCCCGCCGGGCCCCGAAGCGGTCGGACAGGGTTCCTCCCACAGGACGCATCAGGGAGGCCGGGAAGATGAACAGGGCCGTCAACAGGGCGGCAGTGGAGGTGGAGACACCATACATGTCGATGTAGTACTTGGGCATCCAGGAGGACAGGGCCACATAGGCACCGAAGACCGCCACATAGTAGAGGCTGAAACGCCAGACGCGGCCCTGCTTCAGAGGGGCGAGCATCTCGGAGAGTTTCCGGCCCTGCCCCGGCTTCTTGTCCTGCGCCGGCGTGATGAACCACAACAGCACCGCGGTGACCAGGAGGGCCACGGCGTAGATCACGGGTACCAGCCGCCAGCCACCCTCCACCAATCCGCCGAAGTACAGGGAGCCTGTCGTGGCCGCGATGATGACCGGGCCGATGAATTTGGTGACCGAGGCGCCGACGTTGCCGGCACCGAACACGCCCATCGCCAAACCGTTTCGACGCTGGCTGAACCAGGCCGCCACCCAGGTGTTGCCGACGGAGAAGGAGTTACCGGCAAGGCCCACGGCGAAGGCAAGACCCAGGAGCATGGAGTAGGAATCAGCCAGGGAGACCATGTAGCTGAAAACGGCGGAGGCCACCAGCAGCACCGTCATCACGATGCGACCACCGAGACGGTCGGCGATGATTCCGGCTGGCAGGCGCCACAGGGAACCATTGAGGATGGCCACGGAGCTGATGAGGGACAACTGGACATCCGTCAGTCCGAATTCTTCCTGGATGGGGATGCCGAGAACTCCGAACATCATCCAGGCGGCGAACATCAGCGTGAAGCCCAGGGTGGCCATGGTCAGCACCCGGTAGGCACCGGGTGTCTCACGGGTCGGGCTGGGGGCCGGTGGATCAGTTGTCAGGGGGGTGTGGTGATCGCGGGCGTTGGTCATGACACTCCTCAGGCGATGGTGTTATTTTTCATTTATCTTAACCCATTTAAATAGGTCTGACCTAAATCAGTTTAAACATAAACTTTTAAATGTTGTTCTGGAAAGTATCGGAAAGTAGCAGCTCTTCGTCCTGTTGGAAACGGTAATCGAGGATCACCCCGTGCGCACGCCCATCCCGCCGACGCGGGCATAATCGGGGACCATGAACCCGAACTTTCTCCAACGCGCCGTCGAGCTGTCCCGCAGGGGAATGGAGGCCGGTCAGGGCGGTCCCTTCGGGGCGGTCATTGTCCGTGGTGACCGCATCATCGCGGAGGCCTACAACACTGTGCTCACCACGAAGGATCCCACCAACCATGCGGAGATGGTCGCCATCCGGTCCGCGAGCCGTCAGCTCAACACCCCGGATCTCACCGGGTGCGAGCTCTACGTCAATGCCCAACCGTGTCCGATGTGCGCCGGGGCCGTGTACTGGGCGCGCCTCGGGAAGGTGTATTTCGCCAATACCGCAGCGGAGTCCGCACGGATCGGGTTTGATGATGTGAGGATCGATACCGAGTTGGGCAGGAGCCCGCACGACCGCAGTATCCCCTTCGAGCATGTCCCGGACCGGCGCGCCCGGGAGGTGTTCGACGACTGGCTGTGCATGGAGGGACGGGTCAAGTATTAAATGCGCATCCGGGCTGACAGGGGAGCGTCGTAAAGCGCGGTTGCGCAGGGCACCGGTGGAAACACCCACGGTAGTACACCCGGTACCCCCGCATGTGACCTCGATCATGCGTATGCTCGCGTGCATGAATGGCACAACTGGTCTAAAACTACCGGGTCTCACGATCGCCGACACCATCGGCAACACCCCTCTCGTGCGGCTGGACCGGCTCATCACGGACCGGGATTTCACACTGTGGGCGAAGCTCGAATACTTCAACCCGGGTGGTAGCGCCAAGGACCGTACCGCCCATGCCATGGTCACCGCAGGCAACCTCAAACCCGGGGATGTGGTGGTGGAATCCAGCTCCGGCAACCTCGGCATCGCGCTGGCCCGTGAGGCGGTGCTCGGTGACTGGACGTTCCACTGTGTGGTGGATCCCCGCGCCAACCGCAGCACCGTCAAACACATGCAGGCCCTGGGTGCGGTGGTCCACCAGATCACCGAGCCGGATGAGGAGACAGGGGACTGGCTGGTGGCCCGCCGCAAGCGGGTTGCTCAGCTGCTGGAGGAGATCCCGGAGGCGATCTGTCTGGATCAGTACTCCAACACCGAGGCCTTCCGCGCGCACCAGGAGGGCACGATGACCGAGATCGTCCAGCAGTTGGGCCGCGCACCCGACCACCTGTTGGTCGCGGTGAGCACCACCGGCACCATCGGCGGATGCCTGCGCCACATCGAGGCCCACCACCTGCCCACGCAGGTCACCGCGGTCGACGCGATGGGGTCGGTGCTTTTCGACGGCAACCCCGGCCCCCGTCACCTCCCGGGCTTCGGTGCCGGCATGGTTCCCGAACTGTCCCGGCAGATCACCCCACACCGGGTGCTGCGGGTGGCTGACCGTGAATCAGTGGAGGGCGCCCGCACCCTGGTCCGGAAGGAGACCATCCTGCCGGGCGCCTCGGGCGGGGCGGTGATCGCGGCCGTCGAAAAGCTCAAGGACGTGTTCGAACCCGGCAGTGATGTCGTGGTGGTCCTGCACGACAGTGGAACCAGATATATGGACACGATTTACAACGATGATTGGGTGGAGGAGAATCTGTGATCAAGGTAGCGATCATCGGGGGCGGACCCCGCGGACTGTGGGCTTCCGAGGAATTACTCGGACTGGCACGGGAACGCGGGGTGGATGTGGATCTGCACGTGTTCGACGACGGTGCCGGCGTGGCCTATACCGATGACCTGCCCGACGAGTGGCTGGTCAATGTGCGTTCCTCGCTCATCCGCACCCAGCTGGGCAGCTTCGATGACTGGCGCGGGGTGCATGATGATCCCTTCCCGTCGCGTCGCCAGGTCGGCCATTTCCTCGTCGCCTCCTGGACCGCGCTGGGGGAGCATGTGCCGATGGGTTGCACCCTGACCCGGCATGAGATGCATGTGGATTCGCTCGCACCGGAAGGAGCGCAGTGGCTGGTCAACGGCACCGCCTTCGATGAGGTCCTGCTGGCCACCGGCCATGCCCATGACTGGCCCGGAGCCTTAAGCGCCGAGGATCTTCCCGGGGGTGTCCGCCTGATCAGCTCTCCATACCCACCGCACAACCTGGAGGACATTGGTCCCGAGGACCGCGTGCTGGTGCGCGGGGCCGCCCTGACCTTCATCGATATCATCCGTGCCTGCGATCCGGCTGTGTTCATCCCGGTCACCCGCACCGGACAGCTGATGACGGTGAAACCGGATCTCGGCGACCTGGATGCTACGGAAATACTGGAGGAGGGCAAGCGTCGCATCCTGGAGGTTGCCGATCTCCCCGAACTGGTTGCGGTGCTGGAGGATGTCTCCACCCGCCTACAGGATCTGGCCGGCCGCGACGACGATGCCTGGGGCAGGGGGATCGCCTGGCGCGATATGTACACCGCCATCGTGGAACGCGCCTCCTTTGAGGGACGCGACAGCCTCGAGGGCTTCGGGGAACTCGCCCGGGAGATGGAACGCGTGGCTTTCGGCCCACCACCGGAAAGCGCCGAGCATCTCCACCACCTCATCGACACCGGCAAGATCGACATCACCCACCTGGGTCGGGGCCGCGAACCCCTGCGCGAGCTGGCCGAGGAGCTGGGCGTCACCGTGGTCATCGATGCCATCATCCCGCCACCCGGGGTGGTGCCCGGAACCCTGGTCGCCGACCTCGTCGATGCCGGTCACGCCCGCATCCGCCCCGGCACCCGCGGCCTGGATGTGAACCCGGATGGCACCGTGGTGGGGCAGTCCCACCTGTCTGCTGTCGGCCGCATGACCGAGGACGTGGTCCTGGGCAATGACACCCTGTCGCGCACCCTGCACGATGTGATCCCACGCTGGGCGCGCCGGGTGGTGTCCGGCCCCGAGCAGGTCCACGGCATCCCACCGCTGACCGCACGCCTGGAGCCGTGGGCAGCTGACCTGGCCAGTGATCCGGCGGCCTGTCGCGGGCTGATCAGTGAGTTCGGCAGCCCCGTCAATGTCCTGCACTCCGGATCCATGCCCCGCAACATCAACGAGCTGGTTGAGGCCGGTGCACAGATGGGCGTGGACACTCGCATCTTCTTCGCCCGCAAGGCCAACAAGGGCCTGACCTTCGTTGATGCGGTGCGCGATGCCGGTCATGGTGTGGATGTCGCCAGTGAGCGCGAGCTGTCCCAGGTGCTCGGACGTGGTGTGCCGGGGGAGCGGATCATCCTCTCCGCCGCCATCAAACCGGATAGCCTGCTGGAGCTCGCGATCGCCAACGGCGTGGTCATTTCCGCGGATTCCCGCGATGAGCTCGACCGCATCGCAGCCCTGGCCGGTGACAGCCTCGCACGGGTGGCACCCCGCGTGGCACCGGATCCCGCCACCATGCCGCCGACCCGTTTCGGTGAGCGCGTCGGTGACTGGGCCCGCCACCTGACGGCGCCGGTGCCGGGCGTGGACATCGTCGGCCTGCACGTCCACCTCCACGGGTACTCCGCCGTCGACCGCGCGGCCGCGCTGCGCGAGTGCTGTGAGCTTGTCGACGCCCTCACCGCCGCCGGCCACACCCCCCGCTTCATCGATCTCGGTGGCGGGGTACCCATGAGTTACCTCGACTCCACCGAACAGTGGCTGAAGTACCAGTCCGCGCGCAGCGCCGCCCTGGGTGGCTACGCTGACCCGTTCATCTGGAAATCCGACCCGCTCAACAACACCTACCCCTACCACCAGACCCCGGTGCGTGGGCCCTGGTTGAAGCAGGTCCTCGGCGAGGGTGTTGCGGAGATGCTCATCGAGCGTGGCCTGCGCCTGCACCTGGAGCCGGGCAGAAGCCTGTTGGACGGCTGCGGGCTCATCCTCGCGGAGGTGGCGTTCGTCAAAACCCGCAGCGACGGTGTCCCACTGGTGGGCCTGGCCATGAACCGCACCCAGTGCCGTACCACCTCCGATGACTACCTCATCGACCCGCTGCACATCACCGACGAGGCGAACGGTGAGGAGCTGGAGGCCTTCCTGGTCGGTGCCTACTGCATCGAGGATGAACTCATCCTGCGCCGACGCATCCGCTTCCCCCGCGGGGTGAAGGCCGGCGATATCATCGGCATCCCCAACACCGCCGGTTATTTCATGCACATCCTGGAAAGCGCATCCCACCAGATCCCCCTGGCGAAGAACGTGGTGTGGCCGGCAGGGGAACTCGATGACATCGACCGCCTGAACGGGTCAGAGGGGGAGGGTGAGGCAGCTCTTCGCCATCGTCTGGAAGCGGTCCGGTAGCAGGTCCCCGGCACCGGCCGGCAGCACCCCGAGCAGGGGAAGCTGACAGATCCGGGTGAGTTCCCCATGGTTGAGCTGTTCCGCCAGACTGGGTTCGGGGGAGGCGGAACCGCCGATCAACCCCAGCACCTCAACACCGGCGGCGCGGGCTGCCTGCACGCTGAGTTCCGCGGCGTTCAGGCTGCCCAGCCCCAGGGAGGTCACCAGCACCAACGGCGCGTCGAGCTCGGCGGCCACATCCAGCAGGGTCACATCATCCGCCAGGCGGACCAGCACACCACCGGCACCCTCCACCAGAACAATCCGGTCGGGTGCATCGATGTTGCGGATCTCCCTGGCGAGGTCGGGCAGGGTGACCTGGGGCAGACCCGCGTGCCGTGCTGCGAGGTTGGGTGCCAGCGGGTCCGGGTAGCGGGTGAACTCCACCCCCCTGATACCGCTGAGCCTTTCGACGGTGTGGATATCACCCCTGCCGTCCGGCTCGCCGGTCTGGACCGGCTTGACGGGGATCACCCGGTCACCCCGGTGGTGGAAGGCCGATGCGAGCGCCGCGGTGGCGATGGTCTTGCCCACATCCGTGCCGGTGCCACTGATGAAGAGGATGCTCATGGCCTGCTCCCCGCAGCCCGGACGGCAGCGGCCACACCGCGGCAGATCGTGGCGATGTCCTCCGTGGTGCAGATATAGGGAGGCATGACGTAGATGAGACGTCCGAAGGGACGTAACCATACTCCCTCCGCGATGGCTGCCCGGGTGGTGGGGATGATATCCACCGGGGTGGTCATCTCCACCACGCCGATGGCGCCGAGGACGCGGACATCGGCCACCCCGGGTTCCCGGCGCAGTGGGTCCAGTCCCGCCCTGAGTTCCGTTTCAATCCCGAGCACCGCGGACCGCCACCCACCCTCGGCGATGATCGCCAGGGATTCCGCAGCCACCGCGCAGGCCAGGGGATTGGCCATGAAGGTGGGGCCGTGCATCAGCGCGCCTCCGCCACGGGGTGAGGTGATCGCGTCGGCGACCGCGGTGGTGCACAGGGTGGCGGCCAGTGTCATGAACCCACCGGTGAGTGCTTTACCCACGCACAGGATGTCGGGGGTCACCCCGGCGGCCGAGGTGGCGAACAGGCTGCCGGTACGGCCGAATCCGGTGGCTATCTCATCGGCGATCATGAGGATGTCCCGGCGATCGCAGATTTCCCGGACACCGGCCACCAGACAGTGATCATGAAAACGCATACCGCCGGCACCCTGGACCACCGGTTCGATGATGATCGCGGCCACGGTGTCATCCACCAGGGCCTCAAGCTCGTCCAGATAGCGTTCCAGATCCTGCGGGTCAGAACCCCGAACGGGTGGGGCGGGCGCGAAGAGCTGCTGCGCCAGGACACCGCCCCACAGGGAATGCATGCCACCGTCGGGATCGCAGACACTCATCGCGGCGAAGGTGTCCCCGTGGTATCCGGAGCGCCAGGTCAGCAGGCGGGTGCGCTCCGGATGCCCGATGCCGCGGGAGTACTGGAGGGCCATCTTCACGGCGACCTCCACGGCGACGGAGCCGGAATCGGAGTAGAAGACGGTGTCCAGGGGAGCGTCGACAAGCTCCAGCAGCGCCCGGGTCAGCCGGGCTGCGGGCTCGTGCGTCAGACCACCGAACATCACGTGGCTCATGCGGTGGGCCTGGGCGGTGGCGGCGGCCACCAGGCGCGGGTGCCCGTGTCCGTGCACCGCGGACCACCATGAGCTCATGCCGTCGATCAGTTGGGTGCCATCGCTGAGGTGGAGGTGGATTCCCTCGGTGGCCGAGACCGGGAGCACCGGTGCCCCGGGGGCGGAATAGGGGTGCCAGATGTGGTTTTTATCCAGCTCGAGGATGTCCTCAGGGGTCAGTGTGTCTGTGTGCATCTTTCTCCTGCGTGCGCTGTGGTGGGGATGTTTGTGCACTATAACCCCTGTATTGAACGGTGTTCAATCAACGGGGGTGGAAATGGGAGGGCCGGGGCGTGAGGGTGCATAATGTCTCACCATGAACATAATTGAACACCGTTCAACACGGGTTGTGCTGGTGAGGCATCCCCGCTCAATGCCCGCAATGGTCACCATCGAGATGTGGGAGCGTTTCAGCTTCTACGGCATGCAGGCCATCCTCGCGTACTACCTCTACGCCCAGGTGGGGGCCGGTGGGCTGGGGATGGAAACCCACCACGCCACCGCAGTGGTGGGTGCCTACGGGGCCTTCCTCTACCTGTGTACCTTCGCCGGGGGCTGGATCAGTGACCGCCTGCTCGGTGCGGAGAAAACCCTCCTGGGTGGGGCGGTCGCGCTGGTCATCGGACACCTCGGGCTGTCTGTCATCCCGGGGTATCCCGGCCTCGCGGTGGGACTGATCCTCATCGCCCTGGGGTCCGGATTTCTCAAGACCGCCGCGATCACCATCCTCGGAGGTTCCTACCCGGCCACCTCGGGGAAGCGGAGTGTGGGCTTCCAGTACTTCTACCTCGGCATCAACATCGGTGCCTTCCTGGGGCCCCTCCTCACCGGATGGTTGGCGGTCCACCATGGCTACCATATGGGTTTCGGTGCCGCGGCGGTCCTCATGCTCATCGGTGTGCTGTCCTATCTGCGGATGCGTCCGGGCATGCTGGAATCCCTACCGGAGGAGGTCCGGAACTCCATGCGCGCCCCCGCCCAGCCCCTCAGTCCTGCGGGGAGGATGACCACCCTGACGGTCACTGTGATCGTCACCGCCCTGGTGGCCTGGGTCCTGGGTACCGGAATCCTGCCACCGGGCCTGCTGTCCCATGTCCTGCTTGCGGGCACGGTGACCGTTGCGCTGGTGCTCATCCTGCAGATCCTCCGGTCCCCGCAGGTCACCGCAGCTGAGCGACACCGGGTCGTGGCTTTTCTCCCGCTCGCACTGGCCTCCGTGGCCTTCTGGGCACTCCAGGCCCAGATCTATGGTGTGCTCGCTGTGTATTCCGACCTCCGCCTCAACCGCGAGGTCCTCGGCTGGGAGATCCCCGCTGCCTGGACACAGTCACTGAACCCCCTGTTCATCCTGCTCTTCACCTTCCCCCTGGCCTACCTCCTCTCCCGCCGGGGAGACCGTGATCCCCAGGCGTCGACCAAGATGGGTGGTGGCGTGATACTGGCTGGTTCGGCCATGCTCATCCTGTTACCGTTTGTGGGCGGCGGGCCCGGCTCCACCCCGTTCATGGCGCTGGCCCTCACCATCGCCGTGATGACCCTGGGGGAGTTGTTCATCGGACCGGTGGGCATGGCCTCGACCTCCACCCACGCACCACGGGCATTCGCAACCCGATTCTCCGCCCTGTATTTCCTCACCATCGCGATCGGTACCTCGGCCGCAGGGTCCCTGTCGACCCTCTATGACCCCACCTCCGCGACCGCGGAAGCCCGTTACCTCCTCTTCATGGGTGCGGTGGCGATGCTCATTGGTGTGGCCACCCTGGGGTGGTCCCGGTGGCTGCGTTCCCGGGGTTAGACCCCTCCATTAGTCTGGCCCACATGAACACACTCACCCCCAGGCTGCGCCGGGCGATCACCGTTGCGTCCGTCGCCCACCGTGATCATGTCCGCAAGGGCAGTGGGATCCCCTACATCACGCATCTGTTCTCCGTGATGTATCTGCTGGGGGCGGTGACCGATGATGAGGATGTGCTGATTGCGGGCCTGCTGCATGACACCCTGGAGGATGTCCCCGAACACTATTCCGCCGAGCAGATGGAGGCGGACTTCGGGCCCCGGGTGCTGCGGCTGGTGCGCGATCTGACCAAGGACGATTCCCTGCCCCGGTGGCGGGACCGCTCGGAGGCCTACCTGGCACACCTTGAACACCACGCCGACCGTGATGCCGTACTCATCAGCCTTGCGGACAAGACCCACAACCTCATGTCCATCTTTGATGATCACGAGGTCATCGGGGAGCGGTTGTGGGACCGGTTCAACTCCACCAAGGAGGAGAACCAGTGGTGGTATGCGCAGATCCACCGCGTGGCGGTGGCGCGGGTGGGCCACAACCAGCTCACCGATCAGCTCGGGGAGCTGGTGCGCCGGTTGCACGCACTTTGATGGTGACTAACGCCCCAGCTCATCCGGGGTGCAGATGGGCACGAGCGAGATGAACTGCTCCGAGGCGCCCCTGCTGCGCAGGTCGGTGTCGCTATAACAGCCCCTCGTCAGGCCGGTTTGGGTGGTTCCGGCGTGTTCCACGGGCCACCACCGGCCATCCCGGAATTCAAAGGCCTCCACCCAGTCGGTCTGGTACTGGCCCACCCAGGCGAAGGTGCTGTCGCAGTAGACAACTAAGGTGCGGTCGGACCCCCGCCACTCCGGGAGGGCATCGTTGAACAGGCGCGGGGAACAGTCACCGTGCTGAGGCATCAGGAAGGAGCTGAGGCCTGCAGAGCTGCCTGTGGCCTGGGCGGAGGCGGGAAGGGGCTGGATGATGCCGGCGGAGAGCGCCAGGGCGGCAGTCACAGCTGCAAGAGTGCGTTTCATCGTCACAGTATAAATCAGAGATGCGACCGGTACGCGCAAAATCTACAGCAGGGCACCGAGGCGGTCGGCGGCGTCGATAAGCTCACTTCCCCACAGAGCTGCGGGGTGGGGGCGCAGGCGCTCGGCCGCGCCCGAGATGGACAGCACGGCGATCATGGAACCGTTGGAGTCGAAGACGGGGCAGGAGAGGCTGGCCAGACCCACCTCGCGTTCGCTGACGGATTCCGCGAGCCCGGTGGCGCGCACCTGATCCAGATCTGCAGGTGTGAAGGCGCCGGGGGCGAGGTTGGGGTTGTGGGCGGCGAACACCCGGGCCGCCGACCCGGCGTGAAGCGGCATACGGGTGCCCACCGGAACCACGTTCTTCAGCCCGGAGGAGGGTTCCTGGCTGGCCACACAGGTGCGGGAATTCCCGGTGAGCCGGTAGAGCTGGACGGATTCACCGGTGCGTTCCATCAGGTCGGTCATGATGGGCACGGCGATGTCGATGAGGGTGTCGGTACCGCGGGCCCCGAGGGAGGCCAGACGCGCCCCGATGGTCCAGCGACTGTCCCGGGAGCGGGCCAGCATGCCGTGGACCTCTAGTGCGGAGGCCAGGCGGTGAGCCGTCGCGCGCGGAAGGGAGGTGGCCGCCGCGAGCTCGGCGAGTGAGCGTGGCTGCTCAGCGATGACGTTGAGGATGGTCACCGCCCGGTCTAGTACCTTGATGCCACTTTCCGTGGTGATCTCATGTTCTTCTTGCTGTCCCATGCCTCGAATCTATCAGTCCACTGGGTGGGACACCGTCAGCGGTGGGCCTGTCTGGGCTTGTCGGCGCCGTATATAGAGGCCCCCGAATCGCGGGAGTAACGGTGATCACGCGCGCAGTGTGACAAATAGAGGTGGGAATGCGCTATACTATCCCATGAAGCGAAACGACTGTCCCAAAGGGTGGGATTCTGGTTGGTTGGGCGGGCATGGTTCCACGGCGCGGAATTAGCCACCTGAAACCCCTGACGATCCCACCCCTGACGGATAGGCCAATCACGCGGATTCAACCACTTCACACAGTTTAAGGACGGTGAATTTCCATGACCAGCCCCGTGGATACCAGCACCTCGAAGGAGAAGCTGACCCTGGCAGAGAAGGTGTGGCGCGACCATGTCGTGTCCAAGGGAGAAAACGGCGAACCCGATCTCCTCTACATCGACCTGCAGCTGCTGCATGAGGTCACCTCCCCGCAGGCCTTCGACGGTCTCCGCATGGCCGGCCGCAAGCTGCGCCGTCCCGACCTGCACCTGGCCACCGAGGACCACAACGTGCCCACCGAGGGCATCAAGACCGGGTCCCTGCTGGAGATCAACGACCAGATCTCCCGCCTCCAGGTGTCCACACTGCGTGACAACTGCAAGGAGTTCGGTGTCCGCCTGCACCCCATGGGTGACGTGCGTCAGGGCATCGTCCACACCGTCGGCCCGCAGTTGGGTGCCACCCAGCCGGGCATGACCATCGTGTGCGGTGACTCCCACACCTCCACCCACGGTGCCTTCGGCGCCATGGCCTTCGGCATCGGCACCTCCGAGGTCGAGCACGTCATGGCCACCCAGACCCTGCCACTCAAGCCGTTCAAGACCATGGCCATCGAGGTCACCGGTGAACTGCAGCCGGGTGTGTCCTCCAAGGACCTGATCCTGGCGATCATCGCGAAGATCGGCACCGGCGGCGGCCAGGGATACGTCCTGGAGTACCGCGGCGAGGCCATTCGCAAGCTGTCCATGGATGCCCGCATGACCATCTGCAACATGTCCATCGAGGCTGGTGCCCGCGCTGGCATGATCGCCCCGGATGAGACCACCTTCGACTACGTCAAGGGCCGCGAGATGGCCCCGACGGGTGCGGACTGGGATGAGGCCGTGGCCTACTGGAAGACCCTGCCCACCGATGAGGGTGCGGAGTTCGACAAGGTCGTGGAGATCGACGGTTCCGCCCTGACCCCGTTCGTCACCTGGGGCACCAACCCCGGCCAGGGCCTGCCCCTGTCCGAGACCGTCCCGGATCCCGAGGACTTCACCAACGACAATGACAAGGCCTCCGCCGAGAAGGCCCTGCAGTACATGGACCTGACCCCGGGCACCCCGCTGCGCGAGATCAAGATCGACACCGTGTTCCTGGGTTCCTGCACCAACGCACGCATCGAGGACCTGGAGATCGCCGCGGAGATCCTCAAGGGCCGCAAGATCGCCGATGACATCCGCATGATGGTGGTTCCCTCCTCCACCTGGGTCAAGCAGGAGGCGGAGAAACTCGGACTGGACAAGATCTTCATCGAGGCCGGCGCCGAGTGGCGCACCGCAGGCTGTTCCATGTGCCTGGGCATGAACCCCGACCAGCTCAAGCCCGGTGAGCGTTCCGCCTCCACCTCCAACCGCAACTTCGAGGGCCGCCAGGGCCCGGGTGGACGCACCCACCTGGTGTCCCCGGCCGTGGCCGCCGCCACCGCCATCCGCGGCAAGCTGTCCTCCCCGGCGGACCTGTAACCAGACCCCGACCCCATTCAAACGGACCTTTTAGGAGTTTTTCCCGTGGAGAAGTTCACCAAGCACACCGGCGTCGGCGTTCCACTGCAGCGTTCCAACGTGGATACCGACCAGATCATCCCCGCCGTCTACCTCAAGCGCGTCACCCGCACCGGTTTCGAGGACGGCCTGTTTTCCAACTGGCGCCAGAACGACCCTGACTTCGTGCTCAACCAGGAGACCTACAAGAACGGTTCCGTGCTCATCGCCGGACCGGACTTCGGTACCGGGTCCTCCCGCGAGCACGCCGTCTGGGCCCTGATGGACTACGGTTTCCGTGCCGTGTTCTCCTCCCGTTTCGCCGATATCTTCCGCGGCAACTCGGGCAAGGCGGGTCTGCTCACCGGCATCATGGAGCAGTCCGACATCGAGCTGCTGTGGAAGCTCATGGAGCAGACCCCCGGCCTGGAGATGACCGTCGATCTGGAGAATCAGACCGTCGTCGCCGGCGATGCCGTGATCAGCTTCGAGGTGGATCCCTACATCCGCTGGCGTCTCATGGAGGGGCTTGACGATGTCGGCCTCACCCTGCGCAAGGTCGACGAGATTAAGGCCTACGAGGCTAAGCGTCCGGCCTTCAAGCCGAGCGCGCTGTAGATTCGCAGTCAATAGGAAGATGGCCCCGGGGTGGAAACCACCCCGGGGCCCTTGGCGTCTGCTCCGGCGAGCTATTTCACCGGTAGCGCGCTGGCGAGGTAGTCAGCCCCGGTGAGTACCTCGTTGTGGAAGCTCAGGACCCACACGGAACCCTTCCGGGTTTTCAGCTCCTCCTCGGGGATGGGGAGGGTGCCGTTCTCGGTGAGCCAGGACAGCATCCCCGGAATTGCGTCACCCTGGCTGATGATGACCGGGACGCCGCCCTCACCGACGACCTCCATGAAACGCTTCTTCGCGGCCTCGGGGTTCTCATTCCACGCCTCATCGCCGAAGAGCCTGTTCACCCCGATGTCCAGACCGAGCTCATCGGCCAGGGGCAGGGCAGTGGTCTGGCAGCGGTCCGGCACCGCGGAGTAGATCGCGGTTGGTTTGAAGGGCAGCAGCATGGGCACGAGCATCTCGGCCTGCCGGCGGCCCTTCTTATCCAGGGGGCGTTTGTTGTCATCGCCGGCCCAGGTGCGACGGGCATGGGCGCGGGCGTGACGGATGTAGAGCACCCGGGTGGTGGTGGGGTTCTGGAAACGCTTCCTCGCCTTGGCCAGCACCTTGGTGTCCACCTGGTAGCTCAGCAGGTCGCAGGCCTCCTCGATGGGCAGCCAGCGGATCTCGTCCACCTCGTCGTTGGGCACGAACTGCCCGCCGAGGACCTTGGCGGTCCAGTAGTAGACCACCTTGGTGCGGTCGAGTACCGGGTAGGTCACCTTGCCGATGAGCTTGCCCAGGCGGATGTCATATCCTGTTTCCTCGGCGATCTCGCGGGCGCAGGTGGTGGGGATGGACTCACCCGGATCGACCTTGCCCTTGGCCAGCGACCAGTCGTCGTAATGCGGACGGTGGATGACGGCGACCTCGATGGAGTCCGGGTTGAACATGTCGCCACGCCACAGGACGGCACCGGCGGCCAGGGTCGGACGGGTGAACTCCCGGGTGGGTTTGGAACCGATCTTCTGCAGGCGACCGTTGATCAGCATCGCTGAGTCCTGGTCTTTGTCCGTCTCGTGGAGCATCTGGGTTTTCTTGGACATTCTCGGTTCACCTTTCGCGACTGTGTGCGGGGTAGTTGTGAGAACCTCCCGGCGGCTGGTTTCCACGGCCTGCGGGGCAATCACGTGCATCTCCTGCTGGTATTTTATCCATTGTTCACCACAACCGTGGCCATCGCATGTTGTGCCGCGGCGTGTTTGCTCACATCTGCTCCCTGCTGCGCATCCTGGGTGGGATAATCCACCGATAATCCACCGGAGGGTGACCTGCGCCGATCAGAGGCGATGGGATACCCTGAGACGGTCAATGCGTAGTGATCGAAAGGGTGTGGCAGTTGGTTTCCGTAGCGGTGATGGGTGCGGGTTCCTGGGGAACCACCCTGGCCAAGGTCTTTGCCGATGCCGGTAACACCGTCCAACTGTGGGCCCGGCGCGAGAGCCTCGCTGAGACGATCCGCACGACCAGGGAGAATCCCGATTACCTGCCGGGGATCACCCTGCCGGATTCGGTCATCGTCACCTCCGATGCGCAGGCCGCACTCGACGGGTGTTCCATCGTGGTGCTCGGTATCCCGTCGCAGGCGCTGCGCACCACCCTGGTGGAGTGGAGGGATCTCATTCCCTCCGATGCCACCCTCGTCTCGCTGGCCAAGGGCATCGAGAAGGACACCCACCTGCGGATGAGCCAGGTGATCGCGGAGGTCACCGGTGCTGATCCCTCACGCATCGCGGTGTTGTCCGGCCCGAACCTGGCCCGTGAGATCGCGGAGGGACAACCGGCGGCCACGGTGATCGCCTGTGAGGATGAGAACCGGGCCAAGCTGGTGCAGGCTGCGGTCGCCGCACCGTATTTCCGGCCCTACACCAATACCGATGTCATCGGCACGGAGCTGGGTGGTGCATGTAAGAACGTCATCGCCCTGGCCTGCGGTATCGCCCACGGGTTCGGACTGGGGGAGAACTCCAATGCCTCCCTGATCACCCGCGGTCTTGCGGAGATCGCGCGTCTGGGCAAGGCCATGGGGGCGGATCCCCGCACCTTCGCCGGGCTCGCCGGCATGGGTGACCTGGTGGCCACCTGCTCTTCACCACTGTCCCGTAACCGCACCTTCGGTGACCGCCTTGGCCGGGGTGAATCACTCGAGCAGGCCCGTGAGGCCACGCACGGTCAGGTGGCTGAGGGTGTGATCTCCTCCCAGTCCATCCATGATCTGGCGGTCGGGTTGGGCGTCGAGATGCCCATCACCCAGGCGGTCTACGCGGTGTGCCATCAGGGGATGGCGGTGCGGGAGATGGTCGACGCGCTGATGGGCAGGTCGAAGAAGGCGGAGTGAGGGAACGTTGTAAGCTTTGCCGGTGTGAGTAACTCAAATTCCGCCAAAGTCCGCGTCGCCGTCCTCTATGGTGGCCGCAGCGCCGAGCACTCGGTGTCGTGTGTGTCCGCCGGTGCCATCATCGCGCACCTTGATCCCGAGAAGTATGAGGTCATCCCCGTCGGTATCACCGTGGACGGTGCCTGGGTGGTCGGTGAGTCCGATCCGGAGCGTCTGCGCCTGATCGACCGCACCATGCCCGAGGTGCAGCGCCGGGAGGAGATCCGCCCCAGCCTGGATCCCGCCCACCGCGGTGAGTTCCACTTCGCCGATGGGTCCCTCTACGCCACCGCGGATGTCATCTTCCCGGTGCTGCATGGTCGTTTCGGTGAGGACGGCACCATCCAGGGCATGTTCGCCCTGTCGGACATCCCCGTGGTGGGGCCGGGCGTGCTGTCCTCGGCTGCGGGTATGGATAAGGAGTTCACCAAGAAGCTCATGGCCGCGGAGGGCCTGCCGATCGGTCGTGAGGTCATCCTGCGTGATCGCGCCGAGCTGACCGACGCGGAGAAGAAGCTGCTGGGTCTTCCCGTCTTCGTCAAACCCGCCCGCGGTGGCTCTTCCATCGGTATCTCCAAGGTCAGCAGCTGGGATGATCTCCCCGCCGCCGTTGAGCTGGCCCGCCTGAATGATGAGAAGGTCATCGTGGAATCCGAGATCGTCGGCGCCGAGGTGGAGTGCGGTGTGCTGCAGTATCCGGATGGCCGCATCGTGGCCTCCCTCCCGGCCATGCTGCGTGGCACCGAGGACGGCGAGGGTGGTTTCTACGACTTCGACACCAAGTACCTCGACAATGTGGTTACCGCGGAGATCCCGGCGCCACTGGATGACGCGACCATTGAACTGGTGCAGTCCCTGGCCGTGGAGACCTTCCAGGCCCTGGCCTGTGAGGGCCTGGCGCGCGTGGATTTCTTCGTCACCTCCAATGGCCCGGTCCTCAACGAGATCAACACCATGCCGGGCTTCACCCCGATCTCCATGTACCCGCAGATGTTCGCCGCGTCCGGGGTGGACTACGAGGAGCTTCTCGACGTCCTCGTCCAGCAGGCACTGCACCGCTCCACCACCTAGCGACCCAGCAGGCGCTCCACCCGGGGTTTGACCTCGGTGGCCAACAGGGTGATGGATTCCAGGACATGCTCATGCGGCAGACCCCCGATATCCATCTGCAGGAAATGCCGCATGTGCCCCAGGTGGCCGTGCAGATCAACGATCCGCCGTGCCACCTCGTCGGGGTCACCCACATAGTAGGCACCCGGCGCCGAGGCCTGCGCCAGATAGGCATTTTTATCAGGGGCGGGCCATCCACGCAGCCGGCCCATCTCCACATTGAGGTTGTGCCAGCCGGGATAGAACCGGTCGAGGGCCTCCTGTTTGGTCGGCGCCACCAGGCCCAACGCTGCGACGGAGACCTTGATGTTGTCGCCGCTGTGTCCGGCCCGGGCGGCTGTCTCCCGGTAGAGCTGCGCCAGGGGAGCAAACCGGTGTGGGGCCCCGCCGATGATGCCGTAGGAGATCGGCAGTCCGAGTTGCCCGGCCCGCACCGAGGACCCGGCGTTACCACCGGTGGCCAGCCAGATCGGCAACCTACCGCGGACCGGACGTGGCACCACCGCGAGGTTCTCCAGGGATGGACGGCGCGTACCTGACCAGGTCACCTGCTCATCATCGCTGTTGGTGATGGTCAGGAGCAGATCGAGTTTCTCCGCGTAGAGCTCGTCATAATCGGTGAGGTCATAACCGAACAGGGGAAAGGTCTCCACGGAGGAACCGCGACCCGCGGTGATCTCCACGCGACCCCCACCGGAGACCGCATCGGCGATGGCGAACTGCTGGAAAACCCGCACGGGATCGTCGGTGCCGATGATGCTGGCGGCGCTGCCGAGGGTGATCCGGGAGGTGGTGGCGGCCGCCGCTGCGATCAGCGCACCGGGGGAGGACACGGGCATGGTGGTGGTGTGGTGTTCACCGATACCGAAATAATCCAGTCCCTCCCGGTCCGCGAGGACGATTGCCTCCAGCAGGTTGCGGATCGCCTCCGAGGTGGGGCGGTGGGTGCCATCCGGGTTGAGTGGGGTGTCGCCGAAACTGTAGGCTCCGATCTCCATGGTCAGAACCATGATCAGAACCACGCCTCGGCCAGCAGCTGCAGGGAACGCTCCCGCACCTTCGGGTCGAAGGCGTAGGTGACGGTGATCAGCTCATCGGCACCGGTGCGCTCCACGAACTCCTCCAGCTGGGTGGTGGCCGTCTTCGGCGAACCCACCGCCTGGATCCGCAGCATGGACTGGGCCCCGCCGCTGCCGGGGAGGGTCGCCGGGTCCACCGGGGGCTGGATCTTCCGGCGCTGTCCGGTCTGGATGTCGGCGAACATCTGCTGGATCACGGTGAATTCGCGCTTGGCCTCGGCGTCGGTGTCGGCGACCAGGACATTGATGCCGGCCATGATGTAGGGCTTGTCTATCTGGGCGGTGGGCATCTCGGTGGAGAAGGTGTCCCGGTAGACCCGGATGGCCTGATCGATCTGGTCGGGCGCGAAGTGGGAGGCCAGGGAGAACGGCAGACCCAGCTGCCCGGCGATGGCGGCACCGTTGATGGTGGATCCCAACACCCAGATCGGCACGTTGGTCCCAGCGGAGGCGGCGGAGACAATCGGCATGCTGTGGGAGGATCCGGCGTCGCTGAACCATCCCTGCAGGTCATAGATGCTCTCGGCGAAGGCCTGCGGTTCGGCTGAGGAACGGCTCAGGGCCTGGGCGGTCATCCCATCGGTACCGGGTGCGCGTCCCAGACCCAGATCAATCCGGTCCCCGTACATGTTGGCCAGGGTGCCGTATTGTTCTGCCACCATCAGCGGGGCGTGGTTGGGGAGCATGACCCCGCCGGAACCCACGCGGATCCGGTCGGTGACGGAGGCTGCCTGCCCGACCAGCAGTGCGGTGGCACTGGAAGCCAGGTTCACGGTGTTGTGGTGTTCGGCGAACCACAGCCGGTGATACCCCAGTTCATCGGCGAGCCGGGCGGCGTCCATGGAGGCTGCGATGGCATCGCGGGCGGTGGACCCCTCGGAGATGGACACGAGGTCGAGGATGTTCAACGGTACTGACATTGGTTCTTTCCTTGTGTGAACGGGGAAGGGGTGGGCTGTAACCGGAGCCTACCTGCGTTCACCGAAACGACCAGCTAGACCGCCGGGACGTGCTCCTCGATCGCCTCGCTGATCTGCACCAGCGCGCCACCGGCGTACTGCGGCAGGGACACCGCGATATCCGTCTCGCGGCCCAGGGCGTACCAGGTGGCCGAGGTGGTGCCGGTGGCCAGGATGGTGTCCTCGAACCACGGGATGTCATTGATCTGCTGGAGGACGGCACCGGCCTCGTAGTTCTCCGAGGGCTCAACACCACAACGCACCACGATCGGTTCCAGACCGGCGGATTTCCAGGCCACGGCGTCATCGCCGTAACCGGCGGCGGCCATCGCGGGATCATCGATGAGTTCATAGGTGATCGCGTCCTCCCCGGAACCCACCTCGAGTGTGGGAGGCAGGGCGTCGATAAGCGCACTGCAGTTCCCGGAACCAGCGGCGAGCTGGGACAGCGGCGCCGGGAAGGGCTCACCGTCGCGCTGTTCCAGCGCACCCACCGCATCGGTGAAGGGTGCCACCGGGGTATCGGCGTTGTCGGTGCTCATATTATCGGCGGTGATGGCGACCACGGGGAAGCGGTCGACGGAGTACCACGTCTGCAGGGAGGACCCCGCGGTGACATCCGCGACCGGCAGCCAGGTCACCCCATCCACCTCGACGGTCTCGGCGAGTTCGGTGTACTGGAACGGCATGTCCACACCACAGCGCAGGGTCACCCGTTCCAGCTCGGAACTGGACCACGCGGCCACACCGGCGGGCACCGGTTCGATGATCTGCGCGCGGGTGTGCCCGAAGGCGGAACCCGGCAGGGATTGGATGAGCGCGGCGCATTCCTCGGACTCCGCCTCCGGGGCGGGCAGGGTACTCATCGCCACCTGCTGCTGACCCGCCGGGCCCAACAGCACACGCGCACCCACCAGTACGCCGGCGGTGAGCAGCAGGGAGAGGACCAGGGCGATGACGATGGGGGTCTTGTTCATCCCCCGGGCGGCCACACCCGCGGCGGTGGTTCCAGCAGGACGGGAGGGTACAGACCCGTTATTGTTTTCGGCACTCATGATCCATCAGCCTACCCGTGGGTGGTTAGACTGGAAAACACTGATCACCAGTAGATATTTCCCCCAAAAGCCTGAGGAGCTGACCCCGACGTGCCGAATGTGACATTCCCGGAACACCTGCAGGGCGGGCCCACCGTCGGTGAGATCGGAGAATTCGAGGTGATCCGGGTCATCACGGAGCAGGCCAGTTCCGCCCTCAACGGTGATGATGCCGCCGTGCTGCGCCACGCATCCCCCAATTCCCGCGCGGTGGCCACCACCGACATGCTGGTTGAGGGCAGGCATTTCCAACTGGACTGGTCCACCCCGGAGGAGATCGGGCAGAAGGCGATCGTGCAGAACTTCGCCGACATCGAGGCCATGGGTGCCCGCCCCATCGCTGCTCTGCTGGCATTATCCGCCCCCACCCATACCCCGGTGGAGTTCGTCCGTGGCCTGGCACGCGGCATCGGTCAGCGGGTGGAGGAGTACTCCGCGGAACTCGTCGGCGGTGACATCACCTCCGGGACCTCCCTGGTGTTGTCGGTGACGGCCCTGGGGTCGCTGGGGGGTTCCCTGCCGGAACTCACCCTCAACCGCGCGCGGCCCGGCCAGGTGGTGGTCGCGCACGGACGCATCGGTTACTCCGCGGCCGGCCTGGCCCTGCTGCAGCGTTTCGGTCGCGCCGGGGTGCCGGCTGAACTGACCCCGCTGGTGGAAGCCCACTGCGCACCGAGGCTCAACCCGGGTCGCGGCATGATCGCGCGTGCCGCCGGGGCCACCGCCATGACCGACAACTCCGACGGCCTCATCGTGGACCTGTCCCAGCTGGCCCGGAAATCCGGTGTGCGCATCGACATCGACTCCGACACCATCGCCCCGGATGATCTGCTCAGCGCCGCCGGTGAGACCCTCGGTCGTGATCCCTGGGAGTGGATCCTGTCGGGCGGGGAGGACCACACCCTGCTGTCCACCACCTTCGGCGAGCCCCCCAGCGGTTTCCGCGCCATCGGCCATGTCACCAAGCCCCGTCTCGATGACCCGGTCACCGTGGACAAGAAAACCCCGGCGTACGCATCGGGCTGGCAAAGCTTCTAGGCTGGCGCCATGCTTGTCGACGAACAACCCACCACCCCCCAGTGGCAGACCATCGATGATCTGCCCGTCCACCCCTCCTGGCGGGGAGTACTAGAGCCAGTCATGGACCAGATCCGCGACCTGGGACAGTTCCTCACCTCCGAAACTGACGCCGGGCGTGGATTCCTGCCACCCGAACCGGACATCTTCCGGGCCTTCAGTTATCCCTTCGACGAGGTGAAGGTGCTCATCCTCGGCCAGGATCCCTATCCCACCCCGGGGCATTCCATGGGCTTGTGTTTTTCCACCCAACCCGGGGTGCGGCCCCTGCCACGCAGCCTGGTCAATATCTTCAAGGAGATGGCCACCGACCTGGGGGTGAGCATCAACGCCACCGACGGGGATCTCCGCCACTGGTCACGCCAGGGCGTCATGCTGCTCAACCGGGTGCTCACCGTGCAACCCGGTAACTCCAACAGCCACAAGGGCCGGGGTTGGGAGGCGGTGACCGAGACGGCCATCACGGCCCTGGGGCAGCGTAACCAGCCCCTGGTGGCCATCCTTTGGGGAAGGCAGGCTCAGGCGGTGCAGAAATTCCTCGGTGACACCCCGTGCATCACCTCGGCGCATCCCTCACCATTATCGGCATCGCGGGGTTTCTTCGGTTCCCGCCCCTTCAGCACCACCAACCGGATGTTGGATGACCTGGGTGCCACCCCCGTCGACTGGCGACTGTAAAGTAAGTCACTATGTCAGACCTCAGCAGCACAACCCCGGTACCGGCGAACACCCCCGCACCGGTACAGGTGCCCGCTGAAACCCTCTCCGCCGCCGGCGTGCTCGGGTGGGCGAGCAGGGCCGTGGCGGAACTCTCCGCCCGTCGCGCGGAGATCAACGCCCTCAACGTCTTCCCGGTCCCGGACGCCGACACCGGCTCCAACATGACCCACACCATGGAAGCCGCCCTCAACGAGGCCCGCAAACTCGACTCCGATGCCACCGTCGCCCGCATTACCGAGGCCCTGGCCGTCGGTTCGGTCCGCGGCGCCCGCGGCAACTCCGGGGTGGTGCTCAGCCAGGTGCTGCGCGCCATCGCCCAGGCCGCCGCCGACGGGGTGATCGACGGCCACACCATCCAGAAATCCCTGTCCATCGCCCGGTCCCTGGTGGACCGCGCCATCACCGATCCCGTCGAGGGCACCGTGGTCACCGTCCTGCGGGCCTCCGCCATCGCCGCGGAACAGGCCGTGGAGGAGGGATACGCATCGCTGACCGATGTGGTCAACCACGCCGTTTGGGCCGCCCGCACCGCCCTGGCACGCACCCCCTCCCAACTCGAGGTCCTGCGCGAGGCCGGGGTGGTCGATGCCGGGGGACAGGGACTGGTCATCCTCCTGGAGAGCCTCCAGCAGCAGATCACCGGCGCCCCCGGTCCCGCCGGTGGCCTGGACGCCGGCACCCAGACCGGCACCCGCGCACCGGAGGGTGAATCCAGGCCCATTACCATCGACCATGATTCCCATGGCAGGGTCGGCGACCTCGAGGTCATGTTCTACCTCACCTGCGCGCAGGCCGAGGACTTCGATGCCCTCCAGCAGGAGATCGCCGGGCTCGGCGACAGCCTGCTCATCGCCCGCGAATCCGACACCCGCGGCACCGTGCACATCCATTCGCGCCGGGCCGGGGAGGTCATCGAGGCCGCCTTCCGGGCCGGGGAGGTCACCCACCTGCGCCTGGAGATCCTCCCGGAGGCACGTTCCACCGAGGTACCGCGCCGTGTGCTCATCGCGGTCACCCCGCACGGTTCGCTCGCGGATCTCTACCAGAGCGCCGGGGCCACCGTGGTCGCCCGCGATACGGCAGAACTGGCAGAGGCGGAACCATCCAATGAGATCGTCTCGGAGATCGTCGCCGCGGCCCGGGCCACCCGGGCCGATGAGGTGATCCTGCTGCCCAACGGTCTGCTGACCAAACGGGAGCTGGTCTCCATTGAGCGCTCCAGCCACGCCTTCGAACAGGCCGTGATCATCCTGCCCACCTCCACCCTGGTCGCCGGCATTGCCGCGCTGTCCCTCCACGACCCCAGTCAACCCTTGGGCGTTGATTCCTACGCCATGGCGGAGGCGGCCAGTGCCATGCGCACCGCCGAGCTGCGTGTCGCCGGCAGCGCCGCCCTCACCCAGGCGGGTGCCTGCTCCAAGGGGGACCTATTGGCGTTCTCCGGCCAGGAGATCCTGCTCATCGCGGAGGACCTCAATGACGCGCTGTCCCGCACCTGCCTGCGGCTGCTGGACGGCGGTGGGGAACAGGTGACCCTGCTCATCGCCCGCGACCGCGAGAAGGACTTCGACGAGGACACCTTCCGCCGTGGCCTGGGCACCCATTCTCGCGTGGATCTGACCGTCTACCCGGCATCCGGAATGAAGAATCTCGTGGAGATCGGGGTGGAATAGGCAGATGCTCGGCTGGCATGACACCCGCCTGCTCAAGGACGTCCTCCCCGCTAAGGAGGCCCGCGCCATTGAGAAGGCACTCGGTTACACCACCGCCGGGGAACTGCTGCGCCACAATGTGCGCAAATACTCCCATCACGGTTCCGGCGTTGATCTGGGTGCGGCGGAGGAGGGGGACCTGGTCACCGTCGTCGGTGAGGTGGTCCAGGCCACCAAGTCCTATACCCGCACGGGCAAGATGCTCTACAAGATCATCGTCGCCGGTGAATCGGAGCAGGTGACCATCTCGTTCTTCGGTGCGCCCTATGTCCCGAAGCTGCTGCCCCAGGGTGTGCGGGCGATGTTCACGGGCAAGGTGAAGTTCTTCCGTCGACAGCCGCAGCTGACCCACCCGGAGTTCATCGTCATCCCGGAGGCCGGTTCCGGTGGCAAGGTGACCGGCACCGGCGGCATGAAGGCGCTGGCCGCCTACGGTGATGTGGAACAGGTCGCCCGCAGCCTGGTCGAGCGCGAGTACCTGCCCATCTACTCCGGCACCGCGTCGATGACCACCTGGCGGATCATGGCCGCCATCCAGCGTGTCCTGGAGACCATGCCACCCGTGCCGGAACCACTGGGTGACACCCCGCCCGGCATGCCGAGCTTCGAGCAGGCCCTGCGCGGCATCCATGATCCCGGGGCGGAGGGGCCCGGTGCGTATGTGGACCGGCTCAAGTACAACGAGGCCCTCTCCCTGGCCACCGTGATGGCGTTGCGACGCGCCGACACCGCCTCCCGCAAGGCCCCACCGTGCCCCCGGGCACTCGGCGGGCAGCAGCGTTCCCTCATCGAGTCGCTGCCGTTCCCCCTGACCGAGGGGCAGAAGACCGTCACCCGTGAGATCAGCGCCGACATGGAACAACGCGCACCCATGTCGCGTCTACTCCAGGGTGAGGTCGGTTCGGGCAAGACCATTGTGTCCCTGCTGGCCATGCTCCAGGCCATTGATTCGGGTCGCCAGTGCGCGATGCTCGCCCCGACCGAGGTGCTGGCCACCCAGCATGCCCGCAGCCTCACCACCATCCTGGGCGCAGCGGGCATCCAGGCAAGCGTCGTCCTGCTCACCGGGTCGATGAGCACCAAGGTGCGCCGGGAGGCGCTGCTCAATGTGATCTCCGGGCAGGCGGACATCGTGGTGGGCACCCACGCCATCATCCAGGACACCGTCGAGTTCTTCGATCTCGGCCTGGTGGTGGTCGATGAGCAGCACCGCTTCGGTGTGGAACAGCGTGACCGCCTGCGCACCAAGGGCCGGGAGGGTCTCACCCCGCATCTGCTGGTCATGACCGCCACCCCGATCCCGCGCACCATCGCCATGACCGTCTTCGGTGATCTGGCGGTGTCCACCCTGCGGGAGCTGCCCGGCGGTAGGCGACCAATCCAGACGTCGGTGGTCCCGGCGGAGAAACCGGCGTGGATGACACGGGCGTGGGAACGCATCGGGGAGGAGGTCAGCGCGGGCCACCAGGCCTATGTGGTCTGCCCCCGCATCGAGGGTGACGGCGGTGTGGTCAAGATCCACGACACCCTGCAGCACCGGACCTTCCGTGATCTCACCGTCGGCATGCTGCACGGACGCATGGACCCGGAGACCAAGGACCAGGTCATGCGGGACTTCGCTGCCGGGGGCATCGATGTGTTGGTGTCCACCACGGTCATCGAGGTCGGCATCGACGTCGCCAACGCCACCGTCATGCTCATCCTGGAGGCCGACCGTTTCGGTGTCTCCCAGATCCACCAGCTGCGCGGTCGCGTCGGCCGAGGTGGGTTCGCCTCCCTGTGTCTGCTTCACACCAGTTTCGCCCTCGACTCCCCGCAGATGGGGCGCCTGCAGGCTATCGCCGCCACCTCCGATGGGTTCGCCCTGTCTGAACTGGACCTGAAGGTCCGGCAGGAGGGCGACATCCTGGGCACCTCGCAGTCCGGCAGTGACACCAAACTGCAGTACCTGTCCCTGCTCACCGACCAGCAGATCATCGAACGCGCCATCGCGGACGCCGCCGAGCTGGTCGCCCGCGACCCGGAGATGGCCATGGCGCTGGTCAGTGACATCGCCCGCGACAACCAGGATTATCTGGAGAAGACCTAAACTATTCACCCCTGCACCGGGTCCAGGTCACTCTGCGTTAGTCTGTAACACATGAAGATCTGCGCACCCTTTGCCGGAATCGTCCACTATTTCGTCGCTGAAGGCGATGCCGTCACCACCGGTGAACAACTCGGCACGGTGGAGGCGGTCAAACTCGAGGCACCCATCCTGGCACCCGGCCCCGGCGTGGTCGCCTCCGTGGCATTCGATGACTTCTCCGATGTCACCGGTGGCGATGAACTACTCACCCTGGAGGCCAAATAATCATGGGACAGACCCGCATCATCTCCGGTGAGGCCCGGGGCCGCAAGATCCAGATCCCACCGTCCGGCACCCGCCCCACCTCCGACCGTGCACGCGAGGGCCTGTTCTCCTCCCTGCAGGTCCGTTTCGGTTTCGAGGGCCAGGTGGTCCTCGATCTCTTCGCCGGTTCCGGCGCGCTCGGCCTGGAGGCCGCCTCCCGTGGCGCCGATGAGGTCGTGCTGGTGGAAAGCCACTCCAAGGCCGCGCAGATCATCCGCGCCAATGCCGGCGTGGTCAAACACCCCAACGTCCACGTCGTGGAGATGAAGGCCTCAACCTATCTCGCCACCGCACCGGATGCGCACTTCACCATGGTGTTGGCCGATCCGCCGTATGAGCTGGCCGATGAATCGGTCGTCGAGATGCTCCATGCGCTGACCCCGAAGCTTCTCGACGGCGCGGTCGTCGTCGTCGAGCGCCACGTCGGTTCCCCGGAGACCGCCTGGCCGGCGTGGCTTGTGCCCACCACCCAGAAACTCAAGAAGCGTACCTACGGCACCGCCCGGATGGACATGGCTGTGTTCGACGCGGAGCTGCTCAACAGCGACAACACCGAACAGGAGAACTGATGAAAGCCGTCTGCCCCGGATCCTTCGACCCCATCACGCTCGGCCACCTGGATATCATCACCCGGGCCGCCGCCCAGTTCGAGGAGGTCACCGTCCTGGTCACCGCCAACCCGAACAAGAACACCGGCCTGTTCACCGTGGACGAGCGCATGGAGCTCATCCGTCAGTCCACCGCGCACCTGAGCAACGTCAAGGTGGACACCTGGGCGACCCTGCTGGTGGACTACACCACCGCCCACGGCATCGGTGCGCTGGTCAAGGGCCTGCGCAGCTCCCTGGACTATGAGTATGAGCTGCCCATGGCGCAGATGAACAGGCGCCTGTCGGGCGTGGACACCTTCTTCCTGCTCACCAACGAGAAGTACGGGTATGTCTCCTCCACCCTGTGCAAGGAGGTCGCCCGCTACGGCGGGGATGTCTCCGGTCTGCTGCCCGAGGTGGTCGTCGACGCCGTGACCCAGAAGTACGCCCAGCAGTAGCGGTGGGCGCGGCGGCGATCTTCGGCATCGTCCTGCTCGGTGCCTGCATCCAGCGTGTCTCCGGCATGGGCCTCGGCCTGGTCGCAGCCCCGATCCTCGCGGTGCTCCTCGGCCCGGTGGAGGGCATCCTGGTCAGCAATGTCCTGGCCGTGATCAACGCCTCCATGACCACGGTGGTGCGCCGCCGCGATGTGGACTGGCGCCAGTTCGCCCTGATCTCCCCGGTCCTGGTGGTCGGCGCCGTGCCGGCCGCCTGGCTGCTCACCGTCGCCGACACCCCGGTGCTGCTCGCCAGCGTCGGCGTCCTCATGCTGTGCGCCCTGGGCTTATCGACGTTCGGACAGTCCCACATCCCACCCGTGAGAACCAAGGCAGCGCCACTGATTGCCGGTGTGGCCGCCGGTTTCATGAACACCCTGGCCGCCATCGCCGCCCCCGCCCTGACCGTCTACGCGCAGGCCACCCGCTGGGAACAGCGCAGTTTCTCCGCCACCCTGCAGCCGATCTTCCTCGTGGCGGGGATCGTTTCCGTGGCGGTGAAGGTCCTCGGTGGGGCGGCGGATCTGAACAACACGGATGTCTGGGTGTGGCCCGCCGGTATCGGCGGGATGATCTGCGGCATCATCCTCGGCTCCCTGCTGAGCACCCGGATCCCGACCAGCACCGCGCGCAGAGTCGCCCTGACGATTGCCACCGCGGGTGCGGTGGTGGTGCTCGTTCGCGGAATCAGCGGATTGATCGGGTAGGTTGTGGGGTGATCTTGAGCGAAGGAGGTGAGGGCGTGGCCAGAGACAGACGGATGTGGAAGATGACCCCGGAACAACTCCAGGAACATCTGATATTGAAAAACCGTGCACGACAGTTCACGGATAAGAAGAAACAAGACAATAAAAGGGCCTGCCGGGATTTCTCCCGGCGGGCCCTCCCGCTTTCCCGACTCACCTCTTATAACAGTGAGGACAGGAATTCCTGCGTGCGTGTCTGCTGGGGGTTGTCCAGGACCTGCGCCGCGGTGCCGGCCTCCACGACGACACCGTCGGCCATGAACACGACCTGGTCGGCGACCTCACGGGCAAAACCCATCTCGTGGGTGACCACCAGCATGGTCATGCCGTCGTCGGCAAGCTGACGCATCACGCGCAGCACCTCGCCGACGAGTTCGGGATCGAGGGCAGAGGTCGGTTCGTCGAAAAGCATCAGCTTGGGGTCCATCGCGACGGCACGCGCGATGGCCACGCGCTGCTGCTGCCCACCGGAGAGCTGCACGGGGTAGGCGTCGGCCTTGTGGGCGAGCCCGACCTGCTCGAGGAGTTCCATCGCGCGTGCGCGGGCGGCCTTCTCCGGCTGGCGCTTGACGTGGATGGGGGCCTCGATGATGTTGTCGATGACGGTGCGGTGGGGGAACAGGTTGAACTGCTGGAACACCATGCCGATATCGGCACGCTGGCGGGAGGCGTCCTTCTCGGAGATCTCGTAGAGCACCCCGTCGCGCTCACGGTAACCGATGAGATCCCCATCGACATAGAGGCGACCGGCGTTGACCTTCTCCAGGTGGTTCACGCAGCGCAGCATGGTGGATTTACCGGAACCGGAGGGGCCGATCAGGCAGGTGACGGATCCCTTGGGCACCTGCAGGTCAATGCCCTTGAGCACCTCGAGGCGGCCGAAGTTCTTGCACACCTGCTGGGCATCGATCATGAGGGTGGTCATCTATCTGTTCTCCTTCGGAGTATCAGGCACGACATTGACGTTGCCGGGGATTGCACCTTCGGCATCGGCCAGCGCGGCGAGCTGGCGGGCGGTGAGGTTGCGGGTGCTGCCCTTTTCAAAGTGCTTCTCCAGGTAGTACTGACCCACCATGAGCACCGAGGTGATCACCAGGTACCACGTGGCGGCCACCAGCAGCATCGGGACCGGCTCGAACAGGGAGTAAGCGATGTCCATGCTGCGGCCGTAGAGCTCCAGGGAATACGGCACCGCCACCACCAGCGAGGTGGTCTTCAGCATGGAGATCAGCTCATTGCCGGTCGGGGGGATGATGATGCGCATCGCCTGGGGCAGCACCGTGCGGCGCATGGTCAGCGACCAGCCCATGCCCAGTGCCTTGGAGGCCTCCATCTGGCCCTCCGGTACGGCCTGGATGCCGGAACGGACGATCTCCGCCATGTAGGCGGCCTCGTTCAGGCCCAGACCCAGCACCGCGAGGATGAACATGTTGGACAGGAAGTTCTGCAGATCAAGCTCCGCGAAACCGAGGTTGACGGTCTGGTAGAGCGAACCCAGCAGACCCCAGAACACCAGCTGGACGTAGATCGGGGTGCCACGGAAGATCCACAGGTACAGCCAGGCCACACCCTGCAGCACCGGGTTGCCGGACATGCGCATCACCGCGAGGGTGGCGCCGAGCACCACACCGATGATCATGGACAACACCGTCAGGGCGATGGTGTGCAGCGCGGCGGTGGCGATGCGGGTGTCAAAGAGGTAGGTCAGGTAGGTGTCCCAGCCGTAGGCCTCATTGTTGAGCGCGCCGATGATGAACCAGGCCAGCAGGGCCAGGATGATCGCGGCGGCGACCCACCTGCCGGGGTGGCGCAGTGGTCTGGCCTCGATGGGCTTCGGTGTGGCCCGGGTGGTGGACCCACCGGGGGAAACAGGTTGTGACATGTCACGTGTCCTTTTGATGAAAGTGTTGTGAAGAAGAAAATCAGGGATAGACGGTGTTAACCGGCGAGCTCGTCGAGGGGCACCTCATTGATCAGTGCCTCCTCCAGCAGGCCCTCCTCGATGCCCCACTGGGCGAGGATGCGTTCGTAGTCGCCGGAGTCGATGAGGTGCTGGAAGGCGCGTGTCGCCACGGGGGTCAGTTCGGACTCCTTGGGCAGGGCGAAACCAAAGGGTGCGGCCATGAAGATATCACCGACCAGTTCGATGTGGTCATCGGAGCGGGCCACAGCCCAGGCAGTGATGGGGGAGTCCGCAGCCAGGGCGTCCGCGCGGCCCAGGATCAGGGCGGTGGCGGCGGTGTCGGCGGTGTCATAGGCCAGCACCGTGATGGGTTCCTTGCCTTCCGCCACGCACTGCTCGGACTTGGGGCGCACATCATCGGTTTCCGCGACCGTGGTGCGCTGCACCGCGATAGTCAAGCCGCAGGCATTGTCCGGGTCGATGTCCTCCGCGCGGTCACTGCTCTGGGCCCACTGGACACCGGCGTAGAGGAAGTCGATGAAGTCGAAGTTCTCCCGGCGTTCCTCATTGTCGGTGAACCCGGAGGCCCCCAGGTCCACGGTGCCCGCCTGGACCGACGGCAGGATCAGGGAGAAATCCTGTTCCTGGGGCTGGTAGTCCAGGCCCATCACACCGGCCATGGCGCGCGCCAGATCCATCTCCACGCCGATGATCTCACCGTCGGAGTCCTTGAACTCAAACGGTGGGAACGGGGGATTGGCACCCGCGGTGAGCACACCACGCTCGGCCAGGGCTGCAGGCACCATCGCCTCGAGCTCCGGGACAGGTTCGGGGACGATCTGCTCCCAGCCCTCCGGGGTGCCCTGTTCCTCGTTGGTCACACAGGATGTCAGGGCCAGTGAGGCTGCCACGGCACCGACCACGGCCGTGACGCCACGCAGCATACGGTGGCTGCCGCGCAATCGGGTCAAACTCTCAATCATAAGGGCAGATATTACAGGTAGGTGTGCCCATTGCCCGAAGCGCCGGTGGGAGGAGCGGCTCTGCGCGGGGCGATCCGCCTTTATGGTGGGGGAACCCCCACCTTGGGATGGATAGCCGGGTACCTATGGCACAGGTAGCGTGGAGCTATGACCAGTGTGGAAATCAGAGTCGTCCTCATTCTGCTCGGCCTGGTGCTGCTGTTCGGACTGGTGATCTGGGCGATTTCCACCGTGCTGCGCCGACGCCGCATGGAGGAGATCAACAGGGGACCGGGCAACCCGGAGGAGCCGGCACCCACCCAGCCGTGGCGCAGGTTCACCGGTGCGCTGGCGGCTCCCCATGCCCGCCCGGAGTGGGTGCGGGTGCGTGAGAACAGACGTCTGCATTCCGCTGATCAGGTGTATTTCGGGTTCGCCTCGGTGCTGTCACCCTTCACCGTGATCAATGCCCTGCGCGCGGACTGGGGTGTCCGGAACGCCGATCAGGCCCGCAAACGCCTCAGCCAGGCGCAGCAGGTCATCACCGAGCATGCCGCTGCGGTGCTCGCGCAGCGGGGCCTGCCGGAGGGGACGGGGGAGCTCCGCGCGAAGCTGGTGCGCGCCGGGGCGCCCGGGGAGCTTGTCGACGACTTCCTCACCCGCACCGATGTTGCCCCCGATACACAGGTCATCATCGACACCGACGGTCTTGCCTTCGACATCGCCCGGGTGGCCAACCTCGCCCGCTGGTCGGGGTATGTCCGCTATGTTGAGCCCGATCAGTGCACGGAGCATCTGGACGCCCTGGGGATCGCTGCGGTGGCGGTGTTCCGCAGCTGGGACGATTTCGCCGACGCCTTCCTGGCAGGACAGGCCACCCGGTTCAAGGGCGGGGCCAAGCACTACACCCAGGCCGTGGAGTGGCTGCGCACCGATACGGACAGCCCCTGGTTCCGCCAGCCGTGGATCACGGCGGTGAAAACACCCCGGTAGGGCGAATGGGGGGCGGGGGTTGGACGTCGACAAGCATAAAGCGCCTCCCGGGGGAGGCGCTTTCGTTGTGTGCGGGGCTAGACCGGTTTGGTCTCGACCATGACCGCGGAGTCGAGCGTGCGGGTGGAGGTGACCCGCTCGATGAACATCACCAGGGCCACCACGACCGCACCGATGATGATCGCGGTGATCACGGGCCAGGTCTCACCGGAGGGGCTGAGCAGGTTGGCATCGGAGTCCTGCCACGGCCACAGGGCACGCAGGGAACCGAGCATGAGGCCGGCCATCACAGCGAGGGTGATGGTGCGGTGGTGCTCCAGAATGTAGGAGAGGATCTTGATGAACAGCGCGATACCGGTGATCGCACCGAGGATGAACACACCGATGACGTCCCATTCGCGGTTGGACAGCGACGACATGATCGGGGCGTAGAGGCCCACGGCCAGCAGGAGGAAGGAACCGGAAACACCCGGGAGGACCAGGGCGCACACCGCGATGGCCGCGGCGATGAAGATGATGATCAGCGACGGGTTCTCCTGCGGCGCGGAGGTGACACTTGTGCCGAAGAAGGAGATCACCGCGCATACCAGGAACAGTGGGATGAGCAGCGGTAGACGCTTCTTGGTATCACGGCCGTCCATCATGCCGATCGGCACGAGGATGGACACCGCCACCATGCCGAGGAACAGTCCGCGGGAGATCTCGGGGTGGTTCTCCACGAAGTTGGAGAGCACCGTGGACAGGGTGAACACCGCGGTAACCATGCCGACGCCCACGGCACCGAGGAACCACCAGTCGATACCGGCCACAGCCGACTTCAACCGGGAGCGGTCCTTGATGGCCACCTTGATCAGGTCGATGAGCTTCTCGCCATTGTGCAGGGCACGCTCATACATGCCGATGACCAGGGCGACTGTGCCACCGGAGATGCCCGGCACCAGCTCAGCCATGCCGATCAGTCCGCCGCGGATGATGTTCCACAGCACCGCCAGTGGCGTCTTCTTCGTCTTGGCGGGGTAGACGTGGTGGGGGGTTGTGGTGCCCGGGGAGTCCCGGAGCTCTGTCTGCGTGGCGTCGGGGTTGGTGGCGCTCATAGGATTATACGGTCTTTCGTCGCTAACGGGGGTTAAACGATTAGAACTATACGGGGATCGGGGCGGTAAATGCTTATCGACGGGCCACTGTGAGTACAGTCATGCCGGCCAGCAGGCTGGTCGCTGCCACCAGGATCCACCACACCCACACCGGGATCACCGTGTTCCAGATGGTGATGACAACTCCGAAGAACATAGTGGTGAGGATCGCCTCCACGCCCGTGCGCACCGGTGGGTGGGAGCGTCGGTGCAGGCGTCGGAAAGCCAGGAGGAGGGAGAGGGCTGCGGCGAGGATCAGCACCCAGCCGATGATGAGGTTGAAATCCCACATCAGATCACTCCTTTGTCCGGGCGTGGTTCAACAGGACCCGCCCCAGATCCTCCATGCCAGCGTTGGTGTCGGTGATGGCAAACGCCGCTGTGTTGGTGGAGGGATCAATCAGCAGCATGGACATGAAACCCCCGGTCCCACCGTTGTGGAAGACGGTGTCACCGGTGTCGTGGGCCCAGGTGTAATCCGGCAGGGGTGTGCTCAGCACATGATCAGCCCAGATCGCCATGTCCCGGGCGGAGGATCGCAGGGCACCGGCCGGTGCGTCGGCTTCCATCTCCCACGGGATGGATTCCCGCCCGCGGGTGGTCAGGCCCCGTGGGGCGTCCCCGGGTACAGATCCGGGGGTCATGAGGTAGGTGTCCTCCATTCCCAGTGGGGTCAGGATCTCATCCTGGATCAGGGTGGGGTAGGAAGTGCCGGCGGCTTCGGCCAGCAGTTGCCCCAGCAGGGCGAACCCGAAGTTGGAGTAGGCGACCTGTCCGCGGTCAGTCAGGGAGGTGGCCCGGGCGGTGTCGAAGAGTTCCTCTCGCGTGTGGTCGGCATAGGGATTGCCGCCGGTGACCGAGGCGATGAACTGCGGCAGTCCCATCTTCGCCAGACGTGGCAGACCGGAGGTGTGCGTGGCCAGCTCCTTCAGGGTGGCATCATTGATCTCTGAACCGGTGGCCTCGATGATCTCGCCGACCGTGGTGTCCAGAGTCAGTTCCCCGAGGTCGATGGCTTGGGCGAGCAGGTCCGCGGTGAAGGTCTTGGTGATGGACCCGATCTCGAACTCGGTGTGTTCATCTGATCCCAGGCCGGCAAACGTGGCCTGTCCGTCCCGGAGGATGAATGCCGAGATGTTCCGGCTGCCCGGTGGTGCGTGCTCCGCGAGGATGGCCGCCAGGGTGGGATCACCGGTGTGCCGGGTGGCGGTGGTGATGGGCCTGGGGCCGATGGCCAGGGCGAGCGCTGCGGTGGCGATGGTGGCTGTCAGGGCTGCGACGATGGTGAGAATGGTGGTGGTTCTGCGCATGGTGGGTTATGCCTCCTCCATGGCCAGGATGATCGCCAGCAGGGCCACCACCCGCTTCGGCCTGATTGAATGATGTCCGCGCGAATCCTTCTGAATCCAGCCTGCAGACTGGAGTGCGGACAGATGGTGGTATCCGGTTCCGGTGGAGGTGACGATGCCTGCCTCCACGAGCTCAGCCACGGAGGCGGGGTGATGGAGCAGATGCTGCAGGATCCGGCCCCGCACCGGATGGGCGGTGGCAGCCAGGTTGGTCATCGTCTCATCCCAGGACGCCTCGGTGAGATGCGCGGTGGGTCGCTCCCATTCATAGGCGTAGGTGGCATCCCCGATGTTGATCTCACCTCGGTAGCACACGGAGCCCGCGGCTTCTGAGCCGTCAGGGGAGGAGGTGGCGCCCTCCAGGGCATCGACACGTTCCTCCAGCGCCCGCACGCGATCGAGGAGCTCAGTCATCCTGCCAGTCTGTGATTCCATAATTCTATAGTTCCAGAATTCTAGAAGTATCGCAATGGGGTGAGGGTATGAAAAATCCGCCGCCCTCCATCCGGATAGGGATGAAGGGCGGCAGATTATCTTGCGGATATGGTGCCCCAGGTGGGACTCGAACCCACACTGGACGGGTTTTGAATCCGTTGCCTCTGCCAATTGGGCTACTAGGGCTGATGCATATGGCGTGCAGTGCTAAAGCAATATTAGACCACCGTGGAAAAACATGGAAAACCGCCCCCCGGTTAACCGGGCATGCCCCCTTGGGACACCTGGTTTTGCTCTGGCCTAGACTCGGGGAGGTGACTGAGAAGACTGACCAGACCCTGATGCTCATCGACGGCCACTCCATGGCCTTCCGTGCGTTCTTCGCCCTGCCTGCGGAGAATTTCTCCACCACAGGGGGCCAGAACACCAACGCGGTATACGGCTTTCTCTCCATGCTGGCCACCCTGCTCAAGGAGGAACAGCCCTCACATATTGCGGTGGCGTTCGATGTGGGGCGCAAGACCTTCCGCACCGACCTCTTCCCGGCCTACAAGGCCCAGCGTGAGGCCACCCCGCCGGAGTTCAAGGGGCAGGTGGAGATTCTCAAGGACGTGCTCAAGACGCTGGGGATCACCACCATCGAGAAGGAGGACTACGAGGCTGATGATGTCATCGCCACGCTGGCGGTGGCGGCGAAGCCCCTGGGCTATGACACCCTGATCGTCACCGGCGACCGTGACTCCTTCCAGCTGGTCAATGACACCACCACGGTGCTCTATCCGATGCGCGGTGTCTCCGTCCTGCACCGTTTCACCCCGGAAGCCGTGGAGGAGAAATACGGGCTCACGCCACAGCAGTACCCGGATTTCGCGGCGCTGCGTGGTGACCCCTCGGACAACCTGCCCAACATCCCGGGCGTGGGGGAGAAGACCGCCACCAGGTGGATCGTGGAATACGGCTCCCTGGACAATCTGCTGGAGCACGCCGATGAGATCAAGGGCAAGGTCGGCAACAGCTTCCGCGAGCGCCTGGATCAGGTCCGTATGAACCGCCAGCTCACCGAGATGATCAAGGACATGGAACTGCCCGTCAGTCCGGATGATCTGGAGATGCGCACCGCGGATGTCGCCGAGGTGGCCACTGAATTCGATGCGCTGGAGTTCGGGACCAACCTGCGTGAGCGGGTCCTGGCTGCGGTGAAGACCGACGGTGAGATCCCGGTCGGGGAGGTACAGGATCGGGATGAGGTGGGCGTCGATACGCTCCCGCTGGACGAGTGGCTGAGCACCCGCGGGGGACGTCCCCTGGCGGTGGCCGTGACCGGCGTGGGCACCCCGGCGACCGGGGACGCGCACTCCATCGCGATCGTGGACACCGACCGTCGCGCCGTGGTCGCTGACCTGGCGGATGTCACCCCGGAGGCTGAGAATGCCCTGGCCGACTGGCTCTCCGATGAGGCTTCCCCGAAGCTGCTCCACGGTGCGAAGGCGGTCTTCCACATGCTCGCCGGTCGTGGTTTCGAGCTGCGCGGCATCGAGCACGACACCGCGATCGCGGCCTACCTGCTGCGCCCAGGCCAGCGCACCTATGAGCTTGCCGACGTCTACCAGCGCCACCTGCAGCGTCAGCTCAACCCCAGCAACAACGGCAGTAATCAACTCACCCTCCTTGACGCCGGTGATTCCCAGGCGCTGGTGGATGAGGCCGTCGCCATCCTCGAGTTGGCGGAGGAACTGACCACCCAGCTCCAGGAGATCAACGGTTTCGAGCTGTACCGTGACCTGGAGATCCCGCTGCTCAGCATTCTCGCCCGCATGGAGGCCACCGGCATCGCCGTGGACGTGGCCACCCTCGAGGAGCAGCTGGAGACCTTCATCGACCAGGTCACCCGCGAGGAGGAGGCCGCCCGTGAGCTTGCCGACGATCCCACCCTCAACCTGTCCAGCCCCAAGCAGCTGCAGACCGTGCTGTTTGAGACCTTCGGTATGCCCAAGACCAAGAAGACCAAGACCGGTTACTCCACCGCCGCCGCCGAGATCGAGGCGCTGGCAGTGAAGAATCCACACCCATTCCTGGACCACCTGCTGGCCCACCGCCAATACCAGAAGATGAAGACCACCCTGGAGGGACTCATCCGCTCGGTGGGCTCGGATGGTCGTATCCACACCACCTTCAACCAGACCGTGGCCTCCACGGGGCGTTTGTCTTCTACCGATCCGAACCTGCAGAACATCCCGGTGCGCACCGAGGCGGGACGCAAGATCCGTTCGGGCTTCGTGGTGGGTGAGGGCTATGACACCCTGCTCACAGCCGACTATTCCCAGATCGAGATGCGCGTTATGGCCCACCTCTCCCAGGATCCGGGCCTGATCGAGGCGTACCAGGCGGGTGAGGACCTCCACAACTACGTGGGTTCGAAGGTGTTCGACGTGCCGATCGACGGTGTCACCCCTGAGCTGCGCCGCCGGGTCAAGGCCATGTCCTACGGCCTGGTTTACGGGCTCTCCGCGTTCGGCCTGTCCCAGCAGCTGGGTATCCCGGCCGGTGAGGCGAAAACCATCATGGAAAGCTACTTCGAGCGCTTCGGCGGGGTGCAGCGCTATCTTGCGGAGGTGGTGGACCAGGCGCGCAAATCCGGGTACACCGAGACCCTGTTCGGACGTCGCCGCTACCTGCCGGAACTCAACTCTGACAACCGGGTGGCCCGTGAAAACGCCGAACGCGCCGCGCTCAACGCCCCGATCCAGGGCACGGCCGCCGACATCATCAAGGTGGCGATGATCCGGGTTGACCGCGAACTGCGCACCGCCGGGGTTAAATCCCGCGTCCTGTTGCAGGTCCATGACGAACTCGTCGTCGAGATCGCCCCCGGTGAACTCGAGCAGGTCCAGGAGATCCTGGAACGCGAGATGGACAACGCGATCACACTGCGCGTGCCGCTCGAGGTCTCAGCCGGCAGTGGGCGTGACTGGGACACCGCCGCGCACTAGCGCGTTGCGACGAAAAGAGCAGTGCCCGGGAACAATCTGCCCCGCAGGGGGGACCACTGACCCCAGGTCTGGGTCAGGTCCTCCGGCCACTCCGGTTCGATGAGTCGGGTGAAGGTGAATCCGGCGTCGACAAGCTCACCGATACGCGCGCCCATCGTGCGGTGCTGCTCGGCGTAGGTGACCTGCCCGGTCTCCTCGTCTTCTTCGACGTAGCCGTCCCGGTCGAAGTAACTGGTGATCGCGGTCAGTCCGGCGGGGCCGGGATCGTCGAGGAAGATCCACCGCATGGGGTGCGTGATGGAGAAGACGAACCGGCCGCCGGGGCGGGTCACGCGGGCGATCTCCCGCATCAGGTGCGCGGAATCCTCCACGAACGGGATGGCACCGAAAACAGAGAAGACCACGTCGAAGGAGTCATCGGCATAGGGCAGTGCGGTGGCATCGGCCTGGACCAGGTGGGCATCGTGGTCGGTACCAGCGTGGCGGAGCATGCCCATGGAGATATCGAAACCGGTGACAAAGGCCCCTGGGACTTCGTGGGCGAGCCACCGGGCGCACGGGGCAGAACCGCAGCCGATCTCCAGAATGTACTTCCCCTCGAGCTCAGCTGGCCTGCCGAGTAGGCGCTCATTGTTCTCGTGCAGCATCTCTGGACACCAGTAGAACTCGCCGAAGGGGGAGTGGGCACCCAGATAGTCGGGATGACGGGAGTGGTAGTCATCGGCGTCCAGATCCCACCAGTGTCGGTTGGCGGCGGAGAAAATTGAGATGGAATCCGGGGAAATATGGTTCATGGGCTGAGGTCCTGAAACTGGAATGATGTTCGGGGCGGGAAAAGATGCCCCGGTTTTTGGGGTCTGTCGGTGAAATGTCCGCAGATCTACTGTCAGCTGGGGTAATTGCCATCTGACATGAGGAAAAATATGCTCCGATTAGTCCATTCCACCATAACTGTTCTCCTGCTCACCGCCCTGTCCCTGGGGGTGTCACCCCACGCCCAGGCCGCCGGTTCAGCACACGATGTGGTCATCATCATGGATACAACATCATCCATGGCCAATGAAATCAACCAGGCGAAGACAGATGCGCGCGCCACGGCGCAACAGATCATCTCGAGGAATCCCGATGCCCGCGTGGGATTCGTCCAGTACAAGGATTGGCAAAGTCCCATGAGAAATCGATCGGGACAGTTGTCTGCTGCCGTGTCTGAGGTGCCGCTTGGTCGGGACATGGATGCCCTGAGTGCCGCGCTCAATTCTCTGAGCATCCACGATCCCGGAAACACCACCATCCCTGAATCGGTCTATACCGGAATCATGGTGGCACTCCATGACCAGCCCTGGCGTGTGGGTGCCAAAAGGCAGCTCATCATCATCGGAGATGCTCCTGCTGATGATCCCGAATACAGGACCTGCCTGACAAAAGACGATATTGCGGCAGCTCTCGATCCCGGGGACCTTGATGTGAGGATCGTTCGGGACCATGGTTTCGGGTACAATCCACACCGCAATGTCGCCAGTTGCACGCGGTCCGTTCCCGCTGGCCCGGCGGTGCCACTGAACCAGGGCAGGGAGGAATTCTCACGACCCCGGGTTGATGTCCTCTCGCCGGAGGGAGACCTAGGCGACGGACTCAACGCCATCGTCCGATCCACCGGAGGAAAGAACTACGGATATGGCGATGATCTGACAGCCGGGCTTGATGAGGTGGTCTCCGACATCAATGTCGATGTCCTTTCCGCCCCCGGGATCTCATCCGATTCCAGTTCCGGGTCCTCGGAGATCACCCCCACCCAGATCACCACCTGGCTGGCCGCCATCCTAGCCATCGCCACGGCGATGGGTGGAGTCTGGGACACCGGGGTGCGGTTTCTCCAACCCTTCCTAAACATCTAAGCAGTCCCGGGGTCATTTCCACCGGTATTCAGTGGCCACCGGAGACACCATCCATCACATTGTTTACTTTTGTGCCTAAGATGGTGTGTTTGCGTGAATTCTATTTGCCCCAGCTGCGCGAACGCAGTAAGGTTATTAGGGCGTATCGCTGCGTTCGGTGACGGAGTGTTCTTATAGGAAAACACTCCGAGCTGTTTCGTGAAATCAAAACCCCAGCTGATGGGTGTTCGTTGAGAGATATCGCTTCCTGTCCAATCTCAATTTCCTATCCATTTCGGAGCAATTTACATATGCCCACCAACAACGCACCTCAGGTTGCCATCAACGACATTGGCTCCGCTGAGGACTTCCTCGCAGCAATCGACGCCACGATCAAGTACTTCAATGACGGCGACATTGTCGAAGGTACTGTGGTCAAGGTCGATCACGACGAGGTTCTTCTCGACATCGGCTACAAGACCGAAGGTGTCATTCCTTCCCGCGAACTTTCCATCAAGCACGATGTCGATCCTGACGAGGTTGTCCAGGTCGGCGACCAGATCGACGCGCTTGTCCTCACCAAGGAGGACAAGGAAGGTCGTCTGATCCTCTCCAAGAAGCGTGCTCAGTACGAGCGTGCATGGGGCGCCATCGAGGAGCTCAAGGAGAAGGACGAGCCGGTCACCGGTACCGTCATCGAGGTCGTCAAGGGCGGCCTCATCCTGGACATCGGCCTGCGTGGCTTCCTGCCTGCATCCCTCGTTGAGATGCGTCGCGTCCGCGACCTGGATCCGTACATCGGCCAGGAGCTCGAAGCCAAGATCATCGAGCTGGACAAGAACCGCAACAATGTCGTTCTGTCCCGCCGTGCATTCCTCGAGCAGACCCAGTCCGAGGTCCGCTCCGAGTTCCTGCACCAGCTCCAGAAGGGCCAGGTCCGCAAGGGCGTTGTCTCCTCCATCGTCAACTTCGGCGCATTCGTCGATCTCGGCGGTGTCGACGGACTGGTTCACGTTTCCGAGCTGTCCTGGAAGCACATCGACCACCCATCTGAGGTTGTCACCGTTGGCGACGAGGTCACCGTTGAGGTTCTCGACGTCGATCTCGATCGCGAGCGCGTCTCCCTGTCCCTGAAGGCAACCCAGGAAGACCCATGGCGCGTCTTCGCCCGCACCCACGCTGTGGGCCAGATCGTTCCGGGCAAGGTCACCAAGCTGGTCCCATTCGGTGCGTTCGTTCGCGTCGAAGAGGGCATCGAGGGCCTCGTCCACATCTCCGAGCTGGCTCAGCGCCACGTCGAGGTTCCGGACCAGGTTGTCACCGTTGGCGAAGAGGTCATGGTCAAGGTCATCGACATCGATCTCGAGCGTCGTCGTATCTCCCTGTCCCTCAAGCAGGCTGACGAGGACTACACCGAGGAGTTCGACCCATCCAAGTACGGTATGGCCGATTCCTACGACGAGCAGGGTAACTACATCTTCCCTGAGGGCTTCGACGCCGAGACCAACGAGTGGCTGCCCGAGTTCGACGAGCAGCGTCAGGCTTGGGAGGCTCGTTACGCCGAGTCCGAGCGTCGCTTCCAGGCTCACACCGCTCAGATCGAGCGTCGTCGCCAGCAGGCGGAAGAAGCAGCTGCCGAGGCTCCGGCCGGCAACTACTCCTCCGAGTCTGAGGACGCAGCTCCTTCCGCAGCAGTGGAAGAAACCGGTGGCTCCCTGGCCTCCGACGAGCAGCTCGCCGCACTGCGCGAGAAGCTCGCAGGAAACTAATCGCCTGCACCCCTTCGCTGGGCATTCACACTGACGTTGACGGTGTGAACACCTGACGGATTGCTCCGCACGACGCCCTGTCCTGCGCGTGGAACCAACTTGGTTCCGCGTTGCAGGACAGGGCGTTGTTGTCGTTTCTGGCTATCTTTACGGGTTGCTCTTCCAAGGAGTGGTCGTTAACTGATTCGCTACACTGGTTATATCAAGTACTTTTTTATAAGAATGCCTCTATATACAAGTTAAATGTATAAACAGACCCCACCGGACATTTCTATTTTTGAAACTGTGACATTTTTCCGGACATGTGGCTTGTTTCCCCCCGCAGTCGGACTTACACTAATAGAGACTTACCACTAAGTCGGGCATGAGTGTGCTGGTTCACACATCGCCCCGTGGTTGATCACCCGCCTGGTTTCATTGGGGCACGGTGGCTGGATCGGTAAAGGTATGACCGGTCGGGCCGAAGTGCAATCGATTTCTTGAAACCGCAGGTCATCAGCGCGGGTGATGTTCCCTCAGTGATCACTCCACCCGAGGTAGCCGGTAGGCGCTGGCGGACCGACCCCGGTTCTGACCAGCCCCGTCTCGTAGTTGGATCCAGGGCGCGTTGACCTACCCAGTCGACACACCGGGACCCACGCGTTCAGAAAGGTTTGACATGGCGTCTAAAGTGACGACGACATCGCAACACATCCTGGATAACCTTGGTGGGCCTGAGAACATCACCTCGATGACTCACTGCGCCACACGCCTGCGTGTCCAGGTCAAGGACCAGTCGGCAGTAGACCAGTCGGCGCTGGACTCCGACCCCGCCGTTCTCGGTGTCGTGCCTCAGGGCTCCACCGGCATGCAGGTGGTCATGGGTGGTTCCGTGGCCAACTACTACCAGGAGATCCTCAAGCTCGACGGCATGCAGGGCTTCCGCGACGGTGAGGCCGCACCCGCCGCCGGCTCCAAGGAATACGGCGGTGTGCGAGGCAAGTACTCCTGGGTGGACTACGGTTTCGAATTCCTCTCCGACACCTTCCGTCCGATCCTGTGGGCCCTGCTCGGCGCCTCGCTGATCATCACCCTCCTGGTGCTGGCCGACACCTTCGGCCTCCAGGACTTCCGTGCACCGATGGATGAGCAGCCGGACACCTACGTGTTCCTGCATGCCATGTGGCGTTCGGTGTTCTACTTCCTGCCGATCATGGTCGGTGCGACCGCCGCCCGTAAGCTCGGCGCCAATGAGTGGGTCGGTGCCGCCATCCCGGCCGCGCTGCTCACCCCGGAATTCCTCGCACTGGGCTCCGCCGGTGACACCGTCACCGTCTTCGGCCTGCCCATGGTCATCAACGACTACTCCGGCCAGGTCTTCCCACCCTTGATCGCCGCCGTCGGCCTGTACTGGGTGGAGAAACTGCTGAAGAAGATCATCCCCGAAGCTGTGCAGATGGTGTTCGTGCCGTTCTTCTCCCTGCTGATCATGATCCCGGCCACCGCATTCCTGCTCGGCCCCTTCGGTATCGGCGTGGGTAACGGCATCTCCACCATGCTGGAGAGCATCAACAACTTCAGCCCGTTCATCCTCTCCATCGTGATTCCGCTGCTGTACCCGTTCCTGGTGCCGCTGGGTCTGCACTGGCCACTCAACGCCATCATGATCCAGAACATCAACACCCTGGGCTATGACTTCATCCAGGGCCCGATGGGTGCCTGGAACTTCGCCTGTTTCGGTCTGGTCACCGGTGTCTTCATCCTGGCCATCAAGGAACGCAATAAGGCCATGCGCCAGGTCTCCCTGGGCGGTATGCTCGCCGGCCTGCTCGGTGGTATCTCCGAACCGTCCCTCTACGGTGTGCTGCTGCGCTTCAAAAAGACCTACTTCCGTCTCCTGCCGGGTTGTTTCGTCGGCGGTGTGGTCATGGGTATCTTCGATATCAAGGCCTATGCCTTCGTGTTTACCTCCCTGCTGACCATCCCGGCGATGGATCCGTGGTTGGGTTACACCGTCGGTATCGCCGCGGCCTTCTTCACCTCCATGCTCCTGGTGCTCTTCTTCGACTACCGCTCCGCTGATGAGCGCGCAGAGGTCCAGGCACAGCTGGAGGCCACCCGGGCCGCCGAGGCAGGGGAGACCCCCAACTCCCCGGCCGCTGCCGCCGCAGCCACCAACGCACCAGCTGCCTCCGGTGCCGCAACCGCAGCAACGGCAACTGCCGCCTCTGCAACCACTACAGCCACCGCGCCTACAGCGACCACCCGCAGGGTGCTCGCAGCCGGTGAGATCGCTGAGCTCACCGCACCGCTGGAGGGCGCAGCCGTGCCCCTGTCCGAGGTGCCTGATCCGATCTTCGCCGCCGAGAAACTTGGCCCCGGTGTTGCCATCGAACCGACCGGCAACGTGGTGGTCGCACCGGCCAACGCCACGGTGCTCACCGTCCAGAAATCCGGTCACGCTGTCGGCCTGCGCCTGGAGTCTGGTGTGGAACTGCTCATCCACGTCGGTCTGGACACCGTCCAGCTCGAGGGCGAGGGCTTCGAGGTCCACGTTGAGCGCAAACAGCAGGTGAGTGCCGGTGACAAGCTGATCACCTTCGATCCGGAGTTCATCCGGGCCAAGGGGCTGCCCCTGATCACCCCGGTGGTGGTGACCAACGCGCAGAAGTTCGGCTCCATCGAGGGCCACCCGGCTCAGGCGGTGGATGCCTCCACCAGCATCATCACGGTCACGGGCAAGGAGTAGACCTCCTAAGGCCCACATGATTGACGTTTAGGCACTAATCTGGGGCGCATGTTGCGCATTGGATTAACCGGAGGGATCGGCAGCGGTAAATCAACCGTTGCCGATCTTTTGTCAGCTGAAGGCTTCCTCATCATCGACGCCGACGCGATCGCCCGCGATATCGTCGAACCCGGCCAGCCGGCTCTCACCGAGCTGGTCGAGGCGTTTGGGGAGGACATCCTCCACCCCGACGGCACCCTCAACCGCCCGGGCCTCGCGGCCAAGGCGTTTGTCAGTTCCGAGCAGACCGCTCTGCTCAATTCCATCACCCATCCCCGCATCGCGGAGGAGACCGCCCGCAGGTTCGCCGAGGCGGAGGCAGCCGGCACGAAGGCCGCGGTCTACGACATGCCCCTGCTGGTGGATAAGGGGCTTGACCGCAAGATGGATCTCGTGGTGGTCGTTGATGTGGAGGAGGACGAACGGGTGCGGCGGCTCGTCGCAAAGCGCGGTCTGGAGGAGGACGACGTCCGACGTCGCATCGCCTCCCAGGTCCCAGACGAGATCCGCCTCAAGGCGGCCGACATTGTCATCGACAACAACGGCCCCGTCGAGGACCTGCGCGCCCAGGCCGACCGGCTCATCGCGGAGATCCTCACCCGCATCAAGTAACCCCCGTCCGTCCAGGCCGGCCCCCGCAGTCAGGGGGTCGGTCTTTGTGCTTTTCGACGGATCCAATCCTGCACGCACCCGACCCGGCCCGGTAGTCTATCCCGCATGGATATCTGGAACACCGGCCCCTTTGACAATGAAGAAGCCCAGGAGGTCCTGGCGGACCTGCGCAAAGATGAGCTCTACCTGGATGAGCTGCTGCCTGATGCGGGCAACCGCTATATCGAGAAGGACCAGGGGGCGATGATCATCGCACTGGCACACCTGGCCGCCGGCAACCAGCCGGAGGAGGGCGGCGACGTCGACGCCGCCGCGCTGCAGACCCCGGAGATGAGGGAGCGTCTGCGTCAATGCCTGGAGGCCGTGCTCATCGACGGCACCGTCTCCGGTCTCTACGCCCACTGGCAGGAGCAGGGTGAGCAGCTGCACGAGTGGAAGGCACGCTCACACGTTGCCCTGAAGTAGGGCATTGAAGCAGCCCCAACTACCAGCCCGCCAGCCAGCGCTCTAAGCGTTGTGTGCCGGTCCACGGGTGCATCTGCGTGTGGATGATGCCGGGGCTCCGGTTGACCACACGTTCGGCGCGGATCCGTCCGATATCGCGGTTATCGTGGCGCAGGATCGCCAGGCCACCGAGTTTCTCCACCCGCGCCACCCGGGCGGGCAGGTCCTCCGGGGGCAGCACCGGTTGATCCAGATCGATGCGCACACGTCCGGTGCCGGGGCCCACGCGGGGATCGGCGCGGAATAACCGGGACGTCGGGCCCGCCACATGCACATCGCCGGCATCCAGCCAGGCCTTCACCACGGGCTCGGGGGTGTCCTCGGGTAGATGGACGATGATGTCCTGGCGGTCGAAGACCACCCCGGCGGGGCGGGCGAGGGGGTGGGTGATGCGTGAGGCCAGGGCGATGGTCTCGGCGTTCTTCTCCGCCAGTTTCATCTCCTCGGGTTTCTCGCGTGCGGCCCAGTCCGGTTCCAGGTGGTCGGCGATGGCCTCGGGGTCGTGCAGGAAGATGGCACCGGCATTCCACAGACGCCACCCCAGTTCCCAGTCCTCGCCGCCGTAGCCGACCATCGTCTCATCGAAACCGCCGACCTTGTTGAACATTGTCTTCGAGGTCGCCAGCACCGAAGAGATGATGAACCGGAATGAGGTTTCATCCGCCAGGCGGAGATTGTCGGTGTATCCCCAGGCGTCGCGTAGCCACTGCGGTTCCACCCCGTCCTGCAGGCGGGTGCCCACCACCACGCACCGGGGGTCGGCAGTCACCCACCGGCTCATGGCGGTGAGATAACCCGGGCGGGGGACGGTGTCACCGTCGAGGAATACCACCACCTCATGGTGCGCGGAGCGGACACCGAGGTTGCGGGCTGCTGCCGCGCGGAACCCCAGATCGTCCTGGCGCACCACGGTGACGGGCAGAGAGGTGGTGACCTCGGGGGCGGTGGTGGAACCGTCGTCGGCGATGATGATCTCCACGTCCGAGCCGTGGCCGTTGTTCTCCACGCCGGCGATCACCCGGCGCAGCGAGTCGATGTCGTTGTAATAGGGGATCACCACGCTCACCGGGGCAGGTGGGGTGTCGGTGAGCTCCGGTGGAATGTTGTCGCGCAGCCACGGTCCGAAATACTCGATCCACAGATCCTGCCAGGCGGTGGCCACCTCCGGCCATCCCCACCGGTGCTGCTTGTCGACGCGCGCAGCAAACCCCTCATCCGCCGCAGCGTCGGCGAGGGCCGCCGGCCAGTCGGTCACCGTGACCACCTGGTCGGGGAACATCTCCGCGACTTCGCGGGCGTAGTCACTGTCGGTGACCAGAACGCGTCGACCTGCGGCCAGCCAGCGCATCAGGGACCCGGATGCGGAGAAATGCCGATGGGCACACACGGGGATGGCGATGCGGTCCATCTGCGCCCAGAGTTCCTCATCGGGCAGATAACCGGTGACCTCCACACCTGGCAGATCCATGTCCTCATGCCCCGCGGAGAACCCACCCAGGGCCCGAACTTCAAGGCCACCGACCTGACTTGCGGCCTCCACGATGGTTTCATGCCCCTTGCCGGGGTAGATGAAACCGAGGACGCCAACGGTGCCGGGCACCGGATCGGCGGATCGTGGCGGTGCCTCCGGCAGGGGCAGGGGAATGGAGTGGACCTTGGTACCTTCAGTGTCGAAGAAGGATGCCTCGTGGCGTGAGTTGGTCACGGTCAGATCAGCTACCCGGGCCAGGCGCCGGTAGGCACGGCTGCGCCGCTCGAACCGCTCGGCACCCTCCTCGGGTTGGGGCACATCGTGGAAAGATACACAGAACGGATGGCCCTCAACGGCAGCCAGAACCGCATCCACGGCCTGTTCGGGATCCGGGCCGAAGAGGTGATCGGTGAAGGTGACATGCACGGGGCCGGGGCGGAGTGCGGACTCCAGGGTGGCGGGGGTGCCGCCGGTGTGATCGACCAGCAGGCGGGCATATTCGGTGACGCCGTGTTCCGCCGGGCCGACAATCAGGTGTGTCATGTTCATGTGATCGCCCCTCTTAACGCACCCGGGGTTTCTCCCGGTCTGTAGCTCGCGAGTTTAGCAAATCCCGCCTGGGCCAGGGGCGGAGCAACCGGGACCCGGTCGCCTACATCAGGCCCAGCAGCTGCAACCGCCGTGCATGCCGCTTCAACCCGGCGTCCACCACCTCCGGGTGCTCACGGTAGAACCCCAACTGGGCCTGTTCGATGTCCGCGGCCGGGGCGGGGCACCACGTGTCGCGGCCCTCCACCTGTACACCCAGGGCGCGTGCCGCCTGCGGGTCCACCGGGGCATCGAGGTTCCCCAGCAGCTCGCGGCCGGGATCACGCACCTCCCCGTCGACACCGATGGCCTCGAGGACCCGGTGGGCCATGTGGATCAGCGTGCTGTTGTCGGGGTGGTTGATGGTGTGCCACACCGGGGTGGTTTCCAGATGATCAGAGACCACCACGGTGGTGTGGTCCTGTTCGCGTGTGCGCAGCTCGGCGATGGATAGCGCCGCCAGTTCACGCAGGGTCTCATCCGGTGGTGTCGCCTCCACGGGGGTGTCCAGGCCCCGGGAGGCGGCGATCAGGATGCGCAGATCGTGATAGGGGACCACCGGGGGATTGAGCGAGGGATCAGCGGGGGAGCGGATGATCGCATGGTAGGGCATGAGGCCGTCGAAACGCAGCACGGGGTAGCGCACCACGCGGGCGCCTGCGGGCAGGAGTGCCGCCAACTGGTCGGTGCCACAGGGCAGGCCACGGTAATCATCGCGGACCGGTTGCATCACCAACACATCCGTTGCAGCGAGTACATCCCCCATCAGTTCCACGTCCTCGGCGGTCCACTCATGGATTGCGGGGATGCGGAAGGAGTTCACCGCGCCGGTGGAATCCAGCAGGATACGCAGGGATTCCGCCTGACAATTGCCCACCACGGCTACAGTGGGCACCTCGTGCGCTCTAACGGGTGCGCGCAGTTGATAGAACTCCCCATAGTGAAGACGGCGGGGATCGGGAACGGAGGTTGCAGGTTCATTGGGTTCTGGAGACAGCGCAGCGGTATTCATTGAGGGTAATGTTACAGTCAGACGTTACTCAGATCACATTCAGGAAGGTGGTGCCGTGGCGCGCAGAGTGCTCTCGATTCCAGCAGGACATCCCTACCCGCAGGCGTTACAGCCGGTCAACGGGTGGGGTGATGTCATTATGCTGCCGGATCCGGTGGTCGACCGGGAGGAACCGGGCAGGTGGTGGCCCCACCCCGGTTTCACCGCTGAGTTCTGGGCGGACCCGGATAATGCCGAGATCGACCTGGTCCACCTCCACTTCGGTTTTGAGCACCTCACGCCCGCACAGACCACTAACTTCGTCGATATTCTCCGTGAACGTGACATCCCCCTGGTGTTCACCGTGCATGATCTGGACAACCCCCATCTGGTTGACCAGAGTGACTACCACCAGCAACTGGGTATCCTCATCGGGGCCGCCGCAGAGGTGCTCACGTTGTCCACGGGGGCACAGGATGTCGTCGAGAAGCGTTACGGGCGTCGCCCCCAGCTCACGGCGCACCCCGCCATCGTCGCCGACCCGCACCGCTACGCCGGCACCCCGGGCACGCGCCCGGTGGTGTTTCTGAAGTCGGTGCGCGCCAATGTGGTCACCGATCCCCGGTTCTACCGGGACCTGGGCGCCGAGATCTATATCCACCACGGTGCGGATGAGCAGCTGGAGCAGCTCGCCGATCACCGTCACGCGCCCATGGATGATGCCACCCTGTTCCGCACCATCGCCGCCCACCGTGTGGTGGTGCTGCCGTATACCCGGGGCACGCACTCCGGGTGGATGCGGATGTGCCGGGACCTGGGTGTGAGCGTGGCTGTGCCGGACTGTGGCTGCTATGACACCCAGATACCACTCGATGACGGCGTGGCGGTCTACCGCACCGGTGATGGCCGCGACGCCGCCCGGGTGGTGAACCAGCTCCTGGCCGCCCACCCCGTGCCCCCGGCACCGATTCCCGAAGCGATCGAACAGCACCACCGCACCTACCGCGCCCTGACCGGCATGGCAGCAGGCGTGACGGCAGGTGCGCGATGAAGATAGCCGTTGTTGCACCGGGCCGCCATCCCATCGTCGAACCCTATCCCGGAGGGCTCGAGGCCTACTGCGGCATCCTCGTCGAGGGACTGCGCAGACGGGGCCATGAGGTTGACCTCTACGCAGCCGCCGGGTCACAGGGACACGTGCGCGAATTTGAATTCCCCACCGTGGACTGGGCCAGCAACCCCCTAAAGCAGACCGATCACACCTACCCGCCCGGTCACAGTGACAAGGAGGATGCCGCCTTCGCCCGTCTGCGCGCCCACCTGGAGACCAGCGACTACGATGTGGTGCACAACAACAGCCTGCACCCGGAGCTGCTGCGTTCCGGGGTGCTGCCCCTGATCACCACCCTGCACTGCCCGCCGGTGGACGGCATGGTGGAGGCCGCGCCCACCTCACGCAGTCTGTTCACCGCCGTCAGCCACCACACGGCACGCAGCTGGGACCTGCCCGGCACCCGCGTGATCCCCAATGCGGTGGACATGGATGTCTGGCGCGTCGGGCCGGGTGGGGACAATGCCGTGTGGTTCGGGCGCCTCGTCCCGGAGAAGGCACCCCACCTGGCCATTGATGCCTGTCGACGCTCCGGTGTCCCCCTCACCCTCATCGGCCGGCGTGCCAACCCCGACTACTTCGAGAAGGAGGTCGCACCACGGCTGGGCGGGGATATCCAGTGGGCCGGCCCCCTGACCCACCAGCAGCTGGCCGACCATGTCCGGCATGCCCGGGTTGCTGTGATCACCCCGGTCTGGGATGAACCCTTTGGCCTGGTCAGCGTGGAGGCGATGGCCTGCGGCACACCCGTGGCGGCGTTTGCCCGTGGTGGAATGGCCGACGTGCTGCGCGCCTCCCCATGTCCGGCTGTGCCGGCCGATGATGTCACCGCTCTCGCCCGGGCCATCCGGGGCTCTTCACGTATCTCCCGTGCACAGGTGGCACGCTTTGCGCGGGACAACTACAGCATCGGGAATTTTCTCGATCGCTATCTGGAGGTGTACCGCCAGGTCGCGGGCACCTCCGACACCGTCAGACAGGAAATCTACTCATGATCGGAATGTATGCCCACCACGCCGGCAGCGGGCACCTCCACCGGGTGCGGGCCATCCAGAAGCACCTGCAGGATGACTCCGTGGTGTTCTCTTCAGCCCCCGGTGCTGACATCATCCTGCCCGACGACACCGAACCCATCCGTGCATCGGCCAGGGACGAGACCGCCAACGACACCGTCCACTGGGCACCGATCGGAGTTCCCGGGCACACGGAGCGCCTGGCGATCATCGCCGAATGGATCGCCACACACCACCCGTCCGTGTTCTATGTGGACTGCTCCGTGGATATCGCGATCTTTGTCCGCCTCATGGGTATCCCCGTGGTCACGATCGCCATGCCGGGTTTTCGCCACGACCGACCCCACCAGGTGTCCTACCTCCAGGCTGATGCCATCATCGCGGCCTGGCCCGACTGGGTGCCGGTGCCGGCCAGTCTCATCGGTTATGAGAACAAGATTCACACCGTCGGTGGGATCTCACGGTTCGAGGATGAGGCGGGGGAGGCTATGGGTGAGTCCCTCCCTCACGCCGGGGATACGGGCGAGAACGTGATCATCCTCCGGGGAGCCGGGGGCGATGACTTCGATAAATACCAGTGGCCACCTGCCACGGTGCTCGGCGGGGACGCGCGCGTGGAGAACCCCATGCCGTACCTGCGGTCGGCCTCCGCGGTGATTGCAGCCGCCGGGCAGAACTCCGTGGCCGACCTCGCCGTGGCACGTGCACCCGCGGTCATCTTCCCGCAGGAACGCCCCTTCGGGGAACAGGACGCCACCGCCCAGCATCTCGACCGCGCCGGGTTGGCTGTGGTCCTGCGCGACTTTCCCGATCCGGGGCAGTGGCCCCAGCTGTTCGAGGAGGCCAGGAAACGCGCCGCCAACTGGCACCTCTGGCAGGTGGAGGGCGCAGCGGCAAGGGCCGCACAGGTGATTGAATCGGTCGCCGCACGGTACAGGAGATAGGACACAGGTGAAATACGTTGTCGTGACCATGGCGGATGACAACCGCCAGCAGCATGTGGACATGCAGAAAGCCGGGTTGGAGCGTTTCGCACCCGGCACACCCCACTACCGGGGGCATCTGGGCGTGGACCGCAACCTCGCACGCGCCCGCAACGAGGTCGCCCGGACCGCGCTCGCGGATGGGGTGGAGCTGCTCATCTTCCTCGACGCCGACTGCATCCCCGGCCCGGACCTGGTGGCCCGGTATGTCTCCGCGGCCACACAATTCCCCGACGAGGTGCTGTGCGGCCCCGTGACCTACCTGGACGCGCCGGGCCCGGGTGGATACCAACTGGACGAGCTGACCGGCCTGACCGATCCGCACCCGGCGCGCCCCAATCCACCGGCGGGGGAGACCCGGCCGGGCAGTGACGCCGAATGGAACCTGTTCTGGTCACTGTCGTTTGCGGTATCCGCCGCCACCTGGGCCGATAGTGGCGGGTTCGATGAGGGGTATGTCGGCTACGGCGGGGAGGACACCGACTTCGCCCACCGCCTGCGCGCCAAGGGCCGGAGAATGCGCTGGGTGGGTGGCGCACACGCCTACCACCAGTGGCACCCGGTGTCCTCGCCACCGGTGGAACACCTCGATGACATCCTCACCAACGCCACCCGATTCCACTCCATCTGGGGTTTCTGGCCCATGGAGGGCTGGCTGGAGGCCTTCGCCGACCGCGGCCTGGCCACCTACCGGGACGGTAAGTGGGTGCGCGCGTAGAACGGATGCTTTTCGACGCCCGACCCGCCCCATTCCACTACGCTCGACGGGTATGGACCTTCATCCCAACATCGCACCCTATGGCTTCCTCACCGGCACCTGGACCGGGAAGGGCCACGGTTTCTATCCCACGATCGAGGATTTCTCCTACGACGAGACGCTGATCTTCTCCACGATCCCGGGCAAGCCCTTCTTCCGCTATGAGCAGAAGACCATGGGGCCCAACGGCCCCCTGCACACCGAACTCGGTTTCCTGCGCATCCTCGATGACGGCCGGGCGGAATTCATCCTCGCCCAACCCATGGGCCAGACAGAGCTGCTCGAGGGGACGGTGCGCGAGGAGGGTGAGACGCTTGTCTTCGACTTCATCCGTTCCACCGTGGCCAACTCCGGCAGCGCCAAGCGCGTGGGCACCACCGCACGTACCTACACCTTCACCGCCGACCGCTCCGGGTTGAGCGCACAGTTCGCCATGGGTGCGGTCGGCCAGCCACTGCAGCAGCACCTGGAAAGTGAACTGACCAAACAGTCATAGCCGGGGCATGTCGGAGGGTTGAAAGGTTTAACCAATCTCACTGATGCCATTTGCCCGGAATCATACTTTAGTTTGATATAGGGTAAATGGCATGACCACATCCATGAAGCGTCCGACCCCTGCGGACCGGCCCCGAAAGCCCCGCAGGAAAGGTATCTCCCCCTGGGTGCCCAACCAACACGGCGCCTGGGCGATGCTCATCAGCCCCGCGGTCCTGGGCCTGATCTCCGGCCTGGTGATGTTTGCGCGTACCGGGGCACCCACCAGCCGTCTCATTGTTCTTCTGGCTGTGCTGGTGGCCTGGTTCTTCGGCTATTTCGCCTTCTTCGCCTTCGGTCTGGCCGCCCGTGCCCGCAACCCCCGGCGACGCGCGAGGTACCTGCAGCCGGTGTATGTCTATGGCGCGGTCAGCCTGCTGGGCATCGCGGTGGCACTACTTCTGCAACCTGGCCTGATCTGGTGGGCCATCCCCTTCGCACCCCTGGTGGTGATCGCGGTGGGGGAGACCATCCGGGGACGCAGCCGGTCCACTCTGTCCGGGGTGTCCACCACCGTGGCATCCGCCCTGCTCTTCCCGGCGCTGACCTCCGTGGGGTCCGCCTCCGGGGAGGTGGGTGTGGCGGCATGGGCCTCCATGGTGTTCCTGGCGGTGTATTTCTCCGGGACCATCCCGTTTGTCAAGTCCATGATCCGGGAACGCGACAACCCCCGGTACCTGGCCGGTTCCATCACCTATCACGCTGTGGCGGTGCTCATCATCTGGGTCATGGCCCTGGCGGTGGGTGTGGGCTGGGTGACCGGCATCCTCATGGTGTCCACGCTGCTCGTGGCACTGTTTCGTGCAATGTACATCCCCATGGCCGCACGGCAGGGCGCGGAGTGGACTGCACGCCGCCTGGGGATAGCCGAGATCCCGGTGTTGCTACTGGGATGCGTCGCGGTGCTCGCGACGGTGATCGTCGCCGGTTAGTAGTGCCCGGGGCGCGAGGGGCAGACAGCATGACACCGGCCGGTACCCCTTTCATGGAAAGTGGGTACCGGCCGGTGTTATCTACTGAGGGTTACTCAACCGCAGCGGCCAGGTTGGCCAGGGAGTCCTCGAGTTCCTTCTCATCCAGCAGTGGGGGATTGAACTTCTTCTGCACCTCATCGCTGACCTTCGACCAGTCGTAGGTCAGGGACACCTCGGTGGTGTCGGCATCGGTGGAGTTGAGCTCCCACACCCACTGCCAACCCTGGGGATCCTGGCCGGTCGGTGCGGTGGCCCACGCCAGCAGCTTGTGCTCGTTGTAACCGACCACGTGGTTGTCGGTCTTGTACGTGCCGTTGGGGCCCTCCATGTTCATGGTGAACACCTCGCCGGTGGCCTGGATGCGGTTGGACTTCTCATCGGAGCGCACACGCCCGGAGGAATCGAACTCCTTGTGACGCTCCGGGTTGGAGAGCACATCCCACACCTGGTTGATGGAGGCGTTGATGGTTCGGGACACGGTGTACTTCTGTGTATCTGTCATGTGCCCACCCTAGGTACAGGTGCCGGGTCATGCAACGACATCCCGATCAGATTGTCCATTCCCCTGGACATACCCGCAGTTCAGCGGTATGCATGGTGGACCGAATGTGCTGCCAGTCGGGTTTGTAGGGCGTCAATGACTTGGGCATGGCGGTGATTACAGGACGAGATCTGGCTGGACAGATCAGCCAGGGCGGCCCGGACCTGATCGGTCGAGGCCGCAGCACCAAGGTGCCGTTCTGCTTCCAGGGCTGCGTCGCGTACCTGTTCCAGCTGGAGGGCCAGCTCAGCGGTGGAACGCAAAACATCGGTGTTATCACCCGTGGAGGTGAGAAACTCCGACCACGTGCCCAGTATCGAGGTGAGGTGGTTCTGCTCCTTGAGTACCTGTTGCCGCAGTTTCTCCAGTTCCCGCCGGAGGCTGGGGGAGTCCTCCACGGTGGGGGCACTGAGGGTTCGGGGCGCAATCTCACCGCGGCTGAGGTCGCTGCGCCGTTCATCGGCGAGGCGATGGAGTATTGAGGTCAACGCCATGTGGGTGACAGGTGCCCACCGCGCCTCCAACTGACGCTGGTGGAAACGGTTGACAAACACCGTGGTGAGCAGAAATGAGACGAGGCCGGCAGCCAGACCGGCGAGGATCACCATCTCCTGCCAGATGGTGGTGGAGATATCAAGCCAGATGATGATGGCAACCAGGACCAGCGCCCCGAGTGCAGAGAGTATCTGTAGGGCGGAACGGGATGGACGGGCTGTGTTCACTGAAACCATCACTCATCTCATTTCATCCGGGGCTGGCGGAAACAGGTTTCCGGCCTGCTCAACAGGTCTATCCCCTGACCATAGTGGACAAGATGGGGCGGGGTGTTCCGGATATGGCGGAGGTGGGTAAAGTGGCACCACTGCGGAACGTCGTTGAGGGTAAAATTCCCTCATGGAAGCTGTTGCGCTGATCCAGTGTGATCTGAGCGAACCCGGTATTACCAGGAGACGGTACGGCAGAGGATTTTCCTATTCGGGGCCCGATGGGAAGAAGATCACCGATGCAGCCCTCATCGATCACCTCAAATCCCTGGCCATTCCACCGGCGTGGACAAACGTGTGGATCTGCACCGACCCCCGCGGACATATCCAGGCCACCGGTGACGATGATGCCGGACGCACCCAGTACATCTACCACCCACAGTGGCGCATCCACCAGGATGAGGTGAAGTTCAACCGCACACTGGAGGTCGGGGATGCCCTGCCCACCGCCCGTGCCCGGGTCACCCGCCTGCTACGCAGGGAGGATGGGGACCGTGATAAAATCCTGGCCATCGCCTTTCGTCTGCTTGATCTGGGGGCCATCCGGGTGGGTAATGAGGCCTATGCCCTGCAGAACGGCTCCTATGGGCTGACCACCATGCTCATCAAACATGTGCAGTGTGATGGCTCCACGGTGCGACTGTGTTTCCCCGCCAAGTCAGGTCAGACAGTGGACACCGAGATCACCAACAAGAACCTGGTGGAGGCCCTGCAACCACTGCTTGACCGTCCCGGGACACAACCGGTACTGGCCTGGAGGCAGGGGAGTGACTGGCACCCGTTGACCTCCGGGATGGTCAATGATTTCCTGCGGGAGGTCACCGGCGTGGAGATGACCGCCAAGGATTTCCGCACCTGGCACGCCACCGTCATCGCTGCCCGCGCCCTGGCCCGCGGTTCCACACCCACCCAGGCGGTGGAGGAGGTCGCCGAGCATCTGCAGAACACCCCGACGATAGCCAGGAACTCCTACATCGACCCCCGGGTATTCAAGCTTTTCGACCAGTGCCACACACTCAACGCGCGCACCTACCGCGAGGCCGAGCGCAATCTGCGCGCCTTCCTGGAGAGGACGTGAGCTTATCGACGCCCACCTCACCCTATGTGTTTACTTCTTCCTCTTTTTCTGTGCCAACGCCTGAACGCCGAACACCATCACAGCAAGGGTCATGAAGAAGGACACGAGAATTCCTATAGCAGCAACGGGGATTAACCCGATCAGGCCCAAGATGTTGCTCACCCCGAAGGTGGCCAAGGTGGCGATACTCCATTTCTTGAAACGGGCAGCCGCCTTGTTCCGGGGAGGGGTAGTTTGATCACGAGGTTCAGGAAGAGAAACCGGTGAGGCAACGGGTTGGGGGCTCATTGATGCCTGGGACATCTGCAGTTGATGCTCTACGGCGCGATTCATCAGCTCCTGTGGAGTCGGATCCGCTACCGCACCTGAGGGAGGAGCTACTTCAAATGGTGAAGGTGCCTGGTGATCCTGAACAGGAACGTCGGGAGGAGTGATCAGTATCTGCTGATGATCATCCTCAGAGGTCACCTCTTCGCTCGCCAGGGGGTGTTCATCAACAGCAGGTGCCAATGTGGCGTCGGATTTCCCCTCAGCAAGTCTTTCCAGTGCCCATGCACTGAAGTCTTTCTGACTCATCAATGGTTTCCGGTACCGGATTGCCAAAGCCATCTTGCCATCGTCGGCTTCGGGGTCATCCGTGACCAAAACATCGGACCGTGTCTTGGTTACCGCTTGTTTGTAGTCCAATCCCAGTGAGGCACACAGCGCCTGGAGTGCCTCGCCATGGGGGTAGAGTTGGCCATCAATGAGTGTGGAACCCCGGAATGCCACCCGTGTTCCACTTGTGAAAAATTCCCATGGTGAAACCCACTCCATGGAGGGGCGGTGGGAAGCGGGCTCCCCAGCGCAGACTGTCTCTTCCTCTCGTGTGGTGTGTGAAATCAGGGGGTCGGAAATAGGTTCTGGAACGACAATTACTGAATTCTCTGGGGCAATTACCTGTGGTGGTGCTGTTCTGAAGGGGCCGTGGTCGTACCATTCCTCGAAATCTGCCTGCGAGATGATAGGTTTGCCGTATTCGCGGGCATTTTGTGCCTTTCTAGACATGGATGCGGGATCACCTGCAATCAGGACATCGCACCTGGTTTTGGATACCCCAGTCTTGTATTCCAGTTGTCGGTCCTGACAGATCTGGCGGAGCCTGTCATCATCTGCGGGCCCTCCCAGAAGTTCATTCCTACCGGTGAAGGCTACCCGCGTCCCTGGAACCAGGAGGTCGGGAACACTGTGTTCATCCTCAAGCGGTGGGTTGATATCTACCGAGGTCAGGCCAGCCCGTCGGGCACGCTGTTGAACGTCTTCATATTGTTTCAGGGTCCAGAATCCGCGTGAGACTGCCCAAGCAGATAAAAGCTCCGCGGTCTCTTCCAGCTCAGCGGTGTCCAGAGAGTTTATGTGGCCTCCGGAAAAAGCGGCCCACGCATTATCGGAATCAGTGGCGCGTGCGGGATCCAGTTTCATCGGATTTGGTTGCCCCCAGCTCGGAATGAAGACAGCCCCTTCGGTTTCCTGTGGGGCATCCGGCACCACCTGCCCGTGAGTGATGTGGAAAGGGGCACGGAAATAGGAAGCCACCATATCCTGACAACGGGTGACAACATCGGAGCCTCTCGGTTCTACATTAAATTCCGATATGTCGTATCCGGTTCCTAGCGCCAGATCCAACCCCTTTTCCTGGTGGCGGACGGCACGTTCAAGCATAGGTAGTCGATCACCGATGACTATTCCACCAGCAGCCTGCCTGAGTAGTAACGGCCAGAAGTCTCCCAGTGCCGGTGCCATGCTCAATCCACCGGAGGGGACCCGATTCACCTTTCCGAATTCCCCGAGGTCCGACATGGGGTTGATCCAGGAGCCGAAATTAGCCACTTCCACGCCGTTATCCACAATGATGGCGTGGACCCGGGCGATATGATCGCTGATACCGAAGTTAACTCCATCAACTGAGAGAAACACCAACCTGGATGTTGAAGTGGCGGGCGTGATTTCGCGCCGGATCATGCGAACCAGGCTGTTATTCGCACGGATGTGGCGGTGTTCCACTGGTGTACTGAATCGAAGATTGTCCAGGTCTACGCCACGAGAGAGGGCAACATAAAACTGCCCGTCGGTGGTGGTGCCGCCAGTTAGGTTGATGAAAAGCTTTGGAATGGTCTTGCCTTGCGACTTATGGATGGTGATCGCCCAGGCGAGGATGACGGGAAATTGCGTGATGGATCCAACCATATCGCTGGACAACACACCTGCATTTATCGATGGTCGCTTTATCTCCCAGGTGTGCTTACCCAGCATGACCACTTCATCATTATGATCCAGGCGGACACCGATGGTGTCTGCCGAGGCGGAAACCACTGTTCCGAAACTACCGTTGACAAATAGGCCAGCAGGATCATTGATGATGGTCATGATGCGAGCCCCCACGGCATAGTGGAGTTCTTCTGAACCGCTGAAGGAGTTGCTGTCGGTTTCTCCCACATGCTCAGCCACTGAGGTGAATCGGGGATTGTCCAAGTCATTCAGGCGGTCATGATTGATTTTTTCTACAGTGCGACGGTGAGAGGCGAGTGTTACCCAGTCATCCGGGGCGCGGAAGGTGGGATCTACCCGTTTATTCAGAACTTCCAGGGCAGCCTCTCCCACGCTGCCTTCGCGGACCTGGTTCAACACCTCGATGAAGTCATCATCGGTTTGGCGCCATACCGTGGTCAGCGTGATATTGGTAAGCGATAATTCCTTATAACAGTGTGCTGAAAAGAAATAAGGGGTCTCCCATCGAGAACTGAACAGGGATTTCTCATGAGTGGTCACTACCGGTGGCAGCTGAAGGAGGTCCCCCACCAGAACCAACTGCACACCACCGAAAGGTGTTTCATTTTTGCGGATACGCCGCAGGGCAACATCGACCATGTCGAAGAGATCAGCGCGGACCATGGAGATTTCATCGATCACCAGGATATCCATTGTCTTGAGTACATCGGTGATCTGTTTGCCCGGTCCCCAGGAACCACCCGGTTTCAGATCGTCGGGAAACATGCCCGGGCGGAACCCAAAGGAACGGTGAATGGTGAATCCGTCGATATTCAAGGCCGCAACACCGGTGGGTGCGGTAACGAGGACATTTTCATCAGTGAGGGATTCCAGGTACGTCCGCAACAGCGTTGATTTTCCTGTTCCGGCTTTGCCGGTAATCAGAACATGTCGCCCGGCACGGATGGATTCAAGAGCGGATTCAAACTCGGTGGTGATCGTGATGGTCATGGCAGCGAACTACTTCCAGGGTCAGATGGCTTCGTAGTCCTCATTGAAACATGCACCAGGGACACGGAGGCTGAGAACAGGAACAACCCTCGAACGCAGTGGCGAACGAGGTGGTTACTCAGGGCGCTGGGGAAGCTGAAAAAGCGCACCCCCACCATCTCCCGGTGTGGGTGCGCTCCTAATGTGAGTCAGCGGTGATTCTAACCGATGCGCTTTACCGCATCGACGACCATGTTCCAGAACTTATCGAAGTCCAGGTCCACGGCCACCTGGGTGGTGCAGTCGTCCGGGGCTGGGGCGCGGAAATCAGCGACGGTCATACCGGTGGTCAGTGCGCCGTACAGTTCCACATCCAGGGGCGTCTTGCGGGTGGTGAACACCTCACGGTCGATGAGGTAGGCCACCGCGCAGGGGTCGTGCACCGGTGGGTCATCAAAGCCCTGGGCGTCCTGGTAGTTCTTGCGGAAGGCGTCGAAAAGCGCGACCACGAAGTCACCGGTCTCGGTGCCCAGGGCGGCGAATTTCTTCTCGATCTCCGGGGTGGCCAGGGCCTGGTGGGTGAGGTCCAGGCCGACCATGGTCAGTGGCCACTTCTCGTTGAAGACGATGTGGGCGGCCTCTGGGTCGATCTTGATGTTGAATTCTGCAACGGCGGTCCAGTTGCCCACGTGGTAACCACCGCCCATGAGCACGACCTCCTTGACGCGCTCGGCGATGCGTGGTTCCTTGCGTACCGCCAGGGCGATGTTGGTCAGCGCACCGGTGGGTACGAGTGCAACGGTGCCGGGCTCATGCGACATGATGGTGTCGATGATGAAATCCACCGCGTGGGTGTCCTGGACCTGCACGGTCGGCTCGGGCAGCTCATAGTTGTGGATCTCCATGCCGGTGTCACCGTGGATGTCCTCGGCAACCTCGACGGGGCGGACCAGGGGGCGGGTGACACCTGCGTAGATGGGGACGTCGATACCGGCGATGGTGGCCACCACCTGCGCATTGTGGGTGACCTTCTCCAGGGTCTGGTTACCGCCGACGGTGGTGATCCCGAGCAGCTCGATCTCGGGGTTGCCGTGGGCGAGCAGCATGGCTACGGCATCATCGTGTCCTGGATCGCAGTCGAGGATGATCTTGGTGGTCATGGTGAAACTCCTATTCTCAACGCGGGGTTAGTTGCCCACGGTGGCGGTGTCTGGGGTGTTGGCAGCCAGGTTCCTGGCCGCCACAGTATCGGTGATGGATTCCGGGCGCGGGATGAGCAGGGAGCACAGGAACGCCATCACCAGGATGATCACACCGGCCCACATGCCGGCGGCGTAACCACCGTTGCTGTCACCGAAGCTGGTGGCCACTGCGAAGAGGATGGCAAAGGAGATACCCGCACCGAGGTTGAAGGCGCCGGCGTTCATGCCCGGCAGGTAACCCTGGTTATTGGCAGGGGAGAGGACGATACCCAGGCCGTTGAGCATGATGTTGGCGATACCGGCGTAGGTGATACCGACGAAGATGGAGATCCCCAGGTACGCCAGGTTGGAGGTGCTGCCCACCAGGAAAGTGGCACCGGCGACACCGATGATGGTGGCGGCGATACCGATCTGCAGGACGATCTTGTAGCCGAATTTACCGGCGAGAATACCGGCGACGGGGCCGAAGACCAGACCGGCCAGGGCATACGGGGTCAGGGTCCACCAGGACACCACACCGGCAGACATGCCGGCACCATGGGTGGCATCCTGCGCGAGGTTGGGCAGCAGGCCGTTCATGACGGCAAAGACACCGGTCATGGTCAGCAGGGTGGTCAACAGCAGCGCCCAGGTGCGGCGCTGGCCGAGGTACTCGATGCTGACCAGGGGGTTCTTCACCCGTTTTTCAATGTTGTAGAAGACGACCACACCGATGATGCCGATGATGAACAGGGCGATGACGAGGAACCAGTTGGCGTCGGCAAGCTTGCCGGCCTCGTTGAAGGCGGTCAGCAGCGCACCGATGGACACGGCAAGTGGCAGCACACCGAGCCAGTCCATCTTCGGGGTGACCTCGGCGGTGGATTCCTTCACACCGAAGGGCAGGGCCAGGGCGGCGGCCACACAGAACACGGCCATGACCCAGAAGATGGAACGGAAACCGAAGGTCTCGGCCAGCCAGCCACCGGCGAGGGCATCCACGCCACCGATACCACCGTTGACGGAGGTGACAATACCCAGCAGCAGGGCATACTGCTTCTCATTGGGCACATGCTGGCGCAGGATGATCAGACACAGCGGCACGGTGGGGCCGGCCACACCCTGGATCAGACGTCCGAGGAACAACACGGCGACATTCGGTGCCAGGGCTGCGACAAGACAACCGATGCCGGTGACAACCATCATGCCGATCAGCACTTTGCGGCGACCAATGAGGTCACCCCAGCGTGGCAGGAACAGGGAAAACAGGGCGGCCGCGGTGAAGAACGCGGTCTGGGTCATGCCGATCTGGGCGGGGGTCGCGTCCAGTTCGACCTCCATGGTGGCCAGGGCCGGAGCCAGCATGGATGCGTTGAGCTGGAAGGCGAACACCGCCACCAGCAGGGCGATCATCAGGGGGATGACCGCAGCGGCCGGGGCTTTCCTCGGCTCGAGGGTAGTTGACATGGTTACTCTCGTTTCGGTGGGGGAGTTAATGGGTGACAGTGGGTAGGTCGTCGACAAGCGTGGGGTAGGAGGCCTGCGCGCCGCGGCGGGTGGCCGCGAACGCACCGACGCGGGCAGCGAAGCGTGCGGCATCCACCAGGGAGTGGCCGTCGGCGAGCTTTGCGACGAGCGCACCCGCGAACGCATCGCCACTGCCGGTGGTGTCCACCGCCTCAACGGTGGGGGTGGGGATCGCGGTGAGGCCCTCGGCGTCGCCGACCAGGGCGCCATCGGCACCGAGGGTCATAACCACCGTGGCAAAACCCTGCCCCAGCAGGGCTGCCACCAGGGTGGTCGGATCGGTTTCGGTGGTGGGGGCGCCGAGCATCTCGAGCACCAGCGCACCCTCGTGCTCATTGACCAGGAGGGGATCGGCCTGGCGCAGCTGCTCATGGCCGACCGGAACTACGGGAGCGAGGTTGATCACCACCCGACCCTGCGCCAGGTCCACTGCGCGGTTGAAACCATCGGCGGGGATCTCCCCCTGGAGCAGGACGATGCCGGCCTGTTCGATGAGCCGGGCATGCTGGTCAACATAGGCAGCATCCACGCTGGCGTTCGCGCCGGGCACCACGATGATGGTGTTCTCGCCATCATCGGCCACGGTGATCACGGCCAGACCGGTGGGGCCGTCGACGGTGTGGACTGCGGACATGTCGGCACCGGAGGCGCGCATGTGGATCAGGGCGGAGTCGGCCATGGTGTCGGAACCGACCGCGCCCACCATGTGGACCTCCGCGCCGAGTTGGGCGGCGGCCACGGCCTGGTTAGCGCCCTTGCCGCCGGCGCTGATCTCACCACCGCCACCCAGCAGGGTTTCGCCGGGGTTGGGGTGGCGGTGGACCGTGGTGGTCAGATCCGCGTTGATGGATCCGACAACAACAATGGAAGCAGGTCGGTTAGTCATGGGTGGGAGCCTTTCATGAGGGAGTCACCCTGGATGAGGATGGTGGGTGTGACAAGGTCTGTCCGGGTGGGCTGGATGGGTTCGGTGCCCGCCAGCAGCCCATGCAGGACGGTGAAGGCCTGGCGGGCCATGGAGTCCACCTGCTGGTCGATGACCGTCAGGGGCCGTGGTTGCAGAGTGAACAGTGGGTGGCTGTCGAAGCCGATGACGCTGATGTCCTCACCGATGCTCAGGCCCGCCCGGTGGCAGGCCTCCAGCACCCCAATGGTCATCATGGTGTCCCCGGCGAACAGGGTGCGAGCCCCGTGGTCCAGCAGGTGGGTGGCCCCCTCGAAACCCTGCTCCTGTTCGAACCCGCCGCGGAAGACCAGCTGTGGTTCCAGGTCGTGGTTCCGGCAGGCCCGCTGGAAGGCCTCCAGGCGGGCACGTCCCGTGGAGGTGCTCATCGGTCCGGAGAGATAGCCGATCGGTAGGGCGTGGTGCTCCACCAGCAGGGACACGGCAGCATCCATGCCGGGTTGCGGATCGGAGATGACGGTGGGGATGGGGGATCCGGCGAGCTCCCGGTCAATGAGGACCAGGGGGATGCCCTGGTCGTGTAGGTGGTTCAGTTGTTCCGCACAGTGTTCATCGGGAACGCAGATGATGCCGTCCACGCCGTGGCTGGCCAGGAAGGTCAGGGAGGCGGCCATGGTCTCGGGGTTCTCATCTGTGTTGGTGATGATGGTGGCCAACCCCGCACCCTTGGCGGCATTCTGCACGGCGGTGACCATGGTGGCGAAATAGGGGTTGAGCAGGCTGGGCACCACGATGCCGATGGTGTTACTCCGTGAGCTCTGCAGGGCACGCGCCTGGGCGTTGGGTCGGTACCCGAGATCAGCAGCCAGGGCCTGGATGCGTGCGCGGGTGGTGGTCGCCACCGCGGGGTTGTCCGCCATGGCGCGGGAGGCGGTGGCGATGGAGACACCGGCGCGGTGGGCGACGTCCCTCAGTGTGGGACGGCTGTGTTCTGCTGCCATGGTGGTCACCCCGCTTCGCCTGGTGTGTGCAAACGATTGATGTAAACGTTTACATTCTGTTGAAACCACCCTATTTCCTCACCGCGGGTGACAGCAAGGGGGCACTCCGCTGGGGGTGGAAACAGGTCCGACCCCGCCGCAGGGGAGCGGCGGGGTCGGGGAGTGGCGGTTAGGAATCCGTCTTGATTGGCGTGGTCAGCTGGGATCGGCTCGCCGCACCCCGGGCGCCACCGGTGAACCACCAGCCCGCACCGAGGATGAGGAACCACACCGGGGTGGCCAGCAGTGCGGAGCGGGTGTCGTTCTCCAGTGTCAGTACACCTACCATGCCGGCGAAGAAGACCAGCACCACCACGGCCATGACAACTCCACCGGGCATCTTGAACACCGATGCCGCATGCAGCTGGGGGTTACGGCGGCGGTAGACGATGTAGGCGACGAGGATATAGGCCCACACCACCATGAACAGCACCGAGGACACCGTGGTGATCAGGGTGAAGGCTTCGATGATGCTGGACCCGGCGTACATCACGGCCACACCGGGGATCAGGCAGACAATGGAAAACAGCAGTCCCCGTGCCGGCACTTGGTTGGCCGACAGCTTCGCCCACCGCCTCGGTGCCGCGCCCTCCAGTGACAGGCCGAAGAGCATACGTGAGGTGGAGAAGATACCACTGTTGGCGGAGGATGCCGCGGAGGTGAGCACCACGAAGTTGATGATGCCCGCCGCGGCCGGCAGACCGGCCAGCGCGAACATCTGCACAAACGGGCTGCTGTTGGTGTGCACACGATCCCAGGGGATGACCATCATGATCACCGCCAGGGAGAGCACATAGAACACGACGATGCGCACCGGGATGGAGTTGATGGCCCGCGGTAGCGTGCGCACCGGGTCCTCGGTCTCTGCGGCGGCGGTACCGGCCAGCTCGATGCCGACGAAGGCGAAGATCGCGATCTGGAACCCGGCGAGGAACCCGGTGAGACCGTTGGGGAAGAACCCACCGTGTTCCACCAGGTTGGAGAACTGCGCCACCGACCCGTCCGGGGATTCGAAGTGGCTGACCACCATGACCAGTCCGGTGAAAATTAGCGCGACAATGGCCAGGATCTTGATAATGGCGAACCAGAACTCCATCTCACCGAACAGACGCACCGCAGCGAGGTTGAGCACGAACAGCAGGAGGATGGCACCGGCACCCGGTAGCCACAGCGGCACCCCGCTCCACCAGTACTGCACATACCCGGTGATGGCCACCAGATCGGCCATGCCCGTGACAATCCAGCAGAACCAGTACGTCCACCCGGTGACAAACCCGGCCCCGGGGCCCAGGATGTCGGAGACGGCATCCCGCAGTGACTTGTAGTTGAGGTTGGATAACAGCAGCTCACCCATCGCCCGCATGACGAAGAAGAGCATGAACCCGATGATCGCGTACACCAGGATCACCGAGGGGCCGGCCAGGGAGATGGTTTTACCCGCACCCATGAACAGACCGGTTCCGATCGCACCACCGATCGCGATCAGCTGTAGATGCCGATTGCTCAGACCTCGCTTGAGACCCCCACCGTGGTCACCGTTATCTGTACGGTGAGGGTCGGTGGTGCCCGGCGCGGGATCCGGTTGCGTTCCGCGCGCCAATTTCTCTGTCATGTCGGTGGTTGTCTTTCGTGATCGGGGAAACGATTGCAGAAGATTTATCGTAGGGCAGACGGGGACGTAGATAGGAAACGCACTCCCGTCTCCATCGGGAGCTGGGAGTGCGTGTCCAGTAGTGCTATCGGTTGAGTGACTGGGATCGACCTAGTAGAGGGCATCCTTGACAGCGTCCCAACCGGGTTGGAGCTGCTCATTGTAGTTGCGCCAGTTATGCACACCGGCACCCTTATAGTCCACGATGTGGTGATCCATGCCGGCAGCACGCATGGATTCATCCAGGGACTCGGTGCAGCTGAGCACGCCACGTTCCAGGACCGTGCCGGCCAGCAGCTCATAGAACGGTTTATCGGCGAAGTCCTCGCGGTCGATCTCATCGACCACACCATTGGCTGCCGACAGGTAGACGGCCATATCCCGCAACCCCTCCGGGTTGGACACCACATCGTGGTCCTGCCAGGTCTTTGACCCCACCGGACCCCACATGTTCTCCACATCACCGGCGCGCGACTTCACAATCAGCGACACGGTGGCCTGCCCGATCGGGTCCAGGGTGGAATAGCACCCGGAGATACCGATGACCGCATCAAAGAAATCAGGGTTGGTGTTGGCCAGGTGTACCGCCCCGGTCGCGCCCATCGACAACCCACCGATACCGCGGTGACCGTTGAAGTTCAACTCCTCCTCGGCCTCCAGCAGGGGAGCGAGTTCCTCCACGATGAACGTCTCCCACATCATCCGCCCCAGGGCGGGGTCCTCCTCCAGCCAGTCGGAGTACATGGAGGCGGCAGCACCCAGTGGCATGACCACGGTGACATTCTGATCACCGAACACCTTCGGACCCTCCCCGTGGTTGATCCACCCGGAGGAACTCTTATTGCCACCGATGCCATCCAACATATAGAGCATCGGCGCGGGAGCACCCGCATCCACCGAGCGCATGATCTGTACATCCACATTGCGCTGCATGGAGGGGGAGGCCACCGTCCATTTCTCCAGGCGGGGTGCGCGATCACCCTGGTCCTGCTTGCCGACGATCTCCGCCTCCACAATCGTCGGATCCGTCGGGAATGGGTAGGCATCGTCACTACTGGTCAGCGCTCCGGGCAGGGGAGCCTGGGAAGAACCCAGCAGGGACATCGAACTCAACAGACCATCAAGGGAGCTGCCACTGACATCGGGATTCCCCGAGGAGAACGCAATGAAGTCCTGGGCGGAACTGCCCGAGGAGCCGAATGATCCAGAGTCCTGGGTAAGAGCGACGGGAGTGGTGAGAGACAGAGTGATGACACCGGCGACGAGCGCGCGGGAAACTGACTTTCGCAAAAGGGTGAAGCCTCCGGAACAGAATGTTAAATAAATGTCGGAAGATAATTTACCACCACCTTCGCAGACGCTACCTATTGGATGCCTGCACTGCTACCTAAACCGTGTCTCCTCACCTTCTGAGAACGGCAGGAACTCGTAATCTTGGGGACCATCACCATCTTGAGAACCGCTGCCAGGAGCCATTAGAGAGAACTCTTCGTTGTGGGCTTATGGAGTAAAGGACCAGTCACTAACCTCTGTAACCAGCCCCACTATGCCCTGCTGTCAATGGATTTCACGATACGAGTGGTCTCGACGGCCACGCGAGTGACCTTGCCGATCAGGTCAACGATGTAGCGGGGATTGTCGACCTCATCAGCCCAGTCGTTGGGGTCGTTGACAATGCCAGAGACCTTATCCTTCTTGACCTGGTATCGATCGATAATCCACGCCAGCGCCGAGCGGGAACCGAGCATGTATTCGTCGGCTTCCAGGGGGACATCGGTGATGGTGATTTTTGAGTTGTAGATCATTGTGGTCCGGTCCTCTACCAGCTTCTTTGTTTCCGGGTCGCGGACCTTGGCCCACCTGAGTTTGGTCACCCGCCAGGTCTCACGATCATCTGGGTCTGCACCTGCTTTGAACTCGATGTTCACGGGCCACGGCTCGATGGCCTCGTAGTTGATGTGCAAATCCATCAGTTGCTTACCGGCCTGGGCGAGCTGGGTGAAGCGCGCCGGGTCGGTCGGGGTCTCGATGTGGGGGAGCATCTTCTTCAAGTCCGCGGCGTAAGTCTCCCGGTAGGCAGGAACATGAAGTTGTCCGTAAACGAAGTAGAAAATGTCGTCCTTGGTGACATCCTGCCCCAGGGACTCACGATAGAGAGTGTGGATCTCGTCTGTGATGTTATCCACCCTACGGTAGCCGTTTAGTACCTCCTCGGCGGTGTCTGAATCGCTCATCGAAGTCTCTTCAGTATGGCTGAAGTTAAGTTCGCCCTCAGTAGATTTGACGGGCTCCCAGGTCCACCGGGGGAAGAACTGCCCTCCCGAACCTGCACCTGTGAGGTGTAAGTCAGGGAGAATATCTGTCGCTAGCACGGAAAACGGCACCGCCGAGGCAGAACCGACTTGATATAAACCAATATTGTCGTGAGCAGGTGACGGGTAGATGTCTTGGAGACGACTAAGTCGATGGTTCAAAATTCCGTGGAAGAAAACATTTGTTCTTGTGAACGGCCGGTAGAGTGCGGGCGAGACAAAACCCTCGGAAAGTTGCACTCGTTCGCGTTTGTCGAGCGAAGAAGTGAGACTCGATGACCACTTGATTAGTGTGGGGTTTGCAAATTCGGGATTCGTATGTAAAAAACTAGTTGCATTCTGGCCAGTACCGATCGTGCTCACTGCAGTGTTGTAATTTTCGGCGAGTTTATGCACCGAATTTTGAAGCGAATGATGATTATAGTTATAAACCCATGCATCACGGCTGGTCCCCAATCCCATGGAGTGCACATGGAAAAATTTGGGCACGTTGGCCGCACGCTTTTCTCCGAGGATCGGCCAGGTCGCAAAGTCATCGGACCGTTGGTTGAGCCAATCACCATGCTGATTCGGAACAATCATTTTCCATTCAATGCTAGCGATTGAAGAAGCTTCCACGATATCTAGCTTCTCTGCGGCCGAAAGGTAGTCGCCGATGTCGAGATAATGAATGCTGCAGTCAGTTGCGCTAGGGCGCTTAATCCCGATGAATATGGCAACGGTGTTTCGGCTGCCAGAGCCGAACACTTTGCCGCCCTCCTTGCGGGATTGTTCACCGGCGGTGCGTTGATTACCTCGGAGGTTGAACACGTATATATCGGAATAGTCCTCAATTAGGCTCAAGCGGATACCGTCGGAAGAATTGCTGTCGAGCCACCCTCCATTAGACACAAAAGCGACCACGCCTCTATCCCCGATGCGGTCTGTAGCCCAACGGAAGGCCCTCACATAAGAGTCATAGAGTGTCCGCTGAGACTGAGCTGTGGACTTTGCAGCAAAGGTGCCTTCAATGCGCCCATCAAGTGAGGGGTACTTGATGTTCGCGTTGAGATCATTCGCACTGGTCTGACCCACTGAGTATGGCGGGTTACCAACGATGACATTGATCTTGGCATCCAGTTGGCGTTTGATGCGCTGGTTGTTCTGCTTGAATACCTCTGAATCAAGCTTGTCCTCTTCTTCAGTGATCTGGAAAGTATCCGCCAGGACGATGCCGTCGAAAGGTTCATAAGATGGATCCTCGACCCCTTCGCACAGAGCCTTTTCACCGAGGAGCGCATGGTAGGTGGTCTCGATGTTGACCGCGGCCACGTAGTAGGCCAGCAACATGATCTCAGTGGCATGCAGCTCGGAAGCGTATTTGCGGGCTAGATCCTCTGGATGGATCAGCCCGGACTGCAACAAGCGCACGATGAAGGTGCCGGTGCCCGTGAAGGGGTCGAGAACGTGGACATGCTCGTCGGTAAGCCCGCGGTCGAAGTGCTTGCGGGAAACATCATCAGCGGCGCGCAAGATAAAATCAACGATCTCGACCGGGGTGTAGACAATGCCGAGCGCCTCGGACTGCTTGCGGAAGGCCTTTTTGAAGAAGCGTTCGTAAAGTTCCTTGATCACGGTCTGCTTACCCGAAGCTGAGGTGACATCAGAGGCGCGCATTCGCACGGAGTCATAGAACTTTTCTAACTTCTCAATTTCGGCACCCAATTGGGAGTCGTCAAGGACATCGACCATACGCTGCATAACTTTGGAAACCGGGTTATGAGAAGCGAAATCATGCTCGGAGAACAACGCATCGAAAACCGGGGCTGTGATCAGATGTTGGGATAGCATGCTGATCGCTTCATCCCGGGTGATCGAATCATTAAGATTGCCACGTAACCCCTCCACGAAGCGCTCGAACTCCGCAGCTACCTTAGGGTCAGCGCTTTCGAGAAGAGAGTTGATCCGAGTGATTTGGGCCTGGGCAATATCGGCAACATCGTCAGCCCAGTCCTCCCAGTAAGTCCGGGTACCGACTTTGTCTACCAGCTTTGTATAAAGCGCCTCTTGCCACTGTTCCAGGGAGAAGAGCACCATCTGGGTGACCTCGTTGCTGGACTCCTCGTATGCCTGCTCAGATTGACCGCCGACCGTTTGATTACTGACGTGGTCATGATCGATGGGCAGATCCTTAACGTTGCCTTCGTTTAGTGCAATGGAATTAACCTTGGCGTTGAAGCGGTCATCATGGGCACGCAGAGCATTAAGGATCTGCCACACCACCCGGAAACGCTTATTATCGTTAAGCACAGTCGACGGTTCCGCGCCGGGAGGGACAGCCACCGGCAGGATGATGTAGCCGTAGTCCTTGCCTTCGGCCTTGCGCATGACCCGGCCCACGGACTGGACGACATCGACCATGGAGTTACGCGGATTGAAGAACACCACCGCGTCCAGCGCCGGAACATCCACGCCCTCCGACAAACACCTGGCGTTGGTGAGCATCCGTGTCTCGGTCGGCGGGACCGGTGCTTCCAGCCAGGTGAGCAGGGATTCACGCTGCATGGCGTTCATAGTGCCGTCAACATGGTTGGCAGCGATAGACACATCGACGTTGTGTAGGGACACCTCGTTGGTGGCAGATTTCTCCCGCAGGGAGTCAACATGGCTGGCGATGAGGGTGGGGTACGCCTCGGTAATCTGTTTGGAGGTCTTGATGTCGCGGGCGAAGGCTACCGTGCGCTGCATCGGGGAGGCACTGTGCTCGAAACCAGACTTGGTGCCCTGCTCCCTACCGGAGCGTTTTGTCAGACCGTTCCAGGTGCCGATCATCGCCGATGCCAGATCCAGGGTCAGCTCCTGTCCTGGTTGCGGGGTAAACCTCGCCAGGGTGTCCGATGCCAGTTGCTCGTCAACGGTCATGACTAGCACCTTGTAGTCAGTAAGCAGGCCACGCTCTACTGCCTCACCAAAACCGAGACGGTGGAACTCAGGGCCATAGATGGCTTCATCATCCATGGAGACCAGTTCGGCGGAGTGCTCTGCAGCCTTGCCTTTGATGCTGTCATCGAACAGGCGGGGAGTGGCTGTCATATATAGCCGCTTGCTGGCCTTGATGTAGTGACGATCGTGGATGCGCACGAAGTTACTGGCATCGTCGCCGGCGAGTGTAACACCAGTGGTGCGGTGGGCTTCATCACAGATTACGAGATCGAAGTCGTCGAGTCCCTGTTTCTGGGCCTCGTGGATGGACGGCAGAGACTGATAGGTAGAGAACACCACCGTCAGCCCGGCAGCACGCTTGCTCCGCCCCAGGCGTTCGGCGATGTCTTGGCCGTTGGTGGAGACCGGGACCTCCAGGTCGTAGGCCGCGATGTCTTCTGCCCCACGGGAAACCTTGGTGTCGGAACACACTGCGTAGGAGCGCAGATCCACCCTTGTTTGGGCAGTCCATTCCTTCAGGGTTTGTGAGAGGAGGGCGATCGAAGGCACGAGAAACAGTACCCGGGCTCGGCCACCATTGTCGTCGGCCACCCGCTCCGCGAGGCGCAGCGCAGTGAAGGTCTTACCCGTACCGCAGGCCATGATGAGTTTGCCCCGATCGTGGGTTGTGAGACCCTCAATCGTTTTGGAGATGGCGGTTTCCTGGTGCGGGCGGGCCTCGAAGGTTTCCTTGCGTTCAAGATTGATGGTCAGCTCGGAACCGGGATAGGCGATATCCCAATTGATGGGGGAGTCCGCGATTGCGCCAAGACCAATCCTGTTAGTGGGGATGACCTGATTATCAAGCATCGCTTCAGCGTTTGAGGACCATTGGTCTGTGGTGGAAATAATCAACCGGTTAGCGAAGGACTCGGTGCCGTTCTCAGTGACGAAGCTTCGCCCTGAGGCCTCGAAGAATGAGTCCAAATGACGTTTCTGCAAGCTTGTCGATGGTAGGTAAAACTTGCATTGGATTGCCGTCCACCGTCCGTCCTCGCGTCGATGCGCCACCAGGTCGATGCCAGTGTCGGCTTTACCACCGTTGTATCCCCAGTGCTGCCAACGGTAGACCTCGTCGTACTGCTGAGACAGGGTGGGATCCGCCTTGATGAAATTGACCATAAGCTTCTCAAACGCGAGGCCCTGGTGGGCCTGGGTCGGAAGTTCTCGGAGGGCAGCAATAGCATCAATAATGGTGGACATAATTAATAGTCTGCCCCAGGATTAATTATGTCTGAGGATGAACCGCCGAAAGGGGGGCCAAAGGCTAGATGTCTATTCATAGCAACCAGCTAGACCTCGTTAGGCCCTCAGGCTTTGAGGTCACGGAAGAAAACCCGTCCATCGCACGACAGATTTACTTGTGGGGACCTGTATGCCGAATGGCCTCCGGTATGCGTTGATACCGGTGACCGGGAGGACACGGATTGCACCACCCGTATATCGCCTGGTATCTGCTTAGGCAATAATCCGCAGGACCATCATGAAAAACGTCTACTTCTACTAGCGCTTGAATGCTTCCGTTAACTGCGCCAAAAAAAGATTTACTACCCCCTCTGCAAAAATTCTCACTCTGCTCCGCAAACTCTCAGTAACAACTGGCTCAAGCTCCCTGCCAAACGCATCGAAGCGATAGTCCATAGGAGTCACCACTACAAGATCACTGTTGGCTTCTGCACCGCTTCGCGCTGCCAAAACCAGAGGCAGAATTTCGACGATGCTCCTCGGCGACTTGCTTGTGAAAAATAGATATAGGCAGTATTTATCCCCGAGGGCTGTATAGCCTGCCGGAGTAGCAGGTGGACTGCCGTTAAGGGACCTAAGGAGCTTCAAATCCAGATCCATCTTTTTCCCCTGCTCATCCAAGAGGGATCGAATTTCTGTATACAGAGTTTCTTGAAGCCGAAGAGCTGCATCCTGCAATTCGGGCAAAATACGCGTGGCTCGCAGCGCTTCGGCGAGCTGGTCTGCCGCAGATTCCACACTGGCAGGGCGCGTGAGGTCGGTTATGACTAGGTTAATGGCGTCGGTAACTCGTTCAGCTATGAAACGAACTAGTCGCTTTGGGTCGCCATCATCAGCCATTTCAAGAGCTTGGATATAATCTCCACGTTGATCCTGATAAATCAATAGAGGGACCCCAGGGTCACGATAGAGAAAAGTGCTCGCTAAAGTACGAGCTATCCGTCCGTTTCCGTCTGCAAATGGATGAATGCAGACCAGCGCATAATGTGCATAGGTAGCTTGAATGACCGTATCGGCCTTTTGGAAATTCTCCGATGTAAGTTCTGAGATGAATCTTGCCATCTCAGCCGGGGTGTCTTCGACCGGAGCGTAAGCATGAATAGTTCCGTCGTGGCGTGTGGGGCTATTTGGCTGAGTTTTGTACTCCCCCTTGTGTAGGATTTGGCTCTGAATCCCGACAGCGGTGTGAACTTCGTGGCTCTTTTGGCTACGCAGTATTACTGCATGCAGTTCTCGAATCCATCGCTGGCTTATCGGAACCTTTCCGGTGACCGCATCCAGGACGTACTCGAACCCTTCGAGGGCATCCTCAAATGCGGGTCGAACGTGCTTTCCTTTCTCCTCCATTTGCCTTTCCCAGGCTTCGAGCTGAAAAGCAACAGTTCGAGTGAAACCTCGGTCGGTTTGGAAGACCCCTTCAATAGCATTTGTATCGACCGCTGCAGCACGCTTAGTTCTCTCTAGTGCAGCCTCAAACGAAGAACTAGATGCACCCTTTTTCACCTCGGCCAATCTTCTCGATGATTGACTAACATCTTGCAGTGAGACCTCAAGTTGCTTCCACTTATCGAAACTGGGGAATGGCCGGTATCCGGGAGGTTGAGAGCTTGATTCCATCATGGAGGTCATTCTAACGCGGGAAGGGCCTATATCCGGCCGATGTACAGGGGAGGCCTTATGTAGGTGCACAGCTGGTTAGCGGTTGGGTTCTTTCTCTGTAGTCCGTGTTGAAGCCTTCCAAACCGAGCACTTTATTGGTCGCAACGTGCATATCTTCTACCTGAGCCCGGGATCCGGGTAGCCCAAAACCCCATTTGGCAAAATCAGGAGTTAGAAGCGACATCTATTAGGAAGTCCTTCGGGAAGCCACCGTAGGCACAAGTGTCCAGCCCCAAACGACTGACTCCCAGGTGATTGCCAGGGCCTCCCAATTCCGCTCTGTTGGTTGTACCAGCGACTCAAATCGTGTCCTCCTTGCAGGCAGCAGACGAAAGAATGGTAAAGTCATCTGTCTTCCGTTGGAGCGTCCAGTAGTCAAAGGTGAGGGTCGGAGCGCTTCCACCTGTAACTTTTCGGATCGTGGTTGCTGCCCAATATCCAGAAACGTTCAGCCAAAATACTGTATCCCCGACGCTGGCATGACGTGAGCGTGAGTTCCTCGGCAGCTTCCCTGCGGAATTAATCAGACGTATGTCTGCCTCATCCTTGGCCAATGCAATGGCTTCAATGTCGGGTGCATCGCTATATGCATGAACACTGCCTTCGCCTGCTACCGTCCATGTCGTTGTGAATTGAGACGACCCACTGCCTATGACATAACGACCATTGTTGTCTTCGTGCCGGAACACCACAGTTCCCTCAGGGGGCCCGACCCCCGGATAGTGGACACGGAGGATTTAATCAGGAAACAGATTTCAGGATAGCAGGACAGCGCTCCTCA
>NZ_JACSPR010000011.1 GCF_014837045.1 Corynebacterium gallinarum
AGCTAAGCCTGGTTACGCTGATGGTACTGCACTCGGGAGGGTGTGGGAGAGTAGGTGACCGCCGACCAACAACTTAATGATTGATCAAGGGGTGGGGTTCGTACCGTAGGGTACGGACCCCACCCCTGTGCTTTACGCGTCCACTATGACTGGTTCATGGATAGTAAGAGGTGGTTGTCAGAGAGCTCATGCTCTCCGACAACCACCCCTTTTGCATGCCCGAAACACGGGCCACCGTCCTCTATCTACAGTGAACCCATCGGCCGGGTGGAGGTGAAGGTGCGCTCCTCACCGCTTTGGGGGTCGATGAAGGTGAGGGTGCGGGCGATGAGGTGCATCGGGGTGGTGTAGTCCTCGTCGTCGACCGCGTGGAGGACGGGATAGAGGGGATCACCCAGGATAGGTACGCCGGCATCACGCATGTGGATGCGCAGCTGATGGGTCTTTCCCGTCTCCGGGGCCAGCACATACCGCCCCTGCCGTACAAGAGGGCCGTGCAGGGCCTCCAGCTGGGCTTGTTCGTCGTCAGTCACGGGTGTCACGCTGACCACCCTGGTGCGGGTATTCGGTTCGTCGTCAGTCACGTAGGCCTGGACCTGCCCACGCACCTTCTCGATGTGGGATTCCCAGATGATGGGCTCATCGCCGGGGACCAGTTCGGGACGGTAATCACCGATGGCCTCGTAGGTCTTGGTGGCTTCCCGACGCGCGAACAGGGTCTGGTACATGCCACGCAATTCGGGGCGTTTGACCATCACCAGGACACCTGAGGTCAGGCGGTCCAGGCGGTGGGCGGGGGTCAGCTCCTGATGGCCGGTGAGCACACGCATCTTCACCAGGGCGGTCTCGGTGATGTGGCGCCCGCGGGGCATGGTGGCCAGGTAGGGGGGCTTGTCGACGACCAGCAGATCCTCATCCTCGTGGATGATGAGGATCTCATAGGGAATGGGTCGTTCGGCGGCGGGCATGCGGTAGAACCAGATGTCCTCACCCGGCTGCACAACATCCCCGGGGGCGTAGGGCCTGCCCCAGAGGTTGACCACCTCGCCAGCGTCGAAACGCTCCTGGAGAGCGCGGGCATCATCGAGGGGGTGGCGGTGGCGTTGGCTGCTGATGAGATGCTCCACAAAGTCCCCGGCGGGGATGGGTTCTGCGTCCCGGGGGAGGATCACCCGTGAGGGGTTCAGCCCGTCGCGGATGGGTAGCGGCGGCGATGCCTTCGCTTTTTGTACTACCCTGTGTGACATGGACTTCAACGTAATCATCAACCCAATTCTCGAATTTCTGGCCACCGACCTGGGCATGCTGTCCTCAGATATCGGCCGGGTCATTTTCGATCTGCTCTACCCGGCCAATGCCGATGCTCCTGTGATTGAGGCGTAACCGCCTCATTAGCTGACTACATTTTACGGTCTGACATGGCAAAACCACGATTGAGCGTTCTGGATCTCGTCGCACTCAGTGACGGCATGACGGCGGGTGAGGCGATCGCGCATTCCGTGGAGGCGGCCCAGATCGCCGAGGCATCCGGGTATGTCCGTTACTGGTTGGCGGAACACCACAATTCCGAGGCCCTGGCTTCCTCGGCGACCACCCTGCTCATGGGCCATATCGCCGGCCACACCTCCTCTATCAGGGTGGGTTCCGGTGGCATCATGCTCCCCAATCATTCCCCTCTGCATGTCGCGGAGGAGCTCGGTACCCTCGATGCGATGTACCCGGGGCGGATCGAGGCGGGTCTGGGTCGGGCTCCGGGAACTGATCCGGCCACGGCGAGGGAACTCGGGAGGGGAAGTGCCCATGTCGGCGATGTCACGGCGTCGATAAGCGCTCTGATCCGGTACCTGGACGACCCGGAGGGGCGGCCGACGGTGATCGCCCACCCCGGCCGGGGATCGAAGGTGCCGCTCTACATGCTCGGTTCCTCCATCAATGGGGCGGCGATGGCAGCGGAGCTCGGGTTGCCGTTCGCCTTCGCCAGTCATTTCGCGCCTTTCCAGATGGGGCCGGCGATCGCCTCCTACCGTGAACGCGCGGAGAACCCGTATGTCATGGCCGCGGCGAATGTCATGGTTGCCGATACGGAGGAGGAGGCACGTTTCCAGCTGTCCACCCTGCATCGGATGTTCGCGGGTACTGTCACCAACCAGCGTTCGGCTCTCACGCCGCCCGAGCATGGGCTGGAGGAGAAGCTCGGACCCATGGTGTGGAAACACATCACGGATTCCCTGGAGATCACCTTCGCCGGTACGGCCGAGCAGGTGGCCGCGGATCTGGAGGAATTCGCCCAGCGCTATGCCCTCGATGAGATCATCACAGTGACATATTCCTTCGATCCCGCTGTTCGGAAGGCATCCATCGAGGCACTCGGCCGGGTGTGGTGAGAAAACCCGCCGAGTACGAAAAATCACACCTCTTTACATGCACAGAACTGGTTGTAACCGCCTATAAAACCGGACATACACGGTACAATCAGAAGTGACAATTATTTTGAATCGTGTGGAAAATGTAGCCCGCGGTTCGCAGTAGAAAGGTCGACCAAAGATGAGCGTAGAAGACATCGTCGTCGTCGCAGTAGATGGTTCGGAGGCTTCCAAGCAGGCCGTTCGATGGGCTGCGAACACGGCCAACAAGCGGGGCATCCCCCTCCGCCTCGCATCCAGCTACACCATGCCCCAGTTCCTCTATGCCGAGGGCATGGTCCCGCCGCAGGAGCTTTTCGATGACCTCCAGGCCGAGGCCCTGGAGAAGATCGATGAAGCACGTACCATCGCGCATGAGATGGCCCCGGACATCAAGATTGGACACACCATCGCCGAGGGCAGTCCGATCGACATGCTCCTGGAAATGTCCAAGTCCGTCACCATGATCGTCATGGGATCCCGCGGACTGGGTGGACTCTCCGGCATGGTCATGGGTTCGGTCTCCGGCGCTGTGGTATCCCACGCGCAGTGCCCCGTGGTGGTTGTCCGCGAGGACAGCAGCGTCAATGAGGACAACAAGTACGGACCCGTGGTCGTTGGTGTCGACGGTTCCGAGGTGTCTCAGCGCGCCACCGAGGTGGCCTTCGCCGAGGCCTCTGCCCGCGGTGCTGAACTCATCGCCGTCCACACCTGGATGGACATGCAGGTCCAGGCATCCCTCGCAGGCCTCGCGGCAGCCCAGCAGCAGTGGGACGAGGTGGAGCGTGAGCAGACCGAACTGCTCATCGAGCGCATCAAGCCACTGGCTGAGCAGTACCCGGACGTGCCGGTGAAGAAGGTCATCACCCGTGACCGCCCGGTTCGCGCACTGGCAGAGACCTCCGAGGGGGCACAGCTCCTGGTCGTCGGCTCCCACGGTCGTGGCGGATTCAAGGGCATGCTCCTGGGTTCCACCTCTCGTGCGCTGCTGCAGTCCGCACCCTGCCCGATGATGGTGGTCCGCCCCGCATAACAGCGATGATGGTGACAACCTGGACGTTGGCTTGAATAACACCCCAGTTTCCCCGCCAGGGAAATGGGGTGTTATTACTTTTTGGTTAACTTCTCATCACGATTTCCTAATAAATACCATTTAGACGAGCATTGTTGTGCTAACCACCACTACTGTCGGGGGCGATGCCGTGGACAACCCCTCACGGATCGGTGCCAGAAAACGGTTAGACCAAACAAAGGATTGAAACCATGCTCGGACTGTCAATACTCGGTTGGATCATCATCGGCGGACTCGCTGGTTGGATCGCATCCAAGATCAAGGGAACCGATGCCCAGCAGGGTATCGGCCTCAATATCGTGGTAGGTATCGTCGGTGGTCTCCTCGGAGGCTTCCTCCTCAGCCTGATCGGTGTGGATGTCGAGGGCGCCGGTTGGATCTTCAGTTTCCTCACCTGTCTCCTGGGTGCTGTGATTCTGCTCAGCATCGTGCGGGCAGTCAAGAAATAGCCAGGAAACACCAACGCACCGTTTATACCCTGCGACCCGTGGTTTTCCACGGGTCGTTTTTTCATGCCCATCTCCGGCCCGGGAACACCCCCGAGGACACAAGTTGCTCTTCCATAACCAGTGGAATGACCTGTAGATTGAATCTATACGAACCGGTTTGTCTATATTGAAGGTGTGTGGGTGGATGCACCCGCGGGAAGCGTCCGAGTGATGCACCCGTGGATCCGCCGCAAGTGAATCCACGAGACCATCTTGCACACACTGTTGTGACTCCAGAGTTAACCCGAAAGGACGTGGCCCGCCGTGGCTGTCAGCGCTTCAGGAAAGAGTAGGACCAGTACAGGGGGCAACCGGCGACGTGATCGCCCGAGCCCCCGACAGCGTCTGCTCGACAGCGCAACGAATCTGTTCACCACCGAGGGCATCCGCGTCATCGGCATCGACCGCATCCTCCGCGAGGCCGATGTGGCCAAGGCCAGCCTGTATTCCCTCTTCGGTTCCAAGGATGCCCTGGTCATTGCCTACCTGGAGAACCTGGATCAGCAGTGGCGTGATGCGTGGCATGAGCGGACGGACCAGCTGAAGGATCCGGAGGACAAGATCATCGCCTTCTTCGATCAGTGCATCGAGGAGGAACCCACGAAGGGGTTCCGTGGCTCCCACTTCCAGAACGCGGCGAACGAGTACCCGCGCCCGGAGACGGAATCCGAGAAGGGTATTGTCGCCGCCGTCATGGAGCACCGTCGCTGGTGTCATCAGACGCTGACGGATCTGCTCACGGAGAAGAACGGCTACCCGGGCACCACCCAGGCGAATCAGCTGCTGGTGTTCCTGGATGGTGGTCTGGCGGGTTCGCGTCTGGTGCAGAATATCGGCCCGTTGGAAACGGCCCGTGATCTGGCACGTCAGCTGCTGTCCGCACCACCGGCGGATTACTCGATCTAGAGGGCAGAAAAAAAGGGGGACCCACCGCGGCTGGTGGGTCCCCCTGTTGTTTACTTCCCGGGCGGGTCGGTGGTGTGGTCGGCGGTGTCGGTGTCCCCGGTGGCATCCGTGCCCGGCTGCTCGCCGTCGGCTTCGCGCGCGGCCTTGCGTGCCTGTCGACGCCTTCTCGACTCCTCCATCTTCTGCTGGTTGATCTTTCTCTCCGCAGCCCGCCTCTTGGCGGTGAGCTCCTTCTTCTCCGCCTTCTTGGCCCTGATGCGTTCGGTGCGTTCCCGGGTCATCTCCACATTCTGGGCATGCAGGTCAGCTGCCTTATGGGGGGTGAGGATCATCATCAGGCGGTTCTTCCGGCGGGTCCAGAGGAAGGATCGTTTCTTCCGCTGCTGTTCCCGGTAGGCAGCGCGCTGGATCGAGTGGTGTTCCTTGAATTCCTCGGTGAGCGGGTAGTTGCGCTCGATGATGTAGTGCATGATGGCGGTCTGGCCGAAGGTCCACAGGTTGTTGGCCACCCAGTACAGGGCGATGGCGGTGGGGAAGGGGCCGGTGAGTCCAAGCACCAGGGGGAACAGTGGGGCCAGGACAGCCAGCCAGAGGAACGCCTTGAACATCCTGTTGGAGATGTTGGAGGCGTAGTCGTTGGTCTGGATGTTGCGGTAGGTGGACAGCGCCATGTTGAAGGCGGTGAACACCGCGGCCACGATGAACAGCGGCAGGACGAAGGAGAGCACGTCCTCACGGGTGGTGTCCAGGAAGGCGAGCTGTTCAGCCGGCATGGTCACGTAGGCGGGCAGTGGGACGTTGAACACCCGGCCCTGCAGGAAGCTCTGCACCTCCTCGGCGCTGAGGAAACCGATGGAGCGGGGAACGGGGTTCTCCAGTCCGCCCTCGGGCCGCGCCATGAGGAGCAGCACCTGGTAGAGGCCGACGATGACTGGGATCTGGATGAGGGTGGGCACACAACCGGCAAAGGGGTTGATGCCGTATTCCTTGTTCAGGTCCTTATGCCTCTGCTGCATCTCCCGGATGGAATCCTCGTCGTGCCGGCCTGCGAATTCCTCCGTGATGGCCACACGTTTCGGGCGGATCTGGGCGGTCAGGCGCCCGGATTTGTACATCTTCCAGGTGAACGGGGCGATGATGGCGCGCACCGTGATCACCAGTCCGAAGAGGGAGATGAACCAGGCGAGCGAGTCATCTAGCCCGAGGCCATCGTGCAGCAGCAGGTGCCAGAGCTTCATCACTCCGGACACCGGGTAGATCAGAAAATCGAGCACCGTGCTCTTCGCCCCTCCCAGGTTCGTTTTCGGGTATAGCTTTATCTCTAACAGCGGTATGATCGGACAAGTGCTCGATCACACCAGTTCATGGTACGTGTCAGCGTCACCGGTGGCCTAAAACCGGATTGAGCGCGGATATGAATGTGCCAGGGCCCGTATTCGGTGCGTCCGCATCCCCACCACAGCAGAGGGAAGGTGAGTCATGCAGTCACTTGACACCCGGCATGCTGGCCATGAGCCACAGCCCGGCCGTTCCACGCGCGCCGGGAAGTCCCGCCCGCGCCCCACCTTCTCCCAGGTTCTGGGTGAGGTGTTTCTGACAGTCGGTGTGTTGGTCCTGGCGTTTGCGTTCTATGAGTCCTACTGGACCAATGTGGAGGCCGGCCGGCAGCAGGAGGCTGCCAATGAGCGCCTGGATGAGCTGTGGCAGGCGGAGGGGGAACAGCAACCTGAGGGGGAGCGGGTCAATCCGCGTGGGAGGTTCACACCTGAACTCGGTGAGGCGTTTGCCCGCATGTACATCCCCTCCTTCGGATCGGATTTCCACTTCGCCGTCATCGAGGGCACCGATGAGGAGGAACTGCTCGCCGGGCCGGGCCGGTACACCGCCTCCCAGATGCCGGGTGAGGCCGGGAATTTCGCCGTGGCCGGACACCGTGTGGGCAAGGGTGCGCCGTTCAATGATCTGGGTAATCTGCGGTCCTGTGATGCGATCGTGGTGGAGACCTTCGCGTCGTGGAATGTCTACCGGGTGATGCCGATGTCGGTGGATCCCACCACCCGGCAGCAGGAGGCCGCCGCCTGTTTCACCGACACCCAGGTGCAGCGGATGACCGGTGGGGAGTACGCGGGTGTGGCCGGTCGGCATATCACGACCCCCAACCACATCGAGATGATCAACCCGGTGCCGGGGGCCACCACCACAGAGGTCCATGCGGGGGCGGAGCCACTGATCACCCTGACCACCTGCCATCCGCAGTTCTCCGCGGCCGAGCGCATGATCGTCCATGGCATGCTGGTGGAGCAGATCCCGAAAACCGGTGGGGAGCGTCCCGCCGTCCTGGAGGAGACCTAAGACTATGTATTCCCTGTTGTGGCACTACCTCCCCGGGCCGTGGCCGGTGAAGCTCGTGACCGTGCTGGTCCTGTTGGCTGGGGTGTTCTTCCTGCTCATGGAGGTCGTCTTCCCCATGATCTCGCCGCTGATGCCCTACAACGACGTCGCTGTGTGAGCTAGAGCCCCAGGTTACCGATCACCGTTTCCGCGACCAGCTGCGCCTTGAGCGACTGGTCCTGGTTGGTGAACACCACCACCGCCACCGTGTCCTTCTGCACCGCGTAGAGCGCCCCGTCCCCGCCGCGTCGGCCCCCCGACCATCCCGCGGGTTCCTCCGCGAGTTCGGTGGTGTCGACCGGGGCGGCCCAGTCCACCACGGCGATCGCCTCGTCGATGGTGTCCATCTCGCGCACGATCACGGTGAGCTGCGGCTCCTCGGGGAAGGACCAGTAGACACAGGCGGGCGTCGAGAAGCGTTCGTCGACGCCGACCCCGGTGACGCGCTGGCCGTTGGTGTCCGCGACCCACTGGGTATCCAGGTAGGGGCACTCCTGCCACGAGGTACGGCCACCGGGGACCTGCGGGGCCGCATCCACCGGGAGCTTGTCGACGGCCGGTTCCACCGGCTCAGCCACCGACTCCGATGATGCGGTGGCTGTCGTCTGCGGCGCGGGCGGTGCCTCAGGGGACTCATCTGTGCACCCTGCCACAACCAGGGCGATGGCACTGGTCAGGAGGATGGTCTTGAGGCCCCGAGTGGGTAATGTACGACGCATGCAGTCAAGCCTAGATCGCCAGCCTGATTCGATGCGCAATGAGCTGGATGTGGAGAACCTCGCACGTCGTGGGGGCCAGCCCGGTGCGATGAGTTACCGCAACAGCATCCACATCCTTACCGCGACCCTGCTGGTGGTGGGCCTGGGGGCGTCGGCACGCCTGCCGCTGCCGATGTTCGCCGCCTCCTGCGTCCTGCTGTTCGTGTGGGGTTTCCTGTACTTCTGGGGCTCCTCCAGGCGGGTGACCTTCGCGCACACCAAGCAGCTGGCGTGGTTGTTCGTGCTCACCCTGGTGTGGGTGCTCATGCTGCCGATCGTGCCGGTGAGTATCTATATCGTGTTCCCGCTGTTCTTCCTGTTCCTGCAGGTCATGCCGGATGTCCGTGGCATCATCGCGATCGTGGGTGCAACGTCGGTGGCCATCGTCAGCCAGTACCCGGTGGGGCTGACCCTGGGTGGGGTGATGGGGCCGTCGGTGGCGGCGCTGGTGACCATCGCGATCGATTATGCGTTCCGCACCCTGTGGCGGGTGAACAATGAGAAACAGGAACTGATCGACCAGCTGATCGAGACGCGCTCCCAGCTCGCGGAGACCGAGCGCAACGCCGGTATTGCGGAGGAACGTCAACGCATCGCCCACGAGATCCACGACACCGTCGCACAGGGTCTGTCCTCGATCCAGATGCTGCTGCATGTGGCGGAGCAGGAGATCGTGGCGCGTGGCCTGGAGGAGGATGACCTGGCAGGGTCGCCGCTGCATAAGATCCGTCTGGCCAGGACCACGGCCTCGGATAACCTCAGTGAGGCGCGGGCCATGATCGCCGCCCTACAGCCGGCGGCACTGTCCAAAACCTCCCTGGAGGGTGCACTGCACCGGGTGACCGCACCGCTGCTGGGCATCAACTTCGTGATCAACGTCGATGGTGATGAACGCCAGCTGCCGATGAAAACCGAGGCGACCCTGCTGCGCATCGCCCAGGGTGCCATCGGTAATGTGGCCAAGCACTCCGAGGCGAAGAACTGCCATGTCACCCTCACCTATGAGATGGACCAGGTCCGCCTCGATGTGGTCGACGATGGTGTGGGTTTCGAACCGGAACGGGTGAGGCAGCAGCCGGCCGGGCTGGGGCACATCGGGTTGAGTGCCATGCGGCAGCGCGCCCAGGAACTCAACGGGGAGGTCATCGTGGAATCCGCGCACGGGCAGGGCACTGCGGTGTCCGTCGCACTTCCGATCGAATTCTCAAACGGGAGTTGAGAGAGGTTAGACTGGGATAACTGTTGAGGCACACCCCGGCCATGCAACCCATCCAGCCGTGCCGGGGGTGCGCCATGGGAAGGACCTAGTCACACATATGATCCGCGTGCTGCTCGCTGATGACCACGAGATCGTCAGGCTCGGACTCCGTGCCGTTCTGGAAAGTGCAGACGACATAGAAGTTGTCGGGGAGGTATCCACCGCCGAGGCCGCCGTGCAGGCCGCCGCTGCGGGAGGCATCGATGTCATCCTCATGGATCTCCGCTTCGGACCCGGTGTCCAGGGAACCCAGGTGTCCACCGGTGCCGATGCCACCGCTGCCATCAAGCGCAACATTGATAATCCCCCGAAGGTGCTCGTGGTGACCAACTATGACACCGATGCCGATATCCTCGGCGCCATCGAGGCGGGTGCCCTGGGCTACCTGCTCAAGGATGCCCCGCCGAACGAGCTGCTGGCTGCGGTGCGTTCCGCGGCGGAGGGGGATTCCACCCTGTCGCCGATGGTGGCCAACCGCCTCATGACGCGGGTGCGTACCCCGAAGACCTCGCTCACCCCGCGTGAACTAGAGGTGCTCAAGCTGGTCGCCGGTGGTTCCTCCAACCGGGAGATCGGGCGCATTCTGTTCCTCTCCGAGGCAACGGTGAAGTCCCATCTGGTGCACATCTATGACAAGCTCGGTGTGCGCTCGCGGACCTCCGCCGTGGCGTCGGCCAGGGAGCAGGGCCTGCTCTAGGGGGGCTGTTTCGCCGACTGCCTCATATACGTGAAGGGCGGATCCACCGTGGTGGATCCGCCCTTTATTGCCGTCTGGGTATCGTTGTGATCCGCATTACGCAAATATTGCGGAAGTGATTGCAGTCATATCGGATGGGGCTTAATGTTGTGCGTAATGAATGAACGTTCATTCACTCTGAATAAACGTTCATTCAGGACGTAACGGCAGTGAAAGGCCCTTGAGACCATGACAATCTCGCACCACCACTCGGCTGATGAAGTGGCAGCCACCGCACGACAGGATGTGCGCACGCGCCAGATCCTCGACGCCGCCGCCACCGTCATGCAGCGGCATGGTTCCCAGGCGGCCTCCATGAAATCAATCGCCGACGAGGCCCAGGTCTCCGTCGGGTTGATCTACCGCTATTACGAAAACAAGGAAGCCCTGGTCCGGGCCGTCATCCTTGATGTCCTGGACCAGATGAACTACCAGATCCCCCTGGCGCTGGAACCTGTCGAAGACCCTGTCCGCAGGGTGGCCGCGGCCTTCACCGCCTACGCGGGGGTGGTCCGGGACAAGCGCAAGGCTGTCCTGCTCACCTACCGCGAAACCGGCAACCTCAACCAGGAGAGCCAGGACCTGGTCAAGAGCCTGGAATTGCAGACCGGACAGTTTATGCTCCGTGCAGTCCAGGGAGCCATCGAGTCCGGACATTTCCGCGACAACCTCAATCCGAGGCCCTACTCCTACAACCTCCTGCTCATCGCCCATTCCTGGGCACTGAAGTACTGGTACTTCGCCGAGCGCATGAGTTTCGAGGAGTTTGTCTCGGTGCAGCTGTCCATCGTGCTCCACGGCGCCCTCAAACCGGAGTTCCACCGGGACTATCCGGATCTGCTCACCGAACAGCCCTGACAACCCCTACTGAAGATTAAGGAATCCACCATGTCTGCTCCCGTCGTCACCACCTTCGAGGACATCCTCTACGAGCGCCGCAACTCCGCCGCGGTGATCACCATCAACCGCCCCCAGCGTTACAACGCCTTCCGCGCCCAGACCGTGGAGGAACTGATCAAGGCCTTCAAGATGGCCTGGTCCGACAACGGCGTGCAGTCGGTGATCCTCACCGGTGCCGGCGAGAAGGCCTTCTGTTCCGGTGGCGATGTCAAGCAGCGCGCGGAGACCGGTGACTACGGCCCGAGCGAGTCCGGCCTCTTCGAGATCGGCCTGCTCCACAAGACCATCCGCGACATCCCCAAGCCCGTCATCGCCGCGGTCAACGGCATCGCGATCGGTGGTGGCCATGTCCTCCACGTGCTCTGCGACCTGACCATCGCCGCCTCCACGGCACGCTTCGGGCAGTCCGGCCCGAAGGTCGGTTCCTTCGACGCCGGTTTCGGCAGTGCCTTCCTCGCCCGCATCGTCGGCGAGAAGCGTGCCCGCGAGATCTGGTACCTTTGCCGCCAGTACGACGCCCAGACCGCCAAGGAGTGGGGCCTGGTCAACGAGGTGGTTGAGCCCGAGAAGCTTCTCGACGAGGCACTCGCCTGGGCCGACGAGATCGGTGAGAAATCCCCCACCGCTATCCGCTTCCTCAAGCAGTCCTTCAACGCCGACACCGATCACCAGGCAGGTCTGTCCAACATGGCCATGTCCGCACTCGACCTCTACGGTGCGACCGCCGAGGGTATGGAGGGTGCTGTGGCCTTTGCCGAGAAGCGCCAGCCGGACTTCGCCTCCAAGGTAGGGAAGTAGGCATCATGGATTTCTCCATCGACGCAGAGATGCAGCGCTACATCGACGAGGCCCGCGCCTTCGGTGAGCAGATCGCCCCGGATTACCAGCAGCGTGAGATCGACCGCATCATCGACCCGGAACTCCGGAAGGAGATGGGCTCGCGTGGCCTGCTCGCCCCGGAGCTGCCCACTGAACTCGGTGGCCGTGGGGAACGTGCCCTGACCAGCGGCATGGTCATCGAGGAGGTCTCCCGCGGTGACATCAACGTCTCCTACCTGCAGGTGGTCGGTTCCCTCGTGGGCCAGGTTGTTGCCCGCAACGCACAGAAATCCGTGGCCGAGAAATGGGTTCCCAAGATCACCAGTGGTGAGGACATCGTGGCCATCGGCCTGTCCGAACCCTCCGGTGGTTCCGATGCCGGCAACCCCGACATGACCGCGCGCCGGGAGAGGGACGGCTGGGTGCTCAACGGCACCAAGTCCATGTCCTTCGCACTGCACGCCGGCGCCACCGTGGTCTTCGCCCGCACCGAGGAGGGACGCCGCGGGCGTGGCATCAGCGCCTTCATCGTCGAACTCGACCGCGAGGGCGTCACCCGCACCGCCGCCAACGACATGGGCACCCTGTCCGTGGGCCGTGGGTTCGTCGACTTCGACAATGTCTGGATCCCGGAGGAGAACCTCCTGGGTGCCGAGGGCAAGGCCTTCACCGAGGTCATGCAGGGTTTCGACTTCTCCCGCGCACTCATCGGCCTGCAGGTCATCGGCGCCGCCCAGGTCACCCTCGATGAGACCTGGGAGTACACCAGCACCCGCCAGGCCTTCGATCAGCCCATCTCCAAATTCCAAGGTGTGTCCTTCCCCCTGGCCGAGGCCGACACCTTCCTCACCGCCGCCCGCGTCATGTGCCAGAAGACGCTCTGGCTCAAGGATGCTGGCCAGCCCCACACCAAGGAAGCCGCCATGTGCAAGTGGTGGGCACCCAAGGTTGCCTACGACGTGATCAACCAGTGCCTGCTGTCCCACGGCCAGTTCGGTTACCTCAAGGACCGTCCCATCGAGCAGCGCATGCGCGATGTCCTCGGTCTGCAGATCGGTGATGGCACCGCACAGATCATGAAGCTGATCATCGCCCGCCAGAACCTCGGCCGCGAATTCGCACCCTAAACCAATCCTCCTCCACGCACACACCTCTCCCACTGAAAAGGATTCTTCTCCCATGAACTCACTCAACGGACGCATCTGCATTGTCACCGGCGCGGCACAGGGAATCGGCAAGGGCATCGCCCAGCGCCTGGCCGCCGAGGGCGCCACCGTCGTGGTCGCCGACCTCAACGGCGAGGCCGCCAGTGCCACCGCCGCGGAACTGGGCAACGACTCCATCGGTGTCACCGTGGACATCTCCGACCGCACCGCCGTGGACGCCATGGTCGCCGAGGCGAAGGACAAGTACGGGCGCATCGACGTCCTGGTCAACAACGCCGGCTGGGACAAGATCGGCCCCTTCCTGGAGATCGAACCGGACGTCTGGGACCGCATCATCAATATCAACCTCTACGGCACCCTGCACTGCTCCCAGTCCGTGGCACGCGTGATGGTGGAGCAGGAGGGTGGGGGAACCATCATCAACATCGGTTCCGATGCCGCCCGTGTGGGCTCCTCCGGCGAGGCCGTCTACTCCGCCTGCAAGGGTGGCGTGGTCTCCTTCACCAAGACCCTCGCCCGTGAACTCGCCCGCTACGGCGTCACCGCGAATGCCATCTGCCCCGGCCCGGCCGACACCCCGCTGTTCGCGCAGATCTCCGAGGAGAACCCGAAGCTGCGCACCGCCCTGGAAAAGGCCATCCCGCTGCGTCGTCTGGCACAGCCTGAGGACCTGGCCAACGCCGTCGCCTTCTTCGCCTCCCCTGAGTCCTCCTACATCACCGGTCAGACGCTGTCCGTCTCCGGTGGCCTGACCATGATCTAACAACCTCACGACTGCGCAGGCCCCTACAATCCCGCGTCGTAAAGCATCTCCCTTGAGTACCTCCCCAGAGAAACGGATACCAAGACCATGACTGTCGCAACCACCTTCGACATCCTGCTCACCGATGAGGAAAAGCAGAAGAACACCGAGGCCGGGTTCTGGAAGAACCGCCTCCTCATCGATTACTTCGACCAGGCCGCAGCGGCCAACCCGGACAAGCTCTGCACCGTCGAGCAGAATGGTCGCCACACCTACAGGGAGCTTGCCGACGACATCGAGATTGCCGCGCACGCCATGATCGAAGCCGGTGTGGAACCCGGCGATGTGGTGGGCATCCACCTGCCCAACTGGTACGAATGGCTGATCATCCACCTGGCCGCCATGCGCGTCGGCGCGATCACCAACCCGCTCATCCCGATCTACCGCGACCGGGAGATCGGTCACATGGCCCGAACCGCCAAAGTGTCGGTGCTGTTCATCGCCGAAACCTTCCGCCGCTTCAACTACATGGACATGGTGGACCGGCTCCGCGATGAGCTGCCCGACCTGAAGAAGACCGTCGTGGTGCGCGGACAAACCAAGCGCAAGGGTTTCGATCTCTTCGAGGATTTCCTCGAGACCGGACGCACGCGCCGGGAGGAGGCGCCGGTTGATTTCACCGAGCTGCGCCCCGACCCCAACGACCTGGCCCTGATCATGTTCACCTCCGGCACCACCGGCAAGCCCAAGGGTGTCATGCACACCCACAACACCGTGCTCGCCGGCGCGATGCCCTGGCCGGACAAGCTGGGGATGGATGACAGTGATGTCATCCACATGGCCTCCACCTTCGGTCACCTCACCGGTTACCTCTACGGCGTGAGCCTGCCGTTCATGCTCGGTGGCACCGCCGTCATCCAGGATGTCTGGAGCGTGGATTACTTCGTCTACCTGGTGGAGAAGTACCGCATCACCCACACCTCGGGTGCCGCACCGTTCCTCCATGACCTGCTTCATGCGGAGAACCTGCACCACTACGACATGTCCAGCCTCAAGCGGTTCTGCTGCATGGGTGCGCCGATCCCGCGCGTGTTCATCACCCAGGCCAAGGAGAAACTGCCGGGGATGAGTGTCTTCGGTGGCTGGGGCATGACGGAATGCTGCCTGACCACCATGGGGCACCCGGATTACCCGGAGGAGAAGATCGTCAACACCGACGGTCGGGCGCTGGCCGGCATGGAGACCCGCGTGGTCGATGAGGAGGGCAATGAGGTTCCACGTGGAACAGAGGGCCGCCTCCAGGTACGGGGTGCGTTCCTGTTCCGTGGTTACCTCGGCATGCTGGAAGCCACCCGCGCGGAATATGAGGGTGACTGGTTCAACACCGGTGACCTGGCGATCATGGACGATGAGGGGTTCATCTCCCTCTCGGGGCGCGACAAGGATGTCATCATCCGCGGTGGTGAGAACGTTCCCGTCGCCGACCTCGAGAACGCCCTGATCCAGCACCCGGACATCGCAGATGTGGCGGTGGTGGCGATGCCACACGACCGCCTGCAGGAGATCGCCGCTGCGGTGGTGGTCATGGAGCACGGCCGCGAGCCCATCACCATGGAGACCATGAAGGCGCATCTGGAATCCACCAACATCGCCAAGCCGTACTGGCCGGAATACCTCGAGATCAGCGACGAACTTCCCCGCACCCCCTCGGGCAAACCACAGAAGTTCAAGCTGCGTGAGCACCTGGCAGAGGTGGCGGAGAAGCTCAAACAGGATGATATCGACAACGGTATCGTTGCCACCCCGGGACAGATCACCGCCCCGCCGGTACTCACCAACCCCCGCGGTTCCTGGTGGGGCCCGGTCGACACCACCCAGATGGACAGCCTGTTCTCCGTGGAGGAGAAATCCACCGCCCTGAAGGTCCGGCAGTTCGTGGACCGGGAGATCCGCCCCAACATCGCCGAATGGTACAACGCAGGCCACTTCCCCAAGGAGATCATCCCGGAGCTGGGCAAACTCGGCGTGCTGGGCATGTACCTCAAGGGCTTCGACTGCCCGGGCCGCTCCGCCGTGGAATACGGCCTGGCGGCACAGGAACTGGAGGCCGGTGACTCCGGTCTGCGCACCTTCGTCTCCGTCCAGGGTTCGCTGGCAATGGCCGCGATCCGCAAGCACGGATCCCTGGATCAGAAACTCGAATGGCTGCCCCGCATGGCCAGGGGTGAGGCCGTGGGTTGCTTCGGTCTGACCGAACCCACCGCCGGGTCCAACCCCGCGGCGATGAAGACCTTCGCCCGCCAGGAGCCGGGCGGCGACTGGGTTCTCAACGGCACCAAACGCTGGATCGGCCTGGCGAATATCGCCGATGTGGCCATCATCTGGGCCCAGACCGAGGAATTCGGCGACGGCCGCGGGGTCCGCGGTTTCGTGGTCCCCACCGACACCCCGGGCTTCTCCGCCCAGGTCATCGAACCGAAACTGTCCATGCGTGCCTCCGTCCAGTGCGAGATCACCATGGAGGATGTCCGCCTCCCCTACACCGCGATGCTGCCGAAGGACTCCGCCGTGGGTCTGCGCGGACCGTTCTCCTGCCTCAACGAGGCCCGCTACGGAATCGTGTGGGGTGTGCTCGGAGCCGCCCGCGACTCCTTCAACTCGGCACTGGAATACTCCCACCACCGCGAGCAGTTCGGCACCCCGCTGACCCACTTCCAGATCACCCAGACCAAACTGGCGGACATGGCCGTGGCCATCAACAAGGGCTACCACCTGGCGCACCACATCGGACGCCTCAAGGACACCACCGGTGTGACCCCGGAGATGATCTCCACCGGCAAACTGGACAACACCCGCATCGCCATCCAGATCGCTCGCGATGCCCGCGCCATGCTCGGCGGCAACGGCATCTCCATGGACTACTCACCACTACGCCACGCCAACAACCTCGAATCGGTGCGCACCTATGAGGGCACCGACGAGGTCCACCAGCTCACCATCGGCCGGTTCATCACCGGCGTCGGCGCATTCACCGCACAAGGAGCGAAGTAAATGACGAACTCCATTACAGAGCAGAACACCGCCACCGGTTTCGAGGCCATCACCGCGGAGGCCACCGACCGCATCGGTGTCATCACCATCAACCGGCCGGAGAAACGCAATGCGCTGTCCAAGACGGTGCTCGCGGAGATCGGCCGGGTCCTGGATGCCTGGGAGGGGGACCCCGATGTGCAGGCGGTCATCTTCACCGGTGCCGGCGAGAAGGCGTTTGTGGCTGGTGCGGATATCTCCCAGCTGGCCCACTATGACCTCCACTACGGTCTGGCCGCCCATATGCAGAAGCTCTATGACCGGATCGAGGACTACCCCAAGCCGACGATCGCAGCCATCAACGGTGTGGCGCTCGGTGGCGGTCTGGAACTGGCCATGAGCTGTGACATCCGGATTGTCTCCGAGAACGCCAAGGTGGGTCTGCCGGAAGCCACCCTGGGTGTGCTGCCCGGGGCGGGTGGAACCCAGCGGCTGTCGCGCCTGGTGGGCAAGGGCCGTGCGGTGGAGATGATCCTCACCTCCCGTGTCCTGACCGCCCAGCAGGCACTGGATTACGGGCTGGCCACGGAGGTGCACCCACTGGCTGAGCTTGTCGACGCCGCCCGCACCACGGCCGGCACCATCCTGAGCAAGGGACCGCTGGCGGTGCAGCTGGCCAAACTGGTCATCGGCAACGGCGCGGAGACCGATCAGCGCACGGGCCTGCTGCTGGAGCGTCTCGCGCAGACCCTGCTCTACACCACCGAGGACAAGGCAGAGGGCGCGGATGCGTTCCTGAACAAGCGGACACCGGAATTCAAGGGGAATTAAACATGGTCGAGGTACACAAGATCGCCGTCATCGGCTCCGGTGCCATGGGCCGGCAGATCGGCATGGCGGCAGCCGTCGCCGGGTATGACGCGGTGGTGCAGGACATCTCCGCCGAGGCCGTCGAGGCCGCGGAACAGGATATGCGGACCTGGGCCGCCGGCCGGGTGACCAAGGGTCGCATGAGCCAGGAGGATGTGGATGCGGCACTGGGCCGGTTGCGTTTCACCACCGATCAGGCTGACGCGGTGGGCGATGCCGACCTGGTCATCGAGGCTGCCACCGAACGCCTGGACATCAAACGTCAGGTGTTCACCCAGATCGATGAGCTGGCCCCGGAGCATGCGATCCTGGCCACCAACTCCTCCACCTATGGGTCCTCCTCGGTGGCGGATGCCACCAACCGCCCCGAGAAGGTCTGCAATATGCACTTCTTCAACCCCGCGCTGGTGATGAAGGCGGTGGAGGTGGTCCGGCATGAGAAGACCTCCGATGACACCGTCGACAGTGTCATCGCCGTGATCGAGAAGATGGGCAAGCACCCGGTGGTGCTGAACGCGGAGATCCCCGGGTTCATCGCCAACCGCCTCATGGGGGCGGTGCGCACTGAGGCCCTCAACCTGGTGGAGCAGAACATCGCCTCCATCGAGGACATCGACACCGCCGCGAAGTCCGCCCTGGGCCACCCCATGGGCCCGTTCGAGCTCATGGACCTGGTCGGTCTGGATGTCACCTACCTCATCCGCAAGGCCACCTTCGAGCTGACCGGGGATGAATCCGAGGCTCCGCACCCGCTCATCACCGCCAAATACGAGGCGGGGGAGTTGGGCCGCAAGTCGGGCAAGGGCTGGTACACCTATGACTGACGGTCGCCGCGCGGTGGTGGTCGGTGCCGGCGGGATCGGCACGGCGGTGGTGAACCGCCTGCTTGTCGACGCCCCCGTCACCGTCGCCTACCACCGGAACCGCCCCACGGGGCTGGCCCCAGACGTGCCCGTGGTGCAGCTCGACGCCACCGACCCTGCGGGGGTAGACCGGGCGTTCGGTGAGGTCGAGGAGTTCGACACCCTGGTGATCACCACCGGACACCGCCACGAGCTGGACTTCTTCACCCGCCAGGACGCGAGCGCGGCGGAGGAGATCATCGCGGTGGAATTGCTGGGGCCGATGAACCTGGTGCGCGCAGCACTGAAGAGGTTCGGTGATTATGGGCGCATTGTCATCGTGGGATCGGATTCCGGCAAGGCCGGCACCCTGGGTGATGCGGCCTCCTCGGCGGCACGCGCCGGGCTCATGGGATTTGTGCGTTCCATCGCCCGGGAGACGGCGCGCATGGACATCACCATCAATATCGTCAGCCCCGGGCCCACCGACACCCCGCTGCTGACGGACATGCTGGACGGTGACGGACTGACCGCCAAGGTGATGGCCGGGACCGTCAAGGCGGTGCCCAAGGGCAGGAAAGCCACGCCGGAGGAGATCGCGGAGGCGGTGGCCTACTTCACCCACCCGCGGGCTGGCTTCACCACCGGACAGGTGTTGTCCGTGTCCGGTGGGCTGACCATGTAGGTCTAGCGGCCGTCGAGAAGCCGATCCTGGATCTGGTCGCTGACCTGCTGCAGATCGCGCTCGATGGACTGGTGCGCCCGGTTGCGCTGCTGTGGGGTCATGTATTCGGCGTTGTCCACCGCGGCGTCGAGTTCCTTCAGGCGCTCATCCGCATCGCGGACGAAACCCTGCGGCAGGTCGGACTTGCGGGCCACCTCGCGCACACCGGCGATGCGCGCCTTCAGTGGGGCGCCATGGCCCGGGTACTTCGCCAGCTGCTCACCGGTCACACCGGAACGCTGCGCACGGTTCTGCACAATCTGGTCGCGGATCTGGGTGGAGGCCCGGTAGACGAGCGGCAGCAGGATGGGGGTGAGCATGCGGGCGGTGCCACCCCACCGCTTCACCGTGTCGGAGTTGAACTTGCCGGCCTTCTTCTCCTCCAGGATCTTCTTGGCCAACTTCAACTCATGCTTGCGGCGCGCCTTGAGTCCCTCCTTCTCCGCCTTGAGCAGATTCCGCTCCTGCTGGGCGATGAGCTTCTCCCGCTTGAGATCCAACTTGGCCTTATTCCTGGCCTCAGCCTTCACCTTGGCCTCGGCGGCTTTGATCTCCGCCTTGGTCTTCGCCCGGGAGGAACGGATCTTCTCGAAGATACCCATGTGCTTTCAACTCTTTCGTGTGCCGGATGATAATCCACTTTTCGATTCAACTTTACCTACGAATGTGCAATAAGCTCGTGGCATCACGGGAAGGTGATGGAGAAGAATGCGAAGTGAGAGACTCACACCGGGGGACCTGGTGGGGTGCCGGTACCGGCAGGTGCAACGCCTGCGCTTCCCCGGCATCGGTCCCCTGGAGGCATCGGTGCAGCGTAAGGCACGTCGGGATGCCGGTGTGGCGGAGGTCTACTCCAGGCTCCCCATCCCCCCGAAGAAGCGCGGCCGGGTGCCCTTTGAACGCCTGAACCTGGACCCGGATGAGGAACTGGCCGAATTCCACACCCTCGAGGCGATCGCGGCCGGGGCGAACCTGATCACCGGTGCGGTGTTCGCCGGGGAGTGGGACGGGGTGGCCTGGGAGACGGTCGCCGACATCCTGGTCCGCAACCCGGATGGCACCTACCTGCCGGTGATGGTGAGCAACCACCGCGTGGCCAGGCCCTCACCCCACGGGCAGATGCAGGCGATCGCCACCGCCCGGCTGGGACTCGGTGCGGCGGTGCCGGTCAAGGCGAATCTGCGCCACCACACCATCGACGGCTACCGCCTGGCGTTAGCCATCCGGGGGTTGGAGGAGGCGGGGGCAGTGGGCGTCGACAAGCACGGTGCGGTGATCGGGCAGGACCGTGACCGCGCCTACCTCCTTGACGTGACGCGCTACGCCCCGGCCGCGGAGCGGGCGCTGCTGGCACCCCCGCCGACCGGCCCGCGCCGCGTCAAGGAATGCGCGAACTGCCGGTTCTGGGGTGAATGCGAACCCGAACTGCAGCGTGTCGACGAGATCAGCCTCTTCCTCCCGGGCGACCGCGCGGCCCCCTACCGCGAGCGCGGCATCGCCACCACTCAGGCGCTTATCGACGCCCACCTCGGCGACATCTCCCACATCGCCGCAGCCTGGCGCGCCGACATCCCGGTGCTCCGTCGCGTGCGCGACACCACCGCCCCGCGTTTTGACGTGGAGATCGACGTCGATGTGGAGGCCTATCTCGACCTCGGCGCCTACCTGTGGGGCGCCTTCGACGGCCATGACTACCACCCGTTTGTCATCTGGTCGGGCCTGGGCGAGGCAGCGGAGGGCGAGAATTTTGCTGCGTTCTGGCGGTGGCTCATGGCGCGCCGGGACAAAGCCCGCCAGCACGGACAGACCTTCGCGGCATTCTGCTACGCCAGCAACGGCGAGAACCACTGGATGCTGTCGTCGGCGCGGCGTTTCCACGGCGTGGTCGACGGTGTCCCGGATGAAGAGGAAGTGCGCCGGTTCATCAGCTCCGACCAGTGGGTGGACATGTTCGCCGTGGCCCGCAGCCAACTCGTCGGCCCCGGCGGACTCGGCCTGAAACAACTGGCACCCGCCGCCGGATTCCACTGGGAGGAAGAAGACTTCGCCGGCGAGGACAGCCTGCACGCCTTCCTGGTGGCGGCGACGGGAACTGAGGGGGAAGCGGAAGCAGCACGTGCCCAGCTGCTCAGCTACAACGGCGACGACTGCCGCGCCACCGCCGCCGTACGACACTGGCTGCGACAGGGCGCTAGGTCAGCCCCGGTGCTGGGTTCCGGGAGCGCTTAGGCGTTGAGCATGGCCAACACCTCCTGCTCATAGTCGGCCAGGCTGGCATCCATCATCCGATACCCCTCGCAGCCATCGGACGGGGTCTGGAAATCATTGGACAACTCACGGATCCGGGCGAGCTTGCTCCTGACATCATCCTGTTGGGGTGCCTGGAGCTGGTTGTCGACCTCGTGGAACAGGGTCTTCACCTCTGCGAGGTGCGGATGGTTCGGGCCGTGGACGCGGGCAACCAGGTCAACCAACTTGGCGGTCTGGGCTGAGATACTCATGATATTTCCTTTCGGGTTGTGTTCTTTAACCTTCAACTTATGGGGGATCCCGCGGGCCTTCCTTGACCTGCGTCAAGGAACGGGGAAATGAGTATCACCAGTGGCTTTACTGGGGGTTCGGGTGCGTGGCGCGGGTAGGGTCGTGGCATGAGCAGACAGTGGATCTTCATCACCTACTTCATCCTGGAACAGGGGGATGAGGAGGCCGCCTACGAGACCTACCGCGGGCGGATCCGGCGGCTCACCGCGCTGGAAGGCGTTTCGGTGATCTCTGTGTCCCGGGGATTGCGACAGGACGATAAAGGGACACGGTGGGAGTCCCTTGCGGCGCAGTACCAGATTGAGCACGATGGCGAATCCCCTGCCAATCACGTTCTATGCAAAGTGCTGACCAGTGTGGAGCTTGAGGAGACCGCCGATTTCGAACAGGTGGGGGAGGCGCTGGTCATGGATGATCCTTACGTTCCTGTTGACCGTTATCCCAGCTGCGTTGAGGCCATCGAACAGTTCGATCCTGCCTCCCCGCATTAACCCAGAGATCCTGTTCCCAGAGACCACTTTGACTAACCCAGAGATCACTACTCCTTTCGGGGAACAGGATCTCTGGGTTAGCTCCCGCGCCGTAGGCAGGTCAGCTTCCCCTGTCCGGTAACGCCACCGCGAAAGGGCACACCCGCGGCCGGACGTCATGGCACAATGACGGTCGGATAATGCCCGTTGCATGGTTCTCATGCGGGTTGAGCAGCACAAAGAGGGACAGGTGGGGTAGGAGATGGCCAATTCTCGATCAGGTGAATCCGTCCTCCAGCGGACGGTGCGTATCCTGAAGGCTTTTGATGTTGACCATCCCCGGCTCAGTGCGGCTGAGATCTGCCGGCGCACGGGGTTGCCTCAGTCCACTGCGCATCGGCTTGCCAATGAAATGTGTGATGTCGGGCTTCTGCAGAGACTGCAGGAGGGCGATTTCATCGTCAGTCCCACCGCATGGGAGATGTTTGTGCGCAGTAATCCCCTGGAACGGCTCCGGTTCCGTGCCCAGCCGGTGATGGAAAGCGTCCACAACACCCTGCGGCACTACGTCAGCCTGACGACACCTGATTTTGAACAACGGAGCATCCTCTACATCGAGCGGTTCAACTCGCGCAGTGATGCCAGCATCCTCGGTCGCCATGCCAGCCGTCTCGACTTACACACCACATCATCAGGGCTGGTCATGCTGGCATTCGCCCGGGATTCCATCGTGGATCAGGTGCTCTCCGTCCCCCTCAAGGATTCCATCACCGGGGTGATCATCGACCCGGGTGAGATCAGGGCGATGCTCCCGGGTATCAGGAAGAAGGGGTATACGCATATCGTCGGTGGACTGGTCGCGGAGAACACCTCCATGGCAGTACCCATCTTTGATGCTCGTGGCATTGTCATCGCCGCGCTGGGGGTGGTGGCGAAAACCGCGGAATGTGATCACGAATCGGTTATTTCCACCCTGCGTGTAGCGGGGCGGAATCTCAGCCTGAGCTTGGGTGATGTGCCCGACATTCCCACCTTCTGACGGGAGCCACACGGGTCATCAGACATCATGTTCGCAGTGTGCACATCCCCCCGCCTTCCCATTGAATGGGTGAAAGCGGGATCACGTTTTTCTCTATTTTATGCTTCACATCACACAAAGTCGTGATCTCCCAACAAGATCACTTTCACCCTTTTGAAGGAGACCACCGTGGATATGACACGCAAGCTGAACCCGCCAGGCAACGCCTACGAGAGCAACACCGTAGGCTCCTCCGCCGCCCTCCTGGAAAGGCCGGTTGTGGAAACCACTGAAGCCCCCGAAGCGGGCAAGTCGCCTAAGAAGGCCGCCATGGCCTCCCTGCTCGGATCGACACTCGAATACTATGATTTCGTCATCTACGGCACCGCCTCGGCACTGCTGTTCAGTCAGATCTTCTTCCCCGAGGGTAACCCCGCAGTGGCCACCATCGCATCCCTCGCCTCCTTCGGCGTGGCCTACATTGCCCGCCCCATCGGCGGTCTGGTGATGGGACATGTCGGTGACCGGATCAGCCGCAAGACAGCCCTGATGATCACCCTGCTGATCATGGGTGCGGCATCCATCGCCATCGGCCTGCTGCCCACCTACGGCATGATCGGCATCTGGGCCACCGTCCTGCTCTTCGTCTGCCGAGTCGCCCAGGGCTTCTCCGCAGGTGCAGAATCAGCGGGTGCCTCCACACTGACGATGGAACACTCCCCCGAGGGGCGTCGTGGCCTGTTCACCAGCTCAGTGATGGTGGGATGTGCCGCCGGTAATGTGCTCGCCGGATTGGTGTTCATTCCCTTCCTCATGCTGCCCGAGGAGCACCTCATGACATGGGGCTGGCGTGTGCCGTTCCTCCTGTCCGCAGTTGTTCTCCTGGTGGCCTACTTCATCCGTACCCGACTCGAAGAGCCTGAGGTGCTGAAAGAGGCCATCGAGGAAACCTCACCCACGGATGCCGCCGTTCACCAGGCACCGGCCATCGCCGTGCTCCAGACCCAGGGCATCGACGTACTGAAGGTCTTCTTCATCACCTTCTTCTCCGTCGTCCAGACCATCTTCAATGTCTATGCCCTGGCCTACGCCACGGGGGAGATGGGCATCGAACGCTCGCTCATGGTCACGGTCAACACCCTCGCAATGGGCCTGTCGCTCTTTACCATCCCCCTGGCCGCCTGGGTCTCAGACAAGGTGGGACGTCGTCCGGTTCTGCTCTTCAGTGCGGTTGGTTCAGGAATCACCACCTTCTTCTACTTCCAGGCCATCAGCGAAGTGAATGTTCCACTGATCTTCCTGTTCTGCATCCTCAACCAGGGCCTGTTCTATGCCTGCTGGAATGGTGTCTGGACCATCTTCTTCCCGGAGATGTTCGCAGCTCCGGTCCGCTACACCGGAATGGCCATGGGCAACCAGCTGGGACTCATCGTGGTGGGATTCGCCCCATCCATCGCCACCGCCCTTCACCTCCAGGGGGGATGGATCGCCGTGGTGCTCTTCGTCCTCGCAGCTCTGACCATCGCGTCCGTGACCATCCTGACCTGCCGGGAAACGGCCTTCACGCCGATGAAGGACCTGGGCAGGAAACGTCCGAACACCTTCGTCCCCACCAACCAGTAATTCATCATCATTTTTCACACCAAGGAGAACATCGTCCACATGGCTACCACCTGGCGCGTCGGAATCATCGGCTGCGGAGCTATTTCCCGCAACCACATCGAGGCATTCAACACCATCGAGGGAGCAGAGGTCACCATCGTCTGTGATGTTGATGCGGATCGTGCGGCCCACACCGCGGACACCTACGGTATCCCGGCCCACACCACCTCCGTGGAGGAACTACTCGCCCACGGCGTTGATATTGTCTCCGTCTGCACCCCACACCCCACCCATGAGGAGGTTGTTCTGGCGGCAGCGGCAGCCGGTGTCCACGTTGTGTGCGAAAAGCCCATTGCCATCCAGCTGAGTTCCGCTGAGCGCATGGTCGCGGCCTGCCGGGAGGCGGGGGTCAAACTGGGTGTGTTGTTCCAGCGTCGTTTCTGGTCCGCCGCCCAGGAGATGAAGAACAGTTTCATCGAGGGCCGGCTGGGTACTCCCGTGCTGGGGCAGTGCAATGTTATCCTCCACCGCGATACCTCCTACTATTCCGCCACCCCGTGGCGTGGTACCTGGGACAGCGACGGTGGCGGTGTGCTGATGACCCAGGCGATCCATTACATCGATCTGCTGCAGTGGGTTCTCGGTGAGCCTGAGGAGGTGTTCGGTCACATCGCCACCTTCAAGCACGGTGAGCATATCGAGGTGGAGGATTCCGCAGTGGCCACGGTCCGTTTCGCCTCCGGCGCACTGGCGACAATCCAGGCGTCCACTGCCGTGAACCCCTCGCTGGGCGCGCAGGTTCAGGTCACCGGTTCCAGCGGAGCCACCATGACCCTGCTCGAATTCCCGGAGGGGACCGAAGGCCGGTTGACCGTCCGTGCCGCCGAGGGCCACATCGATGCCACGCAGTCCTACCCGGCCGGGGTGGATCCCAATGTGGACCTGGGTTCGATCAATGGGGCTCTCATCCCGTACCACGTGGCCCAGATCGCCGACTTCATCGATGCCCTCCACGAGGATCGTGAGCCCGCCGTCAACGGTGAGGATGCCACCCGTGCCCTCCGGGTGCTGCTGGGCATCTATGAATCCGCCTCCTCCGGGGTCCCTGTCCGTCTCGGCAATTCGGTGTCGACCGCTTAAGTCGACCGGTTACATCAAAGGAGTAGTAATGAACCATTCTCTTCCTGGTTCGCCCGAGCTGGTGACCGTCGACAAGCCCCTCGAGCTGGGACGGCACGGCCGGCCCACCCTGCGGCTGAAGAACCGCATCGTCACCAGTCCGATGGAGCGCAACTACGGCACCTCGGACGGACGCCCGACGGAACAGTACCTGGATTATCTCCGCGCCCGCGCGGTGGCCGGTGCCGGTCTGATCACCACCGAGGCGACCTTCGTGCGTGAAGACGGCCGGGGCCGCACCCACCAACTCGGCCTGCACACCGACGCCGTGATCGCATCCCACCGCCGTCTCACCGATGAGCTGCATGCGGCAGGTGCCCTCGTGGCCGTGGAACTCAACCACGGTGGCCGCACCGCCCAGGCTGAGGTATCCGGCCACCCGAGCGTCGCTCCGTCCCCCATCCCCTGCGCCGTCGCAGGTGGGGAGATGCCGCGGGAGCTGACCACCGCGCAGTGCCGGGAGCTTGTCGACGCGTTCGCCGAGGCCGCCCGACGCGCCGTCGACGCCGGTTACGACGTCATCAACCTGCACGGTGGACACGGCTACCTGATCCATCAGTTCATGTCCCCGCGCACCAACCAGCGCAGCGACGAATACGCGGTACCGGAGCGCTTCGCCAACGAGGTCATCGCGGCGGTGCGCCGGGCCGCACCCACCATCATTCTCGGGATCCGCATCTCCGTCGTGGAGGGTGTGGAGGACGGACTCGATGCTGAGACCACCCGTGAGATCGTGGGCCGGCTCGATCTCGACCAGTTGGACTTCCTCGATCTGTCAGCAGGCAGCTATGAGGCGGGCGAATGGATTGTGCAGTCGGGTGAATGGTCCCGGGGTTTCCTCGCGGACCTCGCCGCGAGCTACCGCGACCTGGGTCTGCCCATCGGGATGGCCGGCAGGCTCAACACCGTCGATGCCGTCAAACGCGTGCTGGCCGAGGGCACCTGCGACTTCGTGTCGCTGGGTCGGGCGGTCCATGCAGATCCCGATTTCATCGGTGGACTGCTGCACGGACACCGCTTCCGCCCCTGCATCGCCTGCAACGTGTGCATCGACAACCTCGGGGTCGGGCAGGTCACCTGCACCGTCAACCCGCAGGTCGGGCGATCACGGGTGCCGGTGGCTACCGGCGACGTCACCGGGCGTCGTATAGCAGTCGTTGGGGCCGGACCCTCCGGGTTGACGGCCGCCCTGGAACTGTCCCGCGCCGGGGCGGAGGTGACCATCTACGAGGCCTCCGACCACATCGGCGGTGACCTTGCCTTCGCCTCCACCATGCGCTCCACCCCGGAATTCCCCGGTTTCATGACCTGGATGCAGGAGGAGATCGAGGCCTACGGCATGGATCTGCGTCTGGATTCACGGATCTCGCCCGAGGACCTCGCGGATACTCCCGCCGATGGGATCGTCCTGGCTACCGGCGGCATCCCGCAGGACCCGGGTTTTGACACCGGGGCCGAGCAGACCATCCAGATCCGGGAATGGCTGAAGGCCAATCCGGATGCCCTCGGGAGCAACCCCCCGGAGCAGGTAACCATCTGGGGATCGGACTCCGTGGCCATGAGCGTGGCGGACACCCTGGCCAGCCGGGGAACCAAGGTCCTGCTCATCGGCGATCAGGAGACGATCGCTCCCGAGGCGGGGAGGCGGGCCAAGATCCTCGCGGTCCCGCGCCTGCAGGAAGCACCCAATGTGACCATCGTGCTGTCCTCCCGCGTGATCAGTATCGACGACGGGGAGATCACCATTGTCGGCCCCGACGGGGAGTACGTACTGCCCACCGCAGGCCCCGTGCTGGTCAGCCGCTCCACCCGCCCGCTGAACCCGGCGGTGGTTCCCTCAGGCCGGGAAGCGGCCATGAGCAGGGCAGCCGGAAAACCGGTGGTGCTCGCCGGAACCGTCGTCGAAACCGCCGCCCCGATCGTGTCCACAGCCACCAAGAGCGGTTACGACGCCGCCCAGCGCCTGGCCCACCGCATCTGCCACCCCACCCAGATTCTCGACCCACTCACCACCGGAGTTCTCTCATGATCAGAAATATCGGGCTCGCACCCCTCTCGGCCCTCACCACCCCATCCGATGAACTCATCCGGATGGCTGCCAACGCTGGTTTTTCCTTCGTCGGCCTGCGGGTTCTTGCCGTCACCCCGGACGAACCACACTATGACCTGGCGCCCGGTTCACCACTGCTGAACCGCACGCTCCGTGCTCTGGACGAGACCGGCCTGCATGTGGTGGATACCGAATTCCTCCAGGTCAATGCCCACACCGATCGCGACACCTGGTTGCCAGCCCTCGAGGCAGCCGGAGCCCTGGGTGCCACCCGTTTCACCGTGGCAGCCGGGGATGAGAACCTGTCACGGCTCACCGACACCCTGGGTTCCCTGGTTGCCGACGCCGCCGAGTTCGGGGTGATCCCGGCACTGGAACCCATCACCTACCGCAGCGTCCATTCCATTCCCCAGGCGGTTGCCATCGCCGAGGCCACCGGTGTCCGGGTGCTTGCGGACACCCTGCACATGGCCCGCTTCGGCGCGACACTCGATGAACTGCACATGGCTGCCGACTTCATCGACATGATCCAGTTGTGCGACAGCCCCCTGCAGGCTCCGGCGGAAACCGAGGGGCTCATCTATGAATCCCGCGCGGCACGTCTCGCGCCGGGGGATGGAGAACAGCCGCTGGCTGATTTCGTCGCAGCCCTGCCCGAGGACACCCTGATCAGCGTGGAGGTTCCCAACGACGCTGAACTGACCCTGCGTGGCCCCCAGAACTGGATCAACCACCTGTACAACACCACCCGAGCAATGCTGGAACAGCCTGCTCTCATTCCCGTAGGAGGACGGAAATAATGTCAGCAGTCAACCAGGTCCGTAATTATGATGTCGTCGTTGTCGGCTCAGGCGCCGGAGGTCTGGCCGCGGCGGTCACCGCTGCCCACCACGGTTGCCGGGTCGCCGTGGTGGAAAAGGCACCCGTCCTGGGTGGTGCCACGTCCTGGTCCGGTGGGTGGGCCTGGACTCCAGGGACGAGCTTCGCCAAGAAGGACGGCGTGATCGAGGAGAAGGACCAGTTCCGGACCTATCTCAAATCAGTGATCGGGGAGCGTTATCAGGCTGAGAACGTTGATGCCTTCCTGGATGCGGCACCTGAAATGGTGGATTTCTTCGAGAATAACACCCAGTTGCAGTTCACTCCCGGCGCAGCCATCAACGATATCTACGGCAATCTCCCGGGTGCTGGAACCGGGCACCGCTCCGTCGGGCCGAAACCGATCAACGGGCGCAAAATCCGTAAAGAGGTGCGGGAAAAACTACGACATCAGTATTATGAGACCTCCTTCCTCGGGATGGGCATCATGGCGGGACCGGACCTGATGAAGTTCCTGTCCGCCTCCCAGTTCAGCCCGAGTGGCTGGGTGCATGCCGCCCGCCGGTTCCTGGTCCACCTGTGGGATCTGGCCATCCACCGACGCAACATGCAGATGGTTAACGGCGTCGCACTCACCGGCCGTCTGGCTGCCTCCGCCGATGACCTGGGCGTGGAGCTGCTCACCAGCACCGAGGCGCTGTCCCTGGACACCGACCCCGAGACCGGCCGGATCACGGGCGTGCGGGTCCGTGGCGCTGACGGGGTGGAACTGCTCACCGCCACCCGCGGTGTTGTGCTGGCCACCGGCGGCTTCCCCAACAACGTTGAACTGCGCAAGGACCTGTTCCCACGCACCCCCACCGGCCAGGAACACTGGACTCTCTCACCTGCTGAAACCGTGGGTGATGGATTGACGATGGCCCAGGAGGTCGGTGCCGCATTCGAGAAGGATCTGGCATCCCCAGCGGCCTGGTGCCCGGTGTCCAGGGTGCCCTTCCTCAATGGCAAGACCGGTACCTTCCCCCACATCATGGACCGTGCCAAGCCCGGTTCCATCGGGGTGGTGTCCACAGGAAAACGCTTTGTCAACGAGGCCAACGGCTACCACGACTACGTCACCGCGATGATCGAAGCCGCACCGGAAGGCGAACCGGTTGAATCCTGGCAGATTGCTGATTCCACCTTCGTGCGCAAATACCCACTGGGTATGGCGAAACCACTGCCGGTTCCCCTCACCCCCTACCTGCGCAGTGGATACCTGATCAAGGGTGACACCATCGAGGAACTCGCGGAGAAGTGCGGCATTGATCCCGCGGGACTCGCCCAGACCGTCCGTGACTTCAACAACAACGCCAAGAAGGGCATCGACCCGGAGTTCCACCGCGGGGAAACCCCCTTCAACCGTTATGGAGGGGACAAGAAAACCGCCCCCAACCCGTCGCTGGCTCCGATTGAAAAAGGTCCCTTCTACGCGGTCAAGGTGCTCCCCGGCAGCTTCGGTACCTTCGCCGGAATCGCCGCAGATGGTCGCTCCCGTGTGCTGAGGGAGGACAAGACACCGATCGAGGGTCTCTACACCGCGGGTAATGACCGGGCATCCATCATGGGTGGTTTCTACCCTGCCGGAGGTATCAACCTGGGACCGGCCCTGACCTTTGGTTATATTGCCGGATGTGAGCTGGCGGGCGTGTCGGAGGACGCCGGTGCCGGTTTGGCCGAGTTTGAGAATGCTGCTGTGTCCGCTGCATCCCGTGAGGGCTGAGCGGATATGCCACGCGATAGCCTTCTCCTGGGGCTGATCGGGCAGGGTCTTACTCTCTCCCGCACGCCGGCGCTCCACGAGGCCGAGGGGCTGGCGAACGGGAGGGCCACGGTGTATCGACGTCTGGACACCCTCACTGACCCGCTCCGGGGCAAGAGCTTGGCGGAGATCCTCGATGCCGCACGGATCACAGGATTCAACGGGCTCAATATCACCCACCCCTATAAACAGGAGGTGCTGCCCCTGCTGGATGGGGTCTCCGACCAGGCTGCACAGCTTGGTTCGGTCAACACCGTTGTGATCTCCCCCGAGGGCCGGTTGACGGGTTACAACACCGACACGTCCGGTTTTGCTCGTGGCCTGGAGGAGGGGCTGGGCGGTGTGCCCATGGCAACCGCTGTCCAGGTGGGTGCCGGTGGCGTGGGCAATGCCGTGGCCTATGCGCTGGCCACCCACGGTGTGGAGCACCTGTATGTTGCCGACCTGGAACCCGCGAGGGCGCAGGCGCTTGCGGAGTCCATCAATGAGATCGTCGGGAGAAAGGCGGTGGAAGGAATCGGACTGGACGGCATCGAGGAGACCATCGCCGGTGCCTCCGGCGTGGTCAATGCCACCCCGATGGGTACGCTCCACCACCCGGGAACCGCATTCGACACCTCATGCCTGACACCTGATCACTGGGTTGCGGATGTTGTCTACATGCCGGTCGAGACACAATTGCTGGCCGACGCCAGGGCCCGCGGATGCCGCACCCTGGATGGCACCCGGATGGCTGTCTACCAGGCAGTGGATGCCTTCGAGTTGTTCACCGGCATCGCCCCATCCCCGGAGCGGATGCGGCAGACCTTCCTCTCTCTGGGGTTGGCTTCCGCGCAGTAGCCAGGTCAGCCGTCTTAACCCCGAGATCCTGTTCCCAGAAACCACTCTGATTAACCCAGAGATCACTACTCCTTTCGGGGAACAGGATCTCTGGGTTAATGAATCGGTCAGGTCAGCTCCCGGCTACCACCATCAGGTCCATTCCCTGGGCGCGGTGGCCGGCGATGGTGCACCACCCCTCCATTTCCGCGGTGATCGGCCCAACCGTGATGGTGACCTCCTCACCGGGGGCCACGCGCCCGGTCTGCGCACCGTTGGCGAATTTCAGATCATGCACCATGTCATCGGTGTTAACCAGCGTGACCTCCAGGGACTTCCCGGCAGGCACCTCGATCACATCGGGTGCGAAAACCATGTTGCCTGCATCAATCGTCACGGCGTGCACGTCCCCGTCGGTCACTGGTGCAACCTCTCCACCACCGGTTGTGCCCAGCCCGCCAAATGCCGCCAGCACGAGGGCCAGCACGGCAATACCGGCGGTGACCTGGTTATATCTGGGGGTGGTGAGCGGTTCCACGGGGTCGCGCTTCTTCATCAGCACTCCACGCTGCGCCTTCACCGCGCTGCGCATCAGTGGCACGAACACCACCAGCGCGCCTATGGAGAGCAGCGATGCCACCACCCGCAGCCAGCTGTTGTCGGTGAGCAGCCAGATCGCCAGGCCACCGTTGAGAAGCGTCCACCGGAACAACCCCGCGCGCCCGAGTTCATAGGTGCCGGTGCGCACCGCGGCGGGCCCACCGCCGATGGTGGACGGCAGCAGGTGACTCATCACGCCGATGAGCAGCTGCGCGCCGAAACCGATGAGCACGGCGGTCGTCGGCAGGCTGATCTGGAACAGCTCACCATGATGCGCGATCGCCTCGGCGATCAGGTACACCAGCGCCCCCAGCAGCCACAGTGGTGCGGTGCCCACCGCCGACGCGCTGAAGCCGACGCGGTCACGGGGCTCCGCCAGCACGCTTATCGACGCCCTCCCCCACGCCCCCATGGGTACCACCCACGCCACCGCATACAGCCCCAGCCCGCCTGCGGCGACATACCCGTTGTCCGACAGAGCGCCACCCAGGATCACCGGCAGCGCGATGATCATCAACCCCACCGAATACCTCGTGACATCAAAGGGCAGGCGGGTGCGCCACACCGCGGCATAGAGCACGGACAGTGAACCCAGCGCCGCGAATCCCAGGAATCCCAGGATGTTGGCCACGGTGTGGGCCAGCAGGACCCGCTCCTGCCAGGTCCCGGGGAGTTCCGCGGCCAGGAACCCGCCGGCCAGTGCACCCAGTGGCAGGCAGCAGGCACTGGCCACATAGGCCACCACGGCAGGGGCGTAGGGCTGACCGCGTTTGGCTGCCAGAAACTGCCCTGCCAGCGAGAAGGCATGCCAGACCAGCGCGCCACTGACGATGCCCGCACCGATGCTCGTGATCACCCAGTGCCGGTCCCACACATCAGTGAGCAACTGACCCAGGATGGTAATGATGACACCGGCGTTGAGCACCCACACCTTGCGCAACTGCCAGGGTCGTTTCTCATCCGGGATGCGGTGGTGGAGGAATTTTTCCGTGAAGTGCTGCGACCACACCACGATTGAGTTGGTGATCGCCCCCAGGGTGAACAGGTGGATGAGCACCCAGCGGTATTCGGGGAGGATCGGGTGGATGATGCCCGCCACAATCAGGGCGATGAACCAGTAGGTGACGGGTTTGCTGGCACGGCGGTGCCAGGACCGGCTTGTCCACTTCTGGGTGGTGGTCTCACTCATGGGTCAAGACTAACCCCATTATTAGTACGGTCAAAGCAGTTCAAAATCACGTTCACCAACCCCGACACCGGTACTGATGTCGTGGTCGGGGAGCCCACACACATAACCCCGAGATCCTGTCCCCAGAAAGCAGTACTGATCTCTGGGTTAACTAACGCGGTTTCTGGGGACAGGATCTCGGGGTTAAGTGGTGGCTGGAGCGGTGGCGCTGGCGGGCACGGAACGCTCCACCCGGGCCAGCCTCGCCAGCATCACTGTCACAGCCAACAGCACCACAAGGATCCCCGTCAGGTAGCCAACAAAAACCCACCAGCTGGCGTGGGTGAAGATGAAGCCTGAGAACCAGCCCACCGCGGAGGAGCCCACGTAGTAACAGAAGAGGTACATGCTGGAGGCCTCGGCACGGTCGCGGGTGGCAATCAGCCCGATCCACCCCGAGGCGGAGGAGTGCAGGGCGAAGAAGGCCGCGGTGAAGGCGAACAGTGCGATCATGGTGACCCACAGGTTGTCCACCGCCATGGCGAGCATGCTCACGATCATGGTGATTGCGAGGAAGATCACGGTCGGGCCGTTGCCCAGGCGCTGTCGCAACGTCCCGGCCCGCGCGGAACTCCAGGTGCCGGACAGGTACATCAGGAACACCGCGCCCACCAGCACCTCGCTGAGCCCGAACTGGTCGATCATGCGGAAGCCCAGGTAGTTGTACAGGGAGACGAAGGTGCCCATCGCCAGGAAGGCGGTGATGAACAGCAGTGCCAGGCGGGGGTTGCGCCAGTGGCCGGTCATCGCGGACAGTTCATAGCGCAGGGTGATCTTCTTCGGACGGAACAGTTTCTGCTTTGGCAGCAGCACCACCATGATCACGGTGAACACCAGCGTGGCAGCCGAGGCGCCGAACAGGGCGAACTGCCAGTGCGTGACTTCCAGCAGTCCGGCCGGTATGAGGCGTCCCATCAGCCCGCCGACGGTGTTGCCGGCGATGTAGATGCCCATGGCATGGCCCAGGTCGCGTGGGTGGAGTTCCTCACTCAGCCAGGTCATCGCCACCGCGGGGGCGCCGGCCAGCATGGCGCCCTGCAGTCCGCGCAGGGCGATGAGCGTGGTGATGCCCGGTGCGAACGGGATGATCAGCCCCAGCACCGCGGCCAGGGCCAGGGAGGTGATGAGCACGCGTCCGCGTCCGAATTTCTCCGACAGGATCGATGCCGGGACGATGCACAGCGCCAGCATGCCGGTGGTTGCGGAGACGGTCAGTGCGGATTCGACGGGGGTGATGCCGAGGTCGGCGGTCATCGTGGGCAGCAGCGCCTGGGTGCAGTAGAGCGAGTTGAAGGTGGCCAGGCCGGCGGCGAGCATGGCCAACACTGCGCGCAGGTAGGTGCGGGATCCGCGTTCGATACCCCGGTACTCGTCGGTGTCCATGGCACCATCTTCGACGAGCGGCGGTGATTAGTAAAATGTCACAAATAGCTGTTTTCCATGCGTTTTCTGCATAAGCTGCCACCATGAGAATCGATGATCTCCGCCTTTTCATCGAAGTTGCCGAGTCCGGGCACCTCACGGAGACGGCGGATCGGCTGGGTATTCCGCAGCCGACACTGTCGCGCCGGATGGCGCGCGTCGAAAAGCACGTGGGCACGCCGCTGTTCGAGCGCGCCGGGCGCAGGCTCCACCTCAACCCCCGCGGGCAGGCGTTCCTGCCACACGCGCGGCGCATCACCGCCGAGCTGGAGATGGCGATCACGCAGGTCAAGCGCCTGATGGATCCGGAGCTGGGCACGATCCGCCTGGATTTCATGCATTCGCTGGGCACGTGGATGGTCCCGGAGCTGATCCGCACCTTCCGCACCGACCACCCGCGCGTGGAGTTCGAGCTGCACCAGGGTCCGGCCAATGAGCTGGTTGCCCGCGTGCTTGACGACGCCGCCGACCTCGCCCTCGTGGGACCGAGGCCCGCGGAGGTCGACGCCGGTCTGGGGTGGGCGCCCCTGCTGCGCCAGCGCCTCGCGCTTGCCGTGCCCGAGGGGCACCGCCTCGACGGTGAGGGACCGGTCGATCTGCGGGAGGCGGCCGGGGAGCCCTTCGTGGCGATGCTGCCGGGTTTCGGTACCCGCCTGCTTCTCGACGCCCTCGCCACCGCCTCCGGTATCACCCCCGACATCGTCTTCGAATCCATGGAACTGACCACAGTATCCGGCCTGGTCAGCGCCGGTCTGGGGGTGGGCGTGCTGCCCATGGGTGATCCACACCTGCCCACCGTCGGCGTGAAACTGCGGCCCCTGGAACCTGCGACCCACCGCGAACTCGGCCTGGTGTGGCGGGCGGATTCCGGGCCCGCCCCGGCGGTGGAGGTGTTCCGGGATTTCGTGGCCCGGTCCCGGTTTGCTGTTTCACATCCCTGATCACGCTGCTAGGGTCTAACGGGAATGCCACAGGGGGGACATAAATTCATCAGGCCCGGGCAAAACGCACCGGGGTGTTTTTCCCGTGACGCCCCCCGGATGCAGTGAGGACACACCATGCCCGAAAACCCCCGACCACAACCGGATGACAGCTTCACCCAGAGACTGCGCAGCAGCACGAAGACCACCGCCGTGGGGCTGTATCCCCATGATCTCCACCCCGGGCTGGTGCCCGGCATCAGCGTGGATGAACAACGCCAGCGCTTCGGGGTGGACCGGGTGGTGTTCTTCACCACCGCGACCATCATTATCGCCTTTATCGCCTGGGGTGTGAGCAGCCCGGATTCCGTCTCCGCGGTGTCCTCCACCGCCTATTCCTGGGCGATGAGCAACGCCGCCTGGCTGCTCAACCTCGTCATGGCGCTCGGCCTGTTCGTCATGTTATTCCTGGCGTTCTCCCGTTTCGGCCACATCCCGCTGGGCACGGACGCCGACAAACCGGAATTCTCCCGTTTCTCCTGGATTGCCATGATGTTCGGCGCCGGAATCGGCGTGGGCATCTTCTTCTTCGGCCCGTCCGAACCCCTGGCGTATTTCCTGTCCCCGCCACCAAACACCGTGGAGGCAGGCACCCCGGAGGCACTCCACCAGGCAATGGCGCAATCTCACTTCCACTGGGGGCTGTCCATCTGGGCACTGTATTCCCTGGTGGGAGGGGCACTGGCCTACTCCACCTACCGACGTGGCCGCCCCTCCCTGATCAGTTCCGTCTTCCGCCCCCTGCTGGGCACCAGACATGCTGAGGGGCCGGCGGCGCGGGTCATTGACATCCTGGCGATCATCGCCACGCTTTTCGGCACTGCCGCCACCCTGGGGTTGTCCGCACTCCAGATCGGTCGGGGCGTGGAGATCATCTCCGGGGTGGGTCCACTGGCTAACAACGCGGTTCTCATGATCATCGGCCTGCTGGGCGTGGCGTTCATCATCAGTGCGGTCTCCGGTGTGGCCCGGGGCATCCGCTACCTGTCCAACATCAACATCAGCCTCACCCTGGGGTTGATCGCCTTCGTCTTCATCTTCGGCCCCAGCCTCTTCCTGCTCAACCTCATCCCCTCGGGCATCATGACCTACCTGGATGAGCTGCTGCCCATGATGGGCAAATCCCTGTCCTGGGGCGAGGACACCCTGGAGTTCCAGGGCTGGTGGACCGCCTTCTACTGGGCCTGGTGGATCGCCTGGACCCCGTTCGTGGGCATGTTCATCGCACGTATCTCACGGGGCCGCACCCTCCGGGAATTCGCACTGGTCACCATCGCGGTGCCCAGTTTCATTCTCATCCTGGCGTTTACCATCTTCGGTGGTGCCGCCATCCACTTCCACCGTGAGGGTGTCCAGACATTCGACGGAACCGCCGACAATGAACAGGTGCTGTTCGCCCTGTTTGACCAGCTTCCGCTGAACACCCTGACCCCGTTCATCCTTGTCACGGTGTTGGCAATCTTCTTCGTCACCTCCGCGGACTCGGCGTCCGTGGTGATGGGCACAATGTCTTCCAAGGGGGATCCTGCTCCGAAGAAGATGGTCGTAGTCTTCTGGGGTCTGTGCATGATGGGCATCGCGGTGGTCATGTTGCTGGCCGGCGGTGAGACCACCCTGACCGCACTCCAGAACCTCACGATCCTCATCGCCCTGCCGTTCTCCGTCGTGCTCATCCTGATGACGGTGGCGTTCCTGCGCGATCTCACCACCGATCCGGCGGCCATCCGTCGCACCTACGCCACCGCTGCAGTGCGCAGTGCTGTGGTTCGTGGCCTGGAGGAACATGGTGATGATTTCGAGCTGGCGGTTTCGGCCTCCCCGGCGGGACAGGGGGCCGGTGCCGATTTCGATTCCACCGCCGACCGCGTGACCGAGTGGTACCAGCGCACCGATGAGGAGGGTAACCCCATCGACTACAACTACACCACCGGTGAGTGGGCTGATGGGTGGATCCCCAATGAGGACACCGCTTCGCGTGCGGTGACTGACGACAAGAACTGATAACGCACGAAGGTGGGCCCCGGAGGAATTCCTCCGGGGCCCACCCTTATTTCACGCGTTGCGATCCCGGTTACCGGGAATCACTGCCTACTTGGAGGCGGAGTCGAAACGCTGTGCAACGTCATCCCAGTTGAAGACGTTCCAGACTGCCTTGACGTAGTCAGCCTTGACGTTCTTGTACTGGAGGTAGAAGGCGTGCTCCCACATGTCGAGCATCAGCAGCGGGGTGATGTCGATGGAGATGTTGCCCTGCTGGTCGGTCAGCTGCTCGATGACGAGGCGGTCAGCGATGTGGTCGTAACCGAGAACGGCCCAGCCGGAGCCCTGCAGGCCGAGTGCTGCGGAGTTGAAGTGGTCCTTGAACTTCTCGAAGGAACCGAAGTCGCGGTTGATGGCCTCAGCCAGTGCACCGGTAGGCTCGCCGCCACCGTTGGGGGAAAGGTTCTTCCAGAAGATGGAGTGGTTGGTGTGGCCACCCAGGTTGAAAGCAAGGTTCTTGGACAGAGCGCGAACCTGGTCGGGGTTGGTGCCCTCCTCGCGTGCCTTCTCGAGAGCGTCGAGTGCAGCGTTGGCGCCTGCAACGTAGGTTGCGTGGTGCTTGGAGTGGTGCAGCTCCATGATCTCAGCCGCGATGTGTGGCTCGAGAGCGTCGTATGCGTAATCAAGTTCCGGAAGTTCGTAAACAGCCATGTTGTTTCCTTTCGTTGGGTTCGGCACCGAGCATATACAGATTTCGGCGACTCGTCAGCGAGTGCCCTCCACATGGGTGGTGCCTCTGTTTACAATGATAGGCGATTTTGTTGATAAAGCAACGACTTTTATGCAAATCCTATTATTAGGTCCCAGGGTAGGGCACCTCCTGGGCTGGAATAGCGCAGCGGAAAACACGGTTGTGTGGGAGTAGAGTCGCAACAAAAATCCCTTATGGAAGGAACGTCACAATGGCATTTTTCTTCAGGCCCGAGCCGAAGATGGTGACACCCGAGGAGGCCCTCAAGGGCGGTCGACATCCTGTTCTCGAATCCCCCCAACCCCACACCGTGCTGGGCACCCCGATCACCGGCCCCTGGAAGGAGGGGCAGAAGCGCGTCTGGATCGGACTGGGCTGTTTCTGGGGCGTGGAACAGATGTACTGGAAGATGGACGGAGTGGAATCCACCTCGGTGGGTTACGCTGGCGGTTACACCCCGAACCCCACCTACCGCGAGGTCTGCTCGGGGCGCACCGGCCACACCGAGATCGTCGAGGTGGTCTACGACCCGGAGAAGGTCACCCTGGCGGAACTGGTGGCCCGGGGCCTGGAAGCCCACGACCCGACGCAGGGATACCGCCAGGGCAATGATGTGGGCACCCAGTACCGCTCGGCCTTCTATGTGGAAACCGGTGAGGAGGCCGAAACCGTGCGCCAGATTGTCTCCACCTACGGGGAGACGCTGAAGTCCCACGGTTTCGGCGAGATCACCACCGAGGTTGATGTCATCACACCGGCGGACTATTACCTCGCCGAGGACTACCATCAGCAGTATCTACATAAGAACCCCGATGGGTACTGCCCGCACCATTCCACCGGTATTCCCTGCGGCGTGGAGGCTTAGGAGAAAGGTCCGCGCGTGTCCCTGCTGACTCATAACACCCTGATGTTCCAGCAGGTCACCGCCCTGGTGACTAATGACTTCGCCATCCTCGATGGTGAGGGGCAGGTTGCTGGCCGTGTGGAGACCCACGGGTCGCTGGGGTCCCTACTGGTGAAGGGGAGCCGGCATTTCACCGTGCGGGACGTGGAGGATCAGCCGGTCCTGATCGTGCGCGATCCGCTCAACTTCGTTCGCGACACCTTCGAATTACAGTTCCCCGACGGCAGTGCCTTCGGCCAGGTGCGCAGGCGGTTTGTTGCGCTCACGACGCGTTTGGATATCACTCTGGCCTCGGGCGCTCTGATTGAACTTCGGGGCAACCTCACCGGTTTGAAGTTCACTTTCACCACGCAGGGGCGCGTGGTGGCCCGGGTGTCACGGACCTGGCCGGGCCTGGCCAGGGGAGTGCTGGGGCGCAGCGCCTATGCACTGACCTTTGAGCCGGAGGCCCCGGTTGAGATCCGTCGTGCGGTCATCGGCACCATGGTGGTGCTCGACCTGGTCCGCCACAAAGACAGCAACAGCTGAGATCACCGGGAAAGTGGGGTCAGGGGGTGAATTCCTCGAAGGGGACGGAGCTCATGATCTTCGCCCGTTCCGCTTCGAGTTCCGCATGGCTGCAGGAATAGAAGAAGTCCATCCCCTGCGTGTCGCTGATCGCGGAATCGATCTGCCGGATGTATTCCTCCCATAGTTCCTCATTGCGTTCCTCCAGGTAGTCAATGTCTGCTGCCATTTCCTCGACGACATCAGCCTCCCCATGATGCTGCGCCTGGGTGTACAGGCGTACGGCCTCCTCCGGGGTGGGGATATGTTCCCCGATTTCCTGGCAGAACAGATTGGGAAAATGCTCATGATCCCGGGCTAGGGAAATATCGTGGTTTTTCTCTTCCCGAATGCTGGATATCGCCTCGGTTGTCACCTGTTGGCGTTGAGCTTTCAGTTGGGCGGTGATCAGATCGTGGAAAAGGGAGGAATTCTGGGGAGGCGCCTCGTTGTTTGTGGTGGTCTCCAGGAGCCTGGACACACGGGATATATCCTGGAGAACGGTGCCGGTTCGGCTGCCTCCTAACGTTGTTTCCACATGTCGGTGGAGTGCGGTGGGTGCGCTCAGGAAGAGATCGGTGTGTTGTTCCATGGTGCGTTCCAGCAGCTGGATCAGCTGCTCCTGCAAGGCCTCCCAGAAGATGAGGATGGAGGCGGCGGTGCAGTCCTCCTCGACATGCTGGCGCACGGTTCGCTCATTCTCCGTGGTATCGGGCAGCGCCATGATCGCGGTGGTGAAGTGCTCGACCAGACTGTCCATCCGGGCAAGATATAAGCGGTGGATCCATTCATAGGTGCGCTGGAAGGCATCGATGGAATCATCCCCGGTGAACAGATCCACCAGCAGCACCAGCTGTTCTGGGAGCACCTCGATGAAATCCGTGGTTTTCAGCTCAGACCGGTGGGCAAGGAGAGCCTCCGGATCCGCATGGTCGGAGGCGGCCGGAGGGATGATGCCCTGGGCGAGAGTGAAGGCACTGGTGAGGTCCTCGGGCGTGGGTTCCGCAGCGAGGAAAAGATACATTCTTCTGCGCGCGCGTATTTTATCGGCGCGCGCATGCTTGATATGTAGGGAGTTTTCCGGGTAGGCAACCAGCGCGAGGATGTCTTCATAAGTGAAATCCGCCTGGAGTCGGGCGAGCTGGTCGACTGCAGGATTGGATACTTTGTGGGGATCAGGCATCAGGGAGCGGAGCGCGTACTCTCGGGCTATCAGGGGGCGGTAGTGGGCGGTGAGCTTATCGACGTTTTCTGCCACCGCCTCCCGGGCTCGGAGGACGGTATCCTCATTGATCGGAACCACAACAGCTTTCATGGCATCGCGGATGAGGGTTTCGGCAACCATGGCAACTCCTGAACGTAGGGGATGTGGGGCACGCTTCTTATCGAAAGTGTATTCGATAAGCTGGCGTCTGTCTCCCCTTTCCGCAAAACCCCGTACCCCACCGCGGAGGTGGGGTACGGGGAGGGGTCGGGCGTCGACAAGCGTTGAGCGTTAGACGTGGGTGCGCGAGGTGTCGCTGACGGGCGCCAGCGTGGTCAGCTGGGTGACATGGCGCGGTTCGAGCTCGTCGAGTGTGGACACTCCGAGCAACGCCATGGTGCGGGTGATCTCGGTGCGCAGGATCTCGATGGTGCGGTCCACGCCCTGGCGGCCGCCGGCCATGAGGCCGTAGAGGTAGGCGCGTCCGATGAGGGTGAAGTCGGCGCCGAGGGCGATGGCTGCGACGATGTCCGCGCCGTTCATGATGCCGGTGTCGACCATGATGGTCGGCTCGGAACCGACCTCGCGGCGCACCTGTGGAAGGAGGTGGAACGGCACCGGCGCGCGGTCGAGCTGGCGGCCGCCGTGGTTGGACAGGATGAGACCGTCGACGCCCTCCTCCAGCAGCTTCACCGCGTCGGGGACGTTCTGCACACCCTTGACCAGCAGTTTTCCGGGCCACATCTCGCGGATGATCTTGAGGTCCTCGTAGGAGATGGTGGGGTCCATTGCGGAGTTGAGCAGATCGCCGACGGTGCCGCCGGTGGAGGACAGGGACGCGAATTCCAGGGTCGGGGTGGTGAGGAAATCGATCCACCACCAGGGGCGTGGGATGGCGTTGAGGACGGTGGCCGGGGTCAGCTGCGGTGGGATGGAGAAACCGTTGCGGGTGTCGCGGATGCGGTAACCGGCGACGGGGGTGTCGACGGTGAACATGAGGGTGTCGAAACCCGCCGCGGCCGCGCGCTCCACCAGGCCGTAGGAGATCTCACGGTCCCGCATGACGTAGAGCTGGAACCAGTTGCGGCCCTGCGGGTTGGTGGCCTTGACATCCTCGATGGAAGTGGTGCCCAGTGTCGACAGTGTGAACGGAATTCCGGCGGCGCCCGCGGCTCCAGCACCGGCGATCTCCCCCTCCGTCTGCATGAGACGGGTGAACCCGGTGGGCGCGATACCGAACGGCAGCGCGGAATGACCACCGAGGATCTGTGTGGAAGGGTCCACATTCTCCGCGGGCTTGAGGATGTCCGGGTGGAATTCGATGTTCTCGAACGCCTCGCGGGCCCGTTTGATGGACAGCTCGGCCTCGGCGGCACCGTCGGTGTAATCGAAGGCGGCCGCCGGCGTGCGACGCTTGGCGATCTTCCGCAGATCATAGATGGTGAGCGCCGAATCCAGACGGCGTTTCTTCGCGTTGAGCTCCGGCTTCTTGAACTTCATCAGCTCAAGCATCTCGGATGGGTTGGGCAGCTGGCGCTTGACCATGGGGGAGGGTCCTTCCTTACAACAAAGGGGGTTATGGGCGATGGTAATCAGACTCGGGCGGGCGTGGGGCGCGGTCGGTCCGCGGCCGGTTCACGGCGGGTTCAGCTTTGCGACGCGACAGTCTCCGGCTCCCGGTGCGCCACCCGCTGGATGAAGAACGAGGCGACGATGGAGATGGAACAGCAGACCACGACATAGAGGGCGATCGGCCACCACTGGCCACCAGATACCTCGAACATCCAGGCCGCGATGATCGGTGCTGTGCCGCCGAAGATCGCCGCACCGAGCTGGTATCCCAGGGAGGCGCCGGTGTAGCGGACCTCGGGGGCGAAGTTCTCCGCGATGACGGTGCCGAGGATGGCGTTCACGCTGCCCCACAACATTCCGAAGCCGATGACGGTGGCGACGAACAGTGCCCAGATATAACCGGTGTTGAGCACCAGGTAGTAGGGGACGATCAGGAGGATCGTCGCCGTGGCGGACCAGCGGTACAGCTTCGCGCGGGGGACCCGGTCGGAGAAGGCTCCGAACAGTGGCATCCAGATGGTGGCCACGAGTGCGGCGCAGGCCACCGCGAGCAGGACGATGTTGTCGCGGATGTTCAGGAAGTTGGTGGCATAGGCGACGATGTAGGTGCCGAAGATATAGAACGGTCCCGTCTCGGCGGCCTTCGCCCCGATGGAGACCAGCACCGCCGGCCAGTACTTGGTCACGACCTCCTTGATGGGCAGCTTCACCTGATTGCCGGATTCGCGCATGCGCTTGAATTCGGGGGTCTCATCCAGGCCGTTGCGGATCCACAGGCCGATGAACACCAGGACGATGCTTCCCACGAACGGCACACGCCAACCCCAGGTGAGGAACTGCTCATCGGGCAGCAGGGTGAGCAGGGACACCACGCCCGCCGCCAGCAGCATCCCCAGGGAGATGCCCATCTGGGGAACCGCGCCGTAGAGGCCGCGCTGGTGTTTGGGGGCGTATTCGTAGGCGAGCAGCAGCGCCCCGCCCCATTCGCCACCGATGCCGATGCCCTGCAGGATGCGCAGCAGCATCAGCAGGATCGGCGCCCAGATACCGATCGTGTTGTAATCCGGCAGCAGGCCGATGGCCACTGTTCCTCCTCCCATGAGCATGAGGGTGAGGAACAGGGTCTTCTTGCGGCCGATGCGATCCCCGATGTGTGCGAAGATCACTCCACCCAGGGGGCGGAAGAAGAAGGTCAGCGAGAAGGATGCGTAGGCCAGCATCGTGGAGACGAACGGATTGTCGTTGGGGAAGAACATCTTGTTGAACACGAGCGCGGCGACTGTTCCATAGACCAGGAAGTCGAACCATTCGATGACGCTGCCACTGAGGCTGCCGAACAGTACCCGTTTGTTCAGTTTGGTCGGGGGCTGCGCGGTGGCAGTCCTCGTTGAGGCGGTTGTGGTGATCAAGGTGACCTCATTTCGCAGGGGGGGATTCAAGGGGGCAGCATGGGGTGGGGCTCCTGTGGCCCGACCTTGTGGTCAGACCACAAGAATGTAAGGCGCGTCACCTTCGGGTGTCAACAGTGGGGCGGTGGGCAGGGGTGGGGGCGCTGGCCCGTTTGCGGCCAAAAGCACTGTTCAATGCGGTGGAGTGGCACCCCCGCGCCGGGGTGGCTGGAAGCAGGAAGTGTGGCCGGGGGTTTGGCTCTGGCCACCCTTTGTGATCGTGGTTACACTCGGGGCCCAGAGGAAATGTCAGCCCCTATGGAAGGACCCGCATCATGGCCCACGCAGACCAGCCCGCCAGCAGCACCGATGTCACCGCAATTCTCACCGCCGACCACAAGGACATGCGTGATCTGCTCGCCCAGGTTCATCTGACCAGCGACCCCGAGCAGCGTCGCAACCTGGTCGACACCGCCACCGCCGAGGTCATGCGCCACTCGGTCGCGGAGGAGATGTACGTCTACCCCGTCATGGAGGAGCACCTGCCCAACGGAGCGGAAGAAGTGGAGCACGACAAGAAGGAACACGACGAACTGGTCCAGGTGATGAAGGAGCTGGAGGGTGTGGATGCCGCGCACCCCGACTTCATCGACCTGGTCAAGAAGTTCGAGGAGATGCTCGCCCACCACGCCAAGGATGAGGAGGAGGACCAGTTTCCGAAGCTGCGCGCCCACCTTCCCCAGGAGCAGCTGGAGGAACTGGGGGAGAAGGTCGAGCAGGCCAAAAAAGTCGCCCCGACCCGTCCTCACCCCAGCGCACCGCACTCCGAGCTCTTCCACAAGACCGTCGGCGTCGGTGTCGGCATGGTCGACCGGCTGCGTGACAAGCTCACCGGGCGCGCGACCTAGCTGATCTGCATCACCGGGAACGGCCACGGCCGCGCCAGGTGGGGCGGGTGCTGTTCGAAGGGATAGCCGAGTGACACCTCGACGTGGCTGATGCCGTCGACACGCGTTTCCACGGGGATGTGCAGGTGACCGTGGATGGCCATGACCGCGTTGTGTTTCACGGGCCAGTCGCGGGTGGCGGTGGTGCCGCACCACAGGGCGATGTCACGCATCCGGAGTCGGTGCGTGGGTTCGACGACCAGCGGCCAGTGGTTGACCAGCACCTTCTCACCGCGTGTGGCCTTGAGGCGGTCCTCGGTGTATTCGATTCGCTCGGCGCACCATTTCTCGATGTCGACATAGGGGGCGATGGCGATCTCGTCGTCAAGCTTCACCGACGCGCGCGCCACCGCCTGCTGCGCGGTGAGCCCCGGCGGGCGGAAGGAGTAGTCGTAGAGGGTGAACAGCGGGCAGACCGTCACCCGCCCGAACACCGGATAAGGGTCCTCCGGGGTGATCACCCCGATTGCGCGCAGCTGCCCGACCAGCGCACGGTAACGGGCCCGGCCGTTGACGCGGTCGGTTCTGCGGTTGAACAGCTCATGGTTACCCGGCACCCAGATCACCATCTCGAACCGCTGCTTCAGCGCACCGAGCGTGCGCACCACATCGGGGATGCGCTCGGCGACGTCGCCGGCCACGATCAACCAGTCCCCGGGGTGCCGGGGAGCAAGCTTGTCGACGACCGCCTGATTCTCAGCGAACGTGACATGCAGATCGCTGACCGCCCAAAGCGTCCGAGGCATCAACCAGCTACCCCTGTGTCTCCTCGTAGTACCCGGTGATGTGCCGGTGCAGCAGCTCAGCAGCCTCCTCCGCCCTATGCTCACGCAGGGCGGTGAGAATGTCGCGGTGCTCCGCCTGGAGACGGGTGGCGGTGGCACGCCAATCGGGCAGGGTCTGTGCACGGGCCACGGTGTGATCCGCCACGGATGTGCGCAGTGCATCCATCAGCGTGCTGATCAGCGGATTCGAGGCCGCCCTGGACAGCACCGCATGGAACTGGGCATCCAGGTTGAGGAACTCCTCCAGGGGCAGTTCGGGATCATCCATGATGGTGAGCAGCTTCTCCGCCGAATCCCAATCACCACGCTCCGGGAGCGAATGCCGCGCCGCCCAGCCCTCCAGCAACAGACGGGCCTCGAACACATCATGATGTCCGACCTGGCTCGTGGCCAACTGCAGCGTCAGCGACAGCGACAACGCCTGCTCGGGGACGGCCGTGATGATCGTCCCCGACCGCGGCCCGGAACCCGTCGCGCTGGAGATACTCCCCAGCGCCTCCAGCACGCGGAGAGCCTCCCTCAGCGAACTGCGGGACACACCGAGCGTTTCTGCGAGTGCCCGCTCGCTGGGGAGATGATCACCGATACCGAGCCGGCCGCTTTTCAATTCCTCAGTGACCCAATTCATGACGGTTTCATGCGCTTTCATTATGTTCCAGTATCGCACGGAGCCGGCAGGAAAAGGCGATTGTCAGCGCCTCAGTGCCTCCAGGAGAGCATCCACAACCTTTGCCAGCTCACCTGCACGACGCTCATTCGGTGAGAAAACACCATCCCTGCTCTCATTGAACGTGGAGAAGGTCACCTGGGCACGGACATCGAACATGTTGAAATTGCCCACGATCTGACGCCACTGCTCCACAGACCGCACCCCCTCGGCCGCGCCATAGGAGACGAAACCAACCGGCTTGCCCCACCATTCCATCCCCAGGACATCGAAGGCATTCTTGAACGCGCCGGGCACACCATGGTTGTACTCAGGCGTGATGAAAAGGAATGCATCACACGCATCGATGGCCTGCGACCACCGGGTGACATTCTCATCCTCATACTGCTTATTGGCAGCACCCGGCACTGTCTCCGCCTCCAGGAGGGGGACATTGAACGCCTTCAGATCCAGGAGCTCATACTCCACACCCTCATCGGCGCGGGCTTCAACCTGGCCCATGACCCAGTCACCCACCCCCTGCCCGAACCGTCCCTTGCGGATACTTCCGATAATGACGCCGACCTTCATGTTGGACTCCTTTGGTAGATGATGTGCAGTGTTGTCCGCCATCGTAGGTGCGCCCGGCCGGTATGTCAGCCGAAGACGACCTGATCCAGGGAGGTGACATCCACGCGCGGATCGGTGCCGGAGCGGTTGATGTACCAGGCCTTCCATCCCAGTTCACGGGGCTTTTCCACATCATTGACCCAGTCATCACCGACGATGGTGGCGGTTGTGGTACCGAGCCGGTTCAGGGCACGTTCATATATCTCCGGGCGTGGTTTCGCGGAATCCAGCGTGGTGGCCGCCAACATCACCACCCCGGGCAGGTTCAGGCCGGTGCGATCGAGCTTGTCCTGCTGCATCTCCTCGCTGCCGTTAGTGAGGATCCCCACCGGATCCCCCGTGGCCAGAGCCCGTTCCAGGCAGGGCAGGGCATCGTCGAAGGCGGTCCAGTGCTGCTCATAGGCGCGTAGGTAGCCTGTGTAGATCTCGTCGCAGGTGTCATCGTCCATCTCCCGGCCGGTGTAGGCGCGGATGCGATCACGACGCTGCCCCAGGTGGGTGGTCTCACCCCGTTCGAAACGCCCGAAGCCCCATTTGTCCAACTCCAGCCAGCGCTCGAAATCCGGCTCGATGCCGATGGTGGGGGACCATGCCTGCAGCGCCGCATGGGAAGCGCTGGTGTGATCCACGAGGGTGCCGTCGAGGTCGAAGAGGATTGCGTGCCGGTTCATGGCATTGATACTAGGTGGGTTGGTGCCGGGGGTTCGATTATTTCGACACCTGCTGCGGTTGCCGGGGAGGGTGTGTCGAAAAATTCGCGTTTCAGCGACGCCTGGGTTCGCGTTTTTCGACACACGGCCTGCTCACCCCGCCCGTTGTGTCGAAGAAGTCGAACCTGCACCGCGCCCCACATCCCGCAGGCTATGCCCGGCCCATTTCGACACGGTGACAGCCACAGAAGGTCGTCCGGGCGGGAGGGGTTCGATTATTTCGACACGCACCGCGTCATCCGGGGAGGGTGTGTCGAAAAAATCGCATTGCAGCGGCACCTGGGTTCGAATTTCTCGACACACTGCCTGCTCACCGTGCCCGTTGTGTCGAAAAAGTCGAACTCCACCCCGCGGGGGCCGAAAAACACCCCGCCCCAGATCGCCGTCTAAGCGCCCAGCAACCCGCAGGCCATGCCCAGGCCCATCCGGCCCCCACAAAGGCCTTAAAACGCCCCACTACCGCCTGACCGAGTTCTCCCGGATCCAGGTGATCGCCTTCTGCTGGATTCCCGGGGTCAGCTGCACCGGAACTCCCACCCGGGAGCCCAGCAGCGCCGCCCAGTAGGGAAGGAATTCACCGTGGTAGTTGTGCCCGTGACCTCCGGGGACATCCACGGACACCGTCAGGTCCAGGGCCAGCTGCCATCCGGTGACAAACGGCACCCACCGCAGTCGTTGGAACACATCCAGTTTCTGCGCATCGGGTGCTGTCACCCCGCGGGTGCCGGGTTCACGCAGCCAGTCGGGGCGGCGGACAAACAGTGGCAGCTCCCACCAGACGATCGGGTCGGAGGCGTGCTGGGCGATGATCATCCGCGGGTGGGACCATTCGCACGCATAACCCTCGCCCCGGTAATCGCAGGTCAGGTGCACCGGATCGGCGACAAAGCGGATGTGCCGGCCGCCGTCGATGATGGGCAGGCGTTCGGGACTGCCGGGATCGCGCTGGGTGATCAGCTCTTGCATGGCGTCACTGAAGCGCGGGGTCCCGGACAGCATGACCCCGTCGGCCCTAGTCAACAGCTCGCGGACATCGCCGTAGGCGCTGGCGGTTCCGTAGGCGCCGAGGGATTCGCCGGCCAGGTAGAGGCGGGGGCGGTGGTGTGGTGGGAGGGAGTGGTGGTGGTGGAGGATGGCGTCGATAAGCTCGCGGGCGGCGCGCACGGGGGCGTCGTTGTCGCGGTACCAGCTCAGCCAGCTGGGGAGGTAGCTGTATTGCATGGAGATGGTGGCGCAGTTGCCGCCGGTGAGGAATTCCACGGCGGCGACGGACCAGTCGGTGATCCAACCGGTGCCGGTGGAGGTGGTGATGACGATGGTGTCGCGTCGGAAGGCGCCGGTGCGGTGTATCTCGCGGATGAGCAGGTCGATCTGCATGGCGCGGGTGCGCCCGGGCACGAGGCCCGCGAAGAGGCGGATGGGTTCGTGCACACGGCTCGGATCAAGTCCGGTGACCTCTGCGATATCCCGCCTGCGTGGCCCGCCCGACAACACCGCCCGCCCCTGCGACCCGACCGCGCCCCAGTGCTCATGGGACCACGGGCTGCCGGAGCGTTCCGGTTCCCACGGCTGCCAGGTGCCGGGGAAGACCAGTCTGTTGAGGTGTTCGGCCTTGCGGGCGGCGGTGTTGAGCATGCGTAGGACCACGCGGTCGGCAAGCAGCATCACGCCGACGCTCAATGCGCCCACTGACAATGGCCAGCTCAGCCACCTGGTCCAGGTGGGCAGCATCCGCACCGCCAGCACCCGCAGCCGGTCCACCGCGCCCTGGATCAACTCGCCCAGCACCAGCAGCGCACCGTAACCGACGGTCCCGACCAGCACACCCAGGGTGGTTTCCGCAGGCCCGCGGTTCTTGATGCCCATGAGTTGGGACTGGTTGCGTTGCCGCTGCACACCCACCGCCACGGTGACCAGCGTGATCGCCCCCACCGCGCCGTGGGTGATCTGACTCAGGCCCGGCACCCGGGGCGCGAGTGTGGACAGACCGGTGGCCACGCCATGACCGACCGCCTGGCATACCGCGAGGTTGACCGCCGTGACCCACCACGGCCGGGGCAGCAGCGAGGGTGATAATGCCCACCAGGTGGCCACCTCCGCACCGAGCAGCCCGGCGCCCATGCGGCGCGGCAGGATACGGCGCGGGACGGCGGGCAGCAGTTCCAGGGTGGCGCCCAGTTCGCGGGCTACCAGGCGTAATGCTTGTCGACGCCCTCCTCCCACCCAGCGCACACACTCACGAACCACTAGTCTCGGGGTTGATGGCATAGATGAATGATGACAGAGCCCGGCGCACTCCGCAGGGCGACCATGTCTTTCGTGTCTGGTCAGACAGCTTTTCCGGACAGAATCGGGCATAATTAAAAAGGTAGACACAGTTCCTGGGCACGCCACGGACACGCACCATCTCTCTGGCAGCCTGGGCTCAACACGGGAATGAGGATGGACAACATGCGTTTTGTGGGCAACCGGGTGGTTTTGATCGGGGCGGGCGATGTGGGGGTCGCCTATGCGTATGCGCTGGTCAACCAGGGTATCGCGGATGAGCTGTGCATCATTGACATCGATGAGAAGAAACTTGAAGGCAATGTCATGGACTTGAGCCATGGCGTGGTGTGGGCCGGCAAGCGCACCAAGGTGAGGAAGGGGACCTACGCCGACTGCGAGGACGCTGCCATGGTGGTCATCTGCGCCGGTGCCGCCCAGAAGCCGGGTGAGACCCGTCTGCAGCTGGTGGACAAGAATGTGAAGATCATGCACGCCATCGTGGATGAGGTCATGGCCAATGGTTTCGATGGTCTGTTCCTGGTGGCCACCAACCCCGTGGACATCCTCACCTACGCGGTGTGGAAATTCTCCGGCCTGGACCACAGCCGTGTGATCGGGTCCGGCACCGTCCTGGATACCGCGCGCTTCCGGTACATGCTCGGTGAGCTCTATGATGTCTCGCCGAAGTCGATCCACGCCTACATCATCGGTGAGCACGGTGATACCGAGCTGCCTGTTCTCTCCTCCGCCACGATCGCGGGTGTGTCCATGCGCAAGATGCTGGAAAAGGATCCCGAGCTGGAGCCGCGCCTGGAGAAGATCTTCGAGGACACCCGTGATGCCGCGTACCGGATCATCGATGCCAAGGGCTCGACGTCCTACGGTATCGGCATGGGCCTGGCGCGCATCACCCGGGCGATCCTCAACAACCAGGATGTCGCCCTGCCGGTCAGCGCCTACCTGGAGGGACAGTACGGCGAGGAGGACATCTACATCGGCACCCCCGCCATCATCGACCGCAGTGGCATCCACCGCGTGGTGGAGCTGGAGATCTCCGATCGTGAGATGAGCCGCTTCAAGCATTCTGCGCAGACGCTGCGTGCGATTAAGGATGAGATCTTCCCGGCGGGGGAATAGGGGGCGGGGGTTTTCGTCGATAAGCATTGTGTGGCGCGCGGGATCACCGCTGCGGGGGCACAATGGGACTATTAGCGGTCCGAGGGTTAAGGAGCAACAGATGGGTACGTTCGATCACGATCATCTGCAGGAACTACGCCGTGAGGTCGATGACCTGCTGACCGAGCTGGCGCAGGTCACAGAGGCGAATAAGGCGGAGATCGATAAGGTGGCGCCGACGCATTACAACGGCGCGATCAACCTGCTCCACTACCTGCATCTGCGCACCCGGGATCTGCGTGGCCTGCAGAGCGCCCTGGCCTCCATCGGGTCGACCCGTCTGACCACCACCGAACCCAGCGTGAAGGCGCGCCTGAAATCTGCGCGCAATGTCATCGGCGCCTACCTGGGGGAGGGGCCCATCTACCCCGGTCGCGATGTTGCCGATGCCTTCTCCGATGCCGATGAGATCCTCGACGAGCACGCCGAGATCCTCCTGGGCGCACCCATCGAGGGCACCCCGTCCTGCATCATGGTGACCCTGCCCGCCGAGGCCGCCACCGACCTGGAGATGGTCCGCGGGTTCGCCAAGAGCGGCATGGACCTGGCCCGTATCAACTGCGCGCACGATGATGAGACCGTGTGGAAGCAGATGATCGACAATGTCCACATCGTCGCCGAGGAGGCCGGCCGTGAGATCCGCGTGGCCATGGACCTGGGCGGCCCGAAGGTGCGCACCGGTGAGATCGCGCCGGGCCCCGAGGTCGGTCGTGCGCGTGTGACCCGCCTGGACACCGGCAAGGTGCTCACCCCCGCGAAGATCTGGATCACCCCGATCCCGGAGGAGGGCACCGAACCCGCACCGGTTCCGGAGAATCTGCCCGGCCGCCCGGCGCTGGCGGTGCAGGTGGATCCGGCGTGGTTCGAGAAATTGTCCACCGGCAGCGTCATCGGCCTGACCGACACCCGCGGTTCCCGCCGCTCCTTCACCGTCGTTCGCACCTTCGACGGCGCTGTGCTGGCCGAGGGGTACCAGAACGCCTACATCGCCAACGGAACCCTGCTCCAGCACGATTACGAGCGCACCCCGGTCCGCGGCATCCCGCCGGTGGACCAGCGCATCAACCTCAAGGTGGGTAACCGCATGTTCCTCACCTCCGAGGACGTGGTCTACGATCCCTCGGCCGGCCACGGCCGCACGCCCAAGATCAGCTGCACCCTCCCGGAGGCGGTCGGGGCCATCAAGGTCGGTCACCGGGTGCTTTTCGACGACGGATCCATCGCCGCCGTCTGCATCGACCGCAAGGAACACGACGGCCACCACGTGGTGGAACTGGAGGTCACCCGCGCCCGCCCGCAGGGTGTCAACCTGGCCGCCTATAAGGGCATCAACCTGCCCGATTCCGCACTGCCCCTGCCCAGCCTCACCGAGGAGGACCTCCGCCACCTGCGGTTCGTGGCCGAGCACGCCGACATTGTCAACGTCTCCTTCATCCGCGACACCGGTGATGTGGAGTATGTCCTCGATGCCCTCGCCGAGATCGCGGAGGAGACCGGCGAGCACGACAAGATCCGGGAACTGGGCCTCGTGCTCAAGATTGAGACCATCCCCGGATATGAGAACCTCGCGCCCATCATGCTCACCGGCATGCGGCATGAGAACTTCGGCGTGATGATCGCCCGCGGTGACCTCGCCGTGGAACTCGGCTTCGACCGCATGGCCGAGGTCCCGCAGCTGATCATGGCTCTGGCCGAGGCTGCCCACATCCCCACCATCTTCGCCACCCAGGTCCTGGAGAACATGGCCAAGAACGGCCTGCCCTCCCGCGCCGAGATCACCGACGCCACCCTGGCGCTGCGCTGCGAATGCGTCATGCTCAACAAGGGCCCACACATCAACGACGCCATCAAGGTGCTGTCCCGCATGAGCAGGAAACTCGGTGCCTCCCAGCGTAAGAGCCGCATGCTGCTGCGCCGTATCCGCAGCTGGGAGGAGCCGGACCAGCAGAGTTAGTGGTTGCGTTCCGGGGACAGGTTATGCCGCCACGGCCTCGGAACGTCGAAACCAGAGGGCGAGTAGTGGTCCAACGATAAGGAGCACCACCCACACAAGGGTGATCACCGTGATCTCGAAGATGTCCCCGCGTTCCCTGCCCAAGGTCGCGCCGGGAAGAGTGGCGCGGTGGATGCGCAGACCGTCAAACGGGGCGTTGCGCTTGCGCTGGTCTCGTTCCTGGTCTCTCGCGCCGTGACCGCCTGGACTGATCTGCTGTTCCGCCCACCCGTCCAGGTCAGGGGTCCCAAGGCTGGCTGGGTATGGATCACCGCCATACCTTTCGTAGGGCCTCTGGCCTTTTTCATCCGGGGGATACGACGGTGAACACGGTTGACGAACAGCGCCCCTCCGCTACCTTGTGATAAGCGGCATAAGGGGTGCTTGTCACCAGATTTTTCCTGGTCAAAGCAATAAGAGTGGCCCATACTGGATATGAGCGGACGTGCTTCCGCCCCGGTCATTGCCGTCACTCCAAGGAGTTTGTCCATAGCCAGTAGTCACCGCGCCACCACATGAACCTGACTGATTCCCACACCACACGTATTCTCCACCCCAGGGAAAACTGAATATAGGCGATGAAGGGTCCGGCGACCGAGTAGAGCATCCGACCCCATGGGCTGCCTAGAACCTCATGTCTTCCCACTTTCCTAAGGAAGCGTCATGACCTCTCAACCGACCTATCCAACCGCCCCCACCACACCGAGGGAACCACCTCCCCGCATGAGACCCCTGAACTGGATCCTGCTGGTCATGGGTGTCCTGATCACCATTGCCGGACTGGGCCTGACCATCGGCGGGGCGGTACTCGCCGGTGCCGGTGCAGCCCAGTCCGATGGGCAGTACCCCGTTGTCTATGAAGAGAATTTCCAGAGCGCCGGTCACGCCATCCTCGCCCCACCGCTGGTGTTCGATGCGTCGGACACCGGGTCCTCCGATCTGGCCTCCACGGGTGAGATCGCCAGTGCGCGGGTGCAGGTGAGCTCCGTGGTCTCCGATCAGGACATCTTCATCGGGATCGCCGATTCCGCTGATATCGGCGATTATCTCGACGGGGTGTCCCACACCGTCCTGGGGGATCTCTCCTGGCAGTCCGGACAGCCATCGTCGGCGCCGCCGGAGTGGTTCCCGTCCTCGGACACCGGTGTTCGACAACAGGAGATCGATGGTACCCGGACCCCGGAGCTTCCCGCTGACCAGGATTTCTGGGCTGTTTCCGCCTCCGGTGTGGGCACCCAGGAGATCACCTTCGATCTGCAACCGGGGAACTGGACCCTGGTGGTGATGAATACTGACGCCTCCCGCCCTGTATGGGCGGATCTGCAGGTCGGGGCCAGAACCGAACTGCTGGATTCCGGTACACTCGCGGTCTGGATCGCGGGACTGTTGGCGCTGCTGCTGGGCATCCCACTGCTGTTGGTGGGTGCCGCCGGCCTGGGTAGGGACATCAGCCTGGGTAGCAGCCGGGGTAGCAGCCTGGGTGCAGATCCGGCATACCCGCAACCCTATGACACCCTCCGCGTTCACCCGTTGACCTTCACCGGCCACCTGGATGGGACACCGTCCCGGGGTCTGTGGCTGATCAAATGGCTGCTGGTGATCCCGCACTACCTCATCCTGGGGTTGTTGTGGTTCGCGCAGCTGATCACCACGATCGCGGCCGGGGTGGCGATCCTGTTCACCGGTCGCTATCCCCGGTCGTGGTTCGCCTTCAGCGTCGGCGTGCTGAGATGGCAGTGGCGGGTGGGATTCTACGGTTATGCTGCTCTGGGCACCGACCGGTATCCCCCCTTCACCTTGGCGCATGTGGACTACCCGGCCACGCTCGATGTGGTCTATCCCGAGCAGCTTTCCCGGGGCCTTGTCCTGGTCAAATGGTGGTTACTGGCACTGCCGCACCTGTTCATCGTGGCACTCCTCACCGGTAACAGCGGGTCCCTGCTGGGCCTGCTCATTCTGATCATCGCCGTGGCGCTGCTGTTCACCGGTCGCTACCTCCCCGGGCTCTTCGACCTGGTGATGGGTACGGAGAGGTGGGCCTACCGGGTGGTCACCTACACACTGCTGCTGCGTGATGAGTACCCGCCGTTCCGCCTCGACCAGGGGCCCACCGACCCAGCGCCCACCGGAATGGAGGCCACCGGGTAGCCCACTGCCTGACCGTTAACCTCAACCGTTGAGTATCCGACGCATCCAGCTGCTGCGGGTGGAGGTGGTTTCCCGGGCCACCTCCGACTCGGGTGCCAGGGTGTCATAACCGTGGAAGCCACCACGCCAGACATGCAGTTCGGTCTGCACGCCTGCCTCCAGGAGACGCAGGGCAAACTTGATGTCCTCATCACGGAACACCTCTGCGGAGCCGACGTCGATGTAGGTGGTGGGCAGACCGGTCAGATCGGTGGCGCGCGCAGGGGCAGCGTAGTGGTTGATGTCCTCGCGTTCGGCGTGCCCCCGCCCAGGATCGCATTCCAGGCGTATTCATTGGATTCCCGGGGCCAGATGTGGCCGTAGCCCTCGGTGAACTGCCGTGAGGAGACGGTGGTGTTGCGGTCATCGAGCATGGGGTAGATCAGGCATTGGGCAAACAGACTGATCTCACCCTTGTCGCGCGCCATGAGGGCGACCCCTGCGGCCAGGCCTCCGCCACCGGAACCACCACCGACGATGATCCGCTCCGGGTTCACACCCCATTCCCTGGCCTGGGATGCCGCCCACAGCAGACCGGCGTAGCAGTCCTCCACACCGGCGGGTGCCGGGTGATCAGGGGCCAGGCGGTATTCCGGAGTGACGATCACCATGTTGTGTTCCTGCACCCAGGCGAATTCGTCGTAGCCTCCGAAGCCGGCGAAGCGGTCACCCAGGATCATGCCGCCACCGTGGATACCGTAATACAGGGGCGCGTCCGTCACTGTGCCTGCGGGCCGGATCACGGTGAGCTCAATCGGCCCACGGGGGCCGTCGATGGTGTGGTCCTCCCACTGCAGGCCGAGGGCATCGGCCTGCTCCTTCACCAGGTCCCGCCCGGCTGGTGCGGACATGGCTTCGCGCAGCACGGGGGAAGGTCTGCTCGGTGACGGTGGGCAGCACCATCTCCGGGTTGTCCAGGATGACCGCGGCGTCGGGGTCGATGGGCTGCCGCACAATATCGTCATTATGCATCGGAACTCCTTCAGATGAAAGTGTGATGTGCGACTCATTCTAGCCAGCTGTCCAACATCCGGGGTGGAAATCAGTGCTTTTGTTGACATCCCACCAACTGGTCACCAGTTGTAGCCCGTTAATTCATCTGGTCTTAATTGGTGGGTGGCGATAAGGCTCTGCAAAGTTCACCACCTGCGGGGATACTGGGAAAAGGTTTCCGCATTGCCGTCGGCGTAGGAGAATGTGAAATATGAAGATCATCGCGCACCGGGGATTGTGCTCCCAGTACCCGGAGCTGACCGCCTCCGCTTTCCGCGCAGCCCTCAAACTGCCCATCCATGGGGTCGAGACCGATGTCCGTCTCACCAGGTGCGGGGAGGTGGTGTGTGTCCATGATCCGGTGATCAGCAGGGTCTCTGATGGTTTCGGCCGGGTGTCCGCGATGCGCCTGGAGCAGCTGCTGGAGTACAACTTCGGTACGAAGGACGCCCCGGAGAAGGTGCTCACCCTCAATAATCTGCTGGACATCATGGAGGACTACCCGGACAAGCACGTCTACATCGAGTCGAAGCACCCGATGCGGTATTCCATCATGCTGGAGGAGGAGATTGTCAAGATCCTGCGCTACCGCGGCCTCACCGAGGATCCGCGCATCCACTTCATCTCCTTCTCCCTGCCCGCCATCCACTGGATGACCACACTCGCCCCGGGCATCGACCGCATCCACCTGCGCCGGTCCTGGGAGCGGTGGCTCAACCCGACGGACCGTCGCCTCGGCAATCCGACCGGTCTTGGCCTGTCCATCGAGCGGGCGAAAATGAGCCCCGGGCTCATCGGCCGGCGGGGGTTGCCCACCTATCTGTTCACCGTGGACAAGGAGAAGGACTGGCAGTGGGCGTATGACCGCGGTGTGGAGATGCTCACCACCAACTTCCCCGGTGAAGCTGCGGAGTATCTGGGCGATGCACCTGCCACCGCCCTGTACGCTGATGTCCATGGCAAAGAAGAATAAGAAGAACGAACAACTGCCCGAGGGTATGAGCCGTCGTCAAGCAAAGATGGCCGCACGCGCCGCCGAGCGCGCCGCCCTGGAGGGTGAGCCCCGCCCCTTCGAGGGTCTGGCTATGGAGCCGCAGCTCGTGGCGCTGCAGGAATTCATTCCGTCGGCAACCACGCCGATCACCGTCAAGGGCACCGACCGCACGGTCACGCTGTGTACCGTTCTCCCGGGCGCCGTCGCCGCACTGATCCGCGATGAGGAGCACGGCGCCGAGGCGTTCGTCGCCATGCAGCAGGGCACCCGCTCCACCACCCCGGGCAAGGACCTCGCGTTCGCGCTGAACTGGGTGCTCAGCGCCACCCCCGGCCAGTCCCTGACCAGCGCGAAGCACGACGGTACGCAGCCAGCGCTCACCGAGCTTATCGACGAAACGACCTCCCTCGACATCACCCCGCACCAGGATTTCAACTGGTGGCTTGCTGACAACGATGACCTCTCCCCGGAGGTCACCCAGCACATGCAGATGGCCAATGAGTCCATCCTGCCGTCCTATCCCGTGGACGCTGAGATCCCCGGCACCGCCTGGTGGGTCAACCCCGGCGGCAAGGCCCACATCCGCTGGGTACGTACCGACGATGAGAACACCCTCCTCAACGCACTGGCCCGCATCGCCGCACGCGGTGAGCTGATCCTGGGCGAGGACACCAAGTTCGCCGGTGCCTTCCGCACCCACGGCATCACCGTCCCGGTGTGGGACCTCGACCCCGAGCGTTCCCACACCGATTACGCCGCCGACCTGAAGGCCCTCGACGAGAAGATCGCGGGAGAGCTGGGCAACGATGCGCAGCTCACCCCGGATGAGCGCCGTCAGCTGGAGAACATCAAGTCCCGCCAGGTGACCATCCGCTAACCGGTAATTACAAAAAATGCCCTATCCTCCGAGCCGAATCGGCGGATAGGGCATTTATGCTGATCAGGGTATTAACGCAGAGAGCTGAACAGCTCCTCGGCGGCGTAATCATCCCAAATGACAACATTTCCTACGTCATAATCGGCGAAGGTGGCGATGGGGACGGTCTCGTTCTGAATGCCGCCACGCATGGCCAGCGCCAGGCGCCCCAGGTGCCAGACATGATCGCCCTCGCCGACGGTGAAGGTGCCCACGGCGTCGCCGATCATCGGGAAGACACGGAAGGGATTGAGCAGCGTGCCGGGGGAGGTGGCGGTGCTCAACAGGGCGGAGAAGAACTCCCGTTGGCGCACCACACGGTCCAGATCACCCATCGCGGTGGCGCGGGTGCGCACATAACCCAGCGCGGTCGCCCCGTCGAACTCCTGGCAACCCGCCTGGATATCCAGGTTGGCCAGCGGATCCTGGATGGGGTCAGCCGGGCACATCTCCACCCCGCCGATGGCATCGACCATGTTGGCCAACCCACCCATGCCGATCTCCGCGTAGTGGTCAACGCGCAGGCCGGTGGATTCCTCCACAGTTTGCGCCAACAGTTCCGGGCCGCCGACGGTGAAGGCCGCGTTGATCTTGTCCATGCCCCACCCGGGGATGTTGACATAGGAATCACGCGGGATCGACAGCAGGGTCGGCTCACCGCTGCGGGGGAGGTGCAGCACCATGATGGTGTCGGTGCGTCCCACACCGATATCCCCACCGGTGCCCAGACGATTGATGTCCTCCTCGCTCAGGCCCTGACGCGAATCAGAACCCACCAGCAACCAGTTCGTCCCAGCGGTGTTGGACACCCGGGCCTCCGGGGTGGCATCCACCCGGTTGAGCTGCGAGTCGGCCCACAGGGTCACCGCACCGACCAGCACCAGGATGACTGCGAACATGGTGAACAGGGATCCCAGGCATCCCCGCGGGCGCAGGCGGATCCGCGGCAGACCACGGCGCCGACGCTGCGCCGGTCCTTGAGTATTGACCACCTGGGGTAGTTCCTGCGGAACGTGTCCGACGTGGCCCGGGTGCTGGTAGACCTGCGGGCCGGGTTGGTTCTGGGGTCGCGGGGGAAACTGCTGGGGCGGAAACTGCTGACGCGGGGCGGCCGGCGGGAATTGCTGGCGGGGTGCCGCCGACCCGGGTTGTTCCGGGAAGATGCGGGTAGAATCCGCCGGCGGGGAAGTCCGTCGTGGCGGGGTCGGCCGTTGCGTTGCTTGTCGACGCGCCCGCACCGGCCTGCCATAGCGGTCGAGGATGGGCCGACCCTGGCTGTCACGGGCGAAATCGCCCTGTCCACGTGAATCCATGGGTTATACAGTAGCCCTAGTGCCACCGGATTTTTGAAGAGCGCCGGAACAGTCCCCGGTGCGCGGGATCAGGAGATTTCGAAAATGCGGCCCCCGCGTTTCCTGGCTCGCACCACTGGGAGAGGTAGTCCTGGTACTCCGGGTCGGCCGGGTTCTCCTGGCGGTAGTGGTGGCCGGCCATATCGAGGTAGGCGTTGTACTCCTCGGCCCGGCGGCGGACATCGACCAGCATGTCCGGTGTCTCTACCTTGGCCATCTCCTCCTCGTACTTCCGGGCGATCCCCACGTTCTGGTAGTCATTCCACGCCGTGGACACGACCGGGTACGCCATGATGGCCAGGCTCAGCAGCAGCAGGACCGGGGAGAGCAGGCGGGACCTGCGCCCCGGATCCTTCTCCCCGTCCGCTTATCGCCTGTACTGGCGGTTTTCTCCACTGAATTATCATGCCCGGTGCTGCTGAGGTGCCAGGAAAAGTCTTAAGAAAGAGTAGAACACTTGGGGATCTGTATGCCACGTCGAGTGGCATTGGTGCCCGTGAATTTCTACAACCCCAGCCAGCTCAGATCCCCACCCAGGGCGGTGTACCCCACAAAGGCCACGGCATCAATGAGGAAGTGGGCGATCACCAGGGGCCACACCCTGCCGGTGCGGTGGTAGAACCAGGCGAAGATGACACCCATGATGATGTTGCCGAAGCCGGCGGAGACCCCTTGGTACAGGTGGTAGGAACCCCGCAGTAGGGAGGAGGCGATGATCATCGCGGGCATACTCCAGCCCAGGCCGCGCAGGCGGGTGAGCAGCCAGAACACCACCACGATCTCCTCGGCGAAGGCATTGGCACCGGACCACACCAGCAGGATCGGTATCTCCCACCAGGGGCTGTCCAGGGTGGTGGGGATGACCTGCTTTGACAGTCCCAGGTGAACGGCACTGGCGTAGAAGATCAGACCGGGGAGGCCGATCAGCGCGGCCAGTCCGGCACCCCAACCGAGGTCACTCCACCGGATCCGCCCGATCCGGATCCCACTACCTGAGAGCAGATACAGCGCCAGCCCGCCCCAGGAGAACAGCACACCGGCAGAGACCAGCTGCAGGGCCAGGTCCAGCCAGATGCCCTGGGCCTGCGGGGCGTTGAGGGAGACGGCCTGATCGTTGAGGGCGGTGGGGGAGAGGAGGTCGTCGATAAGCCTGAGCAGTGAGCGTAGGCCACTCGCGCCGAAGGTGACGGCCAGGACCACGAGGATCTCCACCCGGATGCGCGCATGCGTCATAACAACTGCCCTCCCAGGCCGAGGATCTCGGCGTTGCCCACGCGCACCGCACCCAGGTGCATGCCCACGCCGTCCACCGGCATGCTCATCGCCGCGCCGCCGGTCATGTTGTAGGTGGTCGCCCACGGGGTCCACCGGGTCTGCTCCAGGAAATCCCCCTCCGGTCCCAGTGAGGAAAAATGACCCAGACGTGGTGGCGGGAAGGCGAGCGTGGGGCTGAGCACCACATCCACATCCCAGCTCTCCCGCACCGCATCCCCCACCGAGTCGAAGGCCGCCACCGCCCGGCCACGCGCAACCGGCGACTGGCTCCGGCCCTGCTCGCGCAACCACCTGACGATCGCGCTGGTGTCACCCGCGCCGGGATCCTCTATGGAGCAGGAACGCATCGCCAGCACCGCAGCAAATGCCTCGAACGCCCAGCTGCCATAGGGGCGATCAACCGGCACCACCTCGTGGCCGAGCTGCTCCAACCGTCGGGCCACCTCCTCCACCGTGTTCACAAAATGATCATCCACCGTCGTCTCCGCATGCACCGGTTCCAGCAGCACACCGATGCGCAAGGGGCGCACCACTGGGGTGAGGGCATGCAACCGCGCCTGGGTGGTGATGTCCCGGGTGATGAACCCCTGCGTTGCGGGCATGCCACCGCGGGAATCATGGGCGGGTTTGAAACCCACCACCTGGCACGCGGCGGCCGGAACCCGGATGGAACCGCCACCGTCGGAGGCGTGGGCGGCGTCGACAAGCATCCGTGCCACCGCCACCGCCGCACCCCCGGAGGACCCGCCCGTGGTGTGGCCGGGCAGGAGGGGATTGTCGGGCGCGGGCATCCCGACGGGTTCGCAGTAGGCGCTCAGACCAAGCTCGCTGGTCTGGGTTTTACCCGCGATGATCGCGCCCCGGTCAATGAGAGCCTGCAGAAACGGGTCCGTCTCCGTGGCCTGCACCTGTCGCCCGGCGGACCCGAAGGCAGTGGGCATGCCAGCCACATGGTGCAGATCCTTCGCCGGGATCACCATGCCGCGCAGTGGCCCCCGCCCGTGGCCGACGGTCACCTCCGGATCGAACCAGGCGAAACCATGTTCAGCCGGGGTCATGGTGGATAGGCACGCGGAAAGTGTGGCAACGGACATGAACAACCACAGTAGTGAACACGGGTTAAGCTGAGTAACCATGAGCAGCGAAGCCACTAAACCCACCGTCGTGTCCTATCTGGGACCTGCAGGAACCTTCACCGAAGCCGCCCTGCTCCGCCTGGCGCAGCGCGGGGAGTTCGGCGACGGTGAGATCACCCAGCTGCCGGTGAACTCCCCCCAGCAGGCCGTTGATGCCGTGCGCGAGGGAACCGCGGATTTCGCCGTGGTGGCCATCGAGAACTTCGTCGACGGTTTTGTCACCCCCACCTACGATGCCCTGGATCAGGGCTCCGACGTGCAGATCTTCGCTGAGGAAGCCATCGAGGTCTCCTTCACCATCATGGCGCGCCCCGGCACCGTGCTCGCCGACATCCGCACCCTGGCCACCCACCCGGTCGCCCACCAGCAGATCAAGAACTGGATGGCCGCCACCGTCCCGGACGCACGTTTCGTCTCCGCGTCGTCCAACGCCGCCGCCGCGCAGCTCGTCGCCGAACACGGTGCCGACGCCGCCGCCGCTCCCGAGCGCGCCGCCGACCTGTTCGGCCTGAGCAGGCTTGTCGACGATGTGGCTGACATCCGTGGCGCCCGCACCCGTTTTGTGGCCGTGCGCAAACGCATCTCCCCGCCACCCCGCACCGGCCATGACCACACCGCCGTCGTCTTCGCGCTGCCCAATGTCCCCGGCAGCCTGGTGCGCGCCCTCAATGAATTCGCCCTGCGTGGGGTGGATCTGGCGCGCATCGAGTCCCGCCCCACACGCAAGACCTTCGGCACCTACCGTTTCCACCTCGATTTCATCGGTCACATCGAGGATCTCCCCGTCCGCGAGGCCCTCCGCGCCCTGCACATGCAGGCCGAGGACCTGGTATTCCTGGGTTCGTGGCCCGCTCCGCGGGATACCGATGACGAGAACACCTGGGCGGATGACATCGCCCGCCTGGAGAAGGCGGACGACTGGGTCCGCGCCGTACTGGAAGGCAGGGAGTACTAGAACAATGGCTGGCAGGATCATTCTGGTCAGGCACGGACAGACCCACAACAATGTCCGGCATCTTCTGGACACCCGACCCCCGGGTGCGGAACTCACCGATCAGGGCCGCCGGCAGGCACTCAAGGTCGGTCACGAACTCGCCGGCTACAGCGGCGACCGCCTGGCGCATGTGTACAGCTCCATCGTGCTGCGCGCCCAGCAGACCGCGGTGCTGGCCACCAACACCTTCGAAAAGGCCCGTGACCTGCAGGAGGGTACCGTTCCTCTCGACGTGGTCCACGGCATCCACGAGATCGATGCCGGTGACTTCGAGATGCGTGGTGATGAAGAGGCCCACATGACCTATTCCACCGCCCTCAACGGCTGGCTCCACGGCGATCCCACCGCGGCCCTGCCCGGTGGGGAAACCTACAAGGATGTGCTGGGCCGCTACCAGCCCACACTGGACCGGATCATGGACAGCCACGACCTGGATGAGGACCGGGATGTGGCAATCGTCAGCCACGGTGCGGTGATCCGCATTGTGGCCACCCATGCTTCCGGAGTGGATCCCAACTGGGCATTTAAGACCTACCTGGGCAACTGCCGTTATGTGGTGCTGGAGCCCAACGGCCGTCGTTTCGGTCAGTGGGATGTGGTGCACTGGACCGGCAGCCCGCTGCCGTGGCAGGAGAACCAGCCGTAGATCTGATTGACTGCGTCTGCTATGACGGCCTCCGCGGGCCGGGATGAAGCTGGCTATCGTGGGGCTTGTCACACACCTTCAATGTTAGGAGTTAGACATGACCCGTATCGCAATCGTCGTCGGCAGCACCCGCCCCAACCGTAATGCAGCCAGCGTGGCGGAGTGGGTGTTCGACAACGCCCCCAAGGACTCCGGTGCCGAGTACGAACTCGTCGACATCGCCGATTTCAACCTTCCCCTCCTGGACGAGCCCATGCCCCCGGCCATGGGGCAGTACTCCAAGGACCACACCAAGGCATGGGCGGAGAAGGTTGCTTCCTTCGACGGCTTCATCTTCGTCACCCCCGAGTACAACCACTCCGTCCCCGCAGCCCTGAAGAACGCGGTGGACTTCCTGTACGCGGAATGGAACAACAAGGCCATCGGTTTTGTCAGCTACGGCAGCGCCGGCGGAACCCGTTCGGTTGAGGCCTGGCGCCTGATCGCCGCTGAGCTGCAGATGGCTGACGTCCGTGCCCAGGTGTTCCTCACCTTCGGCAATGATTTCGCCGACATGTCCACCTTCCAGCCCTCCGAAGGCTCCACCGGTGCCCTGCAGGAGCTCTTCTCACAGGTCACCGCCTGGTCTGAGGCGCTCAAGACACTGCGCGGTTAATCACCGCCGGTTACGGTAACAGCAGATCCCACCCGGTGGGCCGTCACATCATGGACGGTCGGCCGGGTGTTGTATGTTTCGGGGGTCGCTGCGTGCCGGAAAATCGTGGTGCTTAACCCCGAACGGCAGAAGGCATGAAAAAACCGCCGTACCCGGATGGGTAGGGCGGTAATTCTTTATGCAGCGAGAAGCCTACAGTGCGCGAACCTGCTGGGCCTGGGGGCCCTTGGCGCCCTCGCCGAGCTCGAACTCAACCTGCTGGTTCTCCTCCAGGTTACGGAAGCCGTTGCCCTGGATCTCGGAGTAGTGGACGAATACGTCTGCGGATCCGTCGGAGGGGGCGATGAAGCCAAAGCCCTTCTCAGCGTTGAACCACTTCACAGTTCCCTGTGCCATATGAATTACCTTTATTTCTGATGAGGTGATGCTACGTTCGTCAGCATGATTCACTAACGTCCGGGTCGTTAAAACTCCTCGGTGACCAACAACCCCAGCAGTAACTGCTCTGGTGAAGAAAACCGGGCGCTCGCGTCTACATCTCTTGCGAGCGCCTAGACACTGCGCATAGAAACCGCGACCAGAACCCAGTGTGCCATGAATTCCGTCCCAGCGATAGTCCCCCCTCGAAAAAAGTTGTCATCACGTCAAATCTGAGGGGCTGTCTGGCGGGGATATCTCCGGTCCGGGTCGGGGTTTTATCCGCCGGGAAAACGGTTGCACTGCTGGTGGGGGCGGGTTTTCCCTCGTGTGATCGGGCGATTGGGTGCGGGTACACCCGGAGCGGGGGGAGGGTTAATATTGTCGCGGATTGTGGGGTACTCGGCCCGGGGGAGGTGAGGGTGTTGCTCGTCGCAGTGGGGTGTGGGGATCATTTTGAGGTCCCTTATGTGCAGGCTCTACCTCAGGGGAATGGCTGATCATTGGGTTGCCATCCGGGCGCGGCCACCCACCACCACGCAATAGACCCCTCTGTCTATAGGGACTAGACAGGATCGTACCGAGGGGTCTACATTCAGGTGGACTTAAACAAACCCCCGAACCATAGAAAGCTGGTTCAGTATGATCCTCACCGGACTCGGCGTCGGTACCGCACTGGGTATCGTGATGCAACGGGGAAGGTTCTGTGTCACCGGCATGCTGCGTGACATCTTCCTCCAGCGCTCCTGGCGCACTTTTGTTGGACTCCTGATCGTCATCGCCGTCCACGCTGTGGGCCTGGCGGCACTGACCTCCACGGGTGTGATCACCCCGACCTACAACAACTTCGCGCCGATGGCCGTGATCGTCGGTGGTTTCATCTTCGGCTTCGGCATCATTCTCTCCGGTGGCTGCGCCTCGGGTACGTGGTACCGCTCCGGTGAGGGGCTGGTCGGTTCCTGGATCGCCCTAGCCACCTACGCCGTCTCCACCGCGGCCATGAAGGAGGGTGCCCTCACCGGGTTCACCGACTTCATGTTCTCCTGGGAAACCGAGCTCACCACCCTGCCCGCCCTGTTCGGCGTCTCCATCTGGTGGTTTGTTATTCCGTTTGCCGCCCTGACCGCCTACCTGGTGCGTCATTTCATGATCCTGGAGGCCAAGCGCCCCAAGATCGCCCGTCTGGGTAACCAGCCCTCCTGGAAGCGTCCCCTGCACGTCTACACCGCCGGTGCGCTCATCGGTCTGATCGGCGTCATTGCCTGGCCACTGTCCGCGGCCGCCGGCCGCAACTCCGGGCTGGGCATCACCACCCCGACCTCCCACACCCTGCAGTACGTGACCACCGGTGAGGAGAGCTACCTCAACTGGGGTGTCATGCTGGTGCTGGGCATCCTGGTCGGATCCTTCATCGCCGCCAAGGCCACCGGTGAATTCCGTGTCCGCGTCGCCGATGCCACCACCTCCGTGCGCGCTGTCGTCGGTGGCACCATGATGGGTGTCGGCGCCTCCCTCGCCGGCGGTTGCACCGTGGGCAATGGCATGGTCCAGACCAGTCTCTTCAGCTTCCAGGGCTGGATCGCCCTGCTGTTCATCGCGATCGGCGTCGGCGTGGCCGCCAAGATCTTCCTGAAGCCGGCCGCTGTGGCACAGCAGAAAGCAGATACCACCGAGACCTACTCCACCGAGGAGAGCCTCGAGCACGCCACCCCGACCTCCGCTGAGGACCGTGTCCTCCCGGTCAACAATGACCCCATCATCAGCCCAGCTCCGCTGGGCGGCGTCACCGTGGCCACCGGCCTGGTCAGCCTCAAGCCGGCCGTCAGCGAGAAACTGCGTGATCTGGGCAGTGGTTACTACGCCCTGGATTCCCTCGGCGCGGTCTGCCCGTTCCCGCTCATCGAGGCCAAGGATGTCATGAAGACCCTGCAGTCCGGCGACCACCTGGTCATCGACTTCGACTGCACCCAGGCCACCGACGCCATCCCGCAGTGGTGCGCCACCGACGGCCACGAGGTCACCGACTTCAGGGAAACCGGTGAGGCCTCCTGGCAGATCACGGTGAAGAAGGGCTAACACCCACACACAGTGACCGGCAGGCGGGAACAGTATCCACACTGTTCCCGCCTGCCGGTTTCGCTATTCCCGCGGCTCGCTCACCCGGCGATGGCCAACGTCACGCGTATCCCAGGCGGTGCAGATCGTGCTCATCCAGCCCGAAGTAGTGGCCAACCTCGTGGAGGACGGTCACGCGGACCTGTTCGGCCAGCTGTTCCTCGGAATGGCAATGGTCCTGCAGGGCACTTTTGTAGATGGTGATGGAATCCGGCAAGCCACCGTGACCGAAGACGCGGTTGGGCAGGGCGGTGCCGGTGTAGAGGCCGAGGATGTGGCGAGAATCGGGGTTGTAATCGTCGATAAGCACCACCACGTTGCGCATGTTGTCGAGGAATTTCTGCGGAACCTGGTCGAAGGCGTCATCGACCATCTCCTCGAAACGTGCATCACTGACTTCGTACATGGCACTCTCCCCGTGATCTCAAACTGAACTCAGGCTACAGCGGAACCGACGCCCCGGGGCGCAGGGGTTCCCGCGGCGGCTGGGGTGGTGGGGCCTGGCCGTTGATGGTGAACCCGGTCTGCGCCGAACCGTTGAGGATGTTGAAGGTGGAGTCCCCTTCGGTGGACGGCGACATGAGATAGCAGTTCACGCTGTGGGAACCACCGAGCCAGGAGGTGGCGGTGATGGTGGGCCAGAAGGTCTGCAGGGTGGACTGGTAGAGGTTCTCCTCCTCACCCATGTAGTCGATGGCGGCCTGGGTGCAGGTGCTGCCGAGGAACCCATTCTGGTCATCGGTGCTGGGCACACCCTGGGGGAACGGTACCCCGAGGTTGACGGTGGACACGGCCTCCAGGTGGTGGTCCTCGGCGCAGTCGACCTCCCGGAACTCGGCGGAGGATTCCACGCGGACACACGCGCCGGTCGCGAAGACACGGGCCTGATCATTGGCGGCAATGGGGCCGACGGTGATCTGGGGGATGCCGTTGGAGTCGGTGGCCTGCAGGCCGCAGAGCATGGTGCGGTCCCCCGCGGCCCACGCTTCCGCCGGTGGGAGGATGGGGGCGATGGTGTAGCGCCCGGCCGGGTCGAAACGGCCGTTGAGGTAGGCCAGGGTGGGGGCCTGGCACAGTTCCTCGCGCAGCTGCGCCTGACGCGTCAGGTTCGGTGGATCGGCATCGGGGCCGAACTCAGAACTGGGGTAGGTAGCCAGATTCTCGCGCTTGGAGATCTCGAAGCGGTGCTCACCTTCGCAGCTGGTCTGCTCGAAACCGGAGACCTGGCCGGCGTCGTTGACATCCCAGGTCGCGCACATCCCCACGTCCGCCGTGGTGAACGGGGCCACCTGCTGGGCGGTGGTGACGGTGGTGGTGCTTGTCGACGTCTCACCCGTAGCCATGGGTTCCGGGGTCTCCCCAGCGGAATTCACGCCGTAGGAATACATACCCACAGCAGCCGATGCCGCGAGCGCGGCAACGAGCATGGTTTGCACCGAGGCAGCGGAACGGAATCCTCTACGCCCCGTGCGTGACTGGGAATCGGTGGATGTACTCATGATTGTCCCTATCATGCCACGCGAACGGCGGTTATTCAGAGATCCTCGGAACGGGTGACCATAGTTTTCAGGGAGTAACGATCCGTCCGGTATACCGAGACACACCATTCGATGGGTTTCTCCCCCGACATCGATTGCCGCAGGATCCGCAGCAGTGGGGCGCCGGTCGGGACGTCGAGAAGCTTCGCGGTATCCTCGTCCGCCGCGACCGCGGTGACCGTCTGCTCCGCGTGGGTCACCGGTACGGTGTACACGCGGTCCAGGATGGCGTAGACGGAATTGTAGACATCATTTTCCAGCAGGTCGGGGGCGTACACGGCGTTGTACCACCCATGGTCGATGGCATAGGGGCGGTTATTGCCCAGACGCAGCCGGCGCAGTGTGATGTGCTGGGTGCCCCGCTCGGTGCCGAAGAATTCCGCGATCTCATCCGGGGCCGCACCACGCGACGAGGACAGGATGCGGCTGGTGGCCACGAGGTTCTGTGCTGCCATCTCCGCGGAGAAGGACGCCAGGTGCAACCGGGAGACCAGTGGTGCGTGCGCCACGAAGGTGCCCTTGCCGCGGGCGCGTTTGAGCCGACCGGAGGCCACCAGATCCCCGATGGCACGGCGCACGGTGATGCGACTGACACCGTAGGTTTCCTCCAGTACGCGTTCCCCGGGCAGCATGTCACCGGGTTGCAACTGGGTGGTGCACAGTTCCTCGAGGATCTCACGCAGCTGCTGGTGTTTGGGTTTGGGGCCATCGGTCAGGACCCGGTGGGGGAGGGAGGAGCCATCTTCCGAGCGCTCAGCAGCAGACATATCCACAACTCTAGCGCATCTGGTCATAACCAGGAGGTGCTTTGATATGCGGTGATATGTGTTGCCCACACGCCGGGCGCGGGGGTTTAGTCTCCACCTAACACCTCCCAGGCAGGCTCAGCACGGTACATTGAATTCCATGATTGATCTGAAATTCCTCCGTGACAATCCCGACGTTGTCCGCACCTCCCAGATCACCCGCGGGGAGGACCCCGCGCTGGTTGATGAGCTGATCAGTGCCGACGAAGCGCGCCGCCAGGCGATCCAGGTGGCGGATGAGCTGCGTTCCGAGCAGAAGGCATTCGGAAAGAAGATCGGTCAGGCCTCCCCCGAGGACCGTCCGGCCCTGCTGGAGGGCTCCAATGAGCTCAAGGCCAAGGTCAAGGAGGCGGAAGCCGCCCAGGAAGCCGCCGAGCAGCGCGTCCATGACCTCCAGATGAAGCTGTCCAACGTCGTGGAGGGAGCTCCCGCCGGCGGCGAGGAGGACTTCGTTGTTCTCGAGCACGTCGGTGAACCCCGCACCTTCGACTTCGAGCCCAAGGACCACCTGGAACTCGGTGAGTCCCTCGGTCTCATCGACATGAAGCGTGGCACCAAGGTCTCCGGTGCCCGGTTCTACTACCTCACCGGTGACGGCGCCATGTTGCAGCTGGGCATGCTCACCCTGGCCGCGCAGAAGGCCACCGCCGCCGGATTCACCATGATGATCCCGCCGGTGCTCGTGCGCCCGGAGATCATGGCCGGCACCGGTTTCCTGGGTGATCACTCCGAGGAGATCTACTACCTCGAGCGCGATGACATGTACCTGGTGGGCACCTCCGAGGTGGCCCTGGCCGGTTACCACAAGGATGAGATCATCGACCTGGACAACGGCCCCGTGAAGTACGCCGGCTGGTCCTCCTGCTTCCGCCGTGAGGCCGGTTCCTACGGCAAGGACACCCGCGGTATCCTGCGCGTCCACCAGTTCGACAAGGTGGAGATGTTCGTCTACTGCAAGCCGGAAGAGGCTGAGGAGCAGCACCGCAAGCTGCTGCAGATGGAAAAGGACATGCTCGCCGCCGTCGAGGTCCCTTACCGCGTCATCGACGTTGCCGGTGGTGACCTGGGTGCCTCCGCCGCCCGCAAGTTCGACACCGAGGCCTGGGTCCCCACCCAGGGCACCTACCGTGAGCTGACCTCGACCTCCAACTGCACCACCTTCCAGGGCCGTCGTCTGCAGACCCGGTACCGCGATGACAAGGGCAAGCCACAGACCGTGGCCACGCTCAACGGCACCCTGGCCACCACCCGGTGGCTCGTGGCCATCCTGGAGAACAACCAGCAGGCCGACGGTTCCGTCATCGTCCCTGAGGCCCTGCGTCCATTCGTGGGCAAGGACGTCCTCACACCGGTTAAATAAGGCGCATGACAATGGATAACATGGTCAAGAAACAGGGGTTCTGGGTACCCAAGGGCACCCCGGATGTCTCCCCGCACCCGAAGGAATCGAAGGAGCTGCTGTACAACCGCGTCATCATCCGGTTCATCAAGACGGTGATGAAGGCGCAGGGTCTGCAGCTCTATGTCTTCGGTTCGGAGAACATCCCCACCACCGGCGGTGCACTACTGGCGGTCAACCACACCGGGTACTACGACTTCATCCTCGGTGGCCTCCCGGCGCATCTGCGCGGTCGGCGCCTGGTGCGGTTCATGGCCAAGAAGGAGATCTTCGACACCCCGGTCGTCGGCGCGCTCATGAACGGCATGTCCCACATCCCGGTCAACCGCGCCAAGGGCGCAGGATCCCTCGACCACGCCGTGACCAGGCTCCAGGAGGGACAGCTGGTGGGAATCTTCCCCGAGGCGACCATCTCCCGCAGCTTCGAGATCAAGAGCCTCAAGACGGGTGCCGTGCGCATCGCCGACACCGCGGAGGTACCCCTGCTGCCGCTGATCATCTGGGGTGGGCAGCGGATCATCTCCAAGGACATCGACAGTGACCTCGGCCGCAGTCACACCCCCGTCTTCATCCGGGTCGGCGCGCCGGTCGACGCCAGCGGTTCCCCCGAGGAGGCCACCGAGCGCCTCGCGCAGGCTATGAAGGAGCTTCTCGACGAAGTGCGAACCGCCTACGAAACCGAGTTCGGCCCCTTCGAGGGTGGCGAACCGTGGCGTCCGGAATCCCTCGGTGGTGGTGCCCCGTCGATGGAGCGGGCTTCCCTGATGGAGATGGCGGAACGGGAGCGTCGACAAGCAAAACGCGAGGCCAAGAAGGCGGCGAAAGCCGAGAAGAAACCGCTACCCAGACGGTTGATGAACAAGGCCGCCGGCCTTGTGAAGAAGTTCATGCGAAAGTAGGAATAATGACCACCCCCGGTCCCGCGCCGAAGCTTGTGGCCAGCGATGTCGATGGAACTCTGATCGACAGCGCCGAACGTGTCCCCGCCCGTCTGCGTGAGGTGATCACCCGCATGACGGCGCAGGGCACAGCCATGGCACTGTCGACAGGGCGACCTGCCCGGTGGATCTACACGGTGCTGGAGCAACTGCCCGTGCGGCCGGTCTGCGTGTGCGCGAACGGCGCGGTGATCTATGATTCCGCCACCGACCGGATCCTCAAAGCCCACACCCTGGCACCTGAGACGATGGTGGAGGTGGTGGCGCTGGCCGAGGCCGCCATGGCGGATCACGGTGGTGTGAGCTTCGCGGTGGAACGCGCCGGCCGCTCCGCCTTCGACAATGTGGATGAACTGTTCCTGGTCACCCCGGAATACAGCCACGCCTGGCCGACACTCGATGATCACGGGGTGGTGCCGATTACCACCCTCATCTCCGAGCCGGCGACCAAGCTGCTGCTGCGCAGTGATTTCCTGGAATCCAAGGAGATGTTCGACCGTCTCCGGCCCGTGATCCCGGAGGAGGTGGGTCATGTGACCTTCTCCATGTCCGGCGGTCTGCTCGAAGTGGCCGCGCCCGGTGTGACCAAGGCCCTGGGCGTGTCCTACCTGGCGGAGCTGCTCGGGGTGGCGCAGGAGGACGTAATCACCTTCGGGGATATGCCCAATGACATCGAGATGCTGCAGTGGGCGGGTCGTGGCGTGGCCATGGGCAATGCCCGTCCCGAGGTGAAGGCCGTGTCCGACTTCGTGACCGCCACCAATGATGAGGCGGGTGTGGCCGACGTTCTGGAATGGTGGTTCTAGGGTGTGAATGAAACTGGTGGGCCTGGGGGGTTGGGCTGGCCAGAAATGGGACATAACCGGCCCGCTGTCCCATGGGGCGGTTGATTTGGGGGTATTTAGGGCGTTTGGGCCGGTCCGCCCCTGACCACCGTTTATATATCCGGTGGGGGACCATGGTGTGGGTTCCGGGGGTGGCAAACGGACCTGGGGAACACCCTTTTCTTTTTGGGTATACCGCACTTGCGTCCGCATGCCAAAATAGGGGCCATGAGAGCATCGAAAGCCAATTCATATGTGGCAGCTATCGACCAGGGCACCACATCCACCCGCTGCATCATCATCGATGACACCGGTGCTGTGGTCTCGGTGGCTGCCAAGGAACACGAACAGATCTTCCCGGAACAGGGCTGGGTCGAGCATGACCCCGTGGAGATCTGGGACAACGTCCGCGGCGTGGTCAGCCAGGCCATGGTCGCCATCGACATCACCCCGTACGAGATCTCCTCGGTCGGCGTGACCAACCAGCGCGAAACCACCGTGATCTGGGATCCCGCCACCGGCGAACCCGTCTACAACGCCATCGTCTGGCAGGACACCCGCACCAACGAGATCTGCAGGGAGCTGGCCAGTGAGGAAGGCCAGCAGAAGTGGCTGGACCGCACCGGTCTGCTCATCAACTCCTACCCGGCCGGCCCGAAGATCAAGTGGATCCTGGACAATGTCGAGGGTGTGCGTGAACGCGCCGAGAAGGGGGAACTCTACTTCGGCACCATGGACACCTGGCTGCTCTGGAACCTCACCGGCGGTATCCGTGGCGATGACGGCCACGAGGCCCTCCACGTCACCGATGTGACCAACGCATCCCGCACCCTACTCATGGACATCCGCACCCAGCAGTGGGACCCGGAGTTGTGCGAGGCGCTCGACATCCCCATGTCCCTGCTCCCCGAGATCAAACCCTCCATAGGCGATTACCGCTCCGTACGACACCGCGGCATCCTCGCGGATGTGCCCATCACCGGAGTCCTCGGCGATCAGCAGGCAGCCCTCTTCGGCCAGGGTGGTTTCAAGGAGGGTGACACCAAGAACACCTACGGCACCGGTCTGTTCCTGGTGATGAACACGGGTCCGGAACTGAAGATCTCCGAGCACGGCCTGCTGTCCACCATCGCCTACCAGATCGAGGGACAGGACCCGGTTTACGCGCTTGAGGGTTCCGTCTCCATGGGTGGCTCCCTGGTGCAGTGGCTGCGTGACTCACTCCAGATGATCCCCACCGCCCCCGCCATCGAGGACTTCGCCCGCCAGGTTCCCGATAACGGTGGTGTGCACATCGTCCCGGCGTTCTCAGGACTGTTCGCACCACGCTGGCGCCCCGACGCACGCGGTGTGATCACCGGTCTGACCAGGTTTGCCAACCGCAACCACATCTGTCGTGCCGTCCTGGAGGCCACCGCCTTCCAGACCCGTGAGGTCGTGGATGCCATGGCGCGGGATGCCGGCAAGGAACTGGACTCCCTGCGCGTGGACGGTGCCATGGTCGAGAATGAGCTGCTCATGCAGATGCAGGCCGATATTCTCGGCATCGATGTCATCCGCCCCGGTGACATCGAAACCACCGCCCTCGGTGCGGCCTTCGCCGCCGGTCTGGGATCCGGATTCTTCAAGGACTTCGATCAGATCGTCGACCTGATCTCCATCCGTCAGACCTGGACCCCGGAGATGACCGGGGATGAGCGCGCACGCGCCTACGACGCCTGGAATGAGGCCGTCACGCACGCCTACCCGCGTTAGTACACATTCTGGGTAGGGACGTGGAAGGGCCCCGCAGCTTCAGGGAAAGCTGCGGGGCCCTTGCGTGTCTACTGTGTCCTTAGGTCAGCTGGAGGTCAACCTCACCGGTGTACTGGTCATAGGTGATGTAACCACCCTGGAAATCCACGCGGAGCAGATTGCCGTCACGGTACTCGTGGCTGACGGGCAGCCCGAGGGGACCGAGATCAGCTCCCTGCTGGGCCCAGGTGTCACCGATGACGCCCCACAGTCCGTGGGTGCCGGCCTCGGGGGAGGAGACCATGATGCCGTTTTCAAACGGCATGTAGGAGACCTCGGAATTCACATCACTGGCGTACTGGACGGCTGTTGCCCCACCTGTTGCCGCGCCCAGGACCGGGCCGAGGGTGGTGTTGAGTGCGTTCAAGGTGCGGGAGAACTCATTGCCACCGGTCAGGTCCGCCACGGTGTTGCCCACGGCGACGACGTCGGTGAGGGAGATGTCCTCCATGACCGGGACACCATTGACGTTCCCGGTGTTGCCCAGCAGCGCACCGAGGTCGCCACCGGTGGTGGTGAGGCCGAGGATCACTGCAAGGATGGATCCGAGTCCCACGAGCAGCTGCTCGGAATCGGCACCGTTGAGCAGATCTGAGCTGCCGATGGCGAGGTCGGAGGAACCGCTCGCGGAGTCCTCGCCCGCCGTAGGCTCCGGGGTGACCGTGACGGTGACTTCGCCGTCGACAGGCTCCGGGGTGACCGTGGTGGTCACCTCTCCGTCGACAGTCTCCGGGGTGGTGGTCGCCGGGGTGGTCGTCGCGTTTGTCGTGGTTGTGGTGGTTGTCGTGGTGTCGGACTGGTCACCCGAACCCGAGAGGATCGAGGTGTACTTCGCCTGGGCGATATCCCGGATGGCCCCCATCTGGGCATAACCGGAGTTGCCCGGGCAGGAGGTGGTGCCCACATCGCGGTGCGCAAAGATGTTCGGCAGGGATACGGCCGCACCATAGGGGTAGAAGGTGTAGCTGGAGCCCTCGGAGTAGTGGGTGTCGTAACCCTGGGGTTCGAAACCTGCGACCTTGGCACGCCAACCGGCCAGCTCACCGACGGCCTCGATGGTTGCTGCGGGTGGGGTGATGTTTTCGTAGTTGCCCATCATGGAGATGGCCCAGGTGTTCTCGTTGAAACCACCTGCGTGGGCGCCACGGACTGCACGGTTCATGCCACCGGCGCGACCCTCGTAGATGGTGCCATACTTGTCCACCAGGGCGTGGTACCCGATGTCACACCAACCCAGGGTATTGGCATGGTAGTTGTGGTAGCCACGCATGCGGGCGGCACTTTCAGCAGGGGTGTAGTCATTGCTACCAGCGGTGTGGTGGATGGTGATCGCGGAGATACCACTATCGACAGTTGTATTGCACTGGTTGGAGCTCACACCCCAGCCGGCGCGGGAGATCACCCGTGGCATGCCGTCGGAGTCTGCGACCAGTTCCATGCCACCGACACCTGCCTCTGCGTTGCCGTCGATGAAGACAGCCTCCAGATCGCTGGCGACCTCAGCCACAGGCTGGATATCACCATAGTTGGACGGCAGCGGGGCAAGACCATCCTGGGCAGCAGGTGCTTCGGCGGGTGCTTCAGCAGGAGCTTCAGCGGGGGCCTCAGGTGCCGGCGCCTCGACTGGTGCCTCTGCAGGAACCGGTTCGGCTGCGGGAATAGCGTTTCCGGCGTCATCGTTGGCCATAGCTCCGGCATCCTCACCGAAGAGGTCGACGTTGAGCGTGGACACCTGGATCCGGTTGGTTGAACCGTGGAAGATGAGCTCGGTGCCGTGGGTGGCGGTGGGGTCAGTGCTGTCCACAGCCAGTGGTTCCATGTCGAACCATTCCGTCCAGGACCCGTCATCCTTCTGGGCGCGGACGAAGGCGGTGACATCACGCTGACCGGTCCAGGTCAGGGCGAACATGGAGAAGGGCTCCGCGCGTTGGAACTCCTTCACGGTCCTGGGGCCGGTGTCCTCACCCTGGGCGGTGATGGCCGGGTCCTCGACCAGAACATTCGCTCCGCTGTCGAAGCTGGTGGTTTCGTTCATGACCTGGACAGGGTCCATGGCGGTGCCCTGTGTGCGGATGTAGTCGGTGTTGGCTGCTACAAAGCCGGAGGCCACGAGCGCGACAGCCAGGAGTGTGGCGAGTGTCGGTTTGCTCCGGACGGCGTTGATGCGGCGTCGTTGCTGCACGATAAATTCTCCCTGATGATGTGGTGCGGCTGAGACTCGTTGAGTCTGGTTGAAACTAGCTGGGACTCGCTGGGAACGCTGAGCCAAATAGAAACAACTCCGAAGCTTAGTCAACTTCTGGGGTTAATGGTACATATGTGACCATTGTTTCTCTCGTTAGCCATGAGGCTTGAAAAAGCCTGTGAACATGTCAAATGGATCTGGGTGGGATGGGTCGGGGCCTGGCCGTTGCGCTTCCGGAAGGGTTCGTGCTGGTGAGTCGTGGCTACACATCTGCGGTTCCCCGCGCAAGAGAGGTGTTGTGAGGGTACAGGGGCTGAAGCGGAGTGTTCAGGATTCTCCGGGGGCGGTGGTGGGTTACTGTCGAAGCCATGACGGATTCGAAGAAATATGACCTCATTGTCGTTGGTTCCGGACTGTTCGGCCTCACCGTGGCGGAGCAGACAGCCTCCCAGTTGAATAAGCGCGTGCTCATCGTCGAGCGACGTTCGCACCTCGGCGGCAACGCCTACTCCGAGGCGGAACCCGAGACCGGCATCGAGGTTCACAAGTACGGTGCCCACCTCTTCCACACCTCCAACCAGCGGGTATGGGGCTACGTCAACCAGTTCACCGACTTCACCGACTACCAGCACCGTGTCTTTGCCATGCATGACGGCACCGCCTACCAGTTCCCGATGGGTCTGGGCCTGATCAACCAGTTCTTCGGCAGGTACTACAGCCCCGAAGAGGCCAGGAAACTTATCAAGGAGCAGGCTGCAGAGATCAAGACGGAGGATGCAACCAACCTGGAGGAGAAGGCGATCTCCCTGATCGGCCGTCCCCTCTATGAGGCGTTCATCCGCGACTACACCGCCAAGCAGTGGCAGACGGACCCGAAGAACCTGCCCGCCGGCAACATCACCCGCCTGCCGGTGCGCTACACCTTCAACAACCGCTACTTCAACGACACCTACGAGGGTCTGCCCGTCGACGGCTATGCGGCCTGGCTCGAGCGCATGGCTGACCACGAGCTTATCGACGTCCAACTCAACACCGACTGGTTCGACGTTCGGGAGCAGATCCGTGCCGAGAACCCGGATGCCCCCGTCGTCTACACCGGCCCGCTGGATCACTACTTTGGCTACTCCGAGGGCAAACTCGGATGGCGCACCCTCGACTTCGAGGCAGAGGTGTTGGAGATCGGTGACTTCCAGGGCACCCCGGTGATGAACTACAACGATGCCGACGTTCCCTACACCCGCATCCACGAGTTCCGTCACTTCCACCCGGAGCGCGAGGACCGCTACCCGAAGGACAAGACCGTCATCATGCGTGAGTTCTCCCGCTTCGCAGAGGAGGAGGACGAGCCGTACTACCCGATCAACACCCCGGACGACCGCGAGATGCTGAAGAAGTACCGCGAACGTGCAGCAGCGGAGGCCCGTGAGAACAACGTCCTGTTCGGTGGCCGCCTGGGCACCTACCAGTACCTGGACATGCACATGGCCATCGGTTCCGCACTGGTGCTTTTCGACAACAAGATCGCACCCCATCTCACCCACGGCACCCCACTCGAGCAGGAGCGCGGGCACTAGGAACGGATCTGGGCAATCACGAACGAAACTGCCTGCAGCTGGGATCAGCTGTAGGCAGTTTCTGCATTCATAATCGGTTAGGGGGTGTGGGAATCATCAAGAAACACCGACTACGCTGCCGGTGACACCGGAACCGGCCTGACTACCGGTGGTTTCCATGCACCCGTTTCCCTTTGCACCCTGGTGAGACCTTGTGGCTTTCGGCTGGAGCAAAAATGTTTATATGATTTCTATAGATGGTTTGCAGGACGAAGCCTGTATCTCTCAGAAGTAACGAGAACCGATCATCAAGTTCGGTCATTACCCCGGTGTGATCGTTACTTCAGAGTGGAATGAGGAAGAAGTGAAGGCCCCCGGCGAGATGCAGGATCAAGCTGTCCGTTTGATGCGATTCCTGTCGAGACTACAGGAATTGAGGGAAGCACCCACACGGACGGTCGATTCATACCAGGGTAATAATGGGATGATCCAATGGCTTGGGGAGATTCCGCAGCATCCTGCCATCGTGTGTAGGAAAACGATCATGCCTGGTCAGGAATTTCTCACTGTGGCCAAGATTAAGAATGTCGCTCCCCCCGAAGTGTCGGAGGAATTGAAGGGTCTGCTGTCAGGCCCTCTGGATGACCCACAGTGCAAGCCCGCGCGAGTCGCCTTTGCTGATGTAGCTGGCGGGGAAGCTCTTAATTCCGATCCTGATCTCTGGGAACTGTACGACGAAGAACTTCGGGACTGGCTTCGATCCTGGGAATCCTGGGCTGAACAACGGGCGCGGGATGACCAGGCTCGGGCCTTCTACAGCGCATTGTTCAAGCTTCATCAGGAAGCAGAAAAGCAGAATGAACAGTGCGAACTAATTCTCGGAGTTGGTCTATTGACCTGTGTACCGAAAGACCATGACCCTGTACGACGACACATATACACAGTGCCAGTGGTTATTGAACTGGATAGTAAATCCGGCGCACTGTCCGCTTCGCTTACTGAAGGAGCCGTAGAGCTCCGAGCTGAATTGAACATGCTCAGCCCGAGCATATTCGGTTCCGTTAAGTTGTTGGAAAAAATCCGCGTCCCTGCTCAGAAACTCGATCCCTTCGTCATCAACGAAGAGAACATAGCCAGCATTGGGGAATCGGCGCTCCAGACCCTGGCAGCTGTTGGACACTACGAGGAGGACGAGGGCGCCTTCAACCAGAGTGGTTTTCCCGCCTTGTCCTATTCGCCGGCGCTTATCCTGCGGCCCCGACCTAGCAGGTCACTATCCGAGGTCTATGCCCGAATTGCAGAGGAGATTCTAAAAACCGGAGAGGTTCCTGCAGGGTTGCAGCCACTGATCCATCCTGATTGCCAATCTCCAGTACACGCTGAGTCGAAACTCGGAGCACTGGGCACCACCGGAGAAGAAGTTTTCACTCCTTTCCTTCTGAACAATGCGCAGAAAAAGATAATCCAGAAGGTTGATACAACCACCCAGACCGTCGTGCTGGCACCACCGGGGACAGGTAAGGCCGATACGGTTGCCGCACTAGTGACCCACCTTCTTGCTCAGGGCAAAAGGGTACTGGTTACGGCTTACACAGCCCGCGCACTGCGTAGCACTCGGGAAGAACTACCGGAATCTATCAGGCCATTGGCTGTTTCTGTTGACGGCCCCGGTGGTGACGATATGGCCGAGTTGATGGACGCTGTCGGGTTGATCGTCCGTGCCGCTGATGATTTTGACAGTGGTAGCCATGAGAAAGAAATATCTGCGCTCACGGGTAAAATTGACCAGTTGCAGAAGCGACGCCACGAGCTGATCCGGGAACTCACTGACCTGCGCTCCGTCGAAGCAGAACCACGGGAAATTGCAGGATATTCAGGTAGCAAGGCGGAACTGATCCGCATTCATAAAGTTGATTCCCAACGGTATGGGTGGGTGGATGAGTATGTCGACCCGGGGAATCGACTTCCCGGCAAGTTTACCGTGGACAAAGCCTTGAACTGGCTCGTTCAACAAAGGGATGTGGAACTGGGGCGGGATGCCACAGTGGCGATCACGGATGGCCCTGCGGTACTGGGGTTACCCGATCCACAGGTGATACGGGGATTAACCCGAGAGATGAACAGGATCGCGAATGGAATGATGGCTGGTGTCTCATCCAAAGTGGACAGCCTTTCAGAAAAGTTTCTCTTGCTAACTCATGGGGAGCGGGAGGAGCTGCATGGTGGAATTGCTGCGGCACAACGGCAGCGAAAGCTGATTGCCCACTCATCACAACCATGGGCACAACAGGTGTTCGACCAGATACAGGCGAGTGGGGTCGGGACATGGGCAGACAACATTGATGAATTTGCCGACGCATTGGATGAAATACAGGAACGTGTGGATGCTCTCGGGCGGTTTCCCCGTATTCAGGTGGAGGGGGAGCCACTGACCTTCCTCAGTCAGGCGGACACCATTCTCGACCATGTGGAAAAGAATGGTCCCCTGAAGACGAAGCCGAACGGTGAGTTGAAAATGGGCCTGGGCGCGCCCATGGTGGTGAAAAAATGTAAGTCATTTCTGAAGAGCGTCCGAGTCGGAAGAGTGCCAATAAGCACGGCGGATGATGTCAGGGCGTTTATTCAAGACACCACCATCGGTCAGGAAATCAGGAAGTGGGAGGAAAAGTGGGCTGCTGTCCTTTCGCCGGGAAGTGACTCCAGCCTGGAGGGAAGACTCTCCCGCCTTCATGCGCTGTTACAGCGACTGGGGGCGATCCTGCATGCTGCCCGTATCAATGAGGAGCTGCAGAAGAAAACCGCGGGTCTCCAGGTGCCGGTGGTGCCCTGGACAGAACCTCATGGCTCGGATGATTACCGCGCGGTTCTCGATCTAGCTGCGCTGAAGAACCAGCTTGCAGACATACGTCGAAACATCGAGAAGGTGCGTGAGCGGTTAACAGAATTGGAACACCGTTTCCCAGAGGCACACTGGATCTCGGACCTTGCCGCGGCACTGCAAACGGAGGATGTTAGAGCTTATGAGAAGGCGTATCAGGAGGGTGTCCGTCTTTCTCATAGTTACAAGCGTCTCGCTGAGCTGAACGCCTTTTCCGATGTTCTACGGGATATCTCGCCCCGTCTGGTAGAAGAAATTAAATCAGCTCCCGAAAAATCCATATGGGAGGAGCGACTTTCTAGACTGGGGGACGCGCTTAACTGGCAGGGCTTAGGGATCATGATCCGAGAATTCACGGACGTCAATGTGAATTCCGCCCAGCAGCGGATCAGCCAGATCGAGCAAAGAATCCGGGGTGCTTCGGTAGACCTGGTGGCGCTGAGAGCATGGGGTGCTGCTGTCGGACCAGGGCGGTTGAACACAGCGTCTCGCACCGGTCTAAAAAACTGTATCCAACAGATCAGCAGACTGGGTGTGAAAACCAGCAGCGCAGCTGATGATCAACAGGTGCCTATTCAACGGGCCCTGCACCAGTGTAGGGCGGCGGTGCCGGTATGGATCATGCAGATCTCCAGCGTGGTGGACCAGCTGAGCATCAAAGAAAACCTCTTTGATGTCGTGGTGGTGGATGAAGGGGCCTGACCCCCGTTTGGTAGACACCTTGAAACCAGCATGATGCTGGGAAAGGTAATCTGCCACCATGCCACGCAA
>NZ_JACSPR010000012.1:0-10116 GCF_014837045.1 Corynebacterium gallinarum
GACCGCCGACCAACAACTTAAAAAAGATAGATATGTGTGTGACCGTATCACCCCGTGGTGGGTGATACGGTCACACACATTTTGCGTCCACTATGCAATCAGGGGGGTGTGTGCCGGGGATCTCCCCGGCGCACACCCCCTTTTGTCGTTCTAGAAGCAGACCGCGCCCGTTGAGGCCGACTGCACCAGCTTGGCGTACTTGCCCAGCACACCATGCAGACGGGGATTCTCCGGATGCTGCAGGGTCTTCCGGCGCTCCTCCAGGGTGGATTCGTCCACCAGGAGATCGATACGGCGCTGGGTGATGTCGACCATGATGGGATCGCCGTCCTCCACGAGGGCGATCGGGCCGCCGTCGACAGCCTCGGGGGCGACGTGGCCGATGCACAGGCCGGTGGAACCACCGGAGAAACGGCCGTCGGTGATCAGCAGTACCTCCTTGCCGATACCCGCGCCCTTGATGGCACCGGTGATCGCGAGCATCTCGCGCATACCAGGTCCACCCTTGGGGCCCTCGTAGCGGATGATCACCACATCACCGCCCTTCAGTTCACCGTTGAGCACGGCATCCATGGCGGGGGCCTCCCGGTTGAAGACACGGGCGGTGCCCTCGAAGCGATCGGCGTCGAAACCCGCGCTCTTGACCACGGCGCCACCAGGGGCGAGGGAGCCGTGCAGGATGGTCAGCCCACCGGTCTTGTGGATGGGGTTGTCGATGGCGCGCAGGATCTGGCCGTCGGGATCCGGAGGGTTGATGCCGGCGAGGTTCTCTGCGACGGTCTTGCCGGTGATGGTGAGGCAGTCGCCGTTGATGAGGCCGGCGTCGAGAAGCGCCTTCATCACCACGGGGATACCGCCGATCTTGAACACGTCGTTCATCACGTACCGGCCGAAGGGCTTGAGGTCGCCGAGGTGGGGGACCTTGTCGCCCACCGCGTTGAAGTCCTCGAGGGTGAGATCCACCTCGGCCTCGTGGGCGATGGCCATGAGGTGGAGTACCGCATTGGTAGACCCACCCAGTGCCATGACCACTGCCACAGCATTGAGCAGGGAATCCCGGGTGATGATGTCGCGGGCGCGGATCCCCTTCCGCAACAGTTCCACGACGGCCTCACCGGAACGGCGGGCATAGAGAGTACGGTCCTGGTGGATGGCCGGGGGAGCGGCGGAACCGGGCAGGGACATGCCCATGGCCTCCGCGGCGGAGGCCATGGTGTTGGCGGTGTACATGCCACCACAGGCACCCTCACCGGGGCACACGGAGCGTTCAATGGCATCCACGTCCTCTCTGCTCATGGTTCCCGCGCGGCAGGCACCGACAGCCTCGAAGGCATCGATGAGGGTGACCTCCCGCTCCGTGCCGTCGGACATCTTCGCGGTGCCCGGCATGGTGGATCCGTTGTAGAGGAACACCGAGGACAGGTTCAGCCGCGCGGCGGCCATGAGCATGCCGGGGATGGATTTATCGCAGCCGGCGAGCAGGACGGAGCCGTCCAGGCGCTCGGCACTCATGACGGTTTCCACGGAGTCGGTGATGACCTCACGGGACACCAGGGAATAGTGCATACCCTCATGGCCCATGGAGATGCCGTCGGAGACGGAGATGGTGCCGAACTCCAGGGGATAACCCCCGGCCTCGTGGACACCTTCCTTGGCGAATTCAGCGAGCTTCTTCAGCGTGAGGTTACAGGGGGTGATTTCATTCCAGGAGCTGGCCACACCGATCTGGGGTTTCTCCCAGTCGTCGTCGCCCATGCCGACTGCGCGGAGCATGCCCCGGGCGGCGGTGCGTTCCAGGCCGTCGGTCACGTCGCGTGAACGTGGCTTGATATCGATGTCATGATCGTTGGTCATGCCCCCACCCTAGTTCGGATTGTGATACCTGACACCGGTCAATGTCGGTCAGCGGTACCCAAACCCCAGATTGGCCCCTGTTTTCCATGGTGCACACAGCAAATCCCATGGTTTTACCTGTGAACTGGTGACCAAGGGGAGTCCACGGGTGAATGCCCGGGAGTTTTGGGGGTCTTCCCTGATCTCCCGCCCATGTACCCTCCGGTAGATTGACAGGGGTAATCGTCGTCAAGCACGTCGTTAAACGCGTCGCTACGCACCGAGCCCACCCAAGGCCCCGTGGCAGCTGCCCACGGGGCGCAACAAGTTGAGGAAAGCACCCGAATTGATGAGCAACCAGTCCGCGAACACTCCTGAGACGGGGTCGGAGAACTCCTTCACCCCAGCCACCGACATCAATGCTGGTCGTCCGGTCGCGGGTGAGGCAGCGGCACGGGCCGTGAATCTGCACAAGTCCTACGGTCAGGGGGACACCACGGTCACCGCCCTGGATCACGTGAATGTGGAGTTCGAGGCCAGGAAGTTCACCGCCATCATGGGGCCGTCCGGTTCCGGCAAGTCCACCCTCATGCACTGCATGGCGGGCCTGGATACCGCCACCTCCGGTTCCGCGTTCATCGGTGATACCGATCTGTCCACGCTCAGGGACAAGGAGATGACGGCGCTGCGCCGCGATCGCCTCGGGTTCATCTTCCAGTCCTTCAACCTGGTGCCCACCCTCACCGCGGCGGAGAACATCACCCTGCCCACCGACATCGCCGGCCGCAAGGTCGACCAGAACTGGTTCGAGGAGGTCACCTCCCGTCTGGGGTTGACCGATCGTCTCAAGCACCGTCCGGCTGAGCTGTCGGGTGGCCAGCAGCAGCGCGTGGCCTGTGCCCGCGCCCTGGTGTCCCGCCCGGACATCATCTTCGGTGATGAGCCGACCGGTAACCTCGACTCCAACTCCTCCGCCGAGGTACTCAACATTCTGCGGACCGCCGTGGACAAGGATGACCAGACCGTGGTCATCGTCACCCACGATGCGCGTGCCGCCTCCTACGCCGACCGCGTCATCTTCCTCGCCGACGGCCGCGTGGTCAATGAGATCCTCGATCCCAAGATCGATGACATCCTGGCCGCCATGACCGGAATCGAGGACGTCAAGTAATGAGTTCCGGATCAACCATGCGCAGGGTGAGCCTGCGCAACATCGCCGCGCACAAGGTCAGGCTGTTTCTGACCGTGTTGGCTGTGGTGCTGGGTACGGCGTTCGTCTCCGGTTCCATGATGTTCACCAATGCACTGTCCTCCACCTTCGATGAGGCGATCTCCAGCTCCCTCGACGGCGTGGACGTGGTGGTGTCCCCGGGTGAGAACATCGACGGTATTCCGGTGGAGACCGTCGACGAGATCCGCGCCCGCGACGACGTGGACACCCTCAACATCAATGCCAGCCAGAGTGTCGTCCTGGCCACCGAGGACGCCAAGGCCATCCAGACCGGCTCGGGCAGTTCCTCCCTCGGGATCTTCTATGACCCCGAGGAGGCTGTGGGCATGCCCTACCAGCTCGGCGAGGGTGAGCTGCCCGAGGGCACCGAAGAGGTCCTGATCAACGATTCTGCGGTGGAGGAGTACGGCCTCGGCATCGGCGACAAGCTGCTCGTGGTGGATTCCGGTGGTCGCTACACCGTGACCATCACCGGCACTACCACCATTGAGGAGGAAGCCGCCTCCATGGGCGGAATCCGCCTCGCGATGTCCGAGGAGGCCTACACCGAGCGGTATCTCGACGGGGAGACCGTCCCCACCGTGATCATCTCCGGGACGGAGGGCACGGAACCCCAGGCGCTTGTCGACGCCCTCAGCACCGACCTCGGTCCGGACTACCAGATCGAGACCGGCGAGGCCCTCGTCGAGGAGATCACCGGCGTCATCCGTGATGCCCTCAGCTTCGTGCAGTACTTCCTGGTGGCCTTCGGACTCATCGCACTGCTGGTGGGTACCTTCATCATCGCCAACACCTTCTCCATGATCGTGGCGCAGCGGATGCGCGAATTCGCCCTGCTGCGCGCACTCGGTGTCTCCCGCCCGCAGCTGACCACCTCCGTGGTGTTCGAGGCGATCGTGGTGGGTCTGTTCGGTTCCGCGCTGGGTGTCCTCGGTGGCATGGGACTGGTGGCGGCCATCTCCGCGGTACTCAACAACCTGGGCATGCCCATGGGCAGCAGTCTCGGCCTCACCCCGACCGCCGTGATCACCGCACTGGTGCTCGGCACCATCGTCACGGTCATCAGTGCGTGGGCCCCGGCCCGGCGCGCCGGCCAGGTCAAACCCGTCGAGGCCATGCGCGCCATCGAATCCACCACGGTCCGCTCCATGGCGGGACGCACCATCACCGGTGGCATCATCCTGGTGCTGGGCATCATCCTCGCGATCGCGGGTGCCGCACTGGAAGATTCCTCCACCACCACGCGCGCCATCATGGTGGGTATCGGTGCCCTGTTTGTCATCGTGGGTACCTTCTTCTTCTCCCCGGCACTGTCCATCCCCGTGGTCGGCGGACTCGGACGGATCCTGGGCGCACCCTTCGGTGCGGTGGGGCGTCTGGCCTCCACCAACTCCAGGCGTAACCCGCGTCGTACCGCCACCACCGCCTTCGCACTGACCCTGGGTATCGCCCTGGTCACCGCGATCGGTATGTTGTCGGCCACCATGAAGGAGGCCGTCAGTGACCTCATGGAGGAGCAGGTCAGCGCCGATTATGTGCTGACCGGTCCCGCCGGTGGATCCATCACCCTGCCGCGGGAGGCCGCCGGTGATGTGGCGGCCCTGGACAGCGTGGCCGAGGTGTCCACCGTTGGCGCCAACCTTGTGGACATCGACGGACAGTCCTCCTTCGTCGGCGGCCCGCAGTCGATGAGTTTCACCGCCGATGGCAACATCGGGGAGCTCATCGTCGCGGAAGGCGTGGAGGGCACCCTGGATCTCACCGAGTCCGGGTTCATCGCCTCCAGGCCGTTCGCGGAATCCGCCGGCTGGGAACTGGGTGGCACCTATCCGCTCAACGCCGCCGGTCAGCCGGTCGGTGAGGTGGAGCTGGTCGGTGTCTACGACGAGAACATGGTGCTCGGTAACTTCATGGTGTCCGAGGCCTCCTTCGCCGGCACCCCGCTCGAGGGTCGGACCATCCCCCAGATGATCCTGGCCAATGTCGCCGAGGGTGTGGACCCGGAGCAGGCACGCACCGACATCGAGGATGCGGTGGCCGAGTACATCGTGGTCAAGGTGCAGAGTTCCTCCGAGTACGCAGGTGAAACCGTCCAGATCATCAACACGATGATGAACATCCTGTACGCGCTGCTCGCGCTCGCGGTGATCGTGGCCATCATCGGCATCATCAACACCCTGGCACTCAATGTCATTGAGCGTCGACAGGAGATCGGCATGCTCCGGGCGGTGGGTACCGGACGCGGTCAGGTCCGCACCATGATCACCCTGGAATCCGTCCAGATCGCCATCTACGGTGCGATCGTGGGTATGCTCATCGGCCTGGGGCTGGGCTGGGCCTTTGTCACGGTCATGTCCGGTGAGGGGCTTGATGCCCCCGCCACCGTCCCGTGGGGTCAGCTCGCCCTGATGCTGCTGGGTGCCGCCGTGGTCGGTGTCATCGCGGCACTGTGGCCGGCGCACAAGGCGGCCAAGACGCCTCCGTTGGAGGCCATCGCGGACTAACGCATCCCGACACAGAAGCTCCCCGCCCAGGTGGCGGGGAGCTTCTGCGTGTCCGGGGGCCTTGCTACCATCTGGCACTGTGAGACGAACAGACAAGCGCATGCCCGATCTGCCGAAAATCCCGATGAACTGGGGATGGATCCTGGCCACCGTGGTCTCCACCGCGATCGTGGTGCTCACCCTGCTTGTGGTCTACTACCCGGACATACCCGACCCGATGCCCATCCACTGGAACGCCGCGGGCGAGGCGGATGGCTTCCGGGAGAAGACCCTGGGCGGATTCCTGTTCAACATCCTGCTGGGCCCTGTCGTGCTGATACTCAGTCACCTCGCCGCGGAGGCGATGGTCTCCATGCAGTCGGGGTATGTCACCGGCCCCGGTGGGGCGAAGACCCCCAATGAGGCCCACCGCACCTGGCACGGCTACCGCGCGACACAGCGACACCTGGGCTGGTTCATGTTCACCCTCAACCTGCTGGTGTTGTTCATGCTGGCGCGCAGCTACACCGCCGACCACAACCGGTGGGGACTACCCCTGTCACTGGCCGCCATCTTCGCGCTCTGCGGACTGCTCATGTGGGCGCTGGTGAAGGAGCAGAAGGCGATTGAGCGGAAATATCCCAAGGAACCAGGCGAGCAGGGGAAGGCCTGGGGGATCTTCTACAACGACCCCGGGGATAAACGCATCCTGGTGGACACCGGCACCGGCACCAACTTCACCTTCAACCTCGGGCAACCCGCCGGTCGGGCGTGGGCCTTCATCCTTCTTGTTCTCATCCCCGGCGTGCTGCTGGTGTGGGTGATCATCGCCGCGTTCCGTTAGGCCAGCTGCAGACCCACCTGTACCGCCACGATCCCCAGCACCAGGGTGGTGCCACCATAGGCCACCAGCCCACCCCAGTCCCGCTTCCCGATCAGTTCGCCCAGCTCCCGGGCCAGTGTGGACCAGGTGGACAGCGCCCCACAGAAACCGGTGACCAGGAGCGCGGTCTCCAGCACAGGTAAGGCACTGCCGATCACGATCCCGGCGACCAGGCAGGCCAGGGTGTTGGCGGTAAGGGTTCCCCGGCGGGCGGGCAGCAACCGGGTCAGCGCCCACCGCAGCACCCCGCCGAGGAAGGCACCCGCAGCCACCATAACGAAGCTCAGGACGGAGATCATGACGCCCACCGGTTGCCCACCAGCCAGGCTGCCACGCAGCCCACCACGGTCACGGTGAGGTAGGTGACGGCGTGCGGGAGGGGGGCGTCGACAAGCATCACCGCGAAGGCGGAGAAGGTGGTGAAACCACCGAGGACACCCGTACCCCAGAACGGGCCCGGCCGGTAGCGGCCCATGAGGAAGGACCCCAGCATATTGATGGCGAGGATTGGCCACAGGCCGTCACCGAACTGCATCGTGAGCGCCAGGCGCGCGCAGGCACCCACCGCCGCGCCGGCACCGACGGACATGCCCTCCCAGAGTTTTGGCATAAAACCGGAGTCTACCCGCCTGAAATTTCGCCCATCCCCTGCAAAGACGCGTGTTTGCGGGAATGATGGACAGGGATAGCAGACAGGGATAGCACCTGCACGAGTCATTTTCATAAGGAGCAGCACACATGGCACACGAGCGCGCCGGGCAGCTGGCACAGCCAGAGGACCTCATCGACATCGCGGAGGTGGTCACCGCATACTTCACCCGCATCCCGGACGTGGAGAACCCCGATCAGCAGGTGGCCTTCGGTACCTCCGGCCACCGCGGTTCCTCCCTGGACAGCGCGTTCAATGAGCACCACATCCTCGCCACCACCCAGGCCATCGTGGATTTCCGCAACCAGCGCAGCTCCAACTGGGTCGGTCCGATCTTCATCGGCCGCGACACCCATGCCCTGTCGGAGCCGGCGATGATCTCCGCGCTCGAGGTGCTCCTGGCCAACGACGTCGAGGTGCTTGTGGACGCCGACGGCGGCTACACCCCGACCCCGGCGGTGTCGCACGCGATCCTGCGCCATAACAAGGATGTGCGCTGGGGCACGGCCGGCCCGTCCTACCCGCTGGCCGACGGCATCGTGATCACCCCGTCCCACAACCCGCCGCGCGACGGTGGTTTCAAGTACAACCCCACCAACGGTGGGCCGGCCGACGCGGACGCGACCGACTGGATCGCCAACCGCGCCAACGACCTGCTCCGCGGCGGGCTTGTCGACGTCAAGCGTGTCCCCGTCAACGGTGTACTGGATGAGCGCGTCGGGCGCTACGACTTCAAGGGCACCTACATTGAGGATCTGCCCAATGTGGTCAACATCGACGCCATCCGCGAGGCCGGCGTCCGCATCGGCGCCGACCCGATGGGCGGGGCCTCCGTGGACTACTGGGGTGCCATCGCCGAGGCCCACGGCCTGGACCTCACCGTGGTCAACCCCCATGTGGATGCCACCTTCCGTTTCATGACGCTCGATTCCGACGGCAAGATCCGCATGGACTGCTCCAGCCCGCACGCCATGGCCTCCCTCATTGCCAACCGGGACAAGTTCGACGTGGCCACCGGCAACGACGCGGATGCGGACCGTCACGGCATCGTCACCCCGGACGCGGGACTGATGAACCCGAACCACTACCTGGCAGTGGCCATCGACTACCTCTTCGCCCACCGTCCGGGCTGGTCGGAGAACACCGCCGTGGGCAAGACCCTGGTCAGCTCCTCCATGATCGACCGCGTGGTGGCAAGCCTCGGCCGCACCCTGGTGGAGGTACCCGTGGGCTTCAAGTGGTTCGTGCCCGGACTGATCTCCGGTGAGATCGGCTTCGGCGGCGAGGAATCCGCCGGCGCCTCCTTCCTGCGCATGGACGGCACCACCTGGTCCACCGACAAGGACGGCATCATCCTCAACCTGCTGGCCGCCGAGATCATCGCCGTGACCGGCAAGACCCCCTCCCAGCGCTACGCCGAACTGGCCGAGCAGTACGGCGCCCCCGCCTACGCACGCACCGACGCCGAGGCCACCCGCGAGCAGAAGGCCATCCTGAAGGCACTGTCCCCCGAGCAGGTCACCGCCACCGAACTGGCCGGCGAGCCGATCACCGCCAAGCTCACCGAGGCACCCGGCAACAACGCCGCCATCGGAGGCCTCAAGGTGACCACCGAGAACGCCTGGTTCGCCGCCCGCCCCTCCGGCACCGAGGACAAGTACAAGATCTACGCCGAATCCTTCAAGGGTGAGGAACACCTCAAGCAGGTCCAGGAGGAAGCCCAGGCTCTGGTCAGTCAGGTGCTGGGGCAGTAGGGGCGACTGGTGGGTCAGCTGGCGGGTCATTAGTGGACATGTCAAACAACCCGTCGATGGTTTAAAGTCTAGAGTCATGCCCGTTTGAGGTGCCCCCGCACCGCAGGGGTTGCACAGTGGTTCTGCCCCGATCGGCGCGCAGGAAACAACATAGGAAAACAAGGTAAGGCATTACATGAGCAACAAAGTACAAAACCCCAACCAGGGAGGCAGCAAGGCCTTCCTCTGGGCACTGGTTGCCGTTGTGGTTGTGGCAATCGCCGTTGTCGCCTACATCGTCATCAACGGCCAGGGTGCGAAGACGGAATTCGTCGCCGAGCGCGAGTATGAGAACACTTCCATCAGCGCCACTCTCGACGAGGACAAGGTCACCCTGGAGGCTGAGGACGGTGCAGCCGCCGATGCCGACGTGGTCCAGCTGTACGAGGACTTCTCCTGCAGCTACTGTGCACTCCTCGCGGAGAACACCGATGATGACATGAGGGCCGACATCGAATCCGGCGACCTGGTCGTCGAGGTCCACTCCCTCAACTTCCTTGACCGCGGTAACGCTGAGGGACACTCCACCCGTTCCCTAGCAGCCATCCTCGCTGTCGCCGATTCCGGTGACTCCGATCTGTACTGGAACTACCGCACCCTGCTCCTCGAGGAGCAGGATAATGTGCTCAACCAGTGGACGAATGATGACTTCGCCGACGCCGCCGGTCACATGGGCGCGGAGTCCAGCGTTGTGGATGCCATCCGCAACGGGGACAACACCCAGCGCGCCATCGATATGGCCACCGGTAATGCCGAACTGCTCAACGAGCAGACCGGTTCCGTCTCCTCCCCACGCGTGCTGCAGGACGGTCAGGATCTGCCGGTTGATGACATCAACCAGTGGATCGAGTACCTGCGCGCCCAGCGGGCATAACCACCCGCCGGATACCGCATGAGTGATCCCCCGCCCTGTTGTCAGGGCGGGGGATCACCGCGTTCTGTGTGTTGTTAATCGGGGAGGGGACCGGTGGGGTGGAGCTCCGGGGGACCGGTGGGGGATAACCTGGCGACCTGCCGATTTGGTTAAAACACCGGGTGGGATGTAGATTTACATGAGTTGAAAGCGGGGCTATGGCGCAGCTGGTAGCGCACCACACTGGCAGTGTGGGGGTCACGGGTTCGAATCCCGTTAGCTCCACTGGGTTAATCCCAACAATTGAATATGCACGGGGCTATGGCGCAGCTGGTAGCGCACCACACTGGCAGTGTGGGGGTCACGGGTTCGAATCCCGTTAGCTCCACTG
>NZ_JACSPR010000012.1:10216-81000 GCF_014837045.1 Corynebacterium gallinarum
CGGGGCTATGGCGCAGCTGGTAGCGCACCACACTGGCAGTGTGGGGGTCACGGGTTCGAATCCCGTTAGCTCCACTGTTAAACCCGCTTACAGAAGATCCTTCTGTAAGCGGGTTTCTTTGTTCCCCGGGGTCCCTAGCGGCGACGAACCAGGACAACTCCATCATCGATGGAGGATGGAGAACCATCCGGGGCGGTGATCGGGCGGGAACGCGTCTCCGACAGGATCACCTCCCACTCATCGGTGAGCTTGAGGAATTCCAACTCCTCAGACGGGGAGAGCATCTGTCCATGGTGGGCATGCTTGTCCTGCACCCAGGCAGGTGGTGCGACATGGGAGGTGATGAGCAGATGCCCGCCGGGAGTGATGCGATCCAGCACGCCCTTGAGGATGCCTGTGCGGGCCAATTCCACAGGCGAATGGAAGAAACTGGCACTGACCAGATCAAAGTCACCCGCGGGCAGATCGGTGAGATCAGCGGTGAGGAACTCCGCACCGGGTACCGCATGTTCCTTGGCACGTTCGATGGCGGTGGGGGAGATGTCAATGCCCAGAGCCTGCCATCCCTGCCCAGCCAACCAGTTCACATCGGCACCTTCGCCACATCCCAGGTCAAGTGCCCTGCCGGGTGTGAGGGTGGAAGCCACCTCGGACAGTACCTTGTTCACCTTTCCGGACCATACCTGTGGGGCCGCGCCATAGTGGTCCTCCCAGAACTGCACCGGGGTGCGGGCAGCCTCGTCGAATTCCCAACCCGCCAGGGTGGCGTTGACGGCCGCGCCTGTGAAGGAGCCGGCACCCATGGACTGTGGAATATTGGCATGAGAGCTGACCACATTGCCCACAGCCCAGATACGATCATGGCTGGTCTTATACATGGCATCCACCTTGAGGAAGGACCCGAAGGCGGATTCCTCACGTTCCAGGTCCAGGTGTGCCAGAAGTTGGTCATTGGGGCGGGGCTGGGTGACGGTGAAGATGGCATCGAGGGGAACCTGGTCGCCGCTGACCAGCACTGCGTTACTGACCCCGGTGATCTCCTGGACTGCGCGCGGTTCCAGCTTCAGACCACGGGAGCGCAGACGGTGCTCGGTTTCTTCTGAAAGCTCAAGCCCGTTGGTGAAAATGGTCAGGTCTGAGCTCCACTGGCGCAGCAGTTCTGCCATGTGCAGGCTCATCGGTGATGATGCCAGGAATCCGATGCGCTTGCCGGCAACTTCGTGGCCGTGGCAGTAGGGGCAGTGCAGAGTGGTGGATCCCCAACGTTCAGCAAGGCCGGGGATGTCCGTGAGTTCATCGGTGACGCCAGTGGCCAGGATGAAGGCGGAGGCGAAATAGCTGGTGTCACCATCATTGGTGGTGATGTTCAGGCCTTTGTGGTTGGTGGTGATGTCTGTGATGGTGGCGTCGAGGAATTCGCCGCCGAAGCTTGCAACCTCTTCACGGCCCTTGGCGGCCAGATCCTGTGGGGGAAGACCTTCGTGGCCCAGCACGCCATGCATGTGGGTGGCGAAGCGATTACGTGGTTGGCCGGCATCAATGATCAGGACACGGCGGCCTGCGCGGGTGAGCATGAGTGCTGCTGAGAGTCCGGCGGGTCCGCCGCCGGCGATGATGACATCATATTGGTGAGTGTGCATGGTGCCATTATGTGGCACAATGATCCAGAATGGCAATATAGTTTGCAGAAATGGCAAGAATGCTCAGGGGTGCAGGATGAATCAGGAATTGAAACAGGTGGGAATGCGTCTACGTGTGGCGCGACAGGGTAGGGGACTGACACTGGAGGAACTGGCTGCAGATGCCGGGATGTCCGCCAGTACCCTTTCCCGTCTGGAATCGGGGAAACGTCAGGCCAGCCTGGAATTGCTCTTGCCCCTGACCCGGAGGCTCGGCATGAGTCTTGATGATCTGGTATTTGTGGAACAGCGTGATCCCAGAGTGCGTCGGCCAGTGGTGAAGAAAGATGGAATGGTCATCGCGCCACTGGCACCCGAGGGTGCTCCGGTGGCAACCTACAAGATCACCTATCCACCCACCACGGAGATTCCGCCCCTGCGTGTGCATGAGGGTTTTGAATGGTTCTATGTTCTCTGCGGCAAGGTACGACTGTTCCTGGGTGATCGGGATATAACACTGGAGAGTGGGGAAGCTGCGGAATTTGATACCCGCACGCCCCATGCCATGTGTGCTGCTGATGGGCGGAAGGCGGAGATCCTGAGCATCTTCAATGAGGCGGGCATCAAGATGCACACCCATAATCATGAGCCGGGGGAGTAGCGGAATTCCCGGTTGAAACTCCCGTGTTTTCACTACACTCGGTGCTTATGACTCCAGTAACTGCAAATACCCCCGGCAAAATCAACAGCATCGTGGTCTCTTCGGATGGCACGGAAGGTGGCTCGGATGGCAACGGGGTTTCCGTCGCTTACACCGATACCTCCTCCCAGTCGGACTTCCTCGGCGCCGGAGACCTCCTCATCGAGGTGGGATGGTCCAGCCTGAACTACAAGGACGCGATGGCGTTGCATGGTGATAAGGGCGTGGTGCGCGCGCTGCCGTTGATTCCCGGTATTGATGCGGTGGGCACCGTCATTGAATCCCGCAATGACCGCTTTGATCGTGGTGATGAGGTGGTGCTCAACGGTGCAGGGCTGGGGGAGAACCGACATGGTGGCTACACCCAGCGTCTGTGGGTGGACTCTGAATCCACCCTCCACATTCCCTATAATTTCTCAGCCCAGCAGGTTGGGGCGTTGGGCACCGCGGGATACACTGCGGCACTGTGCGTCGATGCCCTTCTGCAGCAGGGCGTGACACCCGGGGACGGGGAGATTCTGGTGACCGGTTCCACCGGTGGCGTGGGATCCATTGCCCTGCATCTGCTCCACCAGCTGGGTTACACCACGGTGGCCGTCACGGGACGCCGGGAGGAGCATGCGGATTACCTCACGGGTCTGGGGGCCTCGGAGATCATCGACCGCGCCGAGCTGGGCGAACCGGGGCGTCCCCTGCAGAAGGCCCGCTGGGCGGGTGTGGTGGATTCAGTGGGATCGCACACACTCGTCAACGCCCTGGCGCAGACCCAATGGGGTGGAATCGTCACCGCCTGTGGTTTGGCCCAGGGACCCGACCTGCCGGCCACCGTGCTCCCGTTCATCCTCCGTGGTGTGCACCTGGTGGGCATCAACTCCGTCGATGCGCCCCGTGAGCTGCGTCAACGTGCGTGGTCGCTGCTGTCTGAATACCTGGACACCGGCGTGCTCGATGCCATGACCACCGTCGTCGAGCTTGCCGACGTCCCCCAGGCAGGCACCGATCTCATGGCGGGCAGGCTGCACGGCCGCATGGCGGTGCGGATTCATTAGACCCCCGGGAAGGGCACCGGCGGGTAAACTGGTTAATGGAAAGCATTTCTAACCTGGAGTGTTCTTCAGTATCACCTCCAGGCCTCTCATCCATCACCAGGGAGTGTTGCAGCGATGTCAGACGTAAACGGCCCAGTCCAGAAACTCAACGAGCAGGAGTCGAGGGAGCGCCTCGCCAGGACCGCTCTCGGGCGGGTTGTGGTCCGTCGCAGCGATGACCTCGACATCTTCCCGGTCAACTACGTCACCAACGGTGAGAACCTCTACTTCCGTACCGCGGAGGGCAACAAGCTCTTCACCATCACCCTCAACCACGATGTCCTCTTCGAGGTCGATGAGGTCAAGGACGGTGTGGCCTGGTCTGTGGTGGTCCGGGGTGCGGCTGAGCTGGTGCAGGATCTCGAGGAGATCCAGGAGGTCGATGAACTCGACCTCAAGCCCTGGGTGCCCACCCTGAAGTACAACTACGTCCGCATCACCCCGAATGAGATCACCGGCCGCGAGTTCCAGCTCGGTGAGGAACCGGCGCGTTACTGATCAACCGTGGAGACCTTCACCAAAAGGCCCGGCGAGCCCCAGTCGGCACTGGCTGAGGCTGCCGGGCTCAAGTGGCTCGGTGAGGCGTCCGAGGCGGTAGCCTGGGTGGTCAGTGCGGATGAATCCCACATCTCCACCATGAGGGTGGAGCCCACCCGACCGACACCCGCGGCCGCCCGCACCGCCGGTCGGGAACTCGCCCGCATCCATCTCGCCGGTGCGCCCGCCTTCGGCTCCCCGCCCCCGGGCTGGGAGGGGCCCAACTACATCGGGACCCAACGCCAGGACTGCACACCCACCGACAGGTGGGCCGATTTCTACGTGGAGCAGCGTGTGCTGCCCTTCGCTGAGAATGCTTATCGACGCGCGCACCTCAGCCCCGACGGTCTGCGTACGGTGCAGGCCGCCTGCGCGGTGATCAGGGCCCAGGACGTCGAGGTGACCCCCGCCCGCATCCACGGTGACCTGTGGAGCGGGAATCTCCTGTTCGGGACCCAGGGCCCCGTGATGATCGACCCCGCCGCCCACGGCGGGCACCCGGAAACGGACCTGGCGATGCTGGCACTGTTCGGCGCACCCCACCTGGACGAGATCCGCGCCGGGTACGAGGAGGTCAATCCACTCGGTGCTGGGTGGCGGGCACGAACCCCGGTACATCAGCTGCACCCCCTGGCCGTCCACGCCTCCTCCCACGGTCCGGGTTATGCCGCCCCACTGATCCGGGCTGCAGAGGCGACCCTCGACCTGTGGGGCTGATCCCCGACTACTGACGCCACCACTGATCCTGTGGGGTGGCCGGCATGTGACGTTTGTGCTGCCCGACCTTCCACAGGTGCTCGATGCGGGCGGCGACCCCGGGGGAGACCTCCCCGGTGTTCTCCAGGTAGGTGTCAATCTCCTGGTAGGTCACGCCGAGCGCCTCCTCGTCCGGAAGTGCCGGGCGGTCCTCCTCCAGGTCGGCGGTGGGAACCTTGGTCCAGGTGGATTCCGGGGCGCCGAGATACTGCAGGAGCTGAGCCCCCTGGCGCTTGGTCAGTCCGGCGAGGGGGAGGACATCAGCAGCCCCATCACCGTACTTGGTGAAGAACCCGGTGACATTCTCGGCCGCGTGGTCGGTGCCGATCACCAGGAGTCCGAGCTCGCCGGCGATGGCGTACTGCGCAACCATCCGCTGACGGGCCTTCACATTGCCCTTATTGAAGTCCCCCAGGTCATCCTGCCCGAGGGCGGCTGCGGTGGCGGCGGACAGGGCATCGGTGGATTCACGGATGTTGATGCTGATGCTGCGGTCCGGTTGGATGAAATCTAGCGCCACCAGGGCGTCTTCCTCATCGGCCTGGAGGCCGTGGGGCAGACGCACACCCACGAACTGGTGATCGCCGCCATCCTCGCTGCGGATGCGCTCCACGGCGAGCTGGGCCAGGCGACCTGCGATGGTGGAATCCTGACCGCCCGAGATACCCAGGACGTAGCCGCGGGCATGGGAAACCCGGAGGTAATCCACCAGGAACTGCACTCGGGATTCGACCTCGGCTGCGGGCTCGATGCTGGGAACGGTGGAGAGTTGTGAGATGATATGGTCTCGAGTGTCTGTCATGGTTTTCATCGTAGGCTTTTATGCTCCCCGACAGCGTTGCGCAGCTGTAGAGAACGCTGAAAGCAGACGGGGTTTGGTGTTTACCGCCCTGTCGGATAAGATAGACCCTCGTGTCATAGCTGGTATGACGTGCGGTTTATCCCGCACATCAATCGAGCTTCAATAGCCTTATAGCGCATGAGAGAAAGGAGCGCCCGAATGAAGGTACGCAATTCCCTTCGGTCGCTGAAGAACAAGCCGGGCGCCCAGGTCGTGCGTCGCCGTGGCAAAGTCTACGTGATCAACAAGAAGGAGCCACGTTTCAAGGCCCGCCAGGGTTAATCCCGGGTAAATCTGAAACAAGCCGTTGCCAACCATGATTTTCATGGTTGGCAGCGGTTTCTTCTTTTCGTGGCCAGGTCCGGGGCCAGTGTGGACACCAATGGGGGTACCCCACCGGCAGGGGTGATTTATAACAAATCCATAACGGGGACAAGGGTGTCCACTGGACGTGCTGGGTAAATGACAACTTTGTAGTTACATTGCCTGGGTTCCCGGGTGGCTCGGGGCGCAACATGTGGGGGCTGAAGATGTGATGTGCTGGGAATACCCTCCGTGTAACTACTATATGTAGTGCTCCTTGCACTAATTCACCACAAAGTATAGTGTCTGTGTTGTCGCCTTAAGAGAACGCACCGCAAGAGGTGGGGACTCGAAAACTGGCTGATTATTCGGCCAGAGATGGCAGAAAGACTTTATAAAACCGAAAAAGTGAGATGAGGTTTCAGCCCCCGGTGGCTGGAGCTGAAAGGGAAAAGGGTCCGAAAACATGGCCATCACTGTTTACACCAAGCCAGCCTGCGTCCAGTGCACCGCAACCAAGAAGGCCCTCGACCGGGCTGGCCTGGATTATGAGCTCGTGGACATCAGCCTTGATGATGAGGCACGCGACTACGTGCTCGCCCTCGGTTACCTCCAGGCTCCTGTTGTCGTCACCGAGGCCGACCACTGGTCCGGTTTCCGCCCGGAGCGCATCCGTGAAATGGCCACGGCTGTCGCCTAACACGCCCGCGCCTTCACCGGTCTGGAGGCTACCGCGCCGGGGAACCCCGCATGGGGGTTGTCCGGATGCCCACGTCGCCTATCTGGCGGCGTTTTGTCTTTCTCCACCCGTGGGTGGGGGGAATCATTCCGGGAGTATCCTCAACAGGGGATAACCTCGCCGGACCGCACGCACCGTCGGACACGGTGCGAGTTCTTCAGAAGGGAAGTGAGTTCGGGGATGCTGGTTGTGTACTTCTCCTCGGCCACCGACAACACGCACCGATTCGTGCAGAAGCTCGGGCTACCCAATGTTCGTATCCCATTGACCAGGGTGGAGGAACCGCTGCTGGTCGATGAACCCTATGTCCTCATCGTGCCCACCTACGGCGGGGGTGTCACCATGAGTGGCAGGAACTCCCGTCCGGTCCCACCCCAGGTCATCCGGTTCCTCAACAACGAACACAACCGCAGCCTCATCCGCGCGGTCGTGGCGGGAGGGAATTCCAACTTCGGAGCTGATTTCGGGCTCGCCGGAGATGAGATCGCCCGCAAGTGCAAGGTGCCCTACGTCTACCGGTTTGAACTGATGGGCAACGAGGAAGACGTGCGGATCCTCCGCGGCGGACTCATCCAGAACGCCGATGCACTCGGTCTGGGCCCCGTCCCCGAATCCCTGCAGGAGTTGGTCGGGAGCTGACCCCGACCAGACAACTCCGGCATCATGGATCAGACATCCCGGTCGTGCCCGCAGGCGGGCCACCGGATCTAATTTAAAAACAATCTTGAAAGGGACCATTCCTTTGACTGCAACGGGAACCTCCGTCATTCCACGCGGAGACCAGATGGACTTCCACGCCCTCAACGCGCTGCTCAACCTCTATGATGATGACGGAAAGATCCAGTTCGACAAGGATCGGGAAGCCGCGAATCAGTACTTCCTCCAGCACGTCAACCAGAACACCGTCTTCTTCCACAACCTCCACGAGAAACTCGACTACCTGGTGGAGAACAACTACTACGAGAAGGAGGTGCTGGACAAGTATGACTTCGAGTACATCAAGGACCTGTTCAAGCGCGCCTACTCCTACAAGTTCCGTTTCAAGTCCTTCCTGGGTGCCTACAAGTACTACACCTCCTACACCCTGAAGACCTTCGACGGTCGCCGTTACCTCGAGCGTTTCGAGGACCGTGTGTGCATGGTCGCCCTCACCCTCGCCGATGGCGAGCGGGAGACCGCCAACGCGCTTGTCGACGAGATCATGACCGGCCGTTTTCAGCCGGCGACCCCCACCTTCCTCAACTCCGGTAAGGCACAGCGCGGCGAGCCCGTGTCCTGCTTCCTCCTGCGCATCGAGGACAACATGGAGTCGATCGGCCGTGCCATCAACTCCGCCCTCCAGCTGTCCAAGCGCGGCGGTGGCGTGGCCCTGCTGCTGTCCAACCTCCGTGAGGCCGGCGCACCGATCAAGAAGATCGAGAACCAGTCCTCCGGTGTCATCCCCGTGATGAAGCTGCTCGAGGATTCCTTCTCCTACGCCAACCAGCTCGGTGCCCGTCAGGGTGCCGGTGCCGTCTACCTCAACGCGCACCACCCGGACATCCTGTCCTTCCTGGACACCAAGCGTGAGAACGCCGATGAGAAGATCCGCATCAAGACCCTCTCCCTCGGCGTGGTCATCCCGGACATCACCTTCGAGCTGGCCAAGCGCAACGACGACATGTACCTGTTCTCCCCGTACGATGTCGAGCGCATCTACGGCAAGCCGTTCGCCGACATCTCCGTCACCGAGCTCTACGACGAGATGGTCGATGATGACCGCATCCGCAAGACCAAGATCAACGCCCGTCAGTTCTTCCAGACCCTGGCTGAGATCCAGTTCGAGTCCGGTTACCCGTACATCATGTATGAGGACACCGTGAATGCTGCCAACCCGATCGAGGGTCGCGTCACCCACTCGAACCTGTGCTCCGAGATCCTGCAGGTCTCCACCCCGTCGACCTACCACGATGATCTCTCCTACGACGAGATCGGCGAGGACATCTCCTGCAACCTGGGGTCCCTCAACATCGCCATGGCGATGGACTCCCCGGACTTCTCCCGCACCATCGAGACCTCCATCCGTGGTCTCACCGCCGTGTCGGAGCAGACCAGCATCGATTCCGTCCCGTCGATCCGCAAGGGCAACGACGCCGCCCACGCCATCGGGCTGGGTCAGATGAACCTCCACGGTTACCTGGGACGCGAGCACATCTACTACGGTTCCGAGGAAGGCCTGGACTTCACCAACGCCTACTTCGCCGCGGTGCTCTACGAATGCCTCCGTGCCTCCAACCGGATCGCGCGTGAACGTAACCAGCGTTTCGCCAACTTCGAGAACTCCGACTACGCATCCGGTGTCTACTTCGACCGCTTCGACCCGACCGAATTCGCCCCGAAGACCGACAGGGTGAAGGAGCTGTTCGCCAACTCCACCATCCACACCCCGACCGCGGAGGAGTGGGCGCAGCTCAAGGCTGATGTCATGGAGCATGGTCTGTTCAACCGCTACCTGCAGGCTGTCCCGCCGACCGGTTCGATCTCCTACATCAACAACTCGACCTCGTCGATCCACCCGATCGCCTCCAAGATCGAGATCCGCAAGGAAGGCAAGATCGGTCGCGTCTACTACCCGGCACCACACATGGACAATGACAACCTGGAGTACTTCCAGGATGCCTACGAGATCGGCTACGAGAAGATCATCGACACCTACGCGGTAGCCACCAAGTACGTGGACCAGGGCCTGTCACTGACCCTGTTCTTCAAGGACACGGCCACCACCCGTGACATCAACCGTGCGCAGATCTACGCATGGCGCAAGGGCATCAAGACCCTGTACTACATCCGTCTGCGTCAGGTCGCCCTTGAGGGCACCGAGATCGACGGTTGCGTCAGCTGCATGCTCTAGGGCCACGGCCATGAGAAACACCCCGGAGGATATCCTCCGGGGTGTTTGTCGTTGGGGAGTGTCACCGCAGGGACGACAACGTGTCCCGGACCTCCCTGAGGATCTCGCGGGAGGCATCCTCGGCGCCGTCCGCATCACGGGCCAGGATTGCGTCGGCAAGCTTGTCGTGGTTGTCCAACGCAACCTGCTCCGGGGTGTCCGGCTGGAGACCGTGGGCGGTGCGCCCCTCCAACACCGCACTGATCGGGGGGATGAGGGCGGCGAACATCTCATTGTGGCAGTAGCGCAGGATCAGTTCGTGGAACATGATGTCCGCATCGAGGAAACTTTTGGAGGCGCCCATGCCGGATTCACCGAGCTCACGCATCTCGGTGGCGAGCTCCTTGAAGCGCCTGCGTTCCTCTTCGGAGGCATGCAGAGCGACGCTGCGTGCCGCGATGGGTTCAATGGCGATGCGCAGCTCGGTCAGCGACTGTAGCTGACCCTCGCGCTGCCCTTCGTCGTTAAGCCGCCAGCGGATGATGGACTTGTCGAACACGGCCCATTCATCGCGGGGGCGCACCGTGATGCCGATGCGACGGGAGGAGGACACCAGGCCCAGTTGCTCCAGGGCGCGCATGGCCTCGCGGGCAACTGTCCGGGAAATCCCGAAACGCTCGCTGAGGTCCATCAGTTTGAAGGTATCGCCGACTGCGACCTTGCCACTGACGATCTCCTGACCAAGTTCATCGAGAACGTGCTCGAGCAGTGGCTTGGCGGGCGAGCCCGTTGATTTCTTTTCAGGGACCGGGGGCACCGTGCCTCCTCGTTTTCTATCTGATTGTTGTGCAGGCGGTAAAGGACATCGGGGTGCTAATCCTGCGACATCATTAATGTGATTACCATTATTACTTTTTTCCATTCATTTTTCGAGGTTTTGCTACCCCCGATATCAAAAATCACAGTAAAATCCATGCTCGAATAGGGAAAACCCGGGTGCCCCTCCCTCGCTGAGAGGCAGGAAGCAACCCGGGACGGTCGGATCAGGTGATGGTTAACGCGAACCCAGTTCCGCGTCAAGGTGCAGCAGGCCGGAGCCTGAATCACCCGCGATGCGGAGGCGGTCGAGGATCTCGGCGACGGCCGCCTCCTCCTCAACCTGCTCCTCGAGGAACCAGTTGATCAGGGCGCGGGAATCGTAATCGCGTTCTGCGTCCTGGATGGCGGCGAGTTCACGGATGAGGCCGGAGATCTTCTGCTCATGGGCGAGTGCAGCCTCGAATGCGTCGACAGCGGTTGCGATATCCAGCTTCGGGGGCGCGATATCCCCGATCTGGGGGACATATCCGCGATTGAGCAGGTGCTGGGAGAATTTGTCGGCATGTTCCAGCTCCTCCTCGCTCTGGTTCTTCATCCAGTCACGCATACCGACGAGACCGAGATCGTCGAGGACATAGGAGAGCTGGAGGTAGACCAGTGAAGCCTCCAGCTCCGCGGTGACCTGATTGTTCATTGTGCTTGCGAGTCGTTCATTGATAGCCATGGCCTCGAAGATACACCCGCTCCCCGTCCACGTCAGCCAAGGTTAGCGCACCATAACCTGGCTTTTTGTGAGACGGAACAGTGGACCGAACCCCTGTGGTGTGGCGCACTGACGGTCCGACGGGAGCAGGGTGGACGGTGGTTCATCGTCACCGAGCATCTAAGTGATGTGGTCAGCGTCATAATCGACCTCCGGCGTTCCTGATGGGTGCCCCGCGCGGTCCTGGTGCCGGCCCCCGGCGGTGGGGGAGGGAAGGCGGGTGAAAATATATGCAATTGTGATGAAATTAACTGCCGGACCAGCACGTACTGGTAGGTGATGTAGGCGGGGGACCACGTCTCTGAACGCGGGCCTGGCTGCTTAACGGATTGGGGGCACAACAGGTAGTCTCAGAGGGGTAATCGGGCCCCACGCTGAGCGGCAGGTACTGCTCGCGGGCTGCCCCGATATCCCACCACCTTCATCCCTAGAGAGGAACAGCGCACCCCATGGCTGTAGATTCTGATCTGAGTATCCACGAGGCGTACCTGGCAAACCACCCGGCGCCGATCGCTGCCATCAACTGGAATTCCATTCCCGATGACAAGGATCTCGAGGTATGGGATCGCCTCACCGGTAACTTCTGGCTACCGGAGAAGGTCCCGGTGTCCAATGACATCAAGAGCTGGGGGACGCTCACCGAGCTGGAGAAGCAGGCCACCATGCGTGTCTTCACCGGCCTGACCCTCCTGGACACCATCCAGGGCACCGTCGGTGCGGTATCTCTACTTCCTGATGCGGAGTCCCTGCACGAGGAGGCCGTGCTCACCAACATCGCATTCATGGAGTCGGTGCACGCGAAGTCCTACTCCAACATCTTCATGACGCTGGCCTCCACCCCCCAGATCAACGACGCCTTCCGGTGGTCCGAGGAGAATGAGGCGCTGCAGCGCAAGGCCAAGATCATCCTCGCCTACTACGAAGGCGAGGATCCGCTCAAGCGCAAGATCGCCTCGGTCATCCTGGAGTCCTTCCTCTTCTACTCCGGTTTCTACCTTCCGATGTACTGGTCCAGCCACGCGAAGCTGACCAACACCGCCGATGTCATCCGTCTGATCATCCGTGATGAGGCCGTGCACGGTTACTACGTGGGGTACAAGTACCAGAAGGCCGTGGCGCGCGAATCCGCGGAGCGCCAGGAGGAACTGAAGGAATATGCCTTCGACCTGCTCTACGATCTCTACGAGAACGAGACCCAGTACACCGAGGATCTCTACGACGAACTCGGGTGGACCGAGGATGTCAAGCGCTTCCTGCGGTACAACGCGAACAAGGCGATGAACAACCTCGGTTACGAGGGACTGTTCCCGGCGGATGAAACCAAGGTGTCGCCGGCCATCCTCTCAGCGCTGTCCCCGAACGCCGACGAGAACCATGACTTCTTCTCCGGTTCCGGTTCCTCCTATGTCATCGGCAAGGCCGAGCATACCGAGGATGAGGACTGGGACTTCTAGGATCCCTCCGCCTCACCCCGCGGGAGGGGAGTGGGCAACCATCAGACCGCACGCCTGGCGCGTGCGGTCTTTTTGTTTTTCCCACACCTATATATAAGGAACACCATCGGCGGGAGGGAAAGAAAACTTGTAATTCGCTTCCCGCTAGCCGGACAGTCGCCGGGTTCCGTGCCTGGGACTTGATCGGAACGAGGCCGCCGAGATGATGAATGACAAGTTTTGGCATGGCAGACCGGAGAGGTGTGTCGCGGAAAATTTTCACCACGGCATCAAATTTCCCTTCGTTTCAGCCGGTCTCAACCTTTAGGTTGAGCCCACACGGGGGGTTAAACGGGTGGGTGGTGGGGTGTGTTCGCGGGGGTGCGCCATGCTGGCGAAACGAGGCCCGGGTGTGAGGGGGTTCACATGATTGAATGAAACCCCATGGGAAACATCAACCGGTGGGTGAGGGGGAGGTCATCCAATGTAGGGAAAACATTTTTTCTCGGCCTGAAAAGGGGTTACAGTTAGCTGCATACCGGCCCTTTTGGGCTGGCTTCGGATCCTGCCTGTCACCTAAGATAAGGCAGTGTTGTTGAAGGACGATCGGTAATCCGAATGGATCGTCCCGTAGTCAGGAGGAACCTATGACCGCTGTGGCGCCCAGGGTCGACGGATACGTCGCCCCGCAGAGGCCCGAGCCGACAGGCCATGCACGCAAGGGCAGCAAAGCATGGTTAATGATGACCACCACCGACCACAAGCAGCTGGGCATCATGTATATCATCATGTCGTTCAGCTTCTTCTTCCTCGGTGGTCTGATGGCTCTGCTTATCCGAGCTGAGCTTTTCACCCCGGGTCTTCAGTTCCTGTCGAACGAGCAGTTCAACCAGCTGTTCACCATGCACGGAACCGTTATGCTGCTGCTCTACGGAACCCCGATCGTCTGGGGTTTTGCCAACTACGTCCTGCCGCTCCAGATCGGCGCGCCTGACGTTGCTTTCCCCCGACTGAACGCCTTCGGCTTCTGGATCACCACCGTCGGTGGTGTCGCGATGCTGACCGGCTTCCTGACCCCGGGTGGTGCTGCCGACTTCGGTTGGACCATGTACTCCCCACTGTCTGACTCCATCCACTCACCGGGCATCGGCTCCGACATGTGGATCATCGGTGTCGGCGCGACCGGTATCGGTACCGTCGCATCCGCCATCAACATGCTCACCACCATCCTGTGCCTCCGCGCACCGGGTATGACCATGTTCCGTATGCCTGTCTTCACCTGGAACATCTTCGTCACCTCCGTTCTGGCTCTGCTGATCTTCCCGCTGCTGCTCGCTGCAGCCCTGGGTGTTCTGTACGACCGTAAGCTCGGCGGCCACATCTACGATCCGGCCAACGGCGGCTCCATCCTGTGGCAGCACCTGTTCTGGTTCTTCGGCCACCCAGAGGTATACGTCCTCGCACTGCCATTCTTCGGCATCATCTCCGAGATCATCCCGGTGTTCTCCCGCAAGCCGATGTTCGGCTACATCGGCCTGGTGTTCGCCACCCTGTCCATCGGTGCACTGTCCATGGCCGTGTGGGCTCACCACATGTTCGTCACCGGTGCGGTTCTGCTGCCGTTCTTCTCCTTCATGACGTTCCTGATCTCGGTTCCGACCGGCGTCAAGTTCTTCAACTGGGTGGGAACCATGTGGAAGGGTCACATCACCTGGGAGACCCCGATGATCTGGGCTGTGGGCTTCATGTCCACCTTCCTCTTCGGTGGTCTGACCGGCATCATGCTGGCCTCTCCGCCGCTGGACTTCCACCTGTCCGACTCCTACTTCCTGATCGCGCACTTCCACTACACCCTCTTTGGTACCGTGGTGTTCGCATCCTGTGCAGGCGTCTACTTCTGGTTCCCGAAGATGACCGGCCGCATGATGGATGAGCGTCTGGGCAAGATCCACTTCTGGCTGACCTTCGTCGGATTCCACGGCACCTTCCTGGTCCAGCACTGGCTGGGCAACATGGGTATGCCACGTCGTTACGCTGACTACCTGGACTCCGATGGGTTCACCACCCTCAACCAGATCTCCACCATCTTCTCCTTCCTGCTCGGACTCTCCGTCATCCCATTCGTCTGGAATGTCTTCAAGTCCTGGCGCTACGGTGAGCTCGTGACCGTCGATGACCCATGGGGTTACGGCAACTCCCTGGAGTGGGCAACCTCCTGCCCGCCTCCTCGTCACAACTTCACCTCCCTGCCCCGCATCCGCTCCGAGCGCCCTGCGTTCGAGCTGCACTACCCGCACATGATCGAGCGCATGCGCCGTGAGGCTCACGTCGGTGAGCACGATCTGCGTGCAGAAACCACCCAGTCGCCTACTCCAGCTGAAGTACGCTAAGGGCTAGATAAGTCCCCTCCGACTGCAATGACCCCGGTAGATAATCTGCCGGGGTCAATGTCGTTTCCCCCTTTGAATCATGAGAGAATGATCGTCGTGACTGAAAGTTTCCAGATCGATAACGAATCCGCCCAGGCCGGTCAGCAGGTGGCGCTGCGTGAGGGATACAGCCCCGCAGTGATCACCGTGAGTGGTAAGGACCGCCCCGGTGTCTCCGCCGCCTTCTTCCGCGTGCTGGCAGCCAACAAGGTGCAGGTTCTGGATGTTGAACAGACCATCTTCCGTGGCTTCCTCAGCCTCGCCGCCTTCGTCGGCATCGAACCTGGCCGCCTGGAGACCGTCACCGACGGTCTGACCGAGACCCTCAAGGTCCACGGGCAGTCCGTGACCGTGGAGATTCAGGACACCCTCGTGTCGTCCCGTCCCCGTTCATCTCACGTCGTAGTCATCCTCGGTGACCCGGTGGATGCCATCGATCTGTCCCGCGTGGGTCAGACCCTCGCCGATTATGATGCCAACATTGATACCATCCGCGGCATCGCCGACTACCCCGTCACCGGCCTGGAGCTGAAGGTCACGGTGCCGGACACCAGCCCGGGTGGCGCCCAGAAGATCCGCAAGGCGCTCGCCGGCCTGACCTCGGAGCTCAACGTCGATATCGCCATTGAGCGTTCGGGCCTGCTGCGTCGTTCCAAGCGTCTGGTCTGCTTCGACTGCGATTCCACCCTCATCACCGGTGAGGTCATCGAGATGCTCGCAGCCCACGCCGGTAAGGAGGCGGAGGTCGCGGAGGTCACCGAGCGAGCCATGCTCGGTGAGCTCGACTTCGAGGAGTCCCTGCGCGAGCGGGTCAAGACCCTCGCCGGTCTGGATGCCTCCGTCATCGATGAGGTCGCCCGCGACATCGTCCTGACCCCGGGTGCCAGGACCACCATCCGCACCCTCAAACGCCTCGGATACAAGACCGCCGTGGTCTCCGGTGGGTTCATCCAGGTCCTGGATGATCTGGCGGAGGAGCTGGAGCTGGATTATGTCCGCGCCAACACCCTGGAGATCGTTGACGGCAAGCTGACCGGTCGCGTCATCGGGGAGATCGTGGACCGTGCCGCCAAGGCCGAGCTGCTGCATGAGTTCGCCGAGGATTCCGGGCTGAAGATGTACCAGACCGTGGCCGTCGGTGATGGTGCCAACGACATCGACATGCTCTCCGCCGCCGGTCTCGGCATCGCCTTCAACGCCAAGCCGGCGCTTAAGGAGATCGCCGACACCTCCGTCAACCACCCGTTCCTGGATGAGGTCCTCCACATCCTGGGTATCTCCCGCGATGAGATCGACCTGGCCGACCTCGAGGACGGCAGCTACCGTCGCGTTCCCCTGGAGCGCTAGACCAACGATGCTTGTCGACGCCTCCCTGGTCACCGCCCACCGTCTGCTCAGCGCGCGCGTGTCCGACGGGCCCCACTCGGAGGACCCTGCGGATCCGTCCACGGTGCAGGCCATGCAGTTGGTGCTGCACATCCCGAAGACGGATCCGCCGCGGAGGACCGATGTGCTGGATGCGGCGGCGAGGAGCGTCGTCAAGCTCTGTCTCGACGGGCGGGTGGCCACCGACCCGGACTTCCGCGCGGCGCTGGAAGGCTGGTACGACCACCTGATCCGCAAGGTGGCGCGCAGGGCGCGCAACGCCGCGTGGGACCGGGTGCAGGAGTTGCCCGGTGTCACTGTCACCGATGATTCCGCCCAGGTACGTGCCTTTATCCCCTGTGCGGTCAGTGAGGTGCCGGACGCGATCCGGAAACTGCAGATCTCCGGCACGGAGCTGCCCCTGGATGATCCCAAACCCATCGATGATGATCACCCGGTCATCTATATTGACGCCTCCCTGGAGATGACCCTGGGCAAGGCCGCCGCCCAGGTCGGTCACGCCTCCATGTTGCTCGCAGCCCACCAGCCACTGGAGTGGGTCCGGGATTGGGCGGCCGCGGACTTCGCCCTGCATGTCCGGGAGATCCCACCAGCGGACTTTGCCGAGAAGCTCACAGCCCCCGGTGCGGTGCCGGTGCGTGATGCCGGTTTCACCGAGGTCGCCGCGAATTCCGTGACGGCGGTCGCGGTTCCCTAGTCGGCAGCCACCAGACGCTTCAACGCCGCACGCACGGTGTCGCCGTTGGTGGTCTCCCAGAACCGCGGCATGGAGGAGCGCAGGAAACTGCCGTAGCGTTTGGTCACCAGGCGTGAATCCAGCACCGCCACCACACCACGGTCGGTGACATGCCGCAGTAGGCGGCCGGCACCCTGCGCCATGAGCAGGGCGGCGTGGGTGGCGGCGACCTCCATGAACCCGTTGCGTCCCTCTGCGTCGGCGGCCTCCTTGCGGGCCTGCAGCAGCGGATCATCCGGGCGGGGGAAGGGGATGCGGTCGATCAGGACCAGCGACAGGGATTTACCCGGCACATCCACACCCTGCCACAGGGTGAGGGTGCCGAACAGGCAGGTGTTCTCGGATTCGGCGAATTTCTTCACCAGGGCACCGGTGTTGTCATCACCCTGGCACAGCACATCAAACGGCAGGCGCAGACGCATGGCCTCGGTGGCCTGGAGCGCAGCCCGCTTCGAGGAGAACAACCCCAGTGTCCTGCCACCCGCGGCCATGATGAGCTCGTAGATCTCATCCAGGGTTTCCTGGGGCAGACCGTCCCGGCCCGGATCCGGCAGGTGCCGTGCGGTGTAGAGGATGCCCGCCTTCGCCGGGTCGAACGGGGTGCCGGCATCGAGGGAATCCCAGGTGCCCTTCGGCAGACCCCAACTGGCGGCCATGGCGTTGAAGTTGCCGCCGATGGTGAGCGTCGCACTGGCCAGCACCACGGTGTTGTCCGTGAACAGTTTCTGGTGGAGCAGCCCCGCCACGGACAGCGGCGCCACGTTGAGGGAGTCACCGCGCCGGTCATCCTGGTTGTGCCACACCACGTCCTGCTGCTTGGCGGCGTCCTCCTCCTCGAACACCTCGAGGATGCGGATGATGGAGTCGTGGATCTCCTGCAGGTGGCTGGCCAGGTTCTGTCGTTCGGCGTTGCGCTCGGGATCGTTGGCGGCCTCGCCCTCGGGGGCGGTGGCGATGGTCTGGCGCAGGGACCACAGGGCGTCGCGAAGCGCCACGAGGGTGCCCTTGGACCCCTCGTCGAGGTCGCGCCACCTACCCGGCCGCATGGTCTGGAACAGCAGTTCCAGGTCACCGGCGAGCTCGGTGATCTTGTCCTCACGGCCGTCGGCGCCCAGTTTCCCGGCGCGGCGGGCCGCCAGGTTGAGGGAGTTGACGGTGATCTCGGCGGAGGCGACCGCGGTGATACGGCCGTCGAGTTCATGGGCCTCATCGATGACCACCACATCGTGTTCAGGCAGGACGTTGACATCGGAGAGTGCATCGATGGCGAGCAGGGCGTGGTTGGTCACCACCACATCGGACTCCCGTGCGGTGGCACGGGCCATCTCGGCGAAGCACTCCTCGCCGTGGGGACAGCGGGAGGCGCCGATGCATTCGCGGGCGGTCACACTGACCTGTTTCCACGCCAGGTCCGGCACACCCGGATCCAGGTCATCACGGTCCCCGGTGTCGGTCTCATTGGCCCACTCGTGCAGGCGGACAATGTGTTTGCCCAGCCAGGAGATGTCATCCTCCCCGATGAGGGCATCCTCCGGCTCCGGTTCGCGGGCGATCTTGTTCATGCACAGGTAGTTGGACCGGCCCTTCATGATGGCGAAGGTGGGGCGTCGTTCCAGCAGGGGTTCCAGGGCATCGGCCAGCCGCGGCAGGTCACGGTTGACCAGCTGGCGCTGCAGGGCGATGGTGGCGGTGGAGACGATCACCGTGGAATCAGTTGTCTGCGCATACCGGATCGAGGGCACCAGGTACGCCAGGGATTTACCCGTGCCCGTGCCGGCCTGGACGGCGAGGTGGCGTTTCTTGTCGAAGGCGTGGGTCACCGCCTCTGCCATGGCCTCCTGGCCTGCGCGCCGGGCACCACCGAGGGACTCGACGGCGGCGGTGAGCAGCTCCCCGGTGGTGGGGGTGCTGGTCTCCGTGCTGGTTTCTTCCGTGCTGGTTTCTTCCGTGGCGGACTGCTGGGTGGTGGGATCGGCGTCAGACATCCCACACAGTGTATCGGCCTGTGTGCGGGGCGCGAAAACCTCAGGATCGCGGGGAATCACCTGCGCTTTCGGCCCTGTGTTCGGCAACCAGGCAGACCCATGCCCACCGGCAGGCCAGCACCGTCACCACGAGCATGAGGAGGTTGCGCAGGGTGAGTACCACCACCGACAGCAGTGATGGTGGCGCTTCAATGAAGGAATCGAAGAGTAGGGGGAAGAACCAGGAGGTCAATCCGGCGGTGACCACCATGAGCACCCCGATGGCACGGGTGAGGCGGCCACCGTCGAGGGTGATCATCACCGCGATGAGCGGACCGAACCACAACAGGTACTGCGGGGAGAACACCTTGGACGTCACCACGATCAGCAGGACCAGCGCCAGCCAGTAGGCGCGGGTGGCCACGGGCCGGGGCTCCCCGGTACCGAAAAAGCGGCGGGCGGTCACCACCAGAGCGGCGAGCGCCACACCCAGCGAGGCCACGCTCGACACGATCAGTGTGGCCCCCACGCCGGTGCCGAAGACCTCGAAGCTTTTCGACGACGCATACGTGACGCTCCATCTCGCATCGAACGCAGCCAGCCAGATGAAGGGAGTGGCCAGCAGTGTCTCCGACTGGAGACCGCGGTCCACCTGGTACTGCAGTGGGGAGACCACCCGCCACCACCCGGAGGTGACCAGGGTCAGCACCGCCAGGATCAGGATGGCACCGGCCCACCAGGCGAGCCGGGCCCAGGTCCCGCGGTTGCGCCACGGCCCCACCAACCCCGTGGCCAGCGCCAACGGCCAGAGTTTCACCGCGGTGGCCACACCGAGGAATACTGCGGCGATCCGGGAGTTCTTCCCGATCCATACCGCGGCCCCGGCGACCAGGACACCGGGCAGAAGATCCAACCGGGCGATCATCACCGGTCCGATGAACATTCCGAACAGGATCCAGAAGGAGAAACCCCACCACGCATCCCGTCGGTGATCCCCTCCGGCGCACCGCCGGGCGAGCCAGCCTGAGAGTGCGGCATCCAGGAGCAGACAGAAGGCGATGACCCCCAGGGTGAAGGAATCCAACCCCTCGGTGAGCCATCCGATCATCCGCAGCGGTATGACCGTGGCATCCGGGTATTCCACCAGGGCACGCCCACCGACGGACTCCTTCTCCACCCCCTCCAGGTAGTAACGGACATCGCCCCACTGTTCGTGCTGTCGCAGGGAGAACCAGACCATGATCAGCCTGGTCGCCACCCAGGAGACAGTGGTCAGGAGGAGGGATGCGCGTCGGGACATAGCGGAAATCCTAGTGAACGCCACCACACCGGGTGGTTACTGCCTGGGTCTTGTCATGCGCACCATCGTTGCAGGTGGGTGGAGAGGTGCTTTAACCTGGAGAAATCACGTCACCATCCACAACCGGACTATGAAGACGGCCCCCTGGGTGGGCCAGCACAGGAGGACACCGATGACGCGGCAACTGGCACTGAGGGCAACGACGATCCTGACGATGGCGATCCTCACCACCTCAGCCGGTGGGGTGATGGCGTCCGCACAGGAATCCACCGTCCCGGGTTCCGTCGGGCAGCGACTCACACAGACATCCACGGACCTCATGCCGGCAATCCGCACCCCGGCGACCACCGCCCGTGCCTATGTCGCCTTCGGTGATTCCTTTGCCGCCAACCCTGAGATTCCCCTGCAGATGATCGGCCTGCTCAACCGGGAATGTGTACAGAGTCCCCAGGGCTACCCGGAACGGGTGGGCAGGGAGGCGTTCGAAGGGGATTACGCCAACTACACCTGTAATAACGCGACCCTGTCAGGTACTGCCGGACGTGGCGTCATCGACATGATCCACCAGGCGCAGGCCAACGGCGATCTCGGGGCTGACACCCGATTGGTAACCCTCGGCGCCGGGGGTGCGGATGACTGGAATCCCCAGCTGGGTGGCCTGCCTGATTTCGGTGCGGTTTTCGGTGGTCAGAACGTCACGCAGGCCGCATGGACGACCAGGATGACCCCGGTGCTGGAGGCGCTGCGGGCGGCGGCCCCACAGGCCCGGGTGATGTTCATCGGCTACCCGGAGATCGACGACGGCAGGGGAGGGGTCTGCGTGCTCAACATCAGCGATGGGCCCGGTGGCAGCAGTGACACCAACCTCCCGGTCGCCGTGCCGGTGCGGATCGGGGAGCTGCTGGATACCATCAACCGTCACGCAGCCGGCAATGAGCAGCTGGGATACGAGTTTGTGGATACGGATGTCCCGGGGACGGGCACCTGCGCGGATCCCTCCCGACAGTGGGTCCGCGCCGTTGTTGACCTCCCCGGGGCAGGCGATGGGCTGCGGATGCCGGTCCATCCCAGTGCCCTGGGTGAGCGGGGGATGGCCGACCTCATCATCTCCCGCCTCTAGGCGGGGAAACCGGTGAACCGGGTGTGCAGGACCGGCTCATCGCGGGACAGTGCCAGACCCTCCCAGGGCAGGGTCACCAGCTGATCAGCCAGGTAGGACCGTGACTGCTCCAGGGTGGGCAGGCCGTCGACCGCCTGCCCATCCCGCATGAGGGGAATGGTCAGATCCAGGGTGGCCAGCTTCCCGGTGTCCGGGCGCTCGGAGTGGTACGGGTAGACGATCTCCTCGATGGCGGTGCCGGTGGAACGGTGGGTGCGCACCGCCTTCTTTGTTCCCCCGTGGCTGGCCTTGTTGCGTGACCGCTTGGCCACCGGGTGACCGTCGACCTCCACCAGCTTGTACACCAGGCCCGCGGTGGGGGCACCGGACCCGGTGACCACGGAGGTGCCCACGCCGAACACATCGACCGGTTCACCGCGCAGACCTGCGATGGTGAACTCATCCAGGTCGGAGGACACCACGATCTTGGTGTTGTGGGCACCCAGATCATCGAGCTGTTTGCGGACCTGACGCGCCAGGACACCCAGATCACCGGAGTCGATCCGGACCCCGCCGAGGTCGGTGCCGGCGACCTCGATGGCCGTCTCCACACCCCGGGCGATGTCATAGGTGTCCACCAGCAGGGTGGTCTCCGCGCCGAGCTGATCCACCTGCGAGCGGAAGGCCGCGGCCTCGTTCGGGGTGCCGTCCTCGTTGATGTGCAGCAGGGTCCACGCATGCGCCGAGGTGCCCGAGGCAGGGATGCCGTAGCGGAACGCCGCCTCCAGGTTGGAGGTGGCGGAGAACCCGGCGAGGTAGGCGGCGCGGGAGGCGGTCACAGCCGCGTACTCATGGGTGCGGCGTGACCCCATCTCGATGATCGGTCGGCCATCGGCGGCGGTGACCATTCGGGCGGCCGCCGAGGCGACGGCGGAATCCGCGTTCATGATGGACAGGATGACCGTCTCCAGCACCACGCATTCCGCGAAGGTGCCACGCACGGTGAGCAGCGGGGAGTGGGGGAAGTAGAGTTCGCCCTCGCGGTACCCGTCGATCTGGCCGGTGAAGCGGTAGCTGGCCAGGAAGTCACGGGTACGCTGATCCAGGAAATCAAGATCTGCGAGTTGTTCGGCGGTGAAGGTGAAGTCCTTCACTGCGTGGAGTACCCGGGCGGTTCCGGCCACCACGCCGTAACGGCGTTCATTGGGCAGACGACGGCTGAAGACCTCGAAGGTGACCTGGCGGTCGGCGGTGCCGTCCGCGAGCGCGGCCTGGAGCATGGTGAGCTCGTACTTATCGGTCAACAGTGCCGTTGACCTCTCTGGTGGGATGGAGGATGCGGTTGATTTCACCCCTTCGATCCTACGGAAAAGCTACCGTTGTCTGAACTGCACCACGGCATAGGTGGTTCCGGCTGTTTCGGCGATCCCGATTCCGATCTCCCGGTTATCGGGATGCATCAGTGCGTCGTAGTTCGGACGATCCTGCCTCCACAGCTCGAGGAAGTTGTCCACGGTGGCCTTGTCGGTGTCCTGCTTGGCCTGGAGCATGAGGATGCGCCCGGCACCGGCGGTGGCCACGTCGTTACCACCCGCGGTGGCATTCGCCACGGCCTGCCGCTGGGCACTGGCATGCAGTTCGAGGTCGAAATCGACCGGGATGTCCCGGTGGTAGTTGATCGCCCGGAGCAGGTCGGTGCGCATCTGTTCATTGACCACCGGTTGCGGGGTGTCACCATCGGAATCATCCAGACCGGTGAGCACTGTGGCGACGGTGATGACCAGCGTCAACAGGACCGACAGGATGGGTACCAGATTGCTCAGGGAATCAACCACCGTGCCGTTGGTGATGCCGAGTCTGCGGATCGCAGCCCTGATCTGGGAATCGAGATCCTGCATCAAGTCGACCTCCCGTCGCACGCCTGTCGTGTTATTGGTCTAACGATAACAGAGCACGGGTACCCGGTCGAAGAAAACCCCAGGTAGGACCAGTGCTGTCACCACGGCGGTGGATTATCGGTGACGTGCCCTGCACCCGCGTGAGGGAGTTGACTAGGCTGATTCATATGAATGGCCTGCATCACGTCCACTGCCACGGGGCTGTTGACACACCCGACCTGCCCCCGGCGTTCGCAGAATCGGACACCGGGGTGGTGGGGGCATCCGGAGTGTCACCCGTGTGTTCGTCACCGTCCGCACCCACCGCCGAACCCGATGTGGAGATGGATGTCCACACCGTCTCCAGCGAGAATCTGCCCTGGTTGTGCATCGTCTGGGATGATCCGGTGAACCTGATGAGTTATGTCACCTACGTCTTCCAGACGGTGCTCGGTTACAGCAGGAAACGCGCCAATGAGCTGATGATGCAGGTGCACACCGAGGGCAAGGCCGTGGTCAGCTCCGGGGAGAAGGACAAGGTTGAAGGTGACGTGAAAAAGCTTCACGTCGCGGGCCTGTGGGCAACGATGCAGCAGGCCGGATAGGGGATTATTACATGCAGCCATGGAAGCGCAGGAAGGCGCTCATGAGACCTGCCCGGTACACCTGTGTGCTGGAGCCGATGGAACGTGAGGTGCTGGGCAATCTGTCCGCGGTGGTGCTGGAGGCCCTGATCCACCGCGCGCAGGCCGTGCCGAAGGATCCCTTGGCTGAGATGACCGGCATCCCGAGCGGACACAAGGAGGCACCCCGGGATCCAGCCCTGGCCCGGTTGCTCCCGGATTTCCAGCAGGAGGGCGATGAGGAGTACGACGGCGACAACTCGCTGCTGCGTTCCCTCCACGAAAATGACATCACCCGGCAGAAGATCGCGAACCTGCAGGTCATCAACTCGGCACTCGGGCCGGATGGCAATGTCGCGGTGTCGGTCCCCGAGGAGGAGGCCCACGCCTGGCTGGCGGGACTCAATGACATCCGCCTCTACCTGGCTTCCGGGGAGCTCAAGGGTGGGGAGGCACAGGAGGAAGACCGCGAGAGTCTCATCCAGTGGCTGGCCTACAACCAGGAAACCCTGCTGGATGCGATGGTGGGATCCTGAGATGACCCCCGTCGGCGGAATGCTGTGCGATGTCCCCGGAATACACCTGGGCCATGCCACCTCCCACGACACCGGTGTGACCGTGGTGGTGGCACCGGGTGGTGCCTTCGCTGGGGTGGATGTCCGTGGCGGGGGACCTGGGACCCGGGAGACCGACCTGTTGGAACCCCACAACACCGTGCAGCAGGTCCATGCCGTTGCCCTGTGCGGTGGATCAGCGTACGGACTGGCCGCCGCCGATGGGGTGATGTATGCACTGGAGGAACGCGGTATCGGCTTCCCGGTTCTGGGGCCGGACCGGCTGGGGCCGATCGTCCCGATCGTGCCAGCCGCGGTGATCTTCGACCTGCTGGTCGGTGATCCCACCAACCGTCCCACCCGTGAGCACGGTTTCACCGCCGTCGAGAATGCACTGTCAGGCCACCAGTGTGATGTCTCCGGCAGCATCGGCGCCGGCACCGGGGCCACCGCCGGTCACCTGCGCGGCGGTTTCGGCCAGGCCTCCACCACAGTGGAGGAGTTTGTGGTGGCCGCAGGCATCGTGGCCAACCCGGTTGGGGAGGTCGTCGACCCGACAACCGGCACCCTCCACGGGGCGCCGGGACGGGCGGCGGTGGACGTCGACAAGCTCGCTGCCGTGCCGCACCCAGCCGCGGACCTCAACACCACCATCGGTGTGATCGCTACCAACGCGCCCGTGACCAAGGCGCAGGCCAAACGGTTGGCACTGACCGGGCACGACGGCCTGGCGCGGGCGGTGCGTCCCTCGCATTCGCCGATGGACGGCGACACCCTCTTCGCCCTGTCCACCGGGGATGGGACGGGCGTGGACGCGGTACTTCTGGCATCCTTGTGCGCAGCGGCTGCTGACTGCGTGCAGGACGCCATTGTCGACGCCGTCACCTCCGCCAGCCCGGGCCACGGGCTGACCACCTACCGAGAACTGATCCCATGAGTTATAACAACTTTGGAAATTTCCCCTACAACAACACCGGATTCGGTTCCAGCGGATTCACCCCACCCACCGGTGGACCCGTCAAACCCTGGCAGCGCCGCACACCCCAGATGGGGCAGCAGCTGAAGGACAAGTCCTCCATCCGAACGGGCCTGACCTTCGCGGTCGGCTTCGTGGTGGTGATCTGGGCGGTCCACTTCATCAACGTGCTCACCGGGGGTCTGCTCAACTACTGGGGTATCCACCCCCTGGACACCAGCGCCCTGTGGCACATCTTCACCTCGCCGTTGCTGCACTCCAACATCGACCACCTCATGAGCAACACCGTGCCCGGCGCGATCTTCTGTTTCATCATCGGTATGAGCGGAAAACGGGTGTTCTGGGAGGTCACGCTGCTCACTGTGCTCATCGGCGGCATCGGCACCTGGCTGTTCGGTGGGGTGGGCACCAACCACATCGGCGCCTCCGGTCTGATCTACGGCTGGCTGGGATACCTCATCGTGCGTGGCCTGTTCAACCGGGATGTTAAACAGTTCCTCGTCGGCCTGGCACTGGCCTTCATCTACTCGGGTCTGTTCTGGGGCCTGCTACCCATCTACCCGGGTGTGTCCTGGCAGGCGCACCTGTTCGGTGGTGTCGGCGGTGTGGCCGCGGGTGCCTTCATCGCCTCCGATGACCCGGCGGCCCTGCGGGAACGGAAGCAACAGAAACAGTTGAAGAAACAGATGCGGAAACAGTTAAAGGATCAGGGCAGGCACCGGGGATACTGAGAATACCTGCGAATTTCCGCATGTTCTGCGCACTGATCAGGGTGTGTTAACAGGACCCTCGATGGGCGGGCAGTAGTGAATGTCACTATCCTGGGTTGACATGACAAGCGAGAATACAGTTTCAGCGACTTCGGATGATGTCTGGTTGAACCAGGAGCAGCAGGACGTATGGCTGAACATCTGGTCCATGCGCGTATGGCTCCCCGCTCGCCTTGATGCCCAGCTGAAGAAGCAGAACGGCCTCAGCAACTTCGACTACTTCGCCCTCGCACAGATCTCCATGGCTCCCGAGCGGCGTCTGCGCATGAGTGAACTGGCGGAGCTGTCCGACATGACCCTGTCCCACCTCTCGCGCGTGGTGACCCGTCTGGAGAAGGCCGGCTGGGTCCGCCGCGAACCCGATCCCACCGACGGCCGTGCCACCGTGGCGGTGCTCACCGAGGATGGGTGGGACAAGGTGGTGGAGGCCGCGCCGGGTCACGTCGGTGAGGTCCGTCGTCTCATCTTCGACAATCTCACCGATGAGGAACTCAAGGTTCTGGGGACCGCGATGGAGAAGATCATCGCCGCGCTCGACCCACCCCGGATGCCGAGGGTGTAGCAGCCGGGGCAGTGGGATCAGCTGATGTAGATCACGGCGTTGTCACCCGCGGTGCAGGTGACAAATTCTCCGTTGTCCACGCAGTCGACGTCGTAGGTCATGCCGGTCGCCGGGCTGGTGGCGCGCACCTGCCCGTTCAGTTCCCCGGTGTCCAGGTAGTAGCGGACGAAGGCATCCCGGACATTGAGCGCGAACCCCGGTGAGGTGGTCGAGGTGCCGGTGTAGACATTGTTGAGGTCCCCACCCGGGAGATTCTGGGTGGCGGCGTCGTTGACGGGGGAGTATCCGGCGGGCAGCGCCGGGGCGGTGGGGCGCCCGGCCGGGGTACCGGTGGGCTCGGCAGGTTCCGGGGTGGGTTCTGCTGCCGGTTCCGGGGCCTGCTCCGGGGTGACCTCCACGATCGGGGTCTCGGTGACCACCATGGTCTGGGGTGCGGGATCATCGGAACCGAGGCCGGAAACCACATAGGCCGCCGCACCCACGATGACCAGCAGCAACACCACGAGGATCCCCATGGTGATGCCGGTGGCGCGGGTGTTGCGTCGCACCGGCGCCACGGTGATCTCCGAACCGTGCACACCGACCGGGGCCTCCATGCCCTCCTGGATCGCGGGGAATTCATCGGTATCGGGACCGGACCGCGCATCCGACATGGGGGAGTGTCCTCTCGAGCAGCAGGGGGGTGGGGGTGTGTCCATATTGTGGCACATCCTGCCCACGACATCAGCTGGTGCCGTCTGGACCCGTGGTGGCGCAGGGCTATTATTGAACACTGTGACTGATTACGGTGCCTCAATGATCGAACGACCCATCCCGGGCGCGGATGCCCCCATCGGAATCTTCGACTCCGGGGTCGGGGGACTCACGGTGGCCCGCACGATCATCGACCAGCTGCCACACGAGTCGATCATCTACATCGGTGACACCGCCAACGGCCCCTACGGTCCGCTGCCCATCGCGCGCGTCCGTGAGCACGCCCTGCGCATCGCCGATGAACTGGTGGAGCGAGGCTGCAAGATGATCGTCATCGCCTGCAATACCGCCTCGGCGGCCTTCCTGCGCGACGCCCGGGAGCGTTACGACGTCCCCGTGGTCGAGGTCATCCTGCCCGCGGTACGCCGCGCGGTGGCCGCCACCCGCAACGGGAAGGTCGGTGTCATCGGCACCGTGGGCACCATCAACTCCGGGGCCTACCAGGATCTGTTCGCGGCGAGCCCCTCCATCGAGGTGCATGCCGCCGCCTGCCCCCGGTTCGTCGATTTCGTGGAACGCGGTATCACCTCCGGCCGGCAGATCCTCAACATCGCCGAGGGGTATCTCGAACCGCTCCAGGCACAGGGCGTGGACACCCTCGTGCTGGGGTGCACCCACTACCCGTTGCTCTCGGGTGTGATCCAGCTGGCGATGGGTGATCATGTCACGCTGGTCTCCAGCGCGGAGGAAACAGCCAAGGACGTGTTGCGCATCCTCAGCCAGAACGACCTCCTGGCGGATCCCAGCATGCACCCCGAGCCCACCTACAGTTTTGAATCCACCGGTGATCCGGAACTGTTCTCCCAGCTCAGTCGCAGGTTCCTCGGCCCGGTTGTGACCCAGATCCGTCACAATATGGTGTAAGGGTTTGACTACAAAAAGGGTCAAAAGCGCGCACCTGGACAGAACTCGTGGCAGAGTGGCCGTATGAGATTGACCATCCTCGGAAGTTCCGGAAGTGTGCCCTCACCAGGTAACCCAGCCTCCGGATATCTGGTGTCCTCCCCGGGCGCGCCCTCCCTGCTCATGGACATGGGCCCCGGTGTGCTTGCTGCTCTCCAGGAGATACAGGATCCCACGGACACCCATGTGGCCTTCTCCCATCTCCACACCGATCACTGCGCGGATTTCGCCTCCCTGCTGGTGTGGCGCCGTTTCCACCCCTATGCCCCCGCACCGGGGCGTAATCTGTGTTTCGGCCCCACCGACACCCCCAACCGTCTCGGCCGCCTGAGCTCCGATGATCCCGAGGGCATCGATGACATGGGGGACACCTTCGCCTTCTCCCCCTGGGTCAGTGGCCAGCCTGAACTGGTGGACAAGTTCACCGTCACCCCCTTCCGTGTAGTCCACCCCATCCAGGCGTACGCCCTGCGGGTGGAGGAGCACGGCACCGGCGCCACCCTCGCCTACTCCGGTGACAGCGCCTACACCGAGGTGCTCATCGACGCCGCCCGTGATGTGGATGTCTTCCTCTGTGAGGCCACCTGGGGGACCTCGTGTGAGGGCAGGGTCCCGGGCATGCACATCTGTGGTCAGGACGCCGGTCAGATCGCCGCGGCCGCCGGGGTGAAGAAACTGATTGTCACCCACGTCCCGCCGTGGGCGGATAAGGAGGCGACCCTCGCGGCCGCCGCGCAGTACTATGACGGACCCATCGAGCTGGGTCTGCCGGGCCTGGAGCTGACCATCTAGGGCTGTCGGCTTTTCGTCGATAAGCATCAGCGGGTGGGGCACAGGTAACCTGTTACCCATGACTTCAACAACCAGCTTCACCCGCGCCGACGGTCGCGCCCAGGACCAGATGCGCGCCGTCAAGATCACCCGTGGTTTCACCACCAACCCCGCTGGCTCCGTGCTCGTCGAGTTCGGCAACACCCGCGTCATGTGCACCGCATCCGTGGAACTGGGTGTGCCCCGGTTCAAGCGTGACTCCGGCGAGGGCTGGCTCACCGCCGAGTACGCCATGCTGCCCGCCGCCACCGCCGAACGCAACCGCCGCGAGTCCATGGCCGGCAAGGTCAAGGGCCGCACCCACGAGATCTCCCGCCTGATCGGCCGTTCCCTGCGCGCCGCGGTGGACCTGTCCCAGCTCGGTGAGAACACCATCGCCATCGACTGCGATGTACTACAGGCCGACGGCGGCACCCGCACCGCCGCGATCACCGGCGCCTACGTCGCCCTCGCCGACGCCATCAAGGTGCTCAAGGAGCAGGGCGTGGTCCCCGGCGACCCGCTGCTGCCGCCCGTGGCCGCCGTCTCCGTCGGGCTTATCGACGGCCAACCCTGCCTCGATCTGCCCTACGAGGAGGATGTGCGCGCCGATGTGGACATGAACGTGGTCATGACCGAATCCGGTGAATTCGTGGAGATCCAGGGCACCGGTGAGGAAACCACCTTCACCCGCGCCCAGCTGAACGAGATGCTCGACATCGCCGAGAAGGGCTGCCGGGAACTCGTCCACGCACAGAAGGCCGCCCTGGGGATCTGACATGAAGCTGCTTGTCGCCTCCAACAACGCCAAGAAACTGGGTGAACTCCAGCGCATCCTCGACCAGGCCGGCATCGCGAATGTGGAACTGCTCGCCCTGGCGGATGTCCCGTCCTATCCCGAACCCGTGGAGGACGGCCGCACCTTCACCGAGAACGCCCTGATCAAGGCACGCGCCGGCGTGGCCAACACCGGCCTGATCACCCTGGCCGACGACTCCGGTCTCGAGGTCGAAGCCCTCAACGGCATGCCCGGCGTGCTCTCCGCCCGGTGGGCGGGTAAACACGGCAACGACCAGGCCAACAACGATCTGCTCCTGGCGCAGATCGCCGACATCCCGGAGGAGCGCCGGGGCGCGGCGTTCGTCTCCGTCTGCGCGATCGTGACCCCGGATGGCCGGGAGTTCGTGGAGGAGGGCCGCTGGCACGGTACCCTGCTGCGCGAACCGGTGGGCACCAACGGCTTCGGCTACGACCCGTTGTTCGTCCCCATGGAGGAATCCCTCATCGAGGGCCGCGACCGCTCCTCCGCGCAGCTGACAGCGCAGGAAAAGGATGCACTCTCGCACCGCGGCAAGGCGCTGCGTGGCCTGGTGCCCGCGATCGCGGAGCTGGCCGGGCAGTAAACCCACGCCTGAACAACAACAGCACTGTGGCCGTTCAAGTCCCCTCGGGGATATGAACGGCCACAGTGCTGTCTGCTGGGTCTTAGACCGTGTCCGGCTGGTCGAGCTGGAAGGTTTCAATGACCTCCTTGCGGCGGTTGTTCTCCACGAAGAAGGACAACAGGGGCACCACACCGGCGATGGCGGTGGTGAACCAGCGCTTGGGATCCCACCGCGCCTTCAGACCCAGGTTGAGGGTGCACAGCAGGAAGATGATGTAGACCCAGCCGTGGGCGATCGGGATGAACGTGGCCCAGCTCGGCAGATCCATCTGCAGGATGTATTTCATCACCATCTCCACCACCAGGGCCAGCAGGAACACACCGGTCACCCATGCGGCGACGGAGAAGGCAGTCAGTGCGGTGCGGACGCGCTTCTTGCGCTCCGGGTGGATCTGGATGGTCTGGGTCGGCGTAGTCACGGCGTGAAAGTCCTCGGGGTCCTCGGGTGCGGAAACTGCTGGGTGGTTCTGGTGGAGTGGTCGGTTGGGCGCCCGGGAAAGTTCCCGCGGCTCTATGTCCGGCGGCGTCTGCGCTGGGACGGATCGTTGATGCGGTTGAACTCATCAACATCCAGGGTGGGGCGGCTGGGCAGGAAATCATCATCGATCTCGGTCACGGCATCCGGGTTGTCAACCAGGCTGGGGCGGTGGGAGATCATGAAATCCTCCTCCACCGGGGCCACCGCAGGTTTGGTGGCCTGTTTATCGGCATCCGGGTGACGGGCGAGCTCAGCCGCCAGGTTCTCCCGGTCGATCGACTCGTTCTCATATTCCAGGTACTTGCGGTAGGCGAAGACGAGGAAACCACCGATCACCGGCCACTGGAAGGCATAACCCAGATTCTGGAAGGTACCAGAACCGGATTGGAAGCGGGTCCACTGCCACCATGCCAGGGCCAGAGCCACACAGAAACAGATGAAAAGGAAGATGACATGACTGAGTCGTACCTTCTTCCTGGTTTTCACTTCAGCTCGACCTTGCTCACTCACAAATATCAAGGATACCCCCGTTTTCCTCCCACGCGAATTTCGTTATGGACACCACATTGTTTGTTGTGTATCAGCCACCATGTATGATCAAGTGCGCTGTCGCACCGGGCTCAGCCGGTTTCGATGCGATACAGCGCCTGTGGCGGAATTGGCAGACGCGCTGGATTTAGGTTCCAGTGTCCCAGGACGTGAGAGTTCAAGTCTCTCCAGGCGCACACAATAGTTACAGAGAAATACACAGTAGTAATGACAGAGATAGCCCGGTCGGTTGACCGGGCTATCTCTGTTTCTTCTTCCCCTGTCCGCGCCGGGGTCTCCGGGGCATTCATGGAGGCTGCGGCGGGCTGGTGTGAAAGTCCTAGAAGTAGACGCCGTGGTTGGCGAACCAGCCGACCGGATCAACCGGTCCCATGCCTGCGGGGTGGATCTCGAAATGGAGGTGGGAGCCGGTGGAGAAGCCCTCACTGCCCATGCCCGCGATGGTCTGGCCGGCAGACACGCGCTCGCCGGCGGAGACATAGAGTGCGGACATGTGTCCGTAGACCGCCATGGAGCCGTCATCGTGTTGGACGCGGATCCACTGGCCGTAACCTGAGGCGGGGCCGGAGTTGATCACGGTGCCACTCATGACGGAATAGATCGGGGTGCCGACGGCATTGGCGATATCGATGCCGTTGTGCATGGTGCCCCAGCGGGGACCGAACCCGGAGGTGAAGGTGCCGTGTGCGGGCCGGACCACGCTGGGGGCTGCGATCGTGGCGTTGTAGGGTGCGACGGTGGCCAGCTGGGAGGACATGGCGGCGAAGTCCGCGGGGATGGCGGGCTGCGCGGTGGCAGCGGGAGCGCCGGCCAGCCCGGCGGTTGCGACGGTGCCAGCTGCCACGGCGGCCAGGGTGAGGCGCCTGCGGAAGATGTTGCGGGTGCATCCGGAGTTGAACATGGGGTTCCTTTTACGGGGATCGACGACAAGCCTGAACCATTTTGTGATTGGCTCGTTATTAATTTGTGATCACCCTAGGGACCATCCCCGCAGTAAACCAAGTTCCGGAGGCGGTGGAACTTATGTATTTATCAGCTTTTGACACCTGTAAGCAGGAGTTCCGGCGGGATTGTTAGATGGCTCACTAAGTGACCCTCCGCGCGGTCCCGGTGGGAAAAACCCGGCCACTCCAACTCCGCTCGCGCCCTGGGGTTCGGAGGGCGCGTGCGGGGCCCGCATCCCCGTGCCGGGCATGGGGCGGGGGGTTGAACTCCGGCCGTGCCTTTCGGGGAGGCCAGCCGTTCCGGCCCGCCCAGGGTTGGTCCATTCTCACGTCCCGGCGTTGCTGGTGGGATCGTGCCACACTGGCCCGTGGCTAGGTCCCGCGGCCGTATGGAGAAAACTACAAAAAACGCAGAAAAAGCTTGGGGGCTTTAGATGTAGCGTGCGTCACATCCAGTGGTGCATCCTGAACAGGTCACCGCATGTTGGTGCCCTCTGATCTCGGGATCAGAGGGCTGAGCTCTGTGGCGAACCACATGTCCGCATTTACCAAAGGAGGTGCCAATGATCCTCGGCATCATTGGAATCCTGTTATCTCTGGCACTGTTGATCACCCTTGCGTACCAGGGCGTGCCGGTTCTCATCGCCGCCCCCATTGCCTCAATCGTGGCGCTGGTGTTCTCCCAGGCACCACTGCTTCCGGGCTACACGGAGATCTTCATGCCCGCCATGGCCGGGTTTATCGGAAACTTCTTCCCGGTGTTCCTCACCGGTGCCATCTTCGGCATGCTGATGACGGTGACCGGGTATGCGAAATCGATCGCCACCTCCGTGACCTCCCTGATCGGGGGCAAGGCTGCGATCGCCGCCACCGTGGTCACCTCGGCCCTGATGACCTACGGTGGCATCAGTCTCTTCGTGGTTGCCTTCGTCATGTATCCCCTTGCCCGTGAACTCTTCCGGGTGGCCGACATTCCCCGCAGGTTGATTCCCGCAACCATCGCCCTGGGTATCTTAACCTTCACCATGACGGCACTGCCGGGCACACCCCAGGTGCAGAACATCATCCCGGGCCAGTTCTTCGGAACCGGATCCTTCGCCGGTGCGGCCATCGGCATCATCGGTTCCATCTTCGTCATCGTGTTCGGCATGGCCTGGCTGGAGTTCCGTACCCGTCAGCTGCGTAAGAAGGGCGAGCACTTCTCCAGTGTGCACAACGGTGGCGAGGAGGAGCTGCAGAATGGAAACGGCACCAAGCAGGCCACGGTGACGCTCGCCGAACCCACCAACCGTGTCATTCCTTTCCTTCCCCTGCTCACGGTGTTCGTCGTCAACTTCGCCTGCACGCTGTATATCTTCCCGCGATGGATTGGAGTTACCTCTCGGAGGAGCAGTACGGCGGGATCGCCCTGGCCAACAGGGCGGCGCTGTGGGCGGTCCTGGTGGGTATCACCGCTGCCATCCTGCTCATCCTCCTGATCAATGTCCGGCATTTCCGCGAGCTGATCTGGGCCGTGGGGGAGGGGGCGAAAAACTCCATGTTCCCGGTCTTCAGTACCGCCTCCGAGGTTGGATACGGTGCGGTCGTTGCCTCGGCGGCAGCGTTCGCCGTGGTGCGTGATTCCATCTTCAACATGGGCGCCAATGCCATCATCACCTCGGTGGTGACGGTCTCGATCACGGCTGGCCTGACCGGATCCTCCTCCGGCGGCATGACCATTGCCCTGAATGCACTGGGTGATGAGCTCCGCGAGATGGCCATCGCCGATGACATCAGCCTCGAGGTCATGCACCGTCTGACCGCCATGGCCTCCGGTGGCCTGGATACGCTGCCGCACTCCGGTGCCGTTGTCACGCTCCTGATCGTCTGCGGTCTGACCCACAAACAGTCCTACAAGGATCTCGCGGTGATCACCATCGTGGGTCCGGTCACCGCCGTGGCGCTGCTGGTTGGCGCGGTTTCCCTCGGAATGTTCTAAGCCGACACCTCACCCCTTGAACCACACGTCTCACACGTCCCATCATCGAAAGGTAGAACAATGAACACCACCACCAATGCAATCTCCCTGGACGGCCGTAAGGCCCTGATCACAGGAGGTGCCTCCGGCATCGGGGCGGCCTGTGCCCGGGCCTTCACCCAGGCCGGTGCCCATGTGACCATCTGTAACCTCAACGAGGATGCAGCCCGCGACCTGGCTGCCGAGCTGGGCGGCGACCACTGGGCGGTGGACCTCTCGGACACCGCGGCACTGGAGGACTTCTCCCTCGAGGTCGATATCCTGGTCAATAATGCCGGTGTCCAGCGCATCTCCCCGATCCATGAATTCGATCCCGAGAACTGGCGTCTGATCAACCGGCTCATGCTGGAGGCCCCCTTCCTGCTGATGCGTGCCGCGCTCCCACACATGTATGAGCAGGGCTTCGGCCGCATCATCAACATCTCGTCTGTTCACGGTTTGCGTGCCAGTGCCTTCAAGTCCGCCTACGTCGCCGCGAAACACGGCCTTGAGGGGCTGTCCAAGGTCGCGGCCCTGGAGGGGGGCCCACACGGGGTGACCTCCAACTGCATCAACCCGGCCTATGTGCGCACGCCCCTGGTGGAGAAGCAGATTGAGGATCAGGCAAACATTCACGGCATCGATCCGGGTGAGGTGGTGGAGAAGATCATGCTCACCGAATCCGCGGTGAAGCGGCTGGTGGAATCCGATGAGGTTGCGTCCCTGGCTACCTGGCTGGCCTCGGATCATGCGGGGATGGTCACCGGCGCCGCCTGCACCATCGACGGCGGGTGGACCGCGAGCTAGGTTCCGGCGGGGCGGGTCGAGGGCGGGGCTCAGGGCATCGGGGGATGTTGTTGAGGGGGGTGATCGCGTTACCCTGGGGTGCATGAGTATCTCCAGGGATTTCGACGCGTGGATGGCCGCCAGGGGCATTGTTCCCGAGGTTGAGATCGTGCCCGATCATGCCTGTCAGGTTTTCCTTCCGTCCGAGGGTGTGAGAATTTCCCTACGCCATACAGAAGGTGAAGAAGACCACATCGCTCCCGCCGCTCTCTTGGAGGCGTGCGACCTCATCTCCCGGCATCTCTGCTGAGATGAAACTGCAGGTATCCACCCCGAATCACCCACCCCTGATTTCGACGGGGAAGTTTTGTATCAAACACGTCAGGTGGCACGATGGGGGGAGCGGAATGACCCCATCCGGGACCGCAGGATGCATCGGGATGACGCGCGTCAACAAAAGATGACGTTTTCCTCATGATTTATGGCATATTGTTTCCTATCTAATGACACCCTGGTGTAACAGGTGTGCCATTTTCCAGTTTTTATCAGCTAAGCATGCGCAGACCGATGGTTCCGGCATGGGGCCTTGAGGTGTCTGAGTCAAACAAGGAGCGAGTTCACACGTGACCGAACTAGGCAGCAACTTCGGGACCAGCCGACTGATCAACCGCTTCGATCAGGAACCCTATGCCTTCGCCTTCTCAGGCCAGGGCTTTGACTGGTTGAAGACCCTCCGCGCCGCGGTCGCCGCAGGCGCCGGCACCAACGTCCAGGGCATCGTCGAGCGCGCGCAGGAGCTGCTGGCTCCCGTCGCCGATGAACTCGCAGGCACCTTCCCCTTCGGCTTCGATCCGGTTGCCTGGGCCACCGCCGTAGACACCCCGAACTTCGACACCGCCCAGGCCGCCGTGAGCGTGCCGGGCATCTTCGTCTCCCAGATCGCCACCCTGGATTCCCTGGAATCCCAGCGGCTCGACGTGGAGAAGGCCGTCGCTGCCATCGGGCACTCGCAGGGTGTGCTCGGTGTGCACCTGCTGGGGGACCTGACCCGTGCTGATGAGTATGTGGCACTGGCCCAGCTCATCGGAGCCGCCATCACCCGCACCGGACGCATGACCGGTCTGATCGCCCAGGGCACCCTGTCCCCGATGGTCGCCATCGCCGGTGTCACCCGCGAACAGCTGCAGGCCGCCATCGACACCGCCGCAGCCGATGTTCCCGAGGAGATCCGCCCGGTCATCGGTCTGCGCAATGCCCGCACCACCTATGTCCTGGTCGGCCGCCCCGATGACAACCAGCGTGTCATCACCGCCCTGGAGGCGATGGCCGCCGCCGACGCCAAGGCCATTGAGAATAAGGAGCGCGGCGGTCAGCCGTTCGCCCCCCGCATCACCCAGCTTGATGTCCAGGCTGCCTTCCACCACCCGGCGATGTCCCTGGCCGTGGAGCAGACCGTCACCTGGGCAACAGCCTGTGGCCTGGATGCGGAGACCTCCCGTGAGGTCGCCGCCGATGTGCTGGTCAACCCCGTCGACTGGGTTGCCTCCGTCACCGGTGCCCTGGATGCCGGCGCACGTTGGATCCTCGACATCGGCCCCGACGGTGGCGTGGTGCCCCTGACCAACTCCATCCTCGCCGGCCGCGGTGCCGCCTCCTTCGCGGTGTGCGACACCGACGGCCAGGCCAGGGTCTTCGACGCCGGCATGGCACCGGAGCTGCCCCGGTCCTATGACGAGTTCGCCCCCCGGGTGGAATCTGTCAATGGCCGCCCCCGCCTGGTCACCCGCTTCAGCGAACTGACTGGCCGCAGCCCCATGCTGCTCGCCGGCATGACCCCGACCACCGTGGACCCGGAGATCGTCGCAGCCGCCGCCAACGGCGGACACTGGGCTGAGCTCGCCGGCGGTGGCCAGGTCACCCCGGAGATCCTCGAATCCAATATCGACAGGCTCACCGAGCTGCTCGAGCCGGGCGTCAATGTCCAGTTCAACTCCATGTTCCTCGACCCCTACCTGTGGAAGATGCAGATCGGCGGCAAGCGCCTGGTGCCCAAGGCCCGCGCCAACGGTGCCCCCATCGACGGCATCGTCATCACCGCCGGCATGCCGGAGAAGGACGAGGCCGTCAGCCTCGTGCGCGAGCTTGTCGACGGCGGATTCCCCTGGATCTCCTTCAAGCCGGGCGCCGTCAAACAGGTCCACGCCGTCCTCGCGATCGCCCGCGAACTGCCCGACACCCCGATCATCATCCACATGGAGGGTGGCATCGCCGGTGGACACCACTCCTGGGAGAACCTCGATGACCTCCTGATCGCCACCTACGCCGATGTCCGCGCACTGGACAATGTCGTCCTGTGCGTCGGTGGTGGCATCGGCACCCCGGAACGCGCCGCCGACTACATCACCGGTTCCTGGGCCAGCGCCCACGGCCTGCCCAACATGCCTGTCGACGGCATCCTCATCGGCACCGCCGCCATGGCTGCCAAGGAGGCCACCACCTCCCAGTCCGTCAAGGAACTGCTGGTGGCCACCCCGGGCACCACCGACTGGGTCCCCGCCGGTGGCGCCGCCAACGGCATGGCCTCCGGACGCTCCCAGCTGGGAGCGGACATCCACGAGATCGACAACTCGTTTGCCCGCGCCGGGCGTCTCCTCGATGAGGTTGCCGGCGATGAGGAGGCCGTCCAGGCCCGCCGCGAGGAGATCATCACCGCCATCGGCAAGACCGCCAAGGTCTACTTCGGTGACCTCGGTTCCATGACCTACCAGGAATGGCTCAACCGCTACCTGGAACTGTCCGGACCCGTCAACGGCGAGTGGATCGACGCCTCCTGGGCGAACCGTTTCAGCCAGATGCTTGAACGCGCCGAGGCCCGACTCATCGAGCAGGACCACGGACAGTTCACCCCGTCCCACACCCTGGAAGAGGGAGTGGAGCCACAGCAGGTCGTCGACAAGCTCGTGGCCGACCTGCCGCACGCCGCCACCGACCTGCTCACCCCGGCGGATGTGGCGTGGTTCCTCGGACTGTGCCGCACCCCGGGCAAGCCGGTGTGCTTCGTGCCGGTCATCGACAAGGACGTGCGCCGCTGGTGGCGTTCGGATTCCCTGTGGCAGTCCCACGACGAGCGTTTCGACGCCGACCAGGTCGCCATCATCCCCGGACCAGCCGCCGTCGCCGGCATCACCCTGGCCAATGAGCCCGTGGCTGACCTGCTCGACCGTTTCAATGCCGCCTCCATCGAGCGCATCACCGAGGTGCACGAAGTCGAGCGCGACCTCATCGAGGAGCTGCTCACCGCGCCGGGCACCTACTGGGCCAGCCGCAACACCATCTCCATGATCCACCGCCTGGGTGACGTCGACGCCTGGGAGCGTGACGGTGAGACCGCCACCCACGCCCCGACCGGCGCCCGCCTCGAGGTCGAGGACACCGAGCATGTTCTGCTCACCGTGCCCCTGGCCGGATCCACCGCGTTTGGCACCACCACCGACCTGGTCATCCGTTTCACCCTGCCCGGGGACACCATCCCGGGTGCGGTTCCGCAGGTCACCCAGGCTGATGCCGAAGCGGCCATGGATGAGCTCACCCGTGTCGCCGCCGGCGGCACCCTGGCCACCCTCACCGATGGTGTCGCCGAGTGGGAGACCACCCTGGACGCCGGTCACCTGGCAGACTACGACAATGTCACCGCCGCGCACCTGCCGACCACCGTGACCCCGGCAGCCACCGCACCCGATGTGCTGGTCGGTCGCGCCTGGCCCGCTGTGTTCGCCGCGGTCCGCTCCGCCGTGATCCCGGGCACCGATTCCGCTTCCGTGGTTGAGGGCATGCTCTCCCTGGTGCATCTCGAGCACCACATCAAGCTCACCTCCGAGCTGCCGTCCGTCGCCGACGGTGAGGTGACACTGCGCGCCACTGCCACCGCCGATGAGGTCTCCGATACCTCCATGGGCCGCGTCGTGGTGGTCCGCGCCCGCATCACCGCCGGTGAGCAGGAGATCGCCACCCTGTCCGAGCGTTTCGCCATCAAGGGTCGCAACGGCGACACCGTGGCACGCACCAACACCTCCACCCTGCCCACCACCATCGACACCCCACGGTCCCACCGTGCCGTGGTCGAGGTGGTCGCACCGGAATCCATGCGCCCCTTCGCCGTGGTCTCCGGTGACCGCAACCCGATCCACGTCTCCGACACCGCAGCCGCCCTCGCTGGCCTGCCCGGCGTGATCGTCCACGGCATGTGGACCTCCGCCATCGGCGAGCTCATCGCCGGTGCTGACTTCACCGATGAGCAGACCCACACCCCGGCCGCCCGGGTCGTGGAGTACACCGCCACCATGCTGGCCCCGGTGATGCCGGGTGAGACCATCGTGTTCACCGTGGAGCGCTCCGCCGTGGATTCCCGCCCCGGCCACGGCGAGGTCCGCTCCGTCACCGCCACCGTCAACGGCAATCTGGTGCTCACCGCCACCGCCGTGATGGCCGCACCGACCACCTTCTATGCCTTCCCCGGTCAGGGCATCCAGTCCCAGGGCATGGGCATGGAATCACGCCGCAACTCCGCGGCCGCCCGCGCCATCTGGGACCGCGCCGATGCACACACCCGCACCAGGCTGGGCTTCTCCATCCTCGAGATCGTGGAGAACAACCCCACCGAGGTCACCGTGGACGGCGAGAAGTTCTTCCACCCCGACGGCGTGCTCTTCCTCACCCAGTTCACCCAGGTCGGCATGGCCACCCTCGGTGTGGCACAGGTCGCCGAGATGCGCGAGGCCCACGCCCTGAACCAGCAGGCGTTCTTCGCCGGCCACTCCGTTGGTGAGTACAACGCCCTGGCCGCCTACGCCGGTGTGCTCTCCCTGGAATCCGTGGTGGAGATCGTCTACCGCCGCGGCCTGACCATGCACCGACTGGTCGACCGCGATGAGAACGGCCTGTCCAACTACGGCCTGGCCGCCCTGCGCCCCAACAAGATGGGCCTGACTGCCGATGGTGTCTTCGACTATGTCGCAGGTGTGGCAGAGAAGTCCGGGGAATTCCTCGAGATCGTCAACTACAACCTGGCCGGCCTGCAGTACGCGGTCGCCGGAACCCAGGCGGGCCTGAAGGCCCTGCGTGCTGACGTGGAGAACCGCGCACCGGGTCAGCGTGCCTTCATCATGATCCCGGGCATCGACGTACCCTTCCACTCCTCGAAGCTGCGTGATGGCGTGGGTGCCTTCCGTGAGCACCTGGATTCCCTCATCCCGGCCGACCTGGATCTGGAGACCCTTGTTGGTCGCTACATCCCGAACCTGGTGGCCCGTCCCTTCGAGCTCACCCGTGAGTTCGTCGAGTCCATGGCTGAGGTCGTCGACTCCCCGTACGTCAGCGAGATCCTCGCCGACTTCGAGGCGGCAGCACGCGAGGAGCAGAAGCTCGCCCGCACCCTGCTCATCGAGCTGCTGGCCTGGCAGTTCGCCTCCCCGGTCCGCTGGATCGAAACCCAGGACCTGCTCATCCGTTCCCGCGGGAACGGCGGCCTGGGTGTCGAGCGTTTCGTGGAGGTCGGTGTCGGTTCCGCCCCGACCGTGGCCAACATGATGGGCCAGACCCTCAACCTGCCGCAGTACCGCGAGGCTGAGATCGAGGTCCTCAACATCGAACGCGACCGCCCGGTGGTCTTCGCCACCGACGAGGTGGTCCGCGAACTGGCCTCCGAGCCCGCTGATGGTGAGGCCGCATCCGTCGACACTCCCGCGACGGAGGGCACCCAGGTTGCCGCCACCGCCGCACCCGAGACAGCCCCGGCTGCCGTGCCCGCCGCACCCGTGGCCACCGGTGGCCCACGCCCGGAGGACATCGAGTTCACCCCGGCTGATGCCACCGAGATGCTCATCGCCATCTGGACCAAGGTCCGCCCTGACCAGATGGGTGCCACCGACTCCATCGAAACACTCGTGGAGGGTGTCTCCTCCCGCCGCAACCAGCTGCTGCTGGACCTCGGCGTGGAATTCGGCCTGGGTGCCATCGAGGGTGCCGCCGACGCGGAACTCGGTGACCTCAAGGTGACCGTGTCCAAGATGGCCAAGGGTTACAAGGCCTTCGGCCCGGTGCTCTCCGATGCCGCAGCCGATGCGCTGCGCCGTATCACCGGCCCCACCGGCAAGCGCCCGGCGTACATCGCCGAGCGTGTCACCGGCACCTGGCAGCTCGGCCAGGGCTGGGCCGACCACGTCGTCGCCGAGGTGGTCATCGGTGCCCGCGAGGGAGCCTCCCTGCGCGGTGGCGACCTGGCCACCCTGGCGCCCGCCGCACCGTCGAGCGCGGCTGAGCTTGATGCGCTTATCGACGCCGCCGTGGCAGCCGTCGCCGCCCGCCTCGGCGTTGCCGTCTCCCTGCCGTCCGCAGGTGGCGCAGCCGGGGGAGTCGTGGACTCCGCGGCACTCGGTGAATTCGCCGAGCAGGTCACCGGCCGGGCCGGTGTCCTGGCCGCCACCGCACGCACCATCCTCTCCCAGCTGGGTCTGGATGCCCCCGCACAGGCCGCCCTTGAGGAGGCCGAGTCCGACAACGAGCTCTATGAGCTGGTCTCCCGTGAGCTCGGTTCCGACTGGCCACGCCAGGTCGCATCCAGCTTCGATGTCGACCGCGTGGTGCAGATCGATGACCGCTGGGCCTCCGCCCGCGAGGACCTCACCCGCGTTGCCCTGGGCGAACTGGATGCCGCCGATATCGATGTCACCGGCGCCGGTGAGGTCGTGGCACTCCAGGCCGAGTACCTCGGTCTGAGCGCCCTGGCCGAGCAGGCCCGCGACACCTCGCCTCTGGAGTACGCCGATGACGTAGCCGTGGTCACCGGTGGTTCGCCGAATTCGATCGCAGCGGCGATCGTCGAGAAGCTCCTCGCCGGTGGTGCCACCGTGGTGGCCACCACCTCCAGCCTCAACCACGACCGTCTGGAGTTCTACAAGAAGCTCTACGCCCGTTCCGCCCGCGGCACAGCCGCCCTGTGGGTGGTCCCGGCGAACCTGAGCTCCTATGCGGACATCGACGCGATCGTGAACTGGATCGGCACCGAGCAGACCGCAACCGTCAACGGCAAGTCCAAGCTGGTCAAGCCCGCGATGATCCCGACCCTGCTGTTCCCGTTCGCCGCACCGCGCGTGTCCGGGTCCATGGCGGATGCCGGTGGTCAGACCGAGGCCCAGATGCGACTGCTGCTGTGGTCGGTGGAACGCCTCATCGTCGGGCTGGCACCACTGGGTGCCAATACCCGCGTCGGCCACCGCCTGCACGTGGTCATCCCGGGTTCACCCAACCGTGGCCGCTTCGGTGGCGACGGTGCCTACGGTGAGTCCAAGGCCGCCCTCGATGCCGTGGTCACCCGTTGGAATGCCGAGCAGAGCGCCTGGGGCGCACACACCTCCCTGGTCCACGCCCACATCGGGTGGGTTCGCGGCACCGGCCTCATGGGTGGCAATGATCCGCTCGTGGCTGCCGCCGAGGAAGCCGGTGTGGAGACCTACTCCACCGAGGAGATCGCCGAGAAGCTCATCTCGCAGGTTGCCGGCGATGTCCGCGAGGAGGCAGCTGACGCTCCGATCACCGTTGACTTCACCGGTGGCCTGGGCGAATCCGACATCAACCTCGCCGAGATGGCCCGTGCGCTGGAACAGGCACCGGCCGGGGAGATGGACACGCCCCGCACCATCGCGGCCCTGCCCACCCCGTACCGCCCGATCGTGCAGACCACCCCGGACTTCGCCGGGCAGGTCACCCAGTCGTTGGACGACATGGTGGTCATCGTCGGTGCCGGCGAGCTCGGACCCGTCGGTTCCGCCCGTACGCGTTTCGACGTCGAACTCTCCGGCGCCCTGTCCGCCGCCGGCGTCATCGAACTGGCCTGGACCACCGGACTGATCCACTGGGATGAGGACCCCACCCCGGGCTGGTACGACGCCAACGACGAGGCCATCGCCGAGGAGGACATCTACGACCGTTTCCACGATGAGGTCCTGGCACGCGTGGGTGTGCGCCGCTACAACGACATGCCCGCCTACGGCATGTTCGACAACTTCGCCCCCGAGCTGACCACCGTCTACCTCGACCACGACCTGACCTTCTCGGTCGGGTCCCGCGAGGAGGCACTGACCTTTGTGGACTCCGAGCCGGAGCTGACCACCGCCTCCTACAACGAGGCCGATGGTGAATGGTCGGTCACCCGCAAGGCAGGTTCCGCCATCCGCGTGCCACGCCGCATGGCCATGACCCGCTTTGTCGGTGGCCAGGTGCCCAAGGACTTCAACCCTGCCGTCTGGGGCATCCCGGCCGACATGGTGGACAACCTCGACACCGTGGCACTGTGGAACATCGTCTGCACCGTGGATGCGTTCCTGTCCTCCGGTTTCGACCCGGCTGAACTGCTCGCAGCCCTGCACCCGGCACGTGTGTCCTCCACCCAGGGCACCGGCATGGGCGGCATGGAATCCCTGCGCGGCATCTACGTCGACCGTCTGCTGGCCGAGCCACGCGCCAACGATGTGCTGCAGGAGGCCCTGCCGAACGTGGTGGCCGCGCACGTCATGCAGTCCTATGTGGGTGGTTACGGCCAGATGATCCACCCGGTTGCCGCGTGCGCCACCGCCGCGGTGTCCGTGGAGGAGGGTCTGGACAAGATCCGCGTGGGCAAGGCCGACTTCGTGGTCACCGGTGGTTTTGACGCACTGTCCGTGGAGGGCATCACCGGCTTCGGTGACATGGCGGCCACCGCCGATTCCGCGGAGATGGAACGCAAGGGCATCGAGCACCGCTTCTTCTCCCGCGCCAACGACCGCCGCCGTGGTGGCTTCATCGAGTCCGAGGGTGGTGGCACCATCCTGCTGGCACGCGCCTCCCTCGCCGCCGACATGGGCCTGCCGGTCCTGGGCGTCGTCGGTTTCGCCGAGTCGTTTGCCGACGGTGCGCACACCTCCATCCCCGCGCCCGGCCTGGGTGCACTCAGTGCCGCCCGCGACGGTGTGGATTCACGCCTGGTCCACGCCCTGGCCGAGGTGGGTGTTGCTGCTGATGAGATCTCGATTATCTCCAAGCACGACACCTCCACCAACGCCAATGACCCGAACGAATCCGACATGCACGAGCGGATCGCCGCCGCGATCGGCCGGACCCAGGGTAACCCGCTGTATGTGGTGTCCCAGAAGTCCCTGACCGGTCACTCCAAGGGTGGTGCCGCGGCCTTCCAGCTCATCGGCCTGACCCAGGTGCTGCGCTGCGGTATGGTCCCGGCCAACCGTGCGCTGGACTGCGTGGACCCGGTACTGGCCAGGCACGAGCACCTGGTGTGGCTGCGCAAGCCACTGGACCTGTCCGCCAAGGCACCGAAGGCCGGTCTGGTCACCTCGCTCGGTTTCGGTCACGTCTCCGCCATGGTGGCGGTCGTGCACCCGGATGCCTTCTACGAGGCTGTCCGAGTGGAACGTGGCGAGGAGGCCGCCGACCAGTGGCGCGCCGCCGCCACCGCCCGCGAGGAGGCCGGCCTGCGTCGCATCGTCGCCGGCATGCACGGCGGTGTGCTCTATGAGCGCCCCGTCGAGCGCAACCTCGGCGTCCAGGCCGGCAAGGCCCGTGAGATCGAGGCGGCCGTGCTGCTCGACTCCCGCACCCGGCTTGTTGACGGGGTCCTCAACCCGACGGGCATTGAAGGATAAGCCCGGTTAGATCCACCCGACACCCGCTCCAGTGAACCTACTGTTCACCGGAGCGGGTGTTGTCTGTCGTGGACGCTGATAGGATCTCCTGGTCGCACCTGCCTGTGCAGATCCCACCTCCATGACCTGAAAGGATCCGCAGTCTTTCCATGACCTCCACCCAGACCAACCCGGATAACACCGTCATCCCCAAACCCGTCGTCCTCATCCTCGCCGTCCTGGTGTTCACGGCCTTTGTGATGATGCTCAACGAGACCACCCTGGCGGTGGCACTGCCGGCGATCATGGCGGATTACTCGATCGAGGCGAACACCGCGCAGTGGCTGCTCACCGGTTTCATGCTCACCATGGCCGTGGTCCTGCCCGCCACGGGGTGGATCCTGGAGAGGTTCACCACCCGACAGGTGTTCATCTTCGCCACCGCGGTGTTCCTGGTGGGCACCGTCATCGCCGCCCTGGCACCCACCTTCCCCGTGATGCTCGGTGCCCGCGTGGCGCAGGCGATCGGCACCGCCGTGATCATGCCGCTGCTGATGACGGTGGCCATGACCGTGGTGCCCGTCCCGCGCCGGGGTGCGGTCATGGGGTTGATCTCCGTGGTCATGGCGGTGGGTCCGGCACTGGGGCCGTCCGTGGCCGGTGTGATTCTGAGTGTCGCGTCCTGGCACATGATCTTCTGGGTGATGGTGCCGCTGGTGGGAATCGCGGCCATCCTCGGTGCCGTGAAGATCGGCAATATCAACGAACCGCGCGACACACCCTTCGATGTGTTCTCGCTGGTGCTCGCGGCTCTCGCCTTCGGTGGTCTGGTGTACGCGCTCAGTTCCATCGGTGTCATCCTCGATGGTGGGGATGCCGCACGCAATGCACTGATCATCCTGGTTGTCGGTGTGGTCTCCCTGGTCGTGTTCGTCTGGCGCCAGCTGTCCCTGGCCAAGACGGACCGCGCCCTGCTGGATCTGCGTCCCCTGGCCATCCGCAACTACACCGTCTCCATCATCGTGCTGCTCGCACTCTTCGGTGCGCTGCTCGGTGTGATGAACACCCTGCCGCTGTACATGCAGGGTTCGCTGATGGTCTCCGCGCTGGTCACCGGCCTGGTGCTGCTGCCCGGCGGCCTGCTGGAAGGTGTGCTCTCACCGTTTGTGGGCCGCATCTACGACCGGCGTGGCCCCAGGGCGCTCGTGATCGCCGGCATGCTCGCGGTGGTCGGTTCGCTGTTCTGGCTGTCGACGGTGGATGAGAACACCTCGGTGGGGATGCTGGTGGCGGTCCATGTGATCTTCTCCATCGGACTGGCCTTCCTGTTCACCCCGCTGATCACCACCGCGCTCGGATCGGTGCCCAAGCACCTCTACGGGCACGGCTCGGCGATCATGAACACCCTGCAGCAGCTCGCCGGCGCCGCCGGCACCGCCGTGATGATCGCCGTCTACAGCGGGGTCAGCCAGTCCGCCATGTCGCGCGGGGTGCGCGAGGAGGTGGCGCTTGCCGACGGGGCGAACTCCGCCTTCTTCGCCTGCGCCTGCGTTGCGGTGGTCGCGCTGGTCTTCTCACTGTTCATCACCCGTGTGCCCACCGATGGGCCTACCCATGAGGCAGAATAGGAACCCATGATCTCGATTGGCACCGACCTCGTCCACATCCCGGCCTTCGCGGAACAGCTCGCCCAGCCGGGCAGTTCCTTCATGGATGTGTTCGGGGCGGGGGAGCGTCGTCTGGCGTCGACACGCGCCGGTAACCGCAACGCCGAGCACCTGGCCGGCCGCTGGGCGGCGAAGGAGGCCTTCATCAAGGCCTGGTCACAGGCGATCTACGGGCAGCCCCCCGTGATTCCTGAGGAGGATGTGCAGTGGGCACTGATCGAGGTGCGCGCCGACCGCTGGGGGCGGGTGGCGCTGGATGTCGCACCCGCACTGGACGTCCAGGTGCGTGGGAGCATCGGGGACTACACCACCAGCCTGAGCATCAGCCACGACGGTGACTACGCCACCGCGGTGTGCGTCCTGACCTACGCGGTGGCCACGGAGAAGAGGTAGGAGACAAGCATCCGCTTGATCTCCTCGACGATGGACTCGAAGGCCTCGTCGTATTCCGGGCCGCTGCCGATGTCACGCACCGCGTAGTTGAGCAGGGAGCTGACGGTGTGCACCAGCAGACCGGCCAGTGACATCCGCTCCTCATAGGAGGCACCACGCGCGAGTGGTCTCATCACCTCCGCGATGATCTCCAGCATCTCCTTCTCCGTGGCGGCCGCCGTGGCGCGGGTGGCCGGTGTGGACTGGATGGCATGCCACACCGCACGGCGGGAGGGGTCCTCGCGCCACAGACGTGCCAGGTGCTCGATGAACTCATCGAGGATATCCGGCCACTGCAGGGCCGGGACCTGCTGGGAGAATTTCTTCAGCTCCGCGACGGCCTCGGCGTTGTCCACCCGGTCCAGCTCACAGATCAGCACATACTTGTTGGCGAAGAACTGGTACAGGGTGCCGATCGGCACCTCCGCACGCTTGGCCACCTCATCGAAGGTGAAGGATTCAAAACCCAGATCGACCAGCACCGACCGGGCGGCGGTGAGGATACGGTTGAACCGCTCCCGGCTGCGCTGCTGGGCGGGACGCCGACGGGGGACCAGGATCTCGGTTCCGTCGAGGGACGGGTCGGCTGTGCCCGCCGTGTCTGAATCTCTGCTGGAATCCATGGTGGTGAAGTTTTACGCAGCCTCAAGATCGCGCAGGATGCGCGCGACATGACCGGTCGCACGGACGTTGTACTTGGCCACCCCAACGGTGCCGTCGGGTTCGATGACGAAGGTGGAGCGGATGACACCCTGGACGATCTTGCCGTAGTTCTTCTTCTCCCCGAAGGCACCCCAGGCGGTCATGACCGCCTTGTCCTCATCGGAGAGCAGCGGGAAGTTGAGATCGTGATCCTCACGGAACTTCGCCAGCTTGTCCACCGGGTCGGGGGAGATGCCGACGAGCTTGACACCGAGATCATTGAGCTGGGTGAGGGAGTCACGGAAATCGCAGGCCTCCGTGGTGCACCCCGGGGTGTTGGCCTTGGGGTAGAAGTAGACCACCACGCGCTCACCGGCGAAATCGCTCAGGGAGGTGGTGGAACCCGAATCATTGGGGAGGGTGAAGGCTGGTGGGGTGTCTCCAATATCAAGGCGCTGCGCATCAGTCATACCCACAACAATAGCCGGTCCGGTGCTCATTTCGGGGATGGGCGTACGCTCGGCCCAGGAAGTAAGTAATATGGTCTCGCAGTAACGGGTTTGTGAAGACGCGTTAGAACAAAATCCCAGTGATCGCAGATACACCCATCAGGAGTAGCCCCGTGGCACGCAACATTGAAGACATCCAGCGCGACATCGAACGCACCCGCCGTCAGCTAGCAAGCACCCTTGATGAGCTGGCTGACCGCAGCAAGCCAGCTAATCTTGTCGACGATGCAAAGACCCAGGCCACCGCGAAGCTACAGGAACCGGAAGTTCAGAAGATTCTTTTGGGTGTCGCCGGTGCGGTGCTGGGTGTGGTGCTGCTCAGCGTGGTGCGCAGCCGTAAGAAGTCCAAGGACCTCAAGGAGATCCAGCGTCTGCTTTCCGAGCGCTAGACCCTGCATATGAAGGCCTGGTCACTTGAATTATTCAGGTGACCAGGTCTTCTTGTGTTGCCAGGAATAATCCTGGTTGACCCCCTACGATGGGGACCGCACACGGTGTGAGGGGCAACCTGCGGGTGAGAGACCACGTGGAACCCCTTTCACCAATAAATCTCACAACCTGAAGGATCCAGCACCCCCGATGCTCTATACCGCACCCTCTGCAACCGAAGCTCTCATTGTTACCGGAGGGTTGACCAAACGCACCCCGGAAAAGCCTTTTAAGATCGTCGCAGGCCGTGGCGTATTCTGGCTACCGCTCTTCCAGCAGGTCAGAAAACTCAACCTGGGAACCTATAGCGTCGATGTCCGCATCACCGCACAGACCGCACAGAAGATCGACATCAATGTGGCGGCTAACGCCATCTTCCGTGTTGACCCCTCCGAAGAAGGCATCATCTCCGCGGCGCGTTATATCGAAAAGTCTGATGATGAGATCGAAGACATCATCCGCAAGGAGTTTGACGGTGAGACCCGCAGCCTGATCGGTCAAATGTCCGTCGAGGACATCATCACTGATCGAATGGCCCTGGCCAGCGAAGTCATCACCAACATCACGCCGAAGCTGTTAAGTATGGGGTGGAAGGTGGACAGTTTCCAGATCTCCTCCATCACCGATGACAACAACCACATCGCGAACCTCTCCAAGCCGGAGCTGGCACGTGTGGAACAGGCCGCGGCCATCGCTCAGGCGGAGGCCAACGCCCGCGTTATCGAGAAGGAACAGGAAGCCGAGCGGCTCACCTCGCAGTACCGTCGTGACACCGATCTACAGGTATCCGAGAACACCAAGGAGACCGCCAAGGCGCGTGCCGAGGCTGAACAGTCCGGACCCAAAGCTGAAGCTGAGGCCCGCATCGAAGTGGAGGAGAAGCTGAGCCTGCTGGCTGCAGCCCAGGCCAAACGACGCGAAGCCGAGTTGGAAACCGAAGTGATCAAGCCCGCCGAGGCTGCCGCCCGTGAACGCCTCATCACCGCCGAAGCAGATGCTGAGGCCCAGCGGAAGTTGGCTGCCTCGATTGCCTCCGAAAAGGGCATCCTCCTGGAGAAGGAGATGCTGGACAACTTGCCAGCAATCATGGAATCACTGTCCGGTGCCTTGTCCAACGGTAAGCTCACGTTCCTGGGAGATGGCGAAGACTTCAACAGTTTGATCGCCCGGCTTGTTGGCACTGCCACCACCCTGCGCGACACTCTCGGCGAGGCTTCCCAGGAAATCTCGGCCAGCTCCAACCCTCAGCCGTCTACGCAAGCACGCTACTAATCGCCCGGGCTGGGCTAAATGAGCTCAGCGCCCGCGGTGTGCATCTCCTCCAGTGCAGTATCTCCTGCCTGCAGGTCAACGGCTGAGCAGAAACCGGTGAGTACCCGGACCTTCAAACCGGCCTTCAACGCATCGAGGGCCGTGGCACGGACACAGTGTTCGGTGGCGATCCCTGCGATATCCACATCGGTGATGTCGCGTGTGCGTAACCAGTCCACCAGTGTGGTGTCATCGCTAACCGCGGTGCCCTCAAACCCGGAATAGGCCGCTGAATACTGGCCCTTCCGGAAGAATTCATCGATGCGATCGGTGTGGATCTTCTCGTGCATGGCGGCACCGTCGGAGTCAGCCACGCAGTGGACGGGCCAGGAATCGACGAAGTCGGGATTGTCGGAGAAGTGGCTGCCCGGATCGATGTGCCAGTCCTGGGTGGCCACCACGGCATCAAAGTCCTGGGGGTGGGAGAGCTGGAAGGCGCCGAGCAGTCCCGCGACCTCATCACCCCGGGCGGTGGCAAGTGTCCCTCCGGGACAGAAATCCTTCTGGACATCAACGAGAATCAGTGCGCGAGACATAATGTGGGGCCCTTTCACGTATCCAAGTGTGTTACCTGACCCCTTAGTTTACGCACTGGAGGTGCCACGCACGCGCCCACGGTGGGGGACGCGGCGTCGACAAGCGCGCGTGTGCTACCTGTTGCGCACCCAGTCGGCGGCCGCGGCGACGATCTCCTCGATGGGGAGGGCGATGTCGAAGACCTTCGACTCCTCGTCCTCGCCGAGCGGCTCCAGGGTGGCGAACTGGGAGTCCAGGAGGGTGGACGGCATGAAGTGGTCCTCACGCGAATCCATCCGGGACAGCAGCAGGTCATAGTCACCGTGCAGGTGGACGAAGATGGTGCCCGGCGCCTTGGTGCGGATCAGATCGCGGTAGGAACGCTTGAGGGCGGAGCAGGCGATGACACCGCTGTCGCGGTCGCGCAGCCACTTGCCCACCTGGACGAGCCACCAGGCGCGGTCATCATCATCGAGTGCCTGTCCCGAGGCCATCTTGTCGATATTGGACTGGGGATGTAGCTCATCACCGTCCTTGTACTCCAGGCCGAGTTCCGCGGCGAGGTGTTCGCCCACGGTGGATTTACCGCAGCCGGACACCCCCATGACGACTATTTTTCTGCTCTGTGTGTCCATCGTGACAGTTCCTTTCTCAGTGCAACCGAGGCGGGGTTGCGGGGGCGATGCGCCGAAGTTAATGGTACTATCATACCGCGTTTGGTGGGGGAAAGTAAGGCCACTCCCCGGCTGCGGCGGTGTGATTACTCACACCGGCATCCGTGGGCGGGAGTGAAAAGGGAACATCCCACCAGCGCGCGGGGAGAACGGGGCGCGCTGGCGGGATGAACGGTGAGGTGCATTACCTGGACGGTGTCACACTGTCCGGGTACTTGGAGCGGTACAGCTCTGCAATCAACTCGGCCACCTGCTTGTAGGTGATCGATGCGGTGTTGATGGTGAGGTCGTATTCCTCGTCATCATTCGGATCCCACTTGTAGAGCTTGAGACTCATCTCCGCGCGGAGACGGTCCTCGATCTCACACTGCTCGGCGGCCGCGGATGCGGACAGACCGGCCTTGTGCATGACACGCTCGATGCGCTTATCCATCGGGGCGACCAGACGCACGTGCAGCGTGCCGACGACCGGCCCCAGCACCAGCGCACCGTTGCGTCCCAGGATCACACCACCGTCTTCGACATCCGCCAGGACCTCGGAGGTGTTGGTCGAGGCCATCTCCCGGTTGGAGGCGGACTCCATGGCGGCACCCAGCTCGGTGCCCTGCCCACCCGCACCGGAGAGGCCACGGAGGAAGCGGTCGAAGGTCGAATCGGAGAGCAGTGTGGTCTTGTCCACCTGGGCGAGTTCCCTGGAGGAGAACTTCTGGTCGATGTACTTCACACCGAGCAGCTCCGCCACCAGTGGGCCGATATCGGTGGCGCCGGAGCCACGCTGACCGAACAGGGTCACGATCGGCGGGTTGGGCAGACCCGGCTTGCGCATCAGGGTGGTGCGACCGTCGCCCAGGTCAGCGGCACCGACCTTGGTGCGTTCGGCGTCGACGCCCTTGGCGGAGGCAATCGACGACTGCGTGCGACGCTTGGTCAGCTCATCGACGACCTTGAGGTGGGTGTCACCATCGAGGCGGTAGAAGAAGGCGGCGGCCAGGGCAATGACCGCCAGGACGGCGGGTACGGCACCGGTGGCCACACGCAGACCCAGGGAGATCTGGTCACCGTCGACGATTTCGGCACCGGCGACGTAGCCGTAGGCGCCGATGACCGCGCCACCGACCCAGCCACCGATACCCTGTCCGATCTTGCGGGTGAAGGAGAGGATGGAATAGGAGCCACCCTCGGAGCGGATACCTGAGACCCACTCGCCGTAGTCGACGGTGTCGGCCTGCATGGAGAACATCATGGCGTTGGAGCCACCCACACCCAGGCCCACGAAGAACCAGGCGACCAGAGCCAACATGAGGGTGCCGCCCGGGATGAAGAAGATCAGACCGTAACCGACGGCGGCCAGCAGAGCGGCCAGCATATAACCGCTGCGTTTGCCGTATCGACGGGTGATGGTCGGGGCGAAGGAGGCGAACAGGATGGTACCGGCGGTCTGCGCAAGCTGCAGGAAGACGAAGTAACCGGCATTACCCGTGATCGAACGGACGTAGTACAGACCCACCGCATTGAACACGAAGTTCGAGGTCAGGAACAACAGGGCCGCCAGCAGCAGGACCTGCAGCGGACGGTTCTGCTTCAGCATGGTGAAGGTCTGCTTGAAGGAGATGGAACCCGCCGCACGCGGGACGACCTCCCGGGAATTGGCGAAACAGATCAGGTACAGGACGACCGCGATGACCGCGAGAGTGATACAGGTGATGGTGAACTTCAGGCGGATACCATCAGCCGTGGTGTCCTGGAACTGTGGGGAGACAACCCAGGCCAGGGCCACCGATGCCAGTGCCGAGGCGATGGCGCGGGAACCGGACAGCTTGGAGCGGTCAACCGGGTCCTGGGTCATCGATGAGGCCAGGGAGCCATAGGGGATGTTGATGAAGGAATAGGCCAGCTGATAGAGGGCATCGAAGATGAAGATCCAGGCGATCGTCATCGTCATGCTCATGTTCGCCGGGGTGGAGAACAGGGCCACGAAGACGATGGCCAGGGGGGCCGGGCCGAAGAGGAGGTAGGGGCGCAGGCGACCCCACCTGGAGTTGGTGCGGTCGACGGTGTTACCCGCGATCAGGTCGGCGAAACCGGCCCAGATCTTGGTGATGCCGTAGATGGCGCCGGCGACGCCGGCGGACAGTCCAACGATGTCGGTCATGTAGACCATGAGGAACATCGAGGTCATCATGAACGAGAGGTTGTTGGCTATATCACCGAATGAGTAGGTGAGTACCCGGTGACCGGGCATCTGACCCTGACCGGGACTACCGGCCTTAACCGGTGACGTGGCTGTGGTGGACACGGTTGCTCCTTTGTAAGAAAACCATGATAGGGGGATTATTTAGTTCTGTTTCGGCTCGCGACGCCCGTAGGCGGCGGCGTCAAGTTTTCTCCAGCGGTCCCGCAGATAGCGGGCCACGGCTTTGGGACGGCGGTCGCGGGTGAACGCGCCCTTCTTGTTGCCGTCCACACGCACGATTCCGACCTTTGTCTGGAAGTCGGCGAAATTCCACATCTGCTCACCGATGATCTCGTCATAGGCGTCGAAGACCCGGGAGTTCATCCGGTGGTAGGCCACCTGGAAGTCCTCGGTCCACGGCTGGTGGTAGATGGAGTGGAGACCGGCGACGGTGTCGGCGCCGAACTCGGTGAAGATGATCGGCTTACCGGGGTGTGTGGTGATCCAGCCCTCGACCTCGGCGCGCATCTCGCGCTCGGCATTGGCCAGGTCCCCGGTCTGGAAGTACCAGCCGTAGTAGCGGTTGAGCATGATGACATCGAAGAGATCGGTGATCTTGTCGCGGTCATAGGGGGCGAGCATGACATTGACGAATCCGACAGGCCGGGTGGGATCCGCGTCGCGGGCCGCCTGTGCGAGGGGTGCGAAGTACTCGCGGGAGGCATCGGTCTGGGATTCCGGTTCGTTGGCAATCGACCAGAGCACCACGCTGGGACGGTTCTTGTCCCGGGCGATGAGCCGTTCGATCTCCAGTTTGTGCTGCGCCTGGGTCTGATCGTTGAGGGTGTCGGGTCCGAAGGTGGCAGGGACTTCGGTGCCGCCGAGGATACCGCCGGCCACCCCGAGGTTGAGGCCCACTGCCGGGGTTTCATCAATGACGACGATGCCCTGGCGGTCGCAGTAATCCATCCACTGTTCGGAATAGGGATAGTGCGAGGTCCGCAGCGAATTCGCCCCGATCCAGCTGAGCAGTTCCATGTCCTGGAGAACGTGGGCATCGACATGCCCTTTGCCCACGGTCTCGTGATCCTCGTGCATGCCGAAACCCGTGAAATAGAAGGGCCTGCCATTGATGAGGAACTGGTTGTGGGCGACCTCGACGGTGCGGACACCGAAGTGTTGGCGGTAGAGGTCGATCAGCGTGCCGTCCTGGTCAACCAGGCGGATCTCCAGGTCGTAGAGGCCTCCGACACCCGGCGTCCAGAGGTTGACGTCGGTGATGGTGGCGGAGCCTGCGTGACCGGAACCGGTGGCCACGGGCTCGTCGGTGCGCTGGTCGATGATGGTGATGGTGACCTCGGCTGGCTCACCCTCGGCGGTGATATCCCAGGTGACGATACCGGTGGCGCCGGCATCACCCGCAGTGACATCCGTGGTGATGGTGACATCGGAGACATGCGTGCGGGGACGGCTGATCAGATGCACCGACCGGTGGATGCCTGAGTAGTTGTAGAAATCATGCAGGTACTCCTGCTCCCGGCGGCCATCACCCAGGATATTGATGCGCCCCGGGGGGATGCAGGTGTAATCCAGGCGGTTGTCCACCACCACGGTCAGGCGCACCGTCCCGCCCAGGGTGGCGTGCGCGGTGAGATCCGCCTCAAACGGCATGTACCCACCCTTGAACCGGGTGATCTCGGTATCGCCGGCGAAGACCACCGCGTGGTGGGTCACGGACCCGAACCTCACCACGATCTGCCGGTCACCCCACTCCATCGGGATCTGGACGTCACGCTGGTAGAAATAACAACCAACGTGGTTGCGGACCGCCTCGTCGGCGAAGACATCATTGACCGAGGCGGGCACCGCCATCTCGTGGCGTGTATCCAGACGGGAGTTCTGCCATCCGGCATCAATTCCGTCGTTGTTCCAGTCCACCCGGAAACGCCACATGCCATCCAGGGGGAGGACAGTCCGGGTCGGAGTGAGCTGCGGGGCGAGCATGGTGGGCGGTCCTATTCCTGAACCAGGGCGACGTGGGAGCGGATGAGGGAGACGGTGGCGGTATCGGCTGCCAACTCCTCATCGAGGACCGCAACCAGTGAGCGCACCGGATCGGCGGTGGCCTTCGCTGCAGCGATCTCCACGGCGCGGGTATCGCGGATATCCGCCGCTCCGAGGACGAAGGCGATCCAGGCGGCGACGGAGAACGCGGCACCGGTGCCACTGCGGCCCGCGGCCAGCTCGGCCTTGAGGATCGGCACGGCACGCATGCGCTGCTTGGTGCCACCGTCGATGGCGATCTGGGCGAGGTTGTGGACGATGCGGGGGTTCTCGAAACGCTCGATGAGCTGCGCCCGGTACCCGGACACGTCCAAGCCCTCGGCGGTGAGGTGGCGGGCCGCCTCATCCCACAGCTTCTCCACCCGTGCCCGGCAGTCCGGGTCATTGATGGCATCGGCGACGGTGGCATGACCCCTGAGCTGGCCGTAGTAGGCCATGAGGGAGTGGGACCCGTTGAGCAGCCACAGCTTGCGACGCTCGAACTGCTCGATGTCGTCGACGAACTGCACACCCGCGTTCTCCCAGGCCGGACGCCCGGCGGGGAACCCACCCTGGATGATCCAGGAGGCAAACGGCTCGGTGACCACGGGTGCGTTGTCCTGGAAACCGGTCTGCTGCTCCACATCCGCAATCAGGGTGGCCTCGGTGGCCGGGGTGATCCGGTCGATGGAGGTGGAGGGGAAGCTCACCTGCTCCCGGATCCACGCGGCCAGCTCGGTGTCGACCCGGTCGGCCATGCCCAGGATGGAGGCCTGGGTGGTCTCACCGTTGGCGGCGATGTTGTCGCAGCTCATCACCGCCAGGCCGCCGGCACCTGCTGCGCGCCGGGCAGCCAGACCGTGGATGATCTTGCCCGCCGCGGTCACCAGTGCGGTGACCGGGACATTGTCATGGGCGGAGGTCAGCGCGGCGATATCATCGCGCACGGCGGGGTCCTCCGCATCGAGTTCACCCGCGGCATCCAGGTGGTAACCCGCCTCGGTGACGGTGAGGGTCACCACCGCGACCTGCGGATCAGCCATGAGCTCCACCAGGCGCTGCAGGTTGTCGGCGGGCTGCGCCTCCACCAGTGCGGTGATGATCTCGGGGGAGTCCCCCGCACCGGAACGGGTAACCAGGGTGTAGAGACCATCCTGCGGCGCCAGGGCATCAGCCATGGTGGGACGGCGACCGGTGAAGGAGGCATAGCCCCATTCCGGAGTCGCCGGATCAGCCTCGGCCCGCTGGGTGTACCAGACCTGGTGGGCGCGGTGGAAGGCACCGAGACCCAGGTGGACCAGACGCGCCGGGGCGGTGGCGGTGATACCGGCGTTGGTGCGGTTGAGTTGCTTACTCATAGCTTGAAGACCCTCCTCGGGGAGGCATCGATCAGATCGACGATGATCTCGGAGGCACGGGCCTCGGAGATGCGGTGCTCGGCGACCAGACGTGCCAGGTAGTTGGCCTCCACGCGGCGGGAGGTGTTGTGACGTGCGGGGATGGAGCAGTAGGCGCGGGTGTCATCGATGAACCCGGAGTAACGGGAGAAACCGGTGGTGCCGGTCGTCGAGGCGCGGAAACGGTTCATCGCATCGATCTCATCGATGAACCACCAGGGGGCGCCCACGTAGGCGGCGGGGTAGTAACCGGCCAGGGGTGCGATCTCGCGGGAGAACGCGGTCTCGTCGATGGTGAACATGACGAAGTGGAAGTCCTTGTTCTCACCGAAGTCGGAGAGCAGCGGACGCAGGCCGCGGGCGTATTCCATCTGGAAGGGGATGTCGGCGCCGATGTCGTTGCCGAACTTCTCCTGCGCGGAGGCGGAGTGGTTGCGGTAGACACCGGGGTGGATGGTCATGACCAGACCGTCCTCCTGGCACATCTCCGCAAACCGGTAGGTGGTGTTGGCCTCAAAGGCCCGCATCTCCGCGAGGGTGGCGGTGCCGGCCAGGCCCTTGTCCAGGATCCGCTGGGCATCCTCGTGGGACAGGGGGGTGGTATCGGTGTCGTGCAGACCGTGGTCGGCGGAGGTGGCGCCGTGGTCGATGAAGTACTGGCGGCGGTTGCGCATTGCCTGGAGGTACCCCTCCCAACCGGCCTTGCCGTCACCGGCGACGTCGATAAGCCTGGTGGTCTTCTCTGCCCACCCCGGGTTGTACATCTTGGTGTAGGCATCCGGGCGGAAGGTCGGCAGCACGCGCGGGGAAAAGGTGGGGTCCTGGGCCAGGGCCTTGTGATCGGCCAGGTCATCGAGGGGATCATCGGTGGTGGCGAGGATCTCCAGGTTGAACTGTTCCGCCAGGGCACGCGGGCGGAAATCCGGGCGGGCCAGGATCTCGGAGAGCTCATCGTAGATATCATCGGCGTTCTCGGCGCCGAGGCGGTCGGGGTTGATGCCGAAGACATGCTCGAACTCCTGCTCCACCCAGTAGCCGGTGGCGGTGCCGGTGTAGAGATCCCAGTTGGAGGCGAAGATACGCCAGGCCTCACGTGGGTTTTTACCCTCGGTGCCGCCGACGCGGAGATCAGCGAGATCAACCCCTGCCGAATGCAGCACGCGGGTCAGGTAATGGTCCGGGCTGATGAGCAGGGAGGTGGGGTCGGTGAAGGGCTCGTCCTTCACGAACATGGAGGCCTCGAGGTGGCCATGGGGGGAGATGATGGGAAGGTCCTCAACGTAGGTGAGGAGGCGACGGGCGATATCCCGGGTCTCGGGATCTGCAGGCAGGAGCCTGTCCGGGTGGGCAGCGTGTGAATTACTCATATGACCATTTTGGGTCTGTGCGCAGACCGAACTCAATTAGTTGCCAAAAGTTTCAGTGGTCCAACCGGGGAAGCTGATCGTTTGTGATGCGATTCACTAGTGGGAGCTGGGTAGGGGTCAGGGAGCCACCCGGAGTGAGGACTCCCGGACGATGAGCCGGGTGGGTAGTTCACGGGGTTTGGCCATCAGCGGTGCCTTCATGCCCTTGATGATGGCGATGAGGTTGGCGGTGCTCACCCGGCCCACCGACCGGAGGGGAGCAGCCACGGTGGTCAGTGAGGGGGAGACCAGAACGGAGATCTCGGTGTTGTCGAAACCCACCACCGCCACATCCGCGGGGACCCGGATACCAGTCGATTCAGCCTGCTGGATGAAGCCCACCGCCACCATGTCGTTGAAGCAGATGACGGCGTCGGTAGGCTCCTTCGCCCACTCCCCGAACGCGCGCCGGCCACCGACCAGGGAGGGTTCGTCGGCAGGCAGCTGCCGTACCGTCGGCCGCACCAGATGCCGCATGCGTGACGGTTGGATCGTCACGGTCCGCGACACCGGCAGCGGGGCGCTTCCCCCATGGTCACCGGTGAGGGTGCCCAGTGCGGTGGCCGCGTCGACAATGCCCCGCCACCGCGTCGAATCCGACCAGGATCGGTGCGGGCCGGAGACATAGGTGATGGAGCGACACCCCTGATCAACCAGGTGCACGAGGGCCTTGACCGCCCCGTCATAATTGTCCACCATCACACTCGGGATGCCCGAGATGGGACGGCTCACCACCACCGTGGGCACCGTGCGGGCGATCTTCTGGATCTCGCTGGAATCCATCCGCGAGGACACCAGCAGCAGTCCATCCACATGGGGGGTGATCCGCTCGATGGCGGTGCGTGCACGCGAGGTGGACTCATTCGCGTTGAGCAGGGTGACCACCATGCCCTGGGCGGCGGCCGCGTGTTCAGCCCCCCGGAAGATCTCCACGAAGAAGGGATTGGAGACATCCGGGGCGACCATGCCGATCACACCCGTGCGCCGAGCCCCGAGCCCCCGGGATTCAGGCCGCGCATCCACCCCGGTTTCCAGCTCATCCCCGTAACCGACCTGCCGGGCCGCGATGCGGACCTTCTCCGCAGTCTTGTAACTCACGCGCCCCGGTTGCGTGAATGCCCTGGACACAGTCGAGGGGGAGACCCCGGCGACACGGGCGACATCATAGATCGTGGCCTTCGGCTGGGCCCCCGACTGTTCCCCCGACTGTGACCCCGACTGTTCCCCCGACTGTTCCCCCGACTGTGACCCCGCCACTGCCGGTTGAGCCCCGTCACCCCTGTATGTCATGGCCCTGAGTATATCGCCGCGACTCACGTCCGGGGTGGTGTGCGGGCAGTATCCGGACAGTGTCCTGTTGATGATTTCCGTAAGGTGGCTGAGGTAACGCGCGGGGGTACCACATGCGTCATCCGAGAAACACCCGCTGAAAAACATCGAAGGACACCAAAGGACACAGTCATGAGCACCCATCCATTGACCATGCCCATCCCCGAGTATTTTGAGGAGATCCTGGAATCCGTCCGCTCCGATGTCAGTGGCGAGGTGGCGCAGTATATTCCGCAGTTGAAGGATGCCGACCCTAATCCGCTGGCCCTGGCCATGTGCACGGTGGATGGACATATTTACGGTGCGGGGGATGACGAGCATGAATTCACCATGCAGTCGATCTCGAAGCCGTTCGCGTATGCGCTCGCGCTCCAGGAGCAGGGCCCGGAGAAGGTATTCGCCACGGTGGGGTTGGAACCGTCCGGCGAGGCATTCAATGAGTTGTCCCTGGACGGGAATACCAACCGGCCGATGAACCCGATGATCAATGCCGGCGCAATAGCGGTGAACCAGCTGATCAACGGGTCGGAGTCCTCGGTGGAGGACCGGGTGGAGAAGATCCGCTCCTATTTCTCCGCGCTGGCGGGTCGTGAACTCAACATTGACCGCCAGCTCAGTGAAACCGAGATCGAGGGTGCTGACCGTAACCTGTCGATCGCCCACATGTTGCGCAACTACGGGATCATCGAGGATGACGCCCATGACGCGGTGCTCAGCTATACCCTGCAGTGCTCGGTGAAGGTCACCGCGCGCGACCTTGCGGTGATGACGGCGACGCTGGCGGCCGGCGGCACGCAACCGCTCACCGGGGAGAAGCTTGTCGACGCCAGGGTCGCCCGCCTCGTACTCTCAGCGATGGCCTCGGCCGGCATGTACGACGAAGCAGGTCAGTGGCTGGCGACGGTCGGCATCCCCGCGAAATCGGGTGTCTCCGGTGGGCTCGTCGGTGTCCTACCCGGCCAGCTCGGCCTGGCTACCTTCTCGCCGCGGTTGAATTCCCAGGGCAACCCGGTGCGCGGTGTGGAGATCTTCAAGGCCTTGTCCGAGGACATGGGTCTGCACCTGATGTCCGCCGAACTGTTGACGCAGCATGCGGTACGTGCGATTGAGGAACGCGGCGACACCACCATCATCCAGCTGCAGGGTGCGATGAACTTCTCCGCAGCCGAGAACTTCCTCTTCACGGTCACCGACCACGACTTCACCGGCGAGAAGGTTGTGCTGGATATCTCCAGGGTGCCGATGTTCCGGCCCATGGGACGCCGCCTGGTCAAGGAGGGCCTCCGGCGCATCCGCGACAACGGTTTCCAGATCGCCATCTATGACCCGGAGGATATCCTGCCGGACTTCGACTTCTCCGACGGCACCGAGTCTCCACAGGTCGATGACCCGGAGGAGTTCGTGGTGTTGGGGTAACTTTGACATGAATGTCGTCCACTACCCAGGAGTGCCCATGACCAGGAAAATTATCAGGCCAGCGTCGGTGACGGTCGGTGGTCTCACCCTCGCGCTGGTGCTGACAGCCTGTGCCGATTCCAACGAGGTGGACTCCGTGGAGGCCCAGGACGGTGCGGCACTGCAGGAGCTGTTACTCACCGACGAGGAAAGCGGCCTGGCCGGTGCCACCGGGGTCAATGACACAGTGCTGGAGGGCGAAACCATTCCGCTGGTCGTGGTGGCTGAGGCTGAGAAATTCGAGGGTGCCTGCGGTGAGGCGCTGCAGGCAGCAGAATCTGCGGAACTTGGGGCCGTTGGATCAGCAGCCCGGACCTTCCAGCGGGAGGATGGCACCGGTGTGGCGGTGGCGCAGTTCTCCACCGACACCACCGATATCTCACCGGCGCAGCTGTACAACGACATCGCCGAGGCGTGCGAGGAACCCCTCAAGGATGAGGAGACCGGTGCGGAGTACACCTTCACCCCACTGGAGTCCGATGTGTCCGGTTTCATCTTCGACATCACGGTGACCCCCGGCAATGAATCCTCCAGCATCATGATGCTGAAGGACCTGGGCCACCATCACATCCTGGTCGCCGGCGTGGATGCGGATGAGGCTGATGTCAAGGCCGTCTTCGACGCTCAGGTGGCCAAGACCGAACAGGGTCTGCGCGAGGTGGCCGAACAGGGGTCATAGGTTCCACCCCCGCGGACCGGTCAGCGGTTCTGATACCAGATGGTGGCTGTGAGCACGGTGGCGAAGGCCGTCCAGGCCGCATAGGGCAGCAGGAAAGCGCCACTGGTGGGGTTCGCCGCCCGGCTGCGTCGAACCAGGTCAGCGCTGGAGACCGCCAGGGCCGCCGCCTCCACGGTCGCGGGTCCGGGGGCTTTACCCTTGAAGAACAGCGCACTCCAGCCGGCGTTGAGCACAAGGTTGATCGCCAGTGAGGTGCGCAATTCGGAGTACTCCGCTTCGTCGCCACGCTCCTTCAGGTCCGCGAGGCTTCGACCAACCACGGTGGCGATGTCCACATACAGTGCCGTCCAGGCCACCGGGAACACCCAGGAGGGTGGCTGGATGGCCGGTTTGTTCAGACGGCGGTACCAGGTGGAGGAGGTGTCGGTGGCCAGCGAACCGGTGATGGCGGTTCCCACCACCGCGGCACTCGTGGTGCCGATGATGCGCCACCGTTGGTCCATGCTGCGGTAGGTGTCACGGATGCGGGCAAGGGGAGTGGTGACTGCGCTGGTATCCATAAGTCATAGTGTAGGGAATTCCGGCGGGGGAGAGTGGGACATGCAAAAACCCTCCACCCGGAGAATTTCCCGGCGGAGGGTTTGAACTGGTGCGTCATCAGGGAATCGAACCCCGAACCCTCTGATTAAGAGTCAGATGCTCTACCAATTGAGCTAATGACGCATGGTATCTGCTGGAGATGAACTTACCCGCAGAGGCTCTCAAGAAGCAAACCGCAGCCTGTGCATGACCGGCTGCGGTTTGTCTCTTGCGCTGTGCGTCATCAGGGAATCGAACCCCGAACCCTCTGATTAAGAGTCAGATGCTCTACCAATTGAGCTAATGACGCGTGTTCTGCGTGAGATGAATACCTCGCTTGCAACGAGGAAAAATATATCAGCTGTCTTCGTTCGTTGTAAAATCTGCAGGTCAAGGCCAATGGCAGGGTGGGTGCCCCGCGCTCTCGTAGGTAACGGAAGACGGCTGTATCGCGATAGGGGAAGGGATATCATGGCCCAACAGGGGCTCCAGTGACCCCCATGCCGGTCTGGACTTTTATTTCTTTCTGCTAACAATTTGGGAAAGTATTGGAATGGTGCGCGTGAGGGTTGCGTTGAGGGGTATGTGGGCTTGTAGCGTTATCCCGTGGTTGGTTCGAGGTTTGTCTCACCACACCACCTTTATTGCATTGTTGCCAGGAGGGCGAAACAGTTGAAGAGAGTTCGTGGATTTGTCACGGGTTCGATATTGGCACTTCTCACGGTCGGTGCCCTCACCCTCAGTGGTTGCACCATTGAACGCAGTGGTCATGCGCAGGAGGGGGAGGAGAACACCACCACCTCCGATGCGGGGGACACCACTGAGCCCGCCGCACCGGCTGTCTCCGTGAAGGATGACGCCACCGACGTTGACCCCTCGGAGCCTGTCGTGGTCAAGTCCCTCGGTGACGGACTCGAGGAGGTCACCATGCTCAATGAACAGGGGTACGAGGTGGAGGCTGACTACAGCAGCGACCGGCGTTCCTGGACCACCTCCGAGGTGCTCGGCTACAACCGCACCTATACCCTCACCGCCACCGACCGCAACGGTGAAACCAGCACCACCGTGTTCTCCACCGCACAGCCGGCGGCCACCACCACCGTGGCACTGTCCCCACTGGCGGATTCCGTGGTGGGGGTCGGTCAGACCATCGCCTTCCGTTTCGGCACCCCGATCTCGGACCGCCAGGCTGCGGAGGAGGCCCTCACCGTCACCACCTCGCCCGAGGTGGAGGGCGGTTTCTATTGGCTCAACAACAGCGAGGTGCGCTGGCGTCCGGCGGAGTACTGGGAGCCGGGCACCGAGGTCACCGTTGAGGCCAACCTCTACGGCACCGAACTCGGTGGTGGCGTCTGGGGTGCCTCCGACAACGCCACCAACTTCACCATCGGCGACCGCGTCGAGGCTGTGGTCGATGACAACACCAAGACCATGGACGTCTACCGCAACGGCACGCTGCTGCGCTCCATTCCGGTCTCCCTGGGCCGTGACACGGATGAGTGGGCCACCCCGAACGGCACCTACATCATCGGTGACCGCAATCCATCGATGATCATGGATTCCACCACCTTCGGTCTGGGGTATGACCAGGGTGGGTACCGCACCCCGGTGAAGTTCGCCACCCAGATGTCCTATTCCGGGATCTATGTGCACGCGGCACCGTGGTCGGTTGCGGAGCAGGGGAACAGCAACGTCTCCCACGGATGCATCAATGTCACCACCGAGGCCGCGGAGTGGTTCCAGAACACCGTCAAGCGTGGTGATATCGTCACCGTGAAGAACACCGTCGGTTCCACCCTGAGTGGATATGACGGTCTGGGTGATTGGAATATCCCATGGTCGGTCTGGAAGGACGGCAACGCCGACGAGACCTCGGCCTGGTGATCCCCGGGGGCCTTAAATCCCCGGTCTCCTATTAATATTGCCTGCATGAAATCTCTGAACTAGACTGACTATCTGTTTTTCAACCGGCAGACATTCTCCGGCGCACCACCAGCCATGTCGGTTGCGCTAGCAGAGGGGATTGACTGCCGGTGTTGCACGTTCAGCAGCTACATTGCTCATTATCGTAAAGGCCAGGGTTATTTTCAGATGCCACCGTTGAGGCAGACGAAGGAGTGGGTGGACCGTTTCGGTCGCACCCACCGCGAGCTGTCTCCGGTGACCTTCCCCACCGCGGATCTGCGCGCCGCGCGGGTACCGGGCCCCATTGAGAAGGCCTGGGCGCAGGCGCTGAGCATCGGTGGGGAACAGGCCGCCCGCCAGTGCGGGGACATGGCGGTCGCGGCTCTCGCGCAGCCCAATCCCATCATCACGGAGGATCCCGAGGGCGATCCTGACATGCGTCTGTACACCTGGGTGGTGGAAAGCCCGGGGGCCACAGCTGTGCTCATGTGGGCCAACGGTGTCTTCGATCATGACAATGTCACCGGTTCGGAGATGCGCCGCCTCGAGGGCTCCGATCTGTGGACTCTGACCCTGCGCATGCCGGCGGACTGGCGCGCCAGTTACACCATCACCTCCTGGGACCATGATGAGACTCCGCCGTGGCGTGCGGCCACCGGCCGCATGGAGATCCGTCGCGCCGCGATGGCCGATGGTCGCCTCGATGAGCGCAACATCGGGCGCGTCATGAACTCCTCCCTCGTGGAGGGCCCCGTGGCGCTGGCTGACCGGTGGGCTGCGGCGTCGCGAAGCACCTGCACCGACGAGCACGTCGTGGACGGGGTGCGGTACTGGGTGTACGCGCCCGAGACCAGCGAGAACACCCCGCTGCTCATCCTGTTCGACGGCCAGCACTGGAACGGCCCGCTCAACCTGCCGCGGCAGCTCGATGCTGCGATCCGCTCCGGTGCGCTGCCGCCCGTGCACGTGGTCATGCTCGATTCCCGCGACGTGGAGCACCGCTGGGAGAACGTCGGCGTGCCGGGCGGCCAGGTGGATGTGCTTATCGACGCCATCCTCCCGCATGTCCGCGCCACCTACCGCGTGTCCCCGAGCGGGGAGGACACGATCATCTCCGGCGCCAGCATCGGCGGACTGGCCTGCCTGTGGGCGCTCGCACTCTCCGACGGGGAGATCGGACACGCCATCGCGCAGTCACCGAGCCTGTGGCGTTTCGACATCGCCGATGCGCTCTCCGCCGCGGAGAACTGGGTATCCATCCACCTCCAGGCGGGCGAATATGAAAGCGAGATGCTGCGCCTGTCGCACAAACTCGCCGAGGACCTCTCCGGGGATATCCGGGATGTCCGCGTGCGCGCCGTGACCGGCGGCCACGACTGGGCCTGGTGGCGTGTGCATATGCTCAACGAGCTCACCAGGCTGTTGTCGGGACGCTGACGTTACTCCAGGTAGTGGGCGAAACGCGCGACCGAGGTCTCCGCATCCGCCTCACACTGCGCTGAGGTGGGGCCGGGGTCGGCCACGAAGAAGGACCGGCGGTAGTAGTCCAGCTCGCGGATCGATTCGACGATATCGGCCAGTGCGCGGTGGGCCAGGCCCTTGGTGGGCTGCTTGTAGTACACGCGCGGGTACCAGCGGCGCGCCAATTCCTTCACCGAGGACACATCCACCATGCGGTAGTGCAGGGCGGCATCCAGTCGGGGCATCTGCTCCCGGATGAACGCCCGGTCGGTGGCGATGGAATTGCCCGCCAGCGGAGCCGGGTGGGTGGGGTCGCAGTGCTCCTCGATCAGCGCCAGCACCGCATCCTCCGCATCCTTGAGGGACACGGTGGATTCTTTGATCAAGGGGGTCAGGCCGGAAGAATCGTGCATCCTGGTCACGAAATCATCCATCCGGGCCAGCTCCTCATCGGTGGCGTGCACCACCAGATCCACACCCTCGCCGAGGATGTTGAGGTTGGCGTCGGTGATCAGGGCGGCGACCTCCACGATGACATGGCGTTCCAGATCCAGGCCGGTCATCTCCAGATCGACCCACACCAGGCGGTCATCGCGGGCAGCCACGGACGGGTAGTTATCGCCGTTTTCAACAGTGTCAGACATTAATGTTTCCTTATTAGCTCATCTTCGAATAAACCCAGCCCATGACCGGGGACAGCACCGCGGTGGGGGCGATGGTGGAGATCGCGTTCATCGCCTTGGATAGCGGACCCGGCACCACGCGACGACGGTTGCGTGACAGGGCACGCAGGGTCTCGGCGGAGCAGGATTCATAGGTGGTCCACAGAAAATCCGGGACCACCTTGTCCACGATGGACTGCTCGGACTCCGGCACCACCGATTCCCGCACCGGGCCCGGTGCCAGGAGGGTGCAGGCCACACCGGTGCCACGCAGCTCATAGTGCAGGGCCTCGGTAAACGCGTTGACCCCGGCCTTGGTGAGCACATAGGTGGCGTTGTTGGGGATCGGCACGTTGCCGGCCGCGGAGCCGACATTGCAGATCGCACCGGTGCCCCGTTCCAGCATGCCGTGGAGCACCGCGCGGGTCAGCTCGAACACGGCGGTGGCATTGAGATCGAACTGCGCGGTCTCATACTCCCAGTCCTGATCCTTGAAAGGACCGAAGCTGGCGATACCGGCGGAGTTGATGATGATGTTGATCTCACGCTCCCGGATCTCCTCGATCAGCTCGGCGCGCTGCTCCCGGTCAGCCAGATCCACGGCACGGACCTCCACGATCACGCCGTGACGGGACTCGAGTTCATCCGCGATCTCCTGCAGGACCTCACCGCGGCGGGCCACCAGGATCAGGTTGTGTCCATAGCGGGCGAGATCACGGGCGATCGCCAGGCCGATTCCCTGGCTGGCGCCGGTGACCAGTGCGCGGGCACTGTGGCTCGGGGTGGGCAATGCCATGGCAAACTCCTTGGATTTGATAATCACTACCGGGCTAATGGTACGTCACTCATGGCTGTAGCCAGCCGAGTCCCTCAACGGTGGTGGCGGCGGGATGGTATTCGGCGCCGACAAAACCGGGCCAGGGGAGGGCGTCGATAAGCTCAAAGAGGTACGCGTCGTCCACTTCGCCGGTACCCGGTTCGTGGCGGGAGGGCGCGGCGGCCACCTGGAGGTGACCCAGGAGATCCTGCTGGTGCAGCGCGGTGAGGCGACGGGTGAGATCGCCGTGGATCTGCTGGATGTGGAAGATGTCGAAGAGGATCTTCACATTGGGGATGTTACGGATGAGATCGGTGGCCTGGTCGAGGTCGCGCAGGAAATACCCCGGAACCGTGTGGCAGTTGATGGGTTCGACCACGATGAGCACGCCACGCTCTGCGGCCATGCGGGCGGCGGTGGCGATATTGCGGCGGTACAGGGCGGTGGTGTCGGGTGCTGGTTCGGCGATGCCGGCCATGACGTGCAGTTTCTCTGCGCCGAGCGCGGTGGCGTAGCGCAGCGCCTCGGTGATGGACGCCTCGAAATCGGTGGAGTTCAGGGCCGCCTGGCCGAAGGTGTCACCCGGCGGGGCGTTGATGAGTGCGACGGGAAGGCCGGCCCGCTGCGCGGTCTGGGTGAGCGCTTTCAGGTCATGGTCATAGGGAAACTGGAACTCCACCGCGTCGAACAGCCCGGTGTCGGCCGCAGCGGCGAACCGCTCGGGGAAGGGCAGCTCCGTGAAGAGCAGGGAGAGATTGGCGGCGAATTTCGGCATGGGGAACTCCTCGTGACCAGGTTCATAACCCCCGGGACAGGGTGGGATCTGGCACCGAATCTACCCACGAAACCCCAGCTTTACGACGCCCGGACGTCTCCAGGATGCGGCGTTGGTGCAGGGGCGGGCATCGGCGTGGGCATTGGCGCGGGCATTGGCGCGGGGTAATACACGGTGGTGGTTTTCCCGCCGTCTCAGGCGGTGTTAAGGTGGTGGACGGATTCAGTCCCATTTCTAGAGTGGGATGCGCAGGAGTTTTCTTGCCTGGATCCGGTAGGGGCGAGGGCCGCAATCTGTAGGGGGTTGCGGTCCTCCTTGCATTTTCAGGGGCCGTGGAAGCGCTAGTGGGCGCCGGAGGCTTCCGTCACCTTGAACCAGAGGGAGAACTCCTGGGCAGCTCTCTCAACAACAGCCCGCCTCGAGTCGGAGGTGATGTCGGTGAAGCTGTCGCGCACATTGGCCTGGCGGAGGGAATTGGGTTCGAGGGGAACCCGGTATCCCATACGCCAATCAGGAAAACGCCGGTGGTCTACAGGTTCCTCGATGATTACCCGGACGTCCTGATGGCGGTCATCGCGGCGGATGCGGGAGATCAACTGATCAATCTCCTCGGGGGAGCCTTCGATGAACTGGATGAAGGTACCGGTCCTGGACAGGAGCAATCCGGTGATCTCGGCCGAAGCGTTATGCTCCCTGGCAGTGGCCAGCATTGACTGCACACCTTCCTCAGTCAGGTCAGGGGAGGCGATGCTGGTGTAGACCAGATATTTCAGCTTGCCAGCGTCACGCGCGCTTTCGGCATGGTTGGTGAGCGACATCTTCCCTAGACCTCTTCTTTCGGAGACAAGAAAAACGCCGTCAGGTTCTCCATGGCGTCATCGATGGTGGAGAATTTTCCCCTGACCCTGGACTGCATATCGTGTGCGACAAAAGCACCCCGCGCATTTCGTTCGATATACCCAACGAAATTGCCTTCACAGCTGCCCGCGTAGAAACCCCGCGCAACCTCAGACCAGGTGAACTGGGGTTCTTCTCCTTCCGCTATCTCTAAACTATAGCTCTCTCAAAACAAAAGCTCCGTGGATTACTGGGCCTGAACTCTAATGAGCTGGTCTTTCCATTGCTCGATTTAGTTTTTAGACTCAGCTTTTGTTTCGGGAGAGCTATATCTACTACCGACTGTGTATTCATTGAGTCCTTTAAAGTAAAGAATTAAAAATATCTAATACATGGCCGGGAGATCGGCATGAAATATAAGCGCCTGCGTGACATTAGATATTATTAATCTTAGGGGAAAGACTGCTTGGGGGCGTGTTCGGGCGACGGGTGGCCTCCTGTGTGGCCACACCAAAAATTCCTGACACCGGAATGATCGGGGTCAGGAATCGGTGGGAACGTTAGTTAAACCTGATGGAACCAGGCTTGGGGTGCTTCTTACATCACGCCCAGGGAGATGAGGAGAAGGTAGAGCAAACCGGCGATGGAGAACATGGGGATAACCTTTCGCTGAGTGGGTGAGGCGGCAACGGCCTCTAAAACATCATAAGTGCTATCTCGCAGGTGGCAGGCGGGTATATGTTGTGATTATTTCCGCATCTGGTTTCCCCGTGTGGGGGCCGAGCGTATGCCAGGTGCCGTGCTATGACGAAACCCCCTGACCTTATTTCTAAGGCCAGGGGGTTTCCTTGGGGGTGGCTGACGGGACTCGAACCCGCGACACCCAGGGTCTCGGTATGAACTTAGGGCACATGCAGCGTGTGGGCGTTTTATGTTCCTTGGTGTTCCGTGTGATTCCCGCAAAATCCCGAGCCTTACGCGTAGTCTTAAGCGTAGTTACGCGTAGGCGCGCTTGACTTGTCTCATGAGTGATTCAATATTTTGGCGGTCGTTGTAGTACTCCTCAGCTACCTGCTCGGTGTGGCCGAAAATGGCGGCGCGTGTAGCTGGGTCCATCACGTCCGCGTACACACCGTGCAGCGTCGCACGCCAGGAGTGGCTTCGGAGGTCTTGAAGAATCTTAACGCCTGTAGCTTCTGCAATTTGCCGGTATAGCTCGGGCACCTTGTCATCTGCGTTCGTCGCGTCCCAGGGCCTCGCGGTCGTCGTCGGTGAGCCTACGATGAAATGCTCGTCGTCCTCGCGGTGTGTACGCAGGTATTCCGCTACGTCGGCCCTCAGGATAGGGATATACCGCCCTCTTTCCTTGCCTTTTCGCCCCTTGACAATATCGGCGCTGGCATTAATGAGCATGCCATCGTCACCGTCGATGATGTGCTTCCACTGCAATTGATTGGCTTCGGCAATTCTCAGCCCTGAAACGGCTTGGAGGAGAGTGAGCCGCACAATGCGGGCATGGATGTTCTTGGTGCTTTGTCGGATGTTCTTGTGCTTGGTGGGGGTTAACAGTGGCTCGGTATCCCGCGTTAACAGATGCTTAATGACGGCATCCCATTCGGGTTTTGTGAGTGTGCGGCGGCCTGACTTCTTGGGCTTCGGTGCTGCAATATCTAGGTTCACGCCCCGGATGGGATTGGCGGTGATGACACCCGCCCGGACTAGCTGGTCTGCGGTGTAGCTCGATAGCACTGTACGGGCCGTGGACACGCTGCCGGGGGCGTCCTTGGCGATGGCTTTTAGTGTTTTTTCCATCACGTCAAATGTCATCGGTCAAGTCCGCGGAAGTGGTGTATCTGCCCTTTCGATAAAACAAGCAGCGTAACGACCTCACGGACCATCACGAGCTAAATGCCGACACTGGTTCATGCCACATCCCTCCGCATAACCTCAGACGCAGCAGCGTCGTCCGCATCGATGATGTTCGCCGTCATCATCGCCCTGGTCTGCTC
>NZ_JACSPR010000013.1 GCF_014837045.1 Corynebacterium gallinarum
CTAAGCCTGGTTACGCTGATGGTACTGCACTCGGGAGGGTGTGGGAGAGTAGGTGACCGCCGACCAACAACTTAAAAGAGATAAAGAGAGAGTGTGGTTCAATGGTTGAGGAGAATTAAATCCTCCCATTGAACCACACTCTCTTTTTCGTTATACAATAGAGTTTTTTGAATCGTTCTCAGATGAAGGAACAGCATGGCAGACAACTACGATCGCAACCGTGATAATGACCGCACCGGCAATGGTGACCGTGCGCCCAGGGGTGGGCGTGACGGATACCGTGGCGATCGTAACGGCGACCGTAACAATGACCGGGGCGGATACCGGGGTGGATCTTCCGACTCACGGCAGGGCGGTCGAGACGGTGGTCGTGACAGCCGGGGTTCCTACGGACAGCGTCACAGTGACGGTACTCGTGGGGGTCAGAGTAGGGATGATCGCGGTGGCCGAAGTTTCGATCGGGGCGAGCGGAACGACCGCGGCGGTTACCGCAGTGATCGTGGTGACCGCACCGAGGATCGTCGTGGCGGTGACCGTTCCTATGGTCGCAGTGGGGGAACCGCCGGCGGCCGCGGTGGCGAAGGCGGGGAGCGTCGTTACGCAAAGCGTGATGACCGCGGCCGCGACGACCGTGGTGGCCGCCCCGGTGCCCCCTCACGTTCGCACGCCAACCGTGCCGGCGCTGGCCGGGATCAGGAGCGCGACAACCTCAACCCGCAGCGCGCTGGTTTCCGTGAGGAACGCCTGAACACCCGTCTCAATGAGCCGGATCTGCCGGGTGATCTTGACATCAAGGATCTCGACCCGATGGTGCTGCAGGACCTGCGGGTGCTGTCGAAGGACAATGCAGACGCCGTCGCAAAGCACATGATCATGGCTGCCACCTGGTTGGCCGATGATCCCAAACTCGCCCTGCGCCACGCACGGGCCGCGAAGGATCGTGCCGGTCGCATCTCCGTTGTCCGCGAGACCTGTGGCATCGCCGCCTACCATGCCGGTGAATGGAAGGAAGCTCTCTCCGAGCTGCGCGCTGCTCGTCGTATGTCCGGAGGTCCGGGACTCATCGCCGTCATGGCCGACTGTGAACGCGGTCTCGGGCGCCCGGAGAAGGCCATTGACCTGGCACGCACCGAGAATCTCAGTGATCTGGATGAGGATTCCCGGATCGAGCTCGCCATCGTTGTCGCCGGTGCCCGTCATGACCTCGGCCAGCATGAGTCCGCTGTCATTGAGCTCCAGCGCGTGAACCCGGATCAGAAGTCCACCGGTCTGACCGCCTCCCGTCTGTCCTACGCGTATGCGGACGCCCTCGTTCTCGCAGGTCGCGCGGATGAGGCCCGGGAATGGTTCCAGCATGCGGCCAGCATCGATGAGGACGGGTTCCTCGACGCTGAGGAGCGCCTCGCCCAGCTGGATGAGGGAACCAACTAGACTCATATTCCATGAGCATGATCACGGAGTACGACAGCCTCCTACTTGACCTGGACGGAACCATCTGGGAAGGGGGACGTGCCATTGATGATGCCGTGGATGCCATCATCGGCGCCGGCCTTCCCGTAGTGTATGTGACCAACAATGCGTCACGCGCACCCGGGGCGGTGGCTGAGCAACTCCGGGGAATAGGACTGGACTCCGCCACCTCGGGTGATGTGATGACCTCCGCCCAGGCTGCGGTCATCATGGCCTCGGAGAAGATCCCGGCCGGATCCCCGGTTTACATCCTCGGCACCGACTCCTTCCGTGATCTGGCCCGCGACGCGGGTTTCCAGGTCGCGGACTCCGCTGACGACCGTCCCGTTGCCGTCCTGCACGGTCACAACCCGGCCACCGGATGGGCTCAGCTGAGTGAGGCTGCGCTCTCCATCCACAATGGTGCCCTGTACTTCGCCTCCAATCTGGATACCACCCTGCCGATGGAACGCGGCCTGCATGTGGGTAACGGATCAATGGTGGCCGCCGTGGTCAGTGCCACCGGTGTCACACCCGAGGCCGCGGGTAAACCCGGCCCGGCCATGTTCTTCAAAGCTGCCGAGCAGCTCGCATCCGCCCGGCCCCTGGTGGTGGGGGATCGCCTCGACACCGATATCGCCGGTGGCAATGCCGCCGGGATGGACACCTTCCAGGTGCTCACCGGGGTCAGCGGACACTACGCCCTGCTCACAGCCGTCGCCGGCCAGCGCCCGGACTTCATCGCCGATACCCTGGCTGATCTCACCGCCGACCCTGATGCGCTCCGACCGGGACCACAGGGTGGGTTCACCGCCCAGGTGGAGGGTGAAGAGGTGGTTCTCGAGGGGGGAGATGATTCCTCAACCCCCACCCAGGCACTGCGCACCGTGTTGGCTGCCGCCTGGGCGGTGGAGGAAAGCGCGGTAACCGTCACACGCGTCCGGGCAGCATCCATGGCCGCAACCACCGCTCTGGAGGCCTGGTGGTGACCGACGGTTCCGCACCGATACCCCGTGACCCGCGGAATCCCCGGCCAGGAGAGACCGCACCTCCCGTCCCCGAGGCCATTGAGGCCCGCCTGCAGGAGATCCTCTCCCGCCACCCGGTAACCCTGGCGGAGGAGGCGGGCATCCTGGAGGAGGCCCACCGCCTGCTCCACGACGCACTGGCCTGAGTAGGCTTATCCTTTCTAGCTTCGTTTACATACCCCGTTTTACTCCCAGGACAACAGGAAAGAAGATCTCCATCCGATGGTCGCTCGCAGAAGGCTGGACGCGGAACTCGTTCGTCGTAAAATCGCCCGTTCACGTGAACACGCCGTGGAGATGATTCGTGACAGGCGGGTGTTCGTCCAGGGCATGCTCGCCCTCAAGCCTGCCACCGTTGTCGAACCGGAGGTGTCCATCCGGGTGGAGGATTCCGTCACCGAGGACTGGGCATCGCGTGGTGCGCACAAACTCATCGGCGCGCTGGAGGCCTTCGAACCCCGGGGGCTGGATGTCACGGGGCGTCGTGCACTGGATGCCGGTGCCTCCACGGGTGGTTTCACCGATGTGCTGCTGCGTCGTGGCGCTGCCGAAGTGGTGGCGGTCGACGTCGGTTACGGCCAGTTGATCTGGCGACTGCAAAACGATGACCGCGTGCGTGTGGTGGACCGCACCAATATCCGGTACATGACCCTGGAGGATACCGGTGGGCCATGCGATCTCATGGTCGGTGATCTGTCCTTCATCTCCCTGAAGCTGACCCTGCCCGCCATCGTGGCGTGTCTGAGCGAGGGGGCTGATCTGTTGCCGATGGTGAAACCCCAGTTCGAGGTGGGCAAGGACCGTCTGGGCAGTGGAGGTGTGGTTCGCTCGCCGGAGCTGCGGGCCGAGGTTACCCGGGAGGTCGCGGAATTCGCCCACACCCTGGGGCTGAGCCTGAAGGGTGTGGTCGCATCCCCGCTCCCGGGCCCATCCGGCAACGTAGAATATTTCTTATGGCTGGTCAAGGATCAGGGCGCATCAATGCCCGATCATGATGAGCTGGTGGCCATGGTCAACAAGGCAGTGGAGGAAGGTCCGCAACAATGACGGAGACAACCGAACGTATCGTCCTGCTGGTGCCGCACACGGGGCGTTCCTCCAATGTTGAATCAGCCGTCCTGGCGGCGGAACACCTCGACCAGGCCGGTATCACCGTGCGGGTTCTGGTCAATGAAGAGGATGATCCGATCAAGACCCACCCCGTGCTGGGCAGGTTTGAGCACGTCATCCACTCCCGGACCGCCGCCGAGGGGGCGGAGCTGGTGCTCGTGCTCGGTGGTGACGGCACGTTCCTGCGGGCTGCGGACCTGGCCCACGCCGTTGATCTTCCCGTGCTGGGCATCAACCTCGGCCATGTCGGTTTCCTCGCGGAGTGGGAGTCGGATTCCCTGGAGGACGCCGTCAAACGCGTCATCGACTGTGACTACCGGGTCGAGGACCGCATGACCCTCGATGTCATCGTCCGCGACAGCGACCTGGAGGTCATCGGCCGCGGATGGGCCCTCAACGAGGTCAGTGTGGAAAACCTCAACCGCCGTGGTGTGCTGGATGCCACCCTCGAGGTGGATTTCCGACCCGTCGCCTCCTTCGGGTGTGACGGGGTGCTGATCTCCACGCCGACGGGGTCCACCGCCTACGCCTTCTCGGCCGGCGGTCCGGTGTTGTGGCCTGAGCTCGACGCCATCCTCGTGGTACCCAATAACGCCCATGCATTGTTCACCAAACCCCTGGTGGTCAGCCCCAGATCCACGGTGGCCGTGGAATCCATGTCTGGTACCTCGCCGGCGATGGCCGTGATGGATGGTTTCCGGCCAATCCCGATGCCGCCGGGCTCCCGCGTGGAGATCGTCCGTGGTGAGCGCCCCGTGCGCTGGGTGCGCCTGGATTCCCTGCCGTTCACCGACCGGCTCGTGCACAAGCTGCGCCTGCCGGTGGTGGGATGGCGCGGGCCGGACAAGCAGAAAGAGCTTCTCGACGCCGAAACCCCCGACCAGCCCTGACACCCCCCGGTATAAGGTGTTTTCGAACAGACACGCCGCTTCGGATGTGTGTGCGAAACGCAAAGTTGCCTGGTCAGCAAAATGATTCGAAAATGTAGTAGAGAATTAGCAAAACTGTTCGCATGAAAACGGGGTTCCTGATGTAGAGTGACTGTCATGCTCGCAGACATCACCATCGAGAACCTCGGAGTCATCCCTACCGCCTCCGCGGAATTCAGTTCCGGTCTCACCGTCCTCACGGGTGAGACGGGTGCCGGAAAAACCATGGTCGTGACCGGTTTACGTCTTCTCTCCGGCGGTCGCGCCGACGCCTCCCGTGTGCGCAGCGGTGCACGCCAGGCTGTCGTGGAGGGCCGGTTCGTCACCGAGACCGCCCCATGCGACATCGTCGAACGTGCAACCGGAATCGTATCGAACGCCGGTGGGTGTGCCGATGAGAACGGGGAGTTCCTCGCTGTTCGATCGGTCAGTGCCAACGGGCGTTCGAAGGCCCACCTGGGGGGTCGCTCGGTCCCCGCGGCCACCCTCTCGGAATTCTCCGGGGAGCTCCTGACCATCCACGGTCAGAACGACCAGCTGCGTCTACTCTCCCCGGAACGCCAGCTCGATGCCCTCGACCGGTTCCTGCCCACCCTGTCCGGGTTGCGGAAGACCTACGGGGAGAAGTACACCACCTGGAAGGAGCTGTCCCGCGACCTGAAACAGCGGGTCTCCTCGCGCCGTGAGCTCGCCCAGGAGGTCGACCGACTCCAGTTCGCCATCAATGAGATCGATGCCGTGGATCCCACCCCGGGTGAGGATGTGGAGCTGCTCGCCCAAATCCGCCGTCTGCAGGATGTGGACACCCTGCGGGAGCAGGCCGCAACCGCCCTGGCCGCCATCGACGGGGCCGGTGCCCTCAACGAATCCATGGGAGGTGCGGCGGGTTTCGATGAGGAGCAGCATTCAGCCTCCGACCAGCTGGGCCAGGCGGAATCCGCCCTCAGTGGCAGCGAGGACCCCAAACTGCGTGAGGTCTCCGGCCTGCTCTCCGAGATCACCTCACTGCTCGGGGAGGTCTCCGCGGAACTGGGGGGTTTCCTCGCCGACCTGCCCGCCGATCCCCAGGCGCTCGATGAGATGCTCACCCGCCAGCAGCAACTGAAACTGCTGACCCGCAAATACGCCGGTGATATCAACGGTGTGCTGGACTGGCGTCGGAAGGCGCAGATCCGCCTGGAGAGCATCGACATCTCCTCCGAGGCGATCAACAAGCTCAAGGAGCAGGTACGCAAGGCCGAGGCCGGCATGATGCGTGCGGCCCGGAAACTGTCCAGCGCCCGCGCGGAGGCCGCCAAGGCCCTCTCTGCCACGGTTACCGAGGAGCTGCAGGGGTTGGCCATGCAGAAGGCCCGTTTCGTCGTGTCGCTCACCACCGTCGAGCCCGGCCCTGCCGGCATTGACGCGGTGGAGTTCCAGCTCGCGGCCAACGCGCTTGCGCAGCCGCGCCCACTGGCGTCCTCGGCCTCCGGTGGTGAACTCTCCCGCGTCATGCTCGCCCTGGAGGTCATCCTCGCGGCCGGCACCACCGGCACCACCCTGGTCTTCGACGAGGTCGATGCCGGTGTCGGTGGCCGCGCCGCCGTCGAGATCGGGCGTCGCCTGGCACGCCTGGCCAATGACAACCAGGTCATCGTGGTCACCCACCTGCCACAGGTCGCGGCCTATGCCGACACCCACCTGCACGTGGCCAAGGACGTCGGGGAGGGGGCGGTGACCTCGGGCGTGGAGAACCTCAGCCACGACCGTCGCATCGAGGAGCTGTCCCGGATGCTCGCCGGACTGGACGATACCGAGACCGGCCGCGCCCACGCCACGGAACTACTCGAGCGCGCCCAGCGCGAATGTGAGGATATCCGGATGGAACGTTCAGGTGAGCGCCTCGCGGTCAGCGCCTGACTGGGCCCTGCTCTCAACCTTACGAACGGTTTTTTGGCGCGTCTCCACCAAAGGTTGAGACTTTTGTTTCACAATAGGCCTCATGACTCTGTTCAACCGCAAAACTGACCTCCCTGGTCTGGTTGGGGCAACCCGGGCCTGCACGCCCCAGGGTAAGGGCATGAAGCGACTGTCCCAGGGGGATCTGGCCATCATCGATGCGCCGGATCTCGACCGGGCCTTCGCGCAACGCCTCCTCACCGCCCGCCCCGCCGCGGTCCTCAACGTGGCCCGGTTCACCACCGGTTCTGTGCCCAACTTCGGCCCCCAGCTGCTTCTCGACGCTGGTGTCACCCTCGTGGAGGGTTTCGACTCCGAGCTTCTGACCTCCATCAAAGAGGGCAAGAAGGGTCGTCTCACCGACGATGGCAAGCTGTTCTACGGGGAGCGTCTCATCGGTTCCGGAACGCCGGTGGCTGCCCAGGAGGCGGAACAGGCCTTCACCGAGGCGCAGCAGTCCCTGGTGGATCACATGGAGGCGTATTTCGGCAACACCATCCAGTTCATCCACTCCGAGGCCCCACTGCTCATCGACGGCATCGGTATCCCCAACCCGGGGACAGACCTCCAGGGCCGCAAGGTGCTTGTGGCCAGTCCCAGCAACAATCACCGCACCAAGCTGAAGGAACTGCGCAATTTCATCCGGGAGTACGATCCGGTTCTCATCGGTGTCGATGGGGCGGCCGACACGCTGGTGGAGCTGGGGTATAAACCCGCGCTCATCGTGGGGAATCCCACCGGCATCGGGGCTGATGCCCTGCGCAGTGGTGCCCATGTCATCCTGCCGGCCGAACCGGATGGGCATGCCGAGGGCCTGGAACGCATCCAGGATCTGGGCATCGGGGCCATGACCTTCCCGGCTGCGATCTCCTCGGCGACGGATCTCGCCCTGCTGCTCGCGGATTACCACCGCGCGGAGATGATCATCAATGTCGGTGCACCACTGGATCTCGATGCCGTGTTCGCCCGCGCGGACAACTCCGGTCCCGCCTCGCTGCTCACCCGCATGAAGGCGGGCACCAGGCTTGTCGACGCCGAGGTCATCACCAACCTCTACACCGTGCGGACCACCGGGGGACTCGCCTGGTTGTGGGCACTGCTGGGCATCCTGGTGGCGGCAGCCGTTGTCATCCTCATCGCCGGTACCTCGGGTGATGGTTCCTTCACCGATAATCTCATCGACACCTGGAACAGCTTCGCGCTGACGGTCCAGGGTTGGTTCAACTAGGAAGGGCGATCGCTCACCATGGCTCAATCACGTGGCAGAGGTGCCCTGTTCATCGCCGGCATCGCATTCGGTGTGGCGGCGGGTACCGCCTTCGGCACCTACGTCCTGGCCCCGAACCTCCCGGAGAACTCCGATCCCAATGCTCCGAGTTCAGCTGATCTCGCGGCCGCTGAGGAGACCGCTGCCGTCAACGGGGTCCAGGCGGAACAGGCGGATAGTATCATCGGGCACATCGTCGAGGATCTGGTGGCCGGACAGCTGCAGGACCGGCCCGTCCTGCTCATGCACACCACTGACGCGGAGCAGACCGACATCGACGATGTGGCCTGGCTGTTGCAACGTGCCGGTGCGGTCAATGCCGGCCGTATCCAGCTGGAAGAGGAGTTCTTCAACCAGGACAACGCGGATCAGCTCAAATCCATTGTGACCAACACGCTGCCCGCCGGTGCGCAGCTCTCGGAGACCCAGCTGGACCCGGGTACCCACGCGGGTGAGGCGCTGGGGTCCGGTCTCATGCTCAATCCGGAGTCCGGGGAGCCGCAGGCCTCCACGGCGGAGCGGGCGCTGCTGCTCGGTGCTCTGCGCGATACCGGGTACATCAGCTATGAGGACGGCACGATCCTGCCCGGTCAGGTGGTTGTCCTGGTCACCGGTGACAGTGATGGCACGGGGGAGTCCTCCTACGCTGCCGAGAGTCAGTCCCTGTTCGCCCGTGCACTTGACTCCCGTGGCTCCGGTGTGGTGGTGGCCGGCCGTATCCACGCCGCGGCTGACACCGGTGTGATCGGTCGCCTGCGTGCCAATCCGGATGCGGCGGCCAATGTCTCGACCGTGGATTCGGTGGGGCGCACGTGGGGCAAGATGGCCACGGTGCTGTCTGTCCGCGATGAGCTGGCGGGGCAGTCGGGTGCCTATGGTTCTGCGGCGTCCGCGGAGGCCGCCTCCCCGAAGCTCGACGGGGTCACCCCACCGCGGGTGGAGGACGAGGCCCCGGCCGAATAGGGCACGGCCCCCACCAACAGGCACACCGCCCATCCCCACCTTCGGGGGATGGGCGGTTTTCCTGCCTTGACATAGAATCTGTCAATCAATAGGCAGAAACCCGCGAAAACAACCTCTGAGCTGCGTATATATGAGTTTTTTGTTCCTGTGTTATGCTGTAAATCCGTAGGTTTGAAAAGCCGGAAACAGCGATACCGCCCTCCCCGTGACCTCCCTGCGGTACCCGTCCGCGCGCCGGCGATTTGAACATCCACACCCCGTTCAAGTTCACCAACCGGAAGGTCCACAGACCATGTCCACCTCGCGCACCACCAGCAACCAGCGGCACACCAAACACGTGTTTGTCACCGGGGGAGTCGTCTCCTCCCTGGGCAAGGGCCTGACCGCGGCCAGTCTCGGGCAGCTGCTCATCGCCCGCGGGCTCAACGTCACCATGCAGAAGCTGGATCCGTATCTCAATGTGGATCCCGGCACCATGAACCCCTTCGAACACGGAGAAGTGTTCGTCACCGAGGACGGCGCGGAAACCGACCTGGATCTGGGTCACTATGAACGCTTCCTCAACCGCAACCTCACCGCCAATGCCAATGTGACCACGGGCAAGGTTTACTCCACGGTCATCGCCCGGGAACGCCGGGGCGAGTACCTGGGGCGCACCGTGCAGGTCATCCCGCACATCACTGATGAGATTAAGGCGCGCATCCTCGCGATGGGCGAACCCGATCAGCACGGGGTGATTCCCGATGTGGTGATATCCGAGGTCGGTGGCACCGTGGGTGACATCGAATCCCAGCCGTTTCTCGAGGCCGCCCGCCAGGTCCGCCAGGAGATCGGACGGGAGAACTGCTTCTTCATCCACTGCTCGCTGGTGCCGTACCTGGCCACCTCGGGTGAGTTGAAGACAAAACCCACCCAGCACTCGGTTGCCGAGCTGCGTTCCATCGGCATCCTTCCCGATGCGCTCGTGCTGCGCTGTGACCGCGAGGTGCCGGAGGCCCTCAAGACCAAGATCGCCCTGATGTGTGATGTGGACACCGACGGCGTGGTGTCCTGCCCGGATTCCGAATCCATCTACACCATCCCCGAGACGCTCTACAACGAACACCTGGACACCTTCCTCATCCGTCGCCTCGACCTGCCGTTTAGGGATGTGGACTGGACCGGGTGGCGCGATCTGCTGGACCGCGTCCACCACCCGGAGGGGGAGATCACCGTCGGCATCGTCGGCAAGTACGTCGACCTGCCGGATGCCTACCTGTCGGTGGTGGAGGCCATCCGGGCGGCGGGGTATGCCCACCGCACCCGCACCAGGATCACGTGGATCACCTCGGATGACTGCACCACAACCAAGGGCGCGGCCACGGCACTGGGCGGGCTGGATGCCATCGTCATCCCCGGCGGGTTCGGCGCCCGCGGCATCGAGGGCAAGATCGCGGCGGTGACCTACGCACGTGAACACCGCATCCCGCTGCTGGGCCTGTGCCTGGGGCTACAGTGCGTGGTCATCGAGGCTGCCCGCCAGGCCGGGCTGGAGCAGGCCACCTCCACCGAGTTTGATCCCGGCGCGGCTCAGCCGGTCATCTCCACGATGGCTGAACAGCAGGCGGCGGTGTCCGGGCAGGCGGATCTGGGTGGCACCATGCGTCTGGGGGCCTACCCGGCGACCCTGGAGCAGGGGTCACTGGTCGCGGAGCTCTACGGCACCACGGACGTCTCCGAGCGCCACCGTCACCGCTATGAGGTCAACAATGCCTACCGCGCGCAGATCGGGGAGCGCTCCCCGTTGATCTTCTCCGGAACCTCACCGGACGGGCACCTGGTGGAGTTCGTCGAATATGACCGCGCGGTCCACCCGTTCCTGGTGGCCACCCAGGCGCACCCCGAGTACAAATCCCGGCCGACCCAGGCGCACCCGCTGTTCTCCGGACTGGTGGCCGCCGCCATCGCCGCCACCATCAACGCCGCCTGACCCCCTCGTGTCCACCCCTGCCTCTACAATGTGGGAACTATGACTACCGCAGGTACCCACGAGTTCACCGTCACCGATTCCGAGTTGCTCATCGAGTCCCCGATCCTGGCGGTCCGCAAGGACACGCTCATCATGCCGGGGGGCACCTCCTCCACCCGGGAGATCGTCGAGCATTTCGGCGCGGTGGCGGTCGTCGCCTTCGACGGTGAGAGGATTGCCCTGGTGCGTCAGTACCGCCACTGCGTGCAGGAGCGCCTGTGGGAACTGCCCGCGGGTCTGCTCGACATCGCCGATGAGGACGCACTCGTCGGTGCCCAACGTGAACTGCTCGAGGAGGCCGGCCTGGAGGCGGGGCAGTGGTCGGTGCTCACCGACCTGATCACCTCACCCGGGTTCTGTGATGAGGCGGTGCGCGTCTACCTCGCCCGTGACCTGACGCAGAGCGAGCGCCCGGAGGCCCAGGGCAATGAGGAGGCGGACATGACCATGGAATGGTTCCCGCTGACCCAGGCACGGGACATGATCTTTAACGGCGAGATCGCCAACTCGATCGCCATCGCCGGGATCCTGGCCGCCGATGCCGTCATCGCCGGACGCGTTGAGGCGCGGGGGACTAACGCACCGTTCCGGTACCGGCCGACGGCGCTGGCGGAGCGTCGCAAAGCAGACGGGATCGTGCCGGACATGAAGAAGCTGTGAGGGTCCGGGACCTCGCGCGCACCTGGTTGACGCATCTGGCGGTGGAACGCGGTCTGTCCAGCAACACGCTGAGCAGTTACCGCCGTGACATCGAGCGTTACTGCGACTGGCTGGAGGCCGCGCGCATCGGGGATATCTCCGAGATCGCCACCGCCACCGTCGAGGCGTATGTGATGGACCTGCGCCGTGGTGTCGATGGCCGCGCCCCGCTGTCGGCCTCCTCCGCCGGGCGCGCGCTCATCGTCGTGCGCGGACTGCACAAATTCGCCCTCGCCGAGGGGCTGGTGCGTGTCGACGTCGCCGCCGACGTCTCCCCACCGTCGACCGGCCGCCACCTGCCGGACACCCTCAGCGTCCACGAGGTGGAAACGCTTATCGACGCCATCCCCACCTCCGACATCGCCACGCCCGTCGACATCCGTGACCGCGCACTGCTCGAGGTCCTCTACGGCACCGGCGCGCGCATCTCGGAGGCGGTCGGCCTCATGGTCGATGATGTCACCCACACCCCGGAGGTCCTGCGGATCACGGGTAAGGGCTCGAAACAACGGATGGTGCCTTACGGGTCCATGGCGCGCGCCGCGGTGGATGACTACCTCGTGCGGGCACGACCTGCCCTGAGCAAGGGCAGAACCCCCGCGCTGTTTCTCAACCAACGCGGTGGACCGCTGTCGCGGCAGTCCGCCTGGGCAGCGCTGAAGAAGGCCGCCGGGCGCGCCGGGATAGCCAAGGACATCTCGCCACACACCCTGCGGCATTCCTTCGCCACCCATCTGCTGGAGGGCGGTGCCGATGTGCGGGTGGTGCAGGAGCTGCTGGGGCATTCCTCGGTGACCACCACACAGATCTACACCCATGTCACCGCGGAGAACCTCCGTCAGGTGTGGAGGTCGGCGCACCCCAGGGCCTGAGGTGTCGGTCAAGGGTGGGGTGCTGACTGCAGTGGCGCCACAAACAAGGAAACCGACAGCGCTCCCGGGTGGAGGGCTCGGACGGGCAGCCACTAGACATGAAGGGTCAAGTCTTAACTCTTGACATCTCCCCGATGTGTGACGGCTTCGGCGTGTGGGGTGCGGGGATCACGAAAGGGGCGATATCGTGCATGTAAGGTGGTCACCATGGTTAATGACAGGGTGGTGATTCGCCACCTGTCAGCACTGGAGAGGCCGGATATGATGCGGCGTGGGCCAGAGGTAGGGCACAGTAGTCAAGGAAGAAGGTTTGACTGTGAGTGATTCGGGGATGAATGGTGCTTCTGAGGGTGCAGTGGGCCTGACCGGTCGGCCCATACGTGAACTGCCCGAGCCCGCCCCCCTGGACAGGCACGGCCCGGCGACGATCATCGCCATGGCCAATCAGAAGGGTGGGGTGGGCAAGACCACCTCCACCATCAACCTGGGCGCCTGCCTCGCCGAGGCCGGCCGCAAGGTGCTGCTGGTCGACCTCGACCCCCAGGGTGCGCTCACCGCCGGCATTGGCGTGCACTATGAGGACGTGGATCTGACCATCTACGACGTGATGATAGACAACAACATCACCGTCCACCAGGCCATCCACCACACCGGTGTGCCGGGCCTGGATGTCATCCCCGCGAACATTGATCTCTCCGCCGCCGAGATCCAGCTGGTCAACGAGGTCGGTCGCGAACAGGTGCTCGCCCGTGCGCTGCGTCCGGTGATGAAGGACTATGACTTCATCATCCTCGACTGCCAGCCCTCCCTCGGACTGCTCACCGTCAATGCGCTCGCCTGCGCCCACGGCGTGCTCATCCCCATGGAATGCGAATACTTCTCCCTGCGTGGTCTGGCCCTGCTCAACGACACCGTGGAGAAGGTCGCCGACCGGCTCAACTTCGACCTGGAGATCCTCGGGATCCTGGTCACCATGTTCGACCGGCGCACCTCACATGCCCGCGAGGTGATGTCGCGCGTAGTGGAGGTCTTCGATGACAAGGTCTTCGACACCGTGATCACCCGCACCGTCCGCTTCCCGGAAACCTCCGTGGCCGGCGAGCCGATCATCACCTGGGCACCGTCCTCCCAGGGCGCTCAGCAGTACCGCAACCTGGCCAAGGAAGTCATTGCCCGCACCGCCAACCGATAACACTGAGGACGGTGGGGAAGGCAGTGGTTTCCGCGTCCGACTGTCCAACTTCGAGGGACCCTTCGATCTGCTGCTGCAGCTGATCACCAGGAAGAAACTCGATGTCACCGAGGTAGCACTGTCCGAGGTGACCGATGAGTTCATCGCCTACACCCGCACACTCGACCACGGCAGGGACCTGGATGAGGTCACCGAGTTCCTGGTGGTGGCCGCGACCCTGTTGGATCTCAAGACCGCGCGACTGCTGCCCCGGGGCCAGGTCACCGATGACGAGGACCTCGACCTGCTGGAGGTCCGCGACCTGCTGTTCGCGCGCCTGCTGCAGTACCGCGCCTACAAACAGGTCGCGGAGTTGTTCGCCCGGTGGCAGCGCGAGGCACGGAGGCGGTACCCACGGGCGGTGGCCCTGGAACCGCAGTTCGCCGACCTGCTGCCACCGGTCACCCTCGGTCACACCGCGGAGAGTTTCGGGGACCTGGCCGCGGTGGTGTTCAGGCCCCGGCCACCGAAGACGGTGTCCACCGACCACATCCACCAGGTGGCGGTCTCCGTCCCGGAGCAGGCGGGCCGGATCCTGGACACCCTCAGGCTCGCCGGTGTGGACCAGTTCCTGTCCTTCCACCGACTCACCCGTGACTGCACCGACTCCATGGAGGTCATCGGCCGGTTCCTCGCCCTGCTCGAGCTGTACAAGGCCCGCGCCGTGGAGACCGAACAGGCCGAACCGCTCGGTGACCTGCGCGTGGCCTGGACCGGTGTGGAGGTTGACCCCGCGGTGGTGGCCGCCCGCAACTGGGAATAACCCCGCGCGCGGCCCGGTCGGGGGCCACATGCGGGGTTGATGATGGTGGGGGCTAGGGGCGGTGGATGAGGAAGTTGAGGGTGTCCTCGTCCAGGTCCCGGTCGGCGTAGATACGCACATCGGGCTCCTCGGGGGCGTGCTCCGTGCCGACACGCCTGCCCTCCCACACCGGCTTCAGTCCGAGCTTCTCCAGAATGCGGAAGGATGCCGGGTGGTTGGTGGTCACGCGGGCGGTGAGGGGGAGTGTCGGGTCAATGCGCTTGATCGCAGTCAGTGCGGCGGTGGAGATCTCCGAGGCGTACCCGTTGCCCCAGAGATCAGGGCGCAGGCGGTATTTGAGGTCCCACACCTTCCCGTCGACAAGCTCGACCCCGCCGACCCCGACGAACTCGGAGGGGCGCTCGCGCAGGTAGACGCCCCACGGTCCGATGTCCTTCTGCTGCCAGCTGCTGTAGGTGCGCTTGATCAGCTCCCGGGTCTCCTTGGGATCGGTGTGGCGGGCCTGGGGACGGTGGCCCCACACCCGGTTGTCCGAGTAGATCTGGTGGGTTTCATCCTCAAGCTCCACGGTGAGGGGAACGAGGATCAGTCGGTCTGTGCGTGTGATGGTAGCCATGGAGGAATGGTAGACCATGAAACCACCCCAATGTGAAGCAAGTCACGAAATATATGAATCTGTGACCTGCATTGCCGGTGAAATCCCAGGTCGCTGGGTACTGTGCACCGCGGAAGGTGTCACTCGGGTACAGGGCGCGGGTGTGCCTGTCATCTCCCTGATCACCCCCACCGGCGGTGTCCGGGCCTCCAATAGCCAAGGTTGCAAACCCGAACTTGGCCGGATGGTCGCCGGGTAGTGGCGCCATGGACACCCGTCCACCCCCGGGAACCACACTCCCCGGTCCACATTCTCCCGGGTTCAACCGGTATGATCACTGGTTATGACTTCTGTTCAGGAATCCTCGAGTGAAACCGCCTACCCGGCCTTTCCCGCCGGTCCTGTCGTCTCCGTAGACTGGCTGGCCACACACCTCAGTGATGACAACCTGGTGGTGCTGTGCGCATCGATGGGGGACCCGGAGTTCTCCCGCGCCGCCGGCATCCCGGGTGCCTTCCTCGCCGATCTCGATGCGGACTTCTCCGATCAGAGCTCCCCGCTGCCCCACACCGTGCCCGCAGATGTGCAGAAGCTGCTCGAAGGGTACGGCATCAGCGATGACACCACCGTGGTGGTCTATGACCGACACGGCCTGATGGTCGCCCCGCGCGTGTGGTGGCTGCTGCGCATCGCGGGCCTGGACAACATCGGGGTGCTCAACGGCGGTCTGCTGGCCTGGACTGCGGCGGGACACCCCACCGGGCCACTGTCCACCCCGACCGGTGGTGGACGCATCACCGCAACGCCCAACCATGATCTCCTCGTCGGCATCGAGGGTGTGGAGAAGGCCCTGGCGCGGTCCAACAGGGTGGTCGTTGATGCCCGCAGCGCCAAGCGTTTCGCCGGTGTGGACCCCGAACCGCGTAAGGGACTGCAGCGCGGCCACATCCCGGGCAGCGTGAGCCTGCCGTTCACCGAGGTCGCCGATGAACAGGGTTTCCTGCGTCCCGTTGAGGAGCTGCAGGAGGTGTTCCGGGAGGTGACCGAGGGGGCCTCCTCACTGGTGTTCAGCTGCGGTTCGGGTGTCACCGCATGCGTGGATGCCTTCGCCGCGGTGGTTGCCGGGTGTGAGGATGTGGTGGTCTACGACGGTTCCTGGAGCCAGTGGGGCGATCCGGAGAACCAGCAGCCGATCGCCTGATCGGCCATCTCGACCATGACACACACCCCCGAGTTGCCCCTCATCTCCCAGGCACGCTCACGCATCGAATCAATCCTGCTGGTGGTGGACACCCCCGTCCCCGCGGCCACCCTGGCTGCGGTGGTCGGCATGGACACCGCCGGTGTGGAGGCGATCCTCACCGAGATCGCCGGGGAGTTCACCCGGCGGGGCAGCGGGTTTGATCTCCGGGAGGCCGACGGCGGGTGGCGCCTGTACACCCGCCCCGACAACGCCCCGGTCGTTGAGGCGCTACTTCTCGACGGCGCCCAGTCCCGCCTCTCCCGCGCCGCGCTGGAGACCCTGGCCGTGGTGGCCTACCGCCAGCCGGTGACCCGTTCGCAGATCTCGGCGGTGCGCGGTGTCAATGTCGACGGTGTCATGCGCACCCTGCAGATGCGCGGCCTGGTTGCGGAGGTGGATACCGAGCCCTCCACCGGCGCGCACCGGTATGTCACCACGGACCTGTTCCTGGAGCTCCTGGGCATCGACTCCCTTGACCGCCTGCCGGAACTGGCGCCACTGCTGCCAGACGTCGAGAGCATCGACGAGGCATTCTAGGCACGCGTCGTACCAGGGTAAGTGGCGTTCACCCCTGTTGATCCGGTAGGATGCCAGGGATTCAACTTCATACGCTTTACCTAGATTAAGGACACGTAACGTGACCCCACCCGCTCGCCGTGATGGCACACCGGACAAGAAGCAGCAGAGCAACCGCTCTACTGGCGGCTTCAGGTCCAAGTCCCGTGGTTACAAGCCCGGCTCTGTCAAACCGACCACCCGCCAGAACCAGCAGGCGCAGAAAAAGGATGAGATCCTCCTCTCCAACGCGAAACCTGCCAGAAAACAACACGTACAGAAAAACACCCAGAACGCAGGCGACGACTGGTCGCAGGGTTTCCTCAACCGCAATTCCGGTGAGGGCGTCCGTCTGCAGAAGGTGCTCGCACAGGCCGGTGTGGCTTCGCGTCGACACGCGGAGATCCTCATCGATAACGGCCGCGTCGAGGTCAACGGTGCGATCGTGACCACCCAGGGCACCCGCGTCAACCCCGACAGCGATGTCATCCGCGTCGATGGTGTGCGCATCAACATCAACGAGGATCTTGAGTACTTCGTGCTCAACAAGCCCCGTGGCATGCACTCGACCATGAGCGATGACCTCGGTCGTCCGTGTGTGGGCGACCTGGTCAGCGAGAAGACCGCCTCCGGTCAGCGCCTGTTCCACGTCGGCCGACTCGATGCCGACACCGAGGGCCTGCTCCTGCTCACCAATGACGGTGAGCTGGCCAACCGCCTCATGCACCCCAAGTACGAGGTCCGCAAGACCTACCTGGCCACCGTGCGCGGCGAGGCCGGCCCCACCCTGGTCACCACCCTGCGCAAGGGCATCGAGCTGGAGGACGGCCCGGCCAAGGCCGACTTCGTCCAGGTCATCGACACCTTCCAGGGCAAGTCCCTGATCCGTCTGGAGATCCACGAGGGCCGCAAGCACATCGTGCGCCGCATGCTCGATGAGGCCGGTTTCCCCGTCGAGCGTCTGGTGCGCACCAAGCTGCACACCGTCCAGCTCGGCGAGCAGAAGCCGGGTTCCCTGCGCGCCCTCAACTCCTCCGAGCTGGCCAGCCTGTACAAGGTGGTCGAGCTGTGACAGAGATTTCCAACATGCCTGACGGCGGTCTGATCATCGCCATCGACGGCCCCTCCGGCACGGGTAAATCCACCACCTCGCGTGCGCTGGCCACCCGACTCAACGCCAAGTACCTGGACACCGGTGCGATGTACCGCGTGGCCACCCTGCATGTGCTCAACCAGGGCATCGACCCGGACGACACCGAGGCCGTCATCACCGCCACCGCGACGCTGCCACTGGCTATCTCCGATGATCCGTCCTCCACCGAGGTGCTGCTCGCCGGGGTGGATGTGCAGACCGAGATCCGTGGTCCCGAGGTCACCTCACACGTGTCCGCGGTCTCCGCGATCCCCGAGGTGCGCGACAATCTGGTGAACCTGCAGCGCGCCCTGGCCGACCGTGCCCACCGCTGCGTGGTCGAGGGCCGTGACATCGGAACCGTCGTGCTTGTCGACGCCCCCGTCAAGGCCTACCTGACCGCCTCCCCGGAGGTACGCGCGCAGCGCCGTTACAACCAGGACACGGCAGCCGGCCGTGCCGCCGACTTCGACGAGGTGCTCGCGGCCGTCGTCAAGCGCGATGAGCTGGACTCCACCCGGGCAGCATCACCGCTGAAGCCGGCGGAGGACGCCCACATCATCGACACCTCCGCAATGACCATGGATGAGGTTTTGACCCATCTGATCCAGTTGACTGAAGCCTCCGCTGAAAGGAGCAACCAGTGATCGACAAGAAGAACATGCCGGGCGAAGAGGACGACACCGTCTTCGTCTACCACACCCCCAAGGGTGAAATGGATGTCGAGGGCGCCTTCGCCGACGAGGAGGAGCTCGCCCCCCACGGTGGCTGGGCCTCCAAGGACTTCGACCCCTCCGAATTCGGCTATGAGGAGTCCGATGACTCCGATGTCGCTGTCGATGATGACGACGACTACGACTTCGACGAGGACGATTTCGCCGCCCCCGACTTCGGTGAGGACTACACCGACGAGGAATGGGAGGAGATCGAACGCTCCCTGGGCATCGAACGCAGGGAACACCTCGAGGAGTCCCTATGCACCGTCGCCATCGTGGGCCGCCCCAACGTGGGCAAGTCCACGCTGGTCAACCGGTTCATCGGGCGCCGCGAGGCCGTCGTGGAGGATTTCCCCGGCGTCACCCGCGACCGCATCTCCTACATCTCCGACTGGGGTGGCCAGCGCTTCTGGGTGCAGGACACCGGCGGCTGGGATCCCAACGTCAAGGGCATCCACGCCTCCATCGCACACCAGGCTGAACTGGCCATGGCCAGCGCCGATGTCATCGTCTTCGTGGTCGACACCAAGGTCGGTGTCACCGAGACCGACGCCGTGATGGCCCACAAACTCAAGCGCGCCGACGTGCCGGTCATCCTGGTGGCCAACAAGTTCGACTCCGACTCCCAGTGGGCCGACATGGCCGAGTTCTACGCACTCGGCCTGGGCGATCCGTTCCCGGTCTCAGCACAGCACGGCCGTGGCGGCGCCGACGTCCTGGACAAGATCCTCGCGTCCTTCCCCGAGGAACCCCGCGCGAAGTCCATCGTCGAGGGACCACGCCGCGTGGCCCTGGTGGGCAAGCCGAACGTGGGCAAGTCCTCACTGCTGAACAAGTTCGCCGGTGAGGAACGCTCCGTGGTGGACAATGTCGCCGGAACCACCGTCGACCCGGTTGACACCATCATCCAGCTGGACCAGAAGATGTGGAAGTTCATCGACACCGCCGGTCTGCGCAAGAAGGTCAAAACGGCCACCGGGCATGAGTTCTACGCCTCCCTGCGCACCCGCAGCGTCATCGACTCCGCCGAGGTCTGCGTCCTGCTCATCGACTCCTCCGAGCCGATCACCGAACAGGACCAGCGCGTGCTGGCCATGATCACCGACGCCGGCAAGGCCCTGGTCGTCGCGTTCAACAAGTGGGACCTCATGGATGAGGACCGCCGCTGGGAACTCGACCGCGAACTGGATCTCCAGCTCGCCCACATCCCCTGGGCCAAGCGCATCAACATCTCCGCCAAGACCGGCCGCGCCCTGCAGCGCCTGGAACCGGCCATGATCGAGGCCCTGGAGAACTGGGACCGACGTGTCTCCACCGGCCAGCTCAACAACTGGCTGCGTGAGGCCATCGCCGCGAACCCACCACCCATGCGCGGCGGACGTCTGCCGCGTGTGCTGTTCGCCACCCAGGCATCCACCCGCCCACCGGTGATCGTGCTGTTCACCACCGGCTTCCTCGAGGCCGGTTACCGCCGCTACCTGGAGCGTAAGTTCCGTGAGCGCTTCGGTTTCAACGGCACCCCGGTCCGCATCGCGGTCCGCGTGCGTGAGCGCCGCGGCAAGGGTGCCAAGGGCAGCAAGAAGCAGTAGGCTGACCCGCCGGTGGTGATGAGACCCCGGGGGCTTCCATGAACCGGCGCGTTGATGAGCGCGCCGGGGATGGTGGTCTCCGGGGTCTTGTCATTGGTGCCCACCCCATAACTCTGACATCGGTACTCATGTCGTGGATGCGATGTCGGGGTTGTCGGGGGAGTGGGCGCTGGATCAGCCCAGCAGGGTGTACAGATCGGTGCGCATCACGGCCGGTTCAATGGCCTGGGAGGGGTCGGTGACGTAGACCTCCCAGAAGGGGAAGGCCAGCTGCTCGCCGGACTCACCGAGCCCCTGCAGGAAGGTGTTCCATGCTGGCCCCAGGCCGTGGTATTCGCCCAGGTAGGACACCCGTGCCAGTTTTCCCGCCGGCAGGATGGATGGTCCCACCACCAGACCGTTGTCGGCGGTGATCTCCTCCTTCAGGGGCGCATCAATCGGGATGCCCAGCTCGAAGGTCACGGTGTCGGTGGGCAGGCGGTGGTGCAGGGAGAAGGGGGCACCGATGGGATTGACTCCCGCCTGCACCAGGGCCGGGAACAATGCCGCGAAAGTCGTGTCGAAGGCGGTGGTCATATCGGCCATGGGGAAGTCCTCGAAGGACACCACGGCTGTGGGCACCGCTGTGACCTCCAGGGTCTCCGGGGCGGTGATCGGGGGGCAGTTCATGTAGAAGGTGTCCTCGGTCGTCATGGGAACCACACTACTGGGTCACTGCATCCCATCGTCACCGTTCCAGCAGGAAACCGTCACAGCGGTAGGGAAGTGCGACCTGCGCGCCGGGTTCATGCCCGAGGTGTTCGTGGAGATACCAGGTGAGGTTGGCATCCACCTTGGCGCGGGTCGTTGCACTGGAACGCAGCCAGTAGGAGCGTGTGTGGGCCAGCTGGATGATCTGCTCGGGGATCAGGTGCTGCTCCCAGGTGGTGCGCACCTTCCGGGTGATCCGCCACGGTGCACCCACCGAGGGGAGGAATCCCGGTTTGAGCACATCACCGGCATGCATGATCCGGCTGAGGCGGTGCACCCACGGGATCCGGGTGTCCAGGTTGTTCCACACCAGCAACACCGCACCGCCGTTAGCCACCACCCGGTCGAATTCCGCGGAGGCCGCCGGGACATCCACCCAGTGCCAGGTCTGGGCGCAGGTGATCAGATCCACCGCCCCGGAAACCAGAGCGGTGTGTTCCGCCGTGGCCTGCCAGCAGGGAATGTGGGGATGGTTGCGCCGCAGCACGCGGAGCATGTCCATGCTGGGGTCCAGGGCGGCGACATCGTGACCGGCGCGGTCGAGCTGGCCGGTGAGTTTACCGGTGCCCGCCCCGACATCCAGGACCCGGCCGTACCCTGCGGCAAGGTCCAGGATCTCTGTCGGGTAACCGGGGCGGACATCCTCGTAGGTGTCGGAGCCCTCGGTGAAGGCCAGGCCCGCGGTGGCGCGGTGTGCGGCTCCGGAGAAGACCGGCGCGTCTCGCCGGGAGACCGGGGGGATCGGTGGATGCAGGGGATGCAGGGGGGAGCGTGGTTCAGTCATGTCTGAGAGTTATCTTATCCGCACCGGCGCACAGGGTTTAACGATATATCGACACACCCACCCATGGGTTAGGATCAGATCTTGTGTCTGTACCAATGAAAACGCCCGGTAACGGCAGCATCGTCGATTATTCGGCGCTGCCCGGGCCCGGCGCGCAACCGTCCCGGATGCCACCACTTGATGCCCGGATGTGGACGCTGAAGGTGGCGCTGTCCCAACGCCCGTGGAGCTATATCGCCTCGGTGGGCATGGCCATCACCTTTGTCTGTAATGGTCTCACCCCGGTGGTGGTCGGCCGGGCGGTTGATGAGGCGATCGCCGTGGGGGATCTGCGGCGCCTGGGGTTCTGGATCCTCATGCTCCTGCTGTTGTTTGCCACCTCCATCTCGGTGAACTGGGTGGCGCGCTACATGATGGTGCGCAGCCAGCAGCTGGTCAGCCATGATCTGCGCACCATGGTCACCGACCGCATCCAGGATCCCCGGGGGTTCAGGGGGCGGGGTCGCACGGCCGGTGGCCTGCTGTCGGTGGCCTCCAGTGATACCCAGCGGGTCGGTGATGTGGTGATGATGACGGTGTTCCCCGTCGCGGAGGTGGCCTCCATCATCTACGGTGCCACCCTCACCTTCCTCATCAGTCCGTGGCTGGGGTTGGCGGTGCTCCTGGGCGGGCCTGTGCTGGTGATCATCGCCCTGCGCACGGCCCGCCCCCTGCAGGCCAGGTCCGTGGAGCGGCAGAAGGCGATCGCCCAGGCCTCGGCCACCGCCACGGATGTGGTGCAGGGCCTGCGGATCCTCAAAGGACTTGGGGCGATCGTGACGGTGAGACGCCGCTATGAGGAGGTCTCCACCAACGCCTACCGCAAGACCGTCTATGCCAGTGCCGCCGAGGCACGCCTCAACGGTGTCACCGAGGCCAGCGGGGCGATCTTCGTGGCGGGCATCGGCATCGCCGCCGGTTTCCTCGCCCTCAATGGGCAGATGAGTATCGGTGAGCTCATCACCGTCGTCGGCCTGACGCAGTTCCTCATCATGCCGATGACCATGCTGGGTAAGAATGTCGCCTCGCGCTGGGCATCCGCGGAGGCCTCGGCGAAACGCATCCGCGAGGTGCTGGGGGCGGAGTTCGAGCGCACCTCCGAGTTGGAGGCCGACACCGCGCAGCGGATCATCTCACGTCTGCCCCGCGGTGTGACCGTGGTGGGTGCCAACTCGCAGGTGGATCCCGACCCGATCATCTCCGCACTGGAATCCCTGCCGCGTACCCGGGTGATTGTCGCCCCGCATGCAGCCGACCTCTTCGACGGCACCGTCGCCGACAATGTCCACCCGGACCGGGCCATCGCCGATGAGGCCATCCGGGTGGCCTCCTGTGATGACATCCCCGGAGGTGCGGACAAGGTGGTCGGGGAGGGCGGACGGATGCTCTCCGGTGGCCAGCGACAGCGCGTGGCACTGGCCCGGGCGATCGCCGCCGATGCCGAAGTGCTCATCCTCCAGGACCCCACCACCGCGGTGGACTCCGTGACCGAGCAGAACATCGCCGGGCAGGTCGCCGCCTTCCGCGGGAACCGGGTCACCGTGGTGTTCAGCGAGGCACCCGCCTGGAAGGCCGTGGCCGACCAGCAGCTGGACCCGGCGGAGCTGGCCACACTCCTCGCAGAGGTTCCAGCGGGAGAGGACAGAGCCGATGGATAAGGCGTCGTTAAGCTTCCCCCTGGCCACCCTGCCGCAGGTCAGGCACGAGGTGGGCAGGCAACTGGCGCGCATCCCGCGCGCCGGCCGCTGGTTCGCCCTGGCCATCGTGCTGCTCAGCGCGGGGTCATTCGCCACCGTCAACGTGCCGAGGCTGCTCGGCCGCATCGTCGACCTGGTCGCCCAGGACCAACCCGCGGAGCAGCTGTGGCAGACCGGCGGGCTGCTGCTGGGCATCGCCGTAGCCGGCGGGGTCTTGAGCGCCAGTGGCTTCTACCTCGTGGTGCGCATGGCAGAACGGGTCATCGCCAACCTGCGCGAGGATATGGTCGGCACCGCGCTTGGGCTTCCCACCCACCGCGTGGAGGACGCCGGCACCGGCGACCTGGTCAGCCGCTCCACCGATGACGTCGCGGAACTCTCCTCCGCGGTCACCGAGACCATCCCGATCCTCACCTCCTCGATGTTCACCATCCTGGCCACCACCATCACCCTGTTCACCATGGACTGGCGGTTCATCATCATCCCGGTGCTGGTCGGGCCGGTCTACTATCTCGCCTCACGCCACTACCTGGGCCGCGCGCCGGGTCGCTACGCCCGTGAACGCGCCGCCATGGCAGAGCGGGCCCGGCGCGTGCTGGAGGCCATCCGGGGCCGGGCCACCGTGCGTGCGTTTTCCATGGAGGAGGAGATGCACACCCGCATCGAGAACGCCTCCTGGACGGTGGTCACCCGTGGTATCCGCGCGCGGACCACCATGCTCATCCTCACCACGTGGATGCTGTGCGCGGAGTTTCTCATGCTCGCCCTCGGGCTGTTCATCGGCTACCGGCTGGTGGCCGGCGGGGACATGACCGTGGGGGCGGTCACCGGTGCGCTGCTGATGCTCATCCGTCTGCGCGGCCCGATGAACATGTTCATGCGCGTGCTCGACACCGTCCAGTCCGGGTACGCCTCGCTGGCGCGCATCGTCGGTGTGGTGGCCGACCCGCCGGTGCCGGTCCCCGACAGCGGGGCATCCGCGCCGGAGGGCCGCGTGGAGCTGCGCAACGTGAGTTTCAGCTACGGCGGCAACTGGGCGGTGCGCGATGTCAACCTGCACATCCACCCCGGGGAGACGGTCGCGGTGGTGGGCGCCTCGGGCGCCGGTAAGACCACGGTGGCAGCCCTGGTGGCCGGCCTGCGCGTGCCCGACGAGGGCGAGGTGCTTGTCGACGGGTTCCCCGTCGCCACCCTCTCCGACCGCGAGCGCATCGCCCGTCTGGCGATGGTCAGCCAGGAGGTCCATGTCTTCTCCGGGACCCTGCGCCAGGATCTCACCCTGGCCAGACCCGGGGCCACCGACGCCGAACTCCTCGCTGTGCTGGAGCGTGTGCAGGCCGGGGACTGGTTCGACAAACTCCCCGATGGCCTGGACACCGTGGTGGGTGCACGTGGCATCCAGCTGGAACCGGTGGCGGCCCAACAGCTGGCACTGGCGCGGGTGCTGCTGCTGGACCCGGCGATCGTCATCATGGATGAGGCCACCGCCGAGGCGGGATCCGCCGGTGCCGGGGCCCTGGAGGCCGCAGCCGAGGAGGTCACCCGCGACCGCTCCGCCCTGGTGGTGGCACACCGCCTCGACCAGGCATCCCGGGCCGATCAGATCCTGGTGATGGATAGGGGACGGATCGTGGAGCAGGGCACCCACGGGGACCTGATCGCCCGGGGTGGGATCTACCACCGGCTGTGGGCGGCGTGGAGTGTGGGCAGGTAACACGGGAGGCGGAGGCGTGGCGGGTTGAATGTTCATGCCGTTGAACATTAGGATTCAGAGGCATGGATTGGCCCAATATTATTTTCGCGTTCAGCCTGACGCTGTTCGCAGGACTGGCGACCGGTGTGGGTGGCGTCATCGCCATCTCCCGGAAAGCCCCGGGGGAGAGGTTCCTCGCCGGTTCACTCGGGTTTTCCGTGGGCGTGATGCTCTACATCTCCTTCGTGGAGATACTGCCCAAGGCTGTGGAGGAACTTACCAGCGTCTGGGGTGCGCGGGGCGGCAATTTGGCGGCAGTGGGGGCCTTCTTCGCCGGCATTGCTCTCATCGCCGTCATCGACCGTCTGGTGCCCACCGCCATCAACCCCCACGAACCGTCCACCGTGGGCGGCGCGGTGGGTGGTTATGAACGCCGCAGCCGGATGATGAGGGCCGGAGTACTCACCGCGATCGCGATCTCCATCCACAACTTCCCCGAGGGTTTCGCCACCTTCGTCGCCGGCCTGACCGACCCCAAGATCGCCATCCCGGTCGCCGTCGCGATTGCCATCCACAACATCCCGGAGGGCATCGCCGTGGCTGTCCCCATCCGCGAGGCCACCGGCTCCCGCGGGAAGGCCCTGAAATGGGCCACCCTCTCCGGCCTGGCCGAACCCGCCGGCGCGGCCGTGGGTTTCATCCTGCTCATGCCGTTCCTCGGCCCGGAGGCCATGGGCCTGTCCTTTGCCGCCGTCGCCGGCATCATGGTGTTCATCAGCCTCGATGAGCTGCTGCCCACCGCGATCAGCTCCGGCCGCCACCACACCGCCATCTACGGCCTGGTCGCTGGCATGGCCGTCATGGCTATCAGTCTGCTGCTGTTTATCTAGGGATCCGAATCTTGCTCTCGTCCCACAGTTAGTGTGGTCGGAATGCTCGGCTATTACCTCACCCACGCGGCCCGTAGATACACCCTGATATACACCCCTGGGGGATAGGGGCGCTGCCCATCAGGGGTGGCTGAATGCGCAGTTGAAACACTGTGTTCGGGATGTGAACTGCTTGTATTTGCTCCCCAGGCCGGGCGCATGACGAACAAGCAAGGATTGTGACTTCAAACTCTTTGAATTGTCTAATGTGATTTGAAACTCCATGTGGTTGCCCCTGAGGCACCCGCCTTGGTCCTGAAGAAAGAGCATTGACATGGCCTATACCCCCTCTACACGCCCCTACCGATTCGCCCTAGCTGGACTGGGCTTGGCTACAGCTGTAGCACTCACCGCCTGCGGAAGCACCGCCGCCACCGATACGGCTGCAATCACCCCCGTAGCTGAAAACCAGGATCAACCCAATATCATGATGATCCTCCTTGATGACCTCGGCTACTCAGATCTGGGGGCCTACGGTGGAGAAGCGGAAACCCCCAACATCGACGCCTTGGCGCAGGAGGGGGTCCAGTTCACCAACTTCCACGCCACCCCACTATGTGCTCCCACCCGGGCAGCGCTCATGACCGGGCAGGACCCACACCGCGTTGGGTTGGGATCAATGGAGGGGATGGCACCCCCCGGCGTGGATCAGGACACCCCGGGGTACAAGGGAAGCCTCGAAGGTGAATTCACCGGGATTGCAGAAGTGTTGTCCGATACTGGTTACGACACCTATCAGGTGGGCAAGTGGCACTTGGGGCGGGAAGAGGAACAGCGTCCCTCCGCGCTGGGATTCGACCAGAACTTCACCATGTATGATGCCGGTGCCTCCTATTACCCGGATGCCCTCCGCCTGTTCAACCGTCCTGTGGAACCGGTGAATACGGTTGTCTATGAGCGCAATGGCGAGACCCTCGATACGCTGCCCGATGACTTCTTCGCCACCCGTAGTTACACCGACGAGGTCCTCCAGCAGGTTGACCAGAGCGTGAAAGCGGACCAGCCGTTCTTCACCTACCTCGGATACACCGCCCCACACGATCCTCTGCATGTGGAGAACAAGGAACTCATCGACAAGTACCTCGATGCCTACCTCGACGGATACAACTACGAGGAGCTCCGGACCCAGCGTATTGAGCGTATGGCAGAGATCGGTCTGATTGATGCTGATGTCGCCACCCGGTGGCCGGACCAGGTCCCCAGCTGGGATACCCTCACCGCGGAACAGCAAACCGACATGGCTTACCGCATGGCGGTCTACGCGGCTGTCCTCGAGGAAACCGACGATCAGATCGGACGTGTCATCGACCATCTGAAGGACACAGGCGAATACGACAACACACTCATCGCCGTGGTCAGTGACAATGGCGCCTCGGCCAGTACTCAATTGATGTATGAACCCCACGCATCAATTGACGGGTGGCACGACCAGGTTTACCCGTTGACCGGGGACGTCTCAACCTACGGAGAACAGGGTTCCTTCCCTTCCATGGGGTTGCCCAATGCCCAGGTATCCTCGGGGCCGTATTTCCAGGCCAAGAACACCCTCTTTGAAGGTGGCACACGTGTGCCCGCCATCATCAAGGCCCCGGGTGGGGCCGAGGAACGTCGTATCGTGAACACCTTCGCCCACATCACCGACCTTTATCCCACCTTCGCTGACTATGCCGGTGGCGACCTCAACGCGATCAACAACCTCCTGGGCGACTCTGTCCGACCGGTGTTGGAAGGCACCTCGGAGATCATCGGCGATGATGACTTTGGGACAGAACACTTCGGTCATCGGGCCTACCGTTCCGGAGACTGGAAACTCATCTTCACCCCGATCCCCATGGGCGGGACGGGCGACTGGGCCCTTTACAACCTTGCCGATGATCCAGGAGAGACCACCGATGTCATCGCCGAACATCCAGAGATTGCTGAGGAGCTCGCTGCAAAGTGGGATGACTATGCCCGGGATAACGGCGTGGTACCCGTAGATTTCACTGCAGTCAATGAGGTTGCCCCTGCCGCTGCCGAAGGGTGGTTCGCCATCGACTGGGCCACCGGCCCTGCAAACTGAGGATGATGCCCGTGAGTAACTGCTGTTCCCCGTCAGGCGCACAATGGCGTACCACCACCCGGGATTTATCAGATCCTGTCAATCCCACAACTCCATGCAACCCGGAACACTCCCGCGATGCTGTGACACTGCCGGGTGGAGCTTTCCGCATGGGCGATCATCACGGGGAGGGGTACCCGGCGGACGGGGAGGGGCCAGTGCATGAGGTTCATCTCACCCCCTTCAGCATTAATGTCACCACGGTCACGAATGCCGAGTTCGGACGATTTATCGAGGCCACAGGATATACCACGACAGCGGAACGCTATGGTGTCTCGGCTGTATTTTACGCAGCGTTCCAGGGGCGTCGCGATGATGTTCTCCGCCAGGTTCCCGGCGTGCCCTGGTGGCTGGCGGTCAAAGGTGCGAACTGGCAGCACCCCAACGGCCCCGGGTCCACCCTGGACGGGCTTGAAGACCACCCCGTCGTTCACGTTTCCTGGGATGATGCCGTTGCCTACTGCACCTGGGCTGGTGGTCGCCTGCCTACCGAAGCCGAGTGGGAATACGCTGCCCGGGGTGGGCTGCAGGGCGCACGATATGCCTGGGGTGATGAACTAGCCCTGGATGGAAGGTGGAACTGCAATATCTGGCAGGGAAGCTTTCCCATGGAGAACATTGCCGCGGATGGTCACCTCACCACTGCACCGGTGAAGACCTACACGCCCAATGGGTACGGTCTGTGGCAGATGGCAGGGAATGTATGGGAATGGTGCCAGGACTGGTTTGATGCGGAGTACTACTCCCGTACTTCCTCCATCAACCCGCAGGGACCGGATACCGGTGCGCGCCGGGTGATGCGCGGCGGCTCATATCTCTGCCATGATTCCTACTGCAACAGATACCGGGTGGCAGCCCGCAATTCGAATACCCCGGATTCCACCTCGGGGAACACCGGTTTCCGGTGCGTTTTCGACAATCCCTGAGCGTCCCTGCCCTGCGAGGATGCACAAAGAAAAAGGCCAGAAAGTGAACTTCACTTTCTGGCCTGCTATTTGTCGGACTGACAGGATTTGAACCTGCGACCCCTACACCCCCAGTGTAGTGCGCTACCAAGCTGCGCCACAGTCCGCCGTTTCCACATGATACTGACACAATACAGGCTGGGAACCATCCTGTTTGCTCTGCGGCAACGTGATCAGGTTACACCAGTGTGATCATGAAATGAAAATCGGCAGGTGGAAGGGCTCATTGCACGGCCGGAAAGACCGACCCGCCCCACGCCTTATTCGGCGACATCCCCGAGGGAGTAGACCCAGCGTCCGTCCATCTTGCGGAAGGTGGAGTCCTCCTCCTGTACGCCGTCGGCAAGCCCGCGGTAGAAGGCCTGGAATTTCACGCGTCCGGTGGCATCGAAGGGGCCACCGCCCTCGGTCTCGAGGATCTCCAGGCGGTAGAACTCTAACCGGTCGTCGAGGGTCAGTTCCGCAGGGCGGGTGGCCGGGTCCCAGGTGTCCAGCAGGTAGTCGGTCTCACCGGCGGCGAAGGCGGTGAACCGGGAGCGCATGAGGGCCTCGGCGGTGGGGGCGTGGTGGTTGCCGGCGTGGTAGCGGTGGCAGCACTGTCCGTAGGTGAGGCCGGTGCCGCAGGGACAGCGCAGGTCGTAGTCGTAGGGCATGGTGTGTTCTTCTACTCCTTGTTGACTAATCTTCGTCGTCGATGATGACCCCGTGGCTGAGCATCTGTTCAACCTCGGAGGTGCCGGCAGCGGCCAGGAGCTCCCGGCGCTGGTCTGGGCTCAGGGCACCGACCAGGGCGATGCTGCGGCGCAGGGTGGTCGGGGCACCATTGCCGGAGACGACGCGGGAGATGGTGACCTGGACGTCGTCAAGCTCGGTGATGCGCGCCTCGCGCGCGGCGTGGCGGATCTGCTGGGACGTCGCGGCAGCGAGCGCGGCGACCAGCAGGGAGACGGGCGTGTAGCCGAGGTCGCGCCCACCGGCCTGCTTCTCCCGGTCGGTGATGAAGCTGTGGCGCCCGGTACGGACCTCGTCGGCGTAGCGGGTGGTCCCGATTGAGGTGGCGGTGGCCACGTCCGCGGGCAGGGGGCCGCGGTCGGCGATCTCATTCTCCGGCACGAGGAACGGATCGATCCAGTTGCGGATGATCCGTGCTGCCCGCTGGGCGGTCCCGTCGCGGGTGAGCAGGTGATCGGCCTTGTCCAGGGACACCAGCGACTTCGGGTAGCGGGTGACCTGGAAGATCTTCTGGGCGTTGTCCACGCCGACGGTCTGGTCGATCGGGGAGTGCACCAGCAGCAGTGGTGCGCGCAGTCGACGCAGGTGGTCGACCGGGTTGGTGTCAGCCAGATCCTCGAGGAACTCACGGGAAATGGTCACCTCGCGCCCACCCAGGGTCAGGGCCACCGCGCCCTGCTCATCCACGTCACCGATGCGGTCGGCGAAGTGCAGGACCGCATGCGCCGGGTCGAAGGGCGCACCGATGGTGGCCACACCACGCAGGGAACTGATCGAGGACGCCGCATTGAGCGCCGCCGCACCACCCAGGGAATGCCCGATGAGCAGCTGCGGTGCCGAGTAGTTGTCCTCCAGCCAGGTGGCCGCGGCGATGATGTCACGGACATTGGAGCTGAAGGTCGTCTCCGAGAAATCACCCTCCGACTGGCCGAGGCCGGGGAAATCAAAACGCAGACACGCGATACCGGATTCCGCCAGCGCCTTGCTCACCCGCGCCGCACCCGGCGTGAACCTGGATCCGGTGAAACAATGGGCGAACATCGCATACGCAACCGGTGTGGTCGCGGGTAGATCCAGGGTGGCCGCCATCATCAGACCCTCTGATGACGGAACCTTCACACTCACCGAATGCACGGCATGCACCTTCCAATGGTTATTTGAGACCAGACGTCTCCACCCTAGGTGGATCCTTCCTGCAGGTCACGGCACAAACGGTGTCTTATTGGACAAGATTGCACTGTCAAGCAACCCAGGTCACTAAAACGGGAGTCGGCCACCCGGAAACCATGTGGTGTGGGTTAAAGTCGGATGGATGTACTCATCGAGCTCACTGGAGGTTTGAGCGTGGCTGGTTTCGACTGGTTCTGGAAGGCACTCGGCGGCAAACAGGGTCGCAATCAGAAACGCAGCCTGGCGATCGTCGACCAGGCCGAGGTGCACACCCGCGACCTGGAGGCGCTTGACGACGCCCACCTCGCCGCCCGTGCCCGGACGTTGGTCGGGGATGGCACGCCCCAGGACCCGGCCGAACTGCTGGCGGTCCTCGGCATCGCCGCGCACCGCACCCTCGGCATGCGTCCCTTCCCGGTGCAATCCCAGGCGGTGCTGCGTCTCATCGAGGGCGATGTGGTGCACATGGCCACCGGCGAGGGCAAGACCCTGGTCGGGGCCATGGCCGCCACCGGACTGGGGCTGCAGGGCAAGACCGTCCACTCCATCACCATCAACGACTACCTCGCGGTGCGCGACGCCGAATGGATGCGCCCCCTGGTCGAATTCTTCGGCCTGAGCGTCGGCGCCATCTCCGAGACCATGACACCGGAGCAGCGCCGCGAGGCCTACCGCTGCGATGTGGTCTACGGGTCCGTCAGCGAGATCGGCTTCGACGTCCTGCGCGACCAGCTGACAACACGCCGGTCCGATGCCGTCCAGCGCCGCGCCGATGTCGCCATCATCGACGAGGCGGACTCCGTGCTTGTCGACGAAGCCCTCGTCCCCCTCGTCCTCGCCGGCAACCAACCCGGCCACGCCCCCCGCGGCAAGATCACCGAGGTGGTGCGCCGCCTGAAGGAAAACGACCACTACACCGTCTCCGAGGACCGCCGCAACGTCTTCCTCACCGACAAAGGCGCCACCGCCCTCGAACAGGCCCTCGGCATCACCAGCCTCTACGACGACGACCATGTGGGCACCACCCTCGTCCAGGTCAACCTCGCCCTGCACGCCCAGGCACTGCTCATCCGCGACATCCACTACATCGTCCGCGACGGCAAGGTCCAACTCATCGACGCCTCCCGCGGACGCGTCGCCGACCTCCAGCGCTGGCCCGACGGCCTCCAGGCCGCCGTCGAAGCCAAGGAGGGCCTCGCCGTCACCGAGGGCGGCCGCATCCTCGACACCATCACCCTCCAGGCACTGGTGGGCAGATACCCCATGGTCTGCGGCATGACCGGCACCGCCGTCGAAGCCACCGACCAGCTGCGCACCTTCTACGACCTGCACGTCTCCGTCATCGAACGCAACAACCCCCTCAAGCGTTTCGACGAAGCTGACCGCATCTACGCCACCATGGCAGAGAAGAACCGCGCCATCGTCGAGGAGATCGCCCACCTGCACCACACCGGCCAACCCGTCCTCGTGGGCACCCACGACGTCGCCGAATCCGAGGAACTCGCCGACGCCCTCCGCGACCTCGACATCAACGTCAGCGTCCTCAACGCCAAGAACGACGCTGAGGAAGCCCGGATCATTGCCGAGGCCGGCGACATAGGACGCGTCACCGTCTCCACCCAGATGGCCGGCCGCGGCACCGACATCCGCCTCGGCGGACCCGATGAATCGAACTACGACCAGGTTGTCGAACTCGGCGGCCTCGCCGTCATCGGCACCGCACGCCACCGCACCTCCCGCCTGGACAACCAGCTGCGCGGACGTGCCGGGCGCCAGGGCGATCCGGGCCTCAGCCTGTTCTTCGTCTCCCTCCAGGATGATGTGGTGGTTACCGGCGGGGCAGGGGAGAGCGTCACCGCCCAACCCGATGCCACCGGCTTGATCGACTCCAACCGCGTCCGCGACTGGGTGGCCCACTGCCAACGCGTCACCGAGGGCCAACTGCTGGAGATCCACTCCCAGACCTGGAAATACAACAAGCTGCTCGCCGATCAGCGCGTCATCATCGACGAGCGTCGTGCACGCCTTCTGGACACCGATCTGGCGTGGCAGGAACTGTCCGAGCGCGCCCCCGAGCGCGCCGGGGAGCTCGCGGCGGTGGACCGGGAGGTGCTCGAGCAGGCCGCCCGCGAGATCATGCTCTACCACCTGGATCTCAACTGGTCCGAGCATCTGGCACTCATGGACGATGTCCGCGAATCCATCCACCTGCGTGCCATTGCCCGTGAGACCCCGCTGGATGAATACCACCGCATCGCCGTGCGGGAGTTCAAGACACTGGCGCAGCAGGCGGTCGATGATGCGGTGGAGACCTTCCGTTCCGTGGTCATCGATGACCGGGGTGCACACCTGGATGATGCGGGCCTGGCCCGTCCGTCCGCGACGTGGACCTACATGGTCTCCGACAACCCGCTGGCGGGCTCCGGCAACTCGGTTATCAGTGGAATCGGAAATATCTTTCGCTGATTCGGTTTTCATTTCAGCAGGTCACACCAAACTTTCAGAAAACCGGAAACCGCTGATGAGGGTTCTTGCGCCCGTCGTCCACGCGCACGGGCTATGATGAATTACGTTAAGAACAATGTCGACACGGAGGAATTTCAATGAGCGACAACACTGGCACACCGGAGCCACAGGTCGAGACCACCTCGGTTTTCCGCGCCGATCTGCTGAAGGAAATGTCGGGTGCCACCAGCGCTCCCGCCGCAACTGGCGCTGACAATCTCCCCGCGGGTTCCGCACTTCTCGTGGTGAAGCGTGGCCCCAACGCCGGCGCTCGTTTCCTGCTGGATCAGCCCACCACCACCGCTGGTCGCCACCCGGAAAGTGACATCTTCCTGGATGATGTCACGGTCTCCCGTCGGCACGCGGAGTTCCGCATCAACGAGGGCGAGTTCGAGGTCGTCGACGTCGGTTCCCTCAACGGCACCTACGTCAACCGCGAACCACGCAACTCGCAGGTGCTCCAGACCGGTGATGAGATCCAGATCGGCAAGTTCCGTCTGGTCTTCCTCGCCGGCCCGGCAGCGTAGGGGAGCTACGCACACACGGTTCAACTCATAGCGGTTGCAGGATCACCCATCTTGCAACCGTTTTGTGTATACCCTGTCGCATTCATGCAGGGTGCCAACCCGTAACATGTATCCCCGTGTCCCCCGTCCACCCCTCTAGTACCAGCAGGTAACAGCACCATCGTGAGCGCACTTCGTAGAACAGCAGCCGACGTGAACAGCGGGGTACCCGCGTCCGAGTCGCCGGGGTCGTCCCGGGTAGCCAAGAAGAACAAGACCATGTCCATCGGTGTGGTTCTTGAACGCCTGCATGCGGAATTCCCCGATGTCACCGTCTCCAAGATCAGGTTCCTGGAATCCGAGGGTCTGATCACCCCGGAGCGCACCGCCTCCGGTTACCGCCGGTTCACCGAATCCGATGTGGAGCGGCTGCGGTATATCCTGGTCACCCAGCGCGACAACTACCTCCCGCTGAAGGTCATCCGCGAACAGCTCGAGGCCATGGACAACGGCTCAGTCACCGCCATCCTCGGTGCCGGTGCCTCCGAACCCCTGGTCAGCCCAGAGAAGTTCCGCGCCCCGGCACTGACCAGGCTCACCGACAGCGATGTCGCTGAGAAGGCCGGTGTCACCGTGGAGACCATCGCTGAGCTGGTATCCGCCAAGCTGATCAAACCGGACGCCGCCGGCTTCTTCACCCATGATGATGTTCTCATCGCCAACACCGCCGCCGCCCTGCGGGAGATGGGTTTCGACCTACACCAGCTACGCTCCCTCGGCAACACCGCCACCCGTCAGGCCGACCTGATCACCCAGGTCGCCGACCCGGTCGCCCGCGGTAAGAGCGATGTGGCCCGCCAGCGCGCGGAGGAATTGGCGCAGCAGATGTGTTCCCTCGTGGTTTCCCTGCATGCCTCACTGGTGAAAAACGCAACCCGCGAACAGCTGGGGTACTGATATGGAAACCAACTTCGTCGAACTGCAGTTCCACGGCATCCACACCATGGAGCCGGACGGTTTCACCTGCGCGGTTTTCCGCTGGGAGGACGGCAACAAGGTCCTCCCGATCTGGATGGACCAGGACGATGCCCTGCGGATCCAGGCGTACCACTCCGGTTACCGCCCGCGCCGCCCCGGTGTGCATGAACTCCTCGCGGATGCCTTCACCCGCAACGGCCCCTGGGTGAGCAACCTGCGCATCGTCAGCCATTTCGAGGGTGTCTTCATGGCCTCGGTCATCACCTCCGAGGGGGAGGAGCTCGATGCCCGTCCCAGTGACATCCTCATGCTCTCCGAACTGCTGGAACTTCCCATCGCCGCAGATGAGGAGATCCTCCAGCAGTGTGCGGTGTTTGTGAACCAGGAGGACATGGAGGCCTACTTCGGGATCATGATCGAGACCACCGTCGATGATGAGGTATTCCCCGGTGAATCCGCCTCCGGTGATGCCCAGGCCGATGCTGATTTCCAGAAGCTCATGCAGAGCCTCGGGGTGACCGAGGATGACCTGTTCATCGACACGGATCCAGGCCAGGACGTGGACGAAGACGGGGAAGGTAAAAGCTAGAAACTTTACTTTCGATGTTTTTTACGGGGTGGTGTGTGGCGTGTCGCGCGCCTAAAGCTTGACGTTGGTCTAGGCTTTCTACCAGAATGAGTATAAGTTTCACGCTTATAATTCACATCTGTGAATGATCACAGCCCCAACACTGAAGCATCGGAGACATCAGTGCAAGAAGAAAAAGGCTTTCAGGGTGACCTCTTTGCGTCACCCCAGCTTCCCGTGCAGGAATCCCTCTTTGACGTAGGACCCGACGAGGAGGTGGGCTACCGCGTACCCACCGCCTGCCAGGTGGCCGGCATCACCTACCGCCAGCTCGACTACTGGGCACGCACCAAACTGGTCGTCCCCACCATCCGTGGTGCCCGGGGTTCCGGGTCCCAGCGTCTGTACTCCTTCAAGGACATCCTCGTCCTGAAGATCGTCAAGCGACTGCTTGACACCGGTATCTCCCTGCAGAACATCCGACTGGCGGTGGACAAGCTGCGTGACCGTGGGGTGGATGACCTCGCCGGCATCACGCTGGTCTCCGACGGGACCACCGTCTACGAGTGTCGCTCCAACGAGGAGGTCATTGATCTGCTCGGTGGTGGCCAGGGTGTGTTCGGCATTGCTGTTCCCGGCATCATGAAGGAACTGACCGGGGACATCTCCGCCTTCCCGTCTGAGCGTATCGACGACAACTTCGACGCCGAGACCATCAACTTCCAGGATGAGCTGGCTGCGCGGCGCAAGCGCAGAACCTCCTAACTGACACACCCCGCTCAACCACGTATCCCGTGCCATCCCAGGTATTCTCCGAACCTTGGGATGACACGGGATACGTGCTGTCGGCACTGTTACCCGGAGGGTAACATGCCACGGATCTTCATCGCGGCCAGCACCCGCTCCTGGGATAGTTGGCGCGCGGCATCATGACTGGTCTGTGAATGCTCCGTCGCCCGACCCAGGACAGTGGTGGCGTTGAGACGCAGCTTCGAGGACACCGAGGTGTAGATCTGCTCCGGATCAGTCCTGAAGGGGGAGAAGCGGTTGTCCATGGCGAAGGCGGCAGCGACAACGCCACCGGCATTGGCGACGAAGTCGGGAACCACGGTGATACCGCGCTGGTGCAGGATCTGCTGGGCCTGTGGGGAGGTAGGCAGGTTGGCACCTTCAACGATGATTTGGGCAGTCACCCGCTCGGCACCACGGGCATCGATGACATCCTGGAGGGCGGCGGGGATGAGAATCTCCGCGTCCGTGAACAGTTCCTCACCCGGGTCAATCCGGAGCCACGGGTAGTAGGCCACCAGATCATCCCCGACCTCGTCCCGCAGACGCACCAGTTCCGGGATGTTCAATCCGTTGGGGTCGGCAATCGCTCCGTGTGCCGTGGAGATGGCCACCACGCGGTAACCCAGCGTGTGGAGCCGTTCCGCGGCGGCGTGACCGACGGCCCCGAAACCCTGGATCGCCACCGATGCGCCCGCCAGGTTCTGTGACCGGGCTACCTCATCAGCCACCTCAGCGATGCCGTACCCGGTGATCCCGAGTTGATCATAGGGCACACCACCGAGTTCGTAGGGTGTGCCCATGGAGGTGCCGCGTCCGAGTTCATCGGTGATGATGGCCGCATCATGCTCAGTCAGACCCATGTCGAGGCCGAAGATATACTCCTCGGGCACCTCATTGGAGAGTTTCCGCACGAAGGAGCGCAGCACAGCCTCCTTATCGGGGGAGCCGGGATCCGCCTGGATCCCCGCTTTCGCGCCCCCGTAGAACAGATCCACCCCGGCCCACTTCCAGGTCATCACCCGGGCCAGGCGGGCAATCTCACCCACCGATACCGTGGGTTGCATGCGGGTCCCGCCCTTGCCCATTCCCCGGGCGGTGTTGTCAATGACCAGCACCCCGCGCATTCTGGTGCGGTGGTCATGCACCACAACGATCTTCTCAGGGCCCCAGTCGTCGATCAGATCGAACGTGTCAGTCATGGGTGGTGTCCTCCGGTGGTAGACAAGCGTTAAACAGTCAGAATCGTGGTGTTGAGGGTCTTCTCCAACCTGGCCAGGGAGTCATCGACCTGGGACTGGTAGAGATCATAGGCATCGAAGATGGGCCTGCCGATGATGGTGGAGAGAACCTCCTGGTTGTAGTCGACCCCTTCCTGTGCGGTGTCCTTTGATCCCTCACCGGTGAGGTTCGACTGGAAGATGCCCGCGGCAGAGCGTGGCAGGAAGTCCTCGTAGACAATCGGCGTGGCCGTGACGGTACCGTCGGCCAACAGATCCCGCAGATGGACCGTGTCACCGATATTTGCAGGCTGGTCCGCCAGCTCGAAGGTGAAGTAGCCGAGGCCCCGTTCGAGCATCCCTGCCTCGGTGGCCGGGAGATTCTCCTCCCATACCGCGCGGGCGACGGCCATGCGGGTGTCCCCGGTCTCGGCCTTTCTCCGGTCTACCTCGGCGAGCATCTGGTCATAGAGTTCCCGCCCCGCGGGGGTCAGCGCGATGCCACGCTGTTCCACCTCGCCGAAACGGACCCGCAGGGAACCCGGCCCGATGGTGCCGTCCTCGAAACGGAAGGTCCGTTCCTCGGAGAGTGCGCGGAACGATGTCTGGCGCAGCAGAACATCCGGGCCCTCCCAGGAGGGCGGTCCCTGGATCTCATCGATCATGGTGATCCCACGGGCTTCCATCCGCTGATACAGCTCATCGATGTCCAGGACCCTGGGGGTGAGGTGGTTGATATGGGTGGTTGCCACACCGCCGATGTCCGCTGCCACGGCTGAGACCGCCTCCAGTTCGCGGTACCAGGCGTGATCAACCGGTTCGTCGGAAAGCTCAAACGCGGCGGTGGCCAGCGTGAGCAGCTGCTCCGCATCCCCGTCCTCCAGACCCCCATCCTGGGTGGCCTGATCCGCGAGCTCCACGAGGGCGTCGGGGAACAGCGTGCGCGACGCCAGGAAATCCTGGAGTCGTTGTTGCTGGTCCGGGGTGAAAAAGCGCGGATCATCAGCGGTGAGCATGGAGGTGAACACCCGGAAGGGATTCTGGGCCAGCTCAGGGGCCGTGATCGGGCGGAACGCCGTGGACACCACGGGGACCGACGCAGCCGAGGCATCACGCAGATCGTAGAAACCGACCGGGTGCATGCCGAAGGCCGCGAAAATCCGGGCCACCTGCGCCAGTTCGGTGGGGGAGCCGACGCGGATTGCGCCGTGGCGTTCAGCGGTCACCCGGTCGATGGACCCCAGTCGTTCCGCATCCTCGCCTCTGTGGGACAGGAAATCCCGGTTCACCTCCTCGGAGACCTCGACGAGCGTGGTGTAGGCGGGAACCTCTGTTCCGTACATGATGGACAGGCGTCGGGAGAACTCAGCACGGAGCTGGGAGGGCATGTGAAAACCCATGATCATTCCTTAAGTGGGGTGGTGGTGTTTACTCGATACCGGTGAAGTCGCCGGGGGTGCCGTATTCGATAACCTCGGGATTCTCTCCGAAGTTGGCTTCCAGGAGGCGATCGAAGGTGCCGTCGTCATACATCTTCTGCAACGCGGTGTTGATGGCCTCGGTGCCCTCGTCATCCCCCTTCGCCAGTCCGATCCCATAGTATTCATCGGTGAACTGCTCGCCGTCCTTGATCATCTCCACGATGCGGAAATCACCGGGGTAGTACTGGGCGTAGCCGTACAGGATGGTCGCGTCGGTGGTGATGGCATCGACGCTGCCCTGGTCCAGGGCCTCGATGCAGGACGACGGGGTGTCGTATTCCTGGAGCTGCAGGCCGGGGATCGCCTCCTTCGCACGCTGGGATGGGACTGATCCGGCGGTGGAGCAGAGGATGAGATCATTGTTCAGATCGTCCATGTCCTGGATGCGGTCATCGTCCTCGCGCACCATCAGTGCCTGGTGGGTGACCAGGAAGGGACCACCGAAATTCACCGTCTCCAGTCGCGCCTGATTGATGGAGTAGGTGGCGGCGATCATCGCGACCTCACCGTTCTGGATGAAGGTTTCACGTTGGGCGGCAGGGGTCTCCCGCCAGGTGATCTCAGGGTGCTCCCAGCCGTTGTCATCGGCGATGGAGTTGACCACATACGTGGAGATGTCCACCTCCAGACCGCTCATCGCCCCGTCCGGACTGCGCAACCCCAGGCCGGGCTGATCGTATTTGGCGCCCAGGGTGACCGCGCCACTTTCAATCTGTCCGAGTAGATCAGTACTTTCAGAGCTCGAACAGGAGGCCAGTGTGGCGGCGAGCGCGGCTGCGCCGATGGCTGTGAGCAGGCGGACAGGTGCTGTTTTCTTCATCGGGTGCTCCCTGGAATGTCGAGGTAGTGGGTCTCTTTTGTGGGTTGTTGCCTGCCCTGTGAGGAGCGGGGTGGGGATCCTCGCTCGCACACTATGATGCAGGTCATAGTCAGAGCCTACCTCTTAACATGTTACATGGCAGTAGAAATTACCTATGTTTTCCCACATCATCTATTTGCGCAGGTGATACCGGGTAACTTGCTCAAAGAAAAAGCCATGCCCGGGAATAATCCCGGGCATGGCTTGGGTGTTTTCCTGCGTTAGAAACCGAACGCTGCCCGCAGCGTGGCATCGATGTCCTGCGGGGTGGTGGCGGCGACGGCGGTGCCACCGGTGGAGATGGCGTAGTCGGTCAGCACCTGGTCCACAGGGTTGGAGCCGACATGGACGACGTGGAAGGTGACGTTGTCCCCACCTGCAGCACGGATATCAGCCAGGAATGCCTCATCGCTGTAGTCACTGGCAGAACCTGAGGTGACCAGCACAACCCGGACCTCACGGCCGGAGGTGGCGGCGTGCTCGGAGGCGATATCGGCGGCGGCCACCGCTGCGGCGCGGGTCAGCGGCACTCCACCGGTACCGAAACGGGCGATGGCGTTGGCGGCGTTGGTGCCGTTGGACGCATCCGGGAAGGAGATATTCGGACGCCACCCGCGGGTGACCCCGGGGTTGATGGGGGAGGAGTAGTTGTTCAGCGCCACCTGGTTGCCCAGCCCACCGGTCTCTCGGGCCAGATCGGACAGGACCCGGCTGACGACGGTGTGGTAGGACTCCTGCGTGCCATCAACCACCCTGTCCATGTTCCCGGAGGTGTCCTGGACGATCAGGGTGTCGGAGGGTGCCCCGGTGGTGGCCTCGACGGCCGGAGCGTCGGGCTCCTCGGCGAGCGCCCGCGCCCGGTCCACGACAGTGGCATATGCGGCCGTATCGGTGGCTTCACCCGCGTCACCCGTGTCAGTGGTGAAGGAGGCGAATTCGGCACCCGCACGGGCCTGATCCTCCGAGAGCCCTGTTCCCGCATTGACCGGGATGACCCACACGGGAAGCTCCGCGCCGTCGACAGGGCTGAAGGTGTAACCACCGGGCAGCTCATCGGATTCGAGGGCGGCGAAGACCGGGGTGGTGGTGGCTGCATCGGTGGTGGTGTCAAGATCATCAGCCAGGGCGGTGGCCGCGGTGTCCTCATCACCGGCGAGCGCCAGGGCGACCGCGGCGGACAGGGTCGGGGCGTCGGCGACCGGGAAGGTCACGTTCTCCAGATCGGTGTCAGCACCGTCGGTCGTGGCCACGCCGGCCTGGACGGTATCGGCCTGGGACCAGGAGTCCTGAGAGGACGCGGCCACGGCACCGGTCTGCGTCAGGGCACCGGCGGCTTCCCCACGGGTCCCTGCGAAAACATACGTCGCCGCGGCCTCACCCGGACCGGCCACCTCGGCGGTCACGCAGTAATCCCGCACCACCGGGTCGGTGGCGTTGTATTCCTCCACCATTCCCTCGACCAGGGTGGGGTCACCGCCGACGGGGAGGGACAACTCCCCCTGGAGACACCCGGACTCACCGGTGGTGGTCTCCGTGGTGTCGTCCGCCAGCTCGGTGGTGTCATCCGAGCGGTTGGAAAAGACCCACCAGATGATCAGGGCAAGGATCGCCACAATGGTGATCAAGGCGATGGTCAAGGATTTGGACAGTCGGTAATTATTCTGTCCGCTGTAGTGTCGTGCCACGGGCGCTCCCTCGAAGTGATGGTGAACTACTGGGAAAGTGTAGCCGTTAGGGCCTGCTCCGTGATGGAGACAAGCCGGTCACGGATGGGTTTCGCCCGGGCGGCCAGTGCCCGTTGACGTGCCACGTACTCCGCCTTACCCTCCGGGGTCTCAATGGCCACGACGCCGAAACCGTGTCCGCGACAGTCGTAGGGGGAGGCCTCCATGTCGAGTACCCGGGTGTCACGGGCGAGCTCGAAGGCGTCGAGAAGCACCTCCCCGGGGATCAGGGGGCCGAGTTTCGCCGCCCACTTGTACAGATCCATGGTGGCGTGCAGGCACCCGCACTGGTCATTGATCGGTTGTTCCTCCCGGGTGAGCACCGTGAGGTTCAGCGGGATGGCGGGTTCGGTGAAGAAGCGGAAGGCGTCGAAATGCGTGCATTTGAGCTGGTGGGCCTCCACGACGGCGTCGGTGGCGGCATGGCCCAGGCGCAGCGGCAGATCATGCCGGATCTCCCCGGGGCCGGCCTTGTAGACCATCGCCCACTCATGCAGTCCGAAACAGTCGAAGTGGGCCGGGTTGTCGGCCACCGACCGCAGCAGATCGTGGATATAGCGCACGGCAGCACCCCGGCGCGACAGGAAGGATGCCAGGTCGACGGTGACCGAGGACCCGTCGACAAGCGTGTAGTCCCGCCACCCGGCGTGGGGTGCGTCGGCGGGGACGCCGACCCCGAGCCCCGGGTGCCAGGTCCGCAGGGTTGCGGGGCGGACCGGGTAGTACTCGAAGAGGAAGTCATAGACCGGGTGCTTGATGTGGGCCTGCCGACGCCGCAGGTGGTCGTCGGTGAAGGTGGCAGCGCGCGTCTCGTGGGCACGGGCACGGTCCGTCCACTCCTCGTGGCTCAGCACAGTGGGTGTCAACACGTCATCCATCTCTACTAGCTGGCGTCCTCGTGGGTCCAGTCGTTGACGGTGCCCACGTATTCCTCGATGAGGTCCTCCAGGGTGATCACGCCGAGCAGCTCACCACGCTGACGCACCTGCGCCATGTGCGCGGAACGGCGGTGCATGGTGTGCAGCACGTCATCCATGAGTCCGTCGGCGTCCACATTGGTTAAGGGACGCAGCTCGGAACGGGCGATGTGCTCGCTGGGGTTCATCTCCGGGTCGGCCAGGCGGGGCAGCACATCCTTGATGTGGATATAACCGAGGTAGGAGCCGTCGACACCGGTGACCGGGAAGCGGGAGAAACCGGTCTCGCGGACCGCGGTCTCCAGCTCCTCCAGTGTGGGGCCCTGGCGGCCGAACGCCAGGGAGCGGACATCCTCATCGCGGATGACCAGTTCCTTGATGGAACGGTGTTCGGTGCGCAGCGCCTTGGACAGGCGGGCGTGCTCCTCCTCGTCGAGTAAACCCTCCAGCCGGGACTCGGAGATCATGCTTGCCAGCTGTTCCTGGTCCACGGTGGAATCCAGCTCGTCCTTCTGCTCCACGCCGAAGGCACGCAGGGTGATGCGCGCAATCCAGTTCATGAACCGGATCAGCGGGCTGGTGATCTTCACCCACAGGATCAGCGTGGGGGAGAGCCACATGGCCAGGGTCTCCGGTCCGGCGATGGCGATGTTCTTCGGGACCATCTCGCCGAACAGGATATGCAGCCAGGTGATGACACCGAGGGCGATGACAAAGGAGAACGGGTGCAGGAGATTCTCCGGCACACCCAGCGCCTCGAACGGCACCTCGAGGAAATGCGCGATGGCCGGTTCGGCGATCTTACCCAGCAGCAGTGAACACAGCGTGATGCCGAACTGGGCGCCGGCCAGCATGATCGAGAGATGCTCGGAGGCGTAGAGGGCTCGCTCCGCGGATTTCTTGCCCTGGGCGATATGGGCCTCCAGGCGGTCGCGGCGTGAGGAGATCAGGGCGAACTCGGCGGCCACGAAGAAGGCGTTGAAGGCCAGCAGGACAATGATGAACAGGATGGTGACCCAGATGTTCACTTGGTGTACTCCTCTGCTTCCTCGTGGGTGATGGGGGTGAGCACGGCCTTGTCGACGCGTCGGTCCTCCATCACGGTGACCCGGGCGATCCACCGGCCGGTGAAGCTGGATTCGAACTCATCCATGCCGGGTGTCTCGGTCTGCGGCAGCAGTGCGACATCACCGACCTTGGGGATCTTGCCCAGGGAGTACATGATCAGACCACCGAGGGTCTCAAACGGGCCGTCGGGGGAGGAATACCCCACATGCTGTTGGAGCTGGTCGGTGCGGACCAGTCCGGAGACCTCCCAGCTGGCCCCGAACTGCTGGAAATCACGCTCCGCCTCGGAATCATCATGTTCGTCGTAGACCTCGCCGAGGATCTCCTCGACGACATCCTCGATGGTGACCAGGCCGGCGGTGCCGCCGTATTCATCGGCAATGAGCACCACCTGTGAGCCTGCGGAACGCACCGCATTGAGCACGGCGTCACCGTCCAGGCTGGCCGGGACCACGGGGATACGCCGGGCCAGGGACCGCAGGGTGGTGGTGGAGCGCTGCTGACGGGGGATGGCGAAGGCGTCCTTGATGTGAACCATGCCGATGGTGTCATCGAGATCACCCTCGGTGACCGGGAAGCGGGAGTGACCCGTCTCCAGGGCGAGGCTGATCAGATCATCGACGGTGTCATCGGCGCGCAGGGCCTCAATGGTGGACCGTGGGGTCATGAACTTGTCCGCGGTGGACTCACCGAACTGCAGGGACCGGTTGATCACCGCGGCGGTGGTCTTGTCCAGCTCCCCGCTCTCGGCGGAGTTGCGCACCAGGGCGGTGAGCTCCTGGGCGGACCGGGCGGACGCCAACTCCTCGGCGGGCTCGATGCCGAGCTTGCGCACGATGAAGTTGGCGGAGTTGTTCATGGCCTTGATGAAGTACTTCAGGGCCACGTTGAACATGTGCACCGGGTGCACCACGAAACGGGCCACACCCAGGGGGTTGGTGATCGCCCAGTTCTTCGGGATGAGTTCACCGAAGACCATGGACAGGAATGTGGCCACGATCAGGGCCAGCACCAGGGCCACGGCGGAGGCCGCGGAATCAGGCAGGCCCACCAGTTCCAACAGCGGGGTGAAGTACTGGGAGAGGACAGGTTCAGCGAGGTAGCCCGTGGCGAGTGTGGTGACCGTGATACCCAGCTGGGCGCCGGAGAGCACGAACGACAGGTTCTGGTAATCCCTCTTCACTGCGTGGGCGCTCGCGTCGCCCTTCGTCTTGACGTGATTGTCCACGGTGGAGCGTTCCAGGCCGGTGAGTGCGAACTCGATGGCCACGAACAGACCGGTACTTGCCGTGAGAAGCACGAAGCCTAGCAGTGAGAGGATGCTTATGAGTATGTCCATTAGCGTGCGGTGGCAACCTGCCCCCTGTTCCTGTCAGGTGGTCCTGTCAGGAGATAGGGACTGTTAACCCTTTTGACCATCTTTCCTTGTGGTCTGACGCCTGGGGTTGGTGCTGCGGCCACCGGAGTTACGGGGGGTGGCAATGCCGTCCCCCTTGCCTCTGCGGGCGCCGCTGCGTGACCTCCGGCGGGGATTGCCGGTGGCATCCCTGCTGTCAGAACGATTGTTGGCGGATTTCTGTTCCCGCCTCGGCTGCTGACCGGGTAGGGCCAGCGGCGTGCCGGACGGGCGTCGGGCACCGGTGATCCGAACCAGTTCAGGGGAGTTCTCATGGACCTCGACCTCAGCGGCCTCAACGCCCGCCTTCTTGAAGAGATCCCTGACTTCCTTGACCTGTTCGTCCATCACCAATGTGACTACTGTACCGGTTGTTCCGGCGCGTGCGGTACGACCTGCCCGGTGGAGGTAGGCCTTGTGCTCAGCCGGGGGATCCACGTGCACCACCAGCGAGATGTCATCGACGTCGATGCCGCGGGCGGCGATGTCGGTGGCCACCAGGACCGGGATGGATCCGTCGGTGAAACCGGCCAGGGCATTGGTGCGGGTGTTCTGACCCTTGTCACCGTGGATACCCACGGCGTTGATGCCCACGCGGCGCAGTTTCTTCACCTGGCGGTCCACGCCGTGCTTGGTGCGCATAAACATGATGGTCTTGCCTTCACGTGCTGCGATGCGTTCGACCACCAGGGCCCGGGAATCACGACCGCCCACCAGCAGGCGGTAGTGCGTCATGGTGTTGACGGAGGCGGCCACCGGTGCGGTGGAGTGGGTGACCGGGTTGTGCATGTAGCGGTCGACCAGCTTGGTCACGTCACCATCGAGGGTGGCGGAGAACAACAGACGTTGCCCCTTTGCCGGGGTGAGGTCCATGAGGCGACGCACCTGGGGCAGGAAGCCCATGTCCGCCATGTGGTCGGCCTCATCGAGGGCGGTGATCTCCACCTGGGCCAGGGACAGCTTCTTCTGGTTCACCAGGTCCTGGGCGCGGCCGGGTGTGGCCACCAGGACATCCACCGGCCGCGCCAGTGCGGTGATGTTGCGGTTGATGTTGACGCCACCGACGACCTCGAGGGTGCGCAGCCCCATGGCTGCGGCCGGGCCCTCCAGGCGCTCGCGCACCTGGGCTGCGAGTTCACGGGTGGGCACCAGGATCAGGCCCCTGGGCTGGCCGGGGCGGGAGGCACCGGACTTGGCCAGGCGTGCCAGCATGGGCAGGCCGAAGGTGAAGGTCTTTCCCGAGCCGGTGGGGCCACGGCCGAGGACATCGCGTCCTGCGAGGGCATCCGGGATGGCTGCCGCCTGGATGGGGAAGGCATCCGTGATGCCCTCTTTGCGCAGTTCCTTGACAATAGGATCCGGCAGATTAAGTTCTGAAAATGTAGTCATCGTCTTATCAGAGTAGTCCTCGCAGGTTAAATGTGGTTAAAGACGCGCTCGGGCACACCGGTTGGAGGGGAGACTCAGTGATCCGCGTAGGGGTCGCGGATGCCGATGTACTGCAGCTGGGTGTACTCCTCGATGCCCTCGGTACCACCCTCCCGGCCGATACCGGACTGCTTGACACCACCGAACGGGGCCGCAGCATTGGAGATCACCCCCGAGTTGAAACCGAGCAGACCGAACTCCAGCTGGTCGGAGATCCGGAACATCCGGGCATAATCCTGCGTGAACAGGTAGGAGGCCAGTCCGTACTCGGTGTCATTGGCCAGCCGGATCGCCTCCTCCTCGGTGGTAAACGTGACAATCGGTGCGACCGGCCCGAAGATCTCCTCGGTGAGGATCCGCGCGCCGGGCGCGACATCGACCAGCACGGTGGGCTGGTAGAAGTAGCCCTCCCCCTCGCCGGCGGTGCCCCCGGTGAGCACGGTCGCACCCTCGGCGACGGCGTCGTCGACAAGCTTTGCGACGTTATCGCGTGCCTTCGCCTCGACCAGGGGGCCGACGGTGACACCGTCATCGAGACCGTTGCCGAGGGTGAGCTGGTTGAAACGTTCGGCCAGTCGGCGGCTGAAGTCCCCGGCGATGGATTCGTGGACCAGGAAGCGGTTGGCGGCGGTGCAGGCCTCGCCGATGTTGCGCATTTTCGCCCCCATCGCACCCTCGACGGCCAGGTCCAGGTCGACGTCCTCGAAGATGAGGAACGGGGCGTTGCCGCCGAGTTCCATGGAGGTGCGCAGGACCTTGTCCGCGGCCTTCTTCAGCAGTTGTTTGCCCACCGGGGTGGACCCGGTGAAGGAGACCTTGCGCAGGCGGTCATCGGCCATGATGGGATCGGAGATCGCGCTGGCGGACGCCCCGGACACCACATTGAGCACACCTGCAGGAAGACCCGCATCGAGCATGGTCTGTGCGAAGTACTGGGCGGTCAATGGGGTCAGGCGGGCAGGCTTGAGCACCATGGTGCAGCCGGCGGCGATCGCGGGGGCGACCTTGCGGGTGGCCATGGCCAGGGGGAAGTTCCACGGGGTGATCAGCAGGCAGGGACCGACCGGTTTGCGCACGGTCAGCATGCGGTGGGTGCCCTCGGGTGTCTGACCGTGACGGCCGTAGTTGCGCACAGCCTCCTCGGAGAACCAGCGCAGGAATTCATTGCCGTAGGTGACCTCACCGCGGGCCTCAGCAATCGGTTTGCCCATCTCAAGGGTCATGAGCGTGGCGAACTCCTCGGCGCGCTCATTGATCAGCTCGAAGGCGCAGCGCAGGATGTCGGAGCGTTCCCGCGCGGGGGTCCTGGCCCAGCTTCCCTGGACTGTGCAGGCAGCATCCAGGGCGGCCAGCGCGTCGTCGCTGGTGGCTGACGCGAGGGTGGCAATGGTCTCCCCGGTAGCGGGGTTGTCCACGGTGTAGGTGGACCCATCGGAGGAGTCTCGCCAGGTATCACCGATGAGCAGCCCGGTGGGGACCTTGGTCAGGAGTGCAGAGACATCAAGCGGATCAGTCATGGGTGTGTCCTTCCGGGAGAGGTGAGATTGCCCCCACCAGGCTACGGGGAGCTGCGGGCTGGTGTCCGGCATGGGCGTGACCATCTTGACCTTGGATGCGTGTCCTGCCTGCCAGGCTCAGCCCTGGAACTGCGATCACACGTGCGAGGCGGAAGGGTAGAGAACCGGGGTGATTCCTAGACGACGGAGGCAGATTGAGGGGAACTGGTGCAGGTGGCATTCGTTGCCCGACCTTCCCATCATCGAGGGCCCCAACGACGGGAAAATCTGCAGGCTCCTAGACGGTCAGGCGGGCTGCCTTCTCCATGTGTTCCAGCAGTTCGAGAGCTAAATCCCTACGGAGCTCATTGTGGTATCGCTGGTTGCTATAGGAGCGCAAACATGCATAGCAGGAGGTATCGAGGCCACAGGAACAGGTCGCAACTCTGTGCATGGCGGAATGAAGAACCACCCGAAAATTCTCCCGCACCTTCCTGGTGATACCCGCACCTCCCGGAACCGTATCGAAGAACACCATGGTCGGGGTTCCGTCATGCCAGGACATTGTCCCGTTGAGGTCGTCGCGGTTGATTTCCAGCTTCTCCGAAGCGGCCTCAATCAACGCATACAGTGCAGGGCGCCACTCCCTGAAGTCAGTAGACCGGAAGGAGGGAACAGCAACAGTTGCGATGTCAGTCTGGTAGGTATGGCCGAATGAGCGAAGCACCAGGGAGCCTGAACAGTCCTTCTGGTTGTAGGGATTTGAGTGCGTTCTCGGACGGTTTTCCATGGCCGTGGAAAAGCCGCATGATTCGCAGTAAGCGTATCCGCGGTTGTTGGGGCCGGTCTCGATGATGCCCATCTCGGTTCTGGCCCAGGCGTTTGTGAGAACCTGCACCTGCTCGACACCCTCAGAATTACGGTATTCCTCGGACGCGAGGTTTTCCCCGAAGCTACTGACGAATTCCCGACGGTTCCAGCGACGGGCGGGTGGAGTCATGCCGACCTGGCCCGGGGTTTGCTTCGCCACAAACCCATACACGGGTTGGATGAATTTCTTGGAGTAGCCGGTTGCCGGAAGGGCGGTGGAGCATTGAGAACATTGATGACCATCTTCAAACTCCTGAAGTGATGTTTCTATGTGATCACACGTGTCACATACAACCCAGTTGTACGTTAACAGCTTCTTTCCGGGAAGGTGCCGAACTCCTGCCGACTCCCAGGTTTTTCCGCCTGCCACAACTTCTGCTCCCGGTGCGTAGTCACTGATCGCGAGTTGAAGGTCACGCGAGAGGCTGATTTTGTTTCCTGATTCGCTGAAGTTGGTGTGGAGATCCACCGTGTCTACGGGGAAACTGTACTTGGGAAGCAGATTCTTTTTCGCCATGAAGCCCAGGAGGTTCTGATCCGTCAGGGTTCGGAGGGTGTATTTATACGCATCAGCTCTTCGCCCTTCTCCTTGGCTGAGCAGGATGCGGCGCATGCCCGCCAAGGTGTCAAAATCCTGCGTTACCCCGATTTGTACCGCTTCGAGAATCTCGAAATATTTCTGGGTCCAAGTTCCGTCGTCGATGCCCAGTTCGTCCTGAACTCCTGATGGCAGCGTGCGCTTGAGGGCATCTGTGATCTCAGGGGGAACGGGTGTAAGGAATGACTCAAGCAGTGGGGGCCCCATGACCGAACCATCCAGCTTGGGATTGATGCTGGCAATCTTTTCCGCCAGGAAGAAATCCCCCACGGTTGACCAGGTCACCCCTCGAGCCGCCTGGTCGCGGAGAAAGGCGGAAAAAGCGATGGAGAACGCATGACGCCGTGCAATGCTCGGGTTGTCCAGATGGAGAAACGGGGCCGTCATCTCCCCGTCAATCATGGCAATCGGATCCCTGAAAACGGTCATATCGTGTGCTGCGCGGCGTGCAAAGGTTAAAACAAATGCAGCGGAGCCAGATCGTCGACCTGCGCGACCTGCCCGTTGCACATAGTTGGCGGTTCGCGGTGGGACGTTGCGCAGCATCACGGACTGCAGATCACCGACGTCTACGCCGAGCTCAAAAGTGGTTGAACAACTCAGTACGTTCACGTCACCATTAATGAACTGTCTCTGGACTTCGGCGGCCTCAGTGGGTGTCCACTGAGCTGTATGTTCTTTCGCGGAAAGCGGAAGAATCTGCATTTCTTCCGCCAGCCTCCGATAGTGATCCTCTGCGACTGCAGGGGTGTCAACGTCGATGGGAGACAGCGTGCCTGGGCAGAAACCGTTCGGGCACAGATCCAGCACATTGAAGGCTGTTATCGTCCGGCAGGTAGTGCATTGGAACCAGTCATGATCGCGTCCCGGGCTTACCTGTAGGGCCTTGTAATTGAGTGCCTGACCCTGGGATTTCGAGCTCGGTAAGAGGACGATCTCAGATTTTTCGAGATCATCCCACGTTATTTTGAACAGTTGATACACTATGGTTTCAATCTGATCCTCGTAACCGAGACGCCCCAAAACTTTGGTGAAAAGATCCTTACGATTATTAGTTCCGCGTTTGGGAATCCATGAGTAAAGACGTCGCTTGGGATCACGGCCACCGTCGAACCTGAAGAAGTGATTTCCTGTTCGTGGCTCAAAACGGGCACTATCCATGGAGACGAAGTCGGGCGTAGTGATAGCACCTTTGTGTCGGATGTCCTGAGCAAGAATGTTCAGGAAGTCAAGAGCTGTTTTCTGATCGCCGAAAAGTGTGGTCAGGCCGTGAACCGTTTTCAAACGCTTCGCTGCATTCGGGGCCAGCTCGATCCTGGAGAGTCCTAGGCCTTCTGTTGAGATTCGACGGGTAGTCGAGGCGATATCGGAGAAAACCCATGGTCCCACTTCTTCAAGGGTCTCCTGAGTTGACAGTGCTTCTTTTACGACTCGCTCCCGTTTCGCAATCTGCGATGCCCGTGTGATCCATCTATCTATGGGCGCACCATTGCGGAATTCCTCCTCTTGCAGAGTTTCCACCAGGATGCGGCGCTCCAGTAATCGCCCGTAGGAGTTCTCGAGATAGGGTGCTGCGTAGGCTGCCGCCTGACGAGAATCAGAAAAAGACAACAGCTTCCTACCAGCACCGACTTTCCGGGCAACCGTTTCATCATCTGCTTCAGGAAGCAATTGGAATAGCGAGGTAGCAAGTACCGAAGGGGCTGCGTTAACGTCTGTCTGAAGTCTGCGGATCAGCGTCTTGGCTTGGCCACCACAGACGATGCACGACTCTAGTTTTCCCATCTTCCGTGGCAGAAGCCGCACTGAGAGAAGCTCTATGCCCCTGCAAGAAGCGGTGGGGCATGAACGAAACTGCGTGTCCATCAACCGGCCACAACACGCGCAGAGCTTGATGAGTTGCGACTCTTGCTCATCAGTAGTGTCGGACACTACCTCCTGATCATCCTCATCGACAGGGGCTTCCTCTGATAGCTCCGATAGCACCACCCATCGGAGATATCTGTCGTCGCCTGCTGCTTCAGGTGAACGGAACGTGCCGCGTTCTTCAACACCGGCTAGATGAACGGCGCCACACTTCGTGCACGTTCCCATCTCATAGGCCGGCCGATCTGAATCCGGGAGCGTGATATGGCGATCTAGGGTGATCTCAGGAGTCATCCCTTCCCGAAAACCCAGATACGCGCCCTCGGCTGAACGGACGAACATGTGATAGCGGGCAGAAAGAGCAGGAATGCCCGTGGCGGACAGAACTTTACTGCCTAGCAATACCAGCATATGAGCCCGATGCATTGCCTCTTCTGCCGTGGCATCGGGCCATAGAGCCTGTCCCACTTCTGATAGCGGGAAACTGTGGTGGGCTAACAGTGCACGCAGTTTTACGATGTGATGTTCCCGGGAGAGAAGTTCGTATGTATCTGTGCCTTCTGTCGCCGAAGCCTGTCGATTCAGCTCCGCTGACAATGCGGCGGCTGATTCAGGGGCATCGAAGTGTTCTTCCTGGAACGCCCACGTTGAAGACTCGGGTAACTGCAGCTTTTCGGCTAGAACAAGATCCTGTCGGGCGGGATCGTCCCTGTGATATTCAAAAGGTTCCCCGAAAATGTCAGAACCGAATCGGACGATATTTTCTGGTAATCCTTCAAGTGAAGCGCTGGTAGCGATACACCTCAGGGGGGTGCTTCGCGTCACACGGTCTTTAAGTCTGCGGAGCAACATGCCGACTTCGGTTCCCTGTGCACCAGCATAAACATGAGCCTCATCGATGACTATGAACTTCCAGTCATTCGAATACTGATCATCAAAGAAGGCATTGTCTTCCGGACGGAGGAGAAGATACTCCAACATCGCGTAGTTCGTCAGCAGGATATGCGGAGGTGTTTTCTGCATCTCCTCTCGACTCAACAGTTCGTTGGGGATGGGGACAGAATCCTGACCGTTGATTTGGCGATACAGGATCTCTGCTTCAGCTCGGGATGGTTTGGTTTCCCCGGTGTAGCGTCCAAACGTTACCTGAGGCACATCAGCCAAAAGATCGCGCAGGCGTTTCACCTGGTCGTTGGCCAGAGCGTTCATGGGATAGAGGAGAAGCGCTCGAACACCGGGGCCTAGTGTCCCCGCTGAATGCTGTCTCAACAGCTCATCGATGATCGGAATGAGGAAACTCTCGGTTTTTCCTGAACCCGTGCCGGTGGAAACGATCAGGTTGCGACCGTCTTTAATCTTCCGCAGAGCTTTTTCCTGGTGTCGATACAGTGGTCGGTCGAGTTTGAGGGCGTGATCTAAAGTTGCGAATTCTGGCGAGAGGATTCCTTCGGCAATGAGGTCTCGAGCTGCCTTACCAGGTGCGTACGGTGGTGTCAGCTGAAGAATCGGCCCCTTGGTCAGATTCGGGGCTGTATCGACGGCGCGGTTGAACTCGCGTGCGATTGCCTCATTGCTCGGTCTTAGCATTGTCTTTAAGTAGCGGCGGTAATCCGCACTGATACTTTTCGCAGCAGCAACCGGGTCGATATTCCTGGCACTTGCTAGTTCCGCGGTGTGGAGGGAGGAGTCCTCCCCAGGGTTGGATTGTTCTGTGTCCTGAGAGAGCAGATCGGAGAACAGATGGTTGAAATCTGGGAGATCGGGAGTGGTCATAGTCGTTCCTTCAGTAGATCGGAGTTTACTCTCAACGGGTAGACGCAGACAGTACTGTCGCTTCTGCGCATACAAGATCGAACCCGGTTAGTAGAGGAATCCGGCGGGCAAGTGTCGCCCAGGCATGATTCAAATGCTTTAACTCTTGAATGGGGAAGATCACTTCGTGCGCCATCATTCGTGCCAGAAGACTCTGAACGAAAGATATATAGGGCGCGTACAACCAGTTTTCCTTCTCGCTCCGGCGTTGCTCCTCGGCGATACTGCAGAGATCTCGAGCAATGAGTTTGAGCTCGGGATCGTCGAGACGATCAATGAGGTGTTCCTTATCTTTGGTCACAGCGTAGAGATTCCAGAGGTGCATATTGGCAGTAATATCCCGGCGGTTGTCTAACCATTCCAACTGAGCGATCAGACGAGATTCCTCTGAAATCAGAGGAGCCCCTGCTCCTGTAACGTCGAGCATCTCGCGGATGAGCTCTGTGCCACTTTCCCGCACGATCTTAAGTTCTGCTTCCCTGGGCAGTGGGCCCCTGATGATGCTGCTGTCTAGATCGTGTCCCTTGAAGATCTTCCATAGGTTAATTCCACCGACCTGTTTGACATAGCGTTCCGATTCCAATCGTTCTTCGCGCGTGGCATCAGTTAGTGAATTTGATTGTGCGATTGCATGAAGGTCATTCAATTCTTGAATCAGACCGATCCAGGGTACCGGGTGGATGTCACCGGAGGTTTCCTCAGTTTCAAAAGACCGGGTATGCAGACCGGATCTGATGAACGCCTCGAATTGACGCTCATGGGGAATAGGACTTCGATCGAGTTCATTCAGCGAAACGCGCGGATCCCTCAGAAGGTGAGAAGAAGTGGCTTCATCGAAGGCCAGAAGGCTGGGGATGCTCCGGGATTCCTTCCGCCCCAGGACATAGTGCATTTTATCCCGGGCTTCCCATACCACCTGGATTTCCTGCGGAAGCAACTCCTGAGCGGTTTGATAGTAAAACAGCCAGCGGTGGTCATTCGTAACGTCTAAACGGAGTTCGAGCAGAGACGGTTGATCTGCGATCACAGCCTGCGCGGACGGAGATTCCGGTTCCCAGAAGGTGAGGAACTCCTCCTCCCTAGTTTCGACGATCAGTGGTCCCTCATCCACCAACTCTGGCGGAACCGTTCCTGTCCGGCCATTCATGGGGATGTGAACAGGCGGGTCTAGGGGCCGGTGAATCTGCCATGCCCAGGTCTTAAGTGGCAGAGATGACTCACGTCCCAGTTCAACTGTTAACTGATTTCCCTCGAGTGTCGTGGCGCGAACCAGTGGATTCTTCGTCACCTGGAAAAGGGTAACGACCGACGGTTTGCGGGGATCCTCTCTCATGTCGGCAGAAGTTCTTCTCCATCTTTTCTGATCTCTCTCCCTGAATTTTCTCTCTACCCATTCCTCGGCGGTTAGAGCATTCCAGGAGGCAACAATGGAGAATTCTGCGTCAGAATCCATTGCCATGAGCAGTCGGGTGACTGGGACGCTCCAGGTGTTTGACCTCGTTCTGGACAAGGAAATTTCATGGACTTTGCTGACATCTTTACGGCTGTGTGCGTGAGCCAGGGTAATGCGGACATCATGGACGGCCGTGGGGAAGCGCAGTTGGAAGTCCTCGCCTTCAGCTATTTCACTGAAATCGAACGTTTTGAATCCCGTTGACCATACAGAGATCTCCTGTCGGAGGGGTAGCCTATAGGTCATCTTCGGGGGCTCGACCGAAACCTGGAGTGAGTAGGTCTCGGGATCCTCCGTGCTGGCGACTGTGAAGGGCTGATTTTCATCCGGGTTTCGTAGAGCCTGCGTTTCAGTGGGATGTAGGAGTCCGGAATCAGGGGCGGAAGAGAAATCGATGAGGACTTTTCGTAGGGTAGGAGACCCTTGGGGGGTTTTCATCGGAATTTGAAATGGACCGAATTCATGGGGTTGCTCGTAGTCCAGTTTCAGTTTCAGTCCTTCCGCCAGATTGAAAACCTTTTGGTCCAACAGCCGTCCGTCACGGAGGATACTGACACGGAACTGTCCTACCCACGGGTCGTTAACCGATTCGAACAACGGGAAATGTACCCGGCGCAGGGAATCCTCGACGCCATAGGGATCCATGGGAAGGGTTGTTCCGTCGGGGAGTAATTGAGCGTAGTGGAGGGTCCAGGTGTGAGAATCGCGCGGTATCCAGACTGTCGGCGACGCATCGAAAACCGGCAAGCGGTCGGGACCTTTCAGATGTGGAATGGTCGAGTCTTGACTCCACACAGGACCAGAGAACTTCTTGATATCAACCGTAGTGCGATGCCCCCGATGGGACATGGTGAGTGTCGAAACATGATCCAGGTGCATCTGCTTCAAGACCCATTTGCTCCACCCGTAGGGACTCCCCAGGTCTTGTGGGGCGAAGGATCTATTGTTGACTGTCGTCGCCCGGATAAACATCTCCGATGGGGCAAGCGCCAGTACCTTCTGGTTGCGGAGCTGATGTTGGTTCTTCAACTGCCTGCCTGCCTGGTTGAGAAACAGAGCGGGTTGCTGCCCACCGAGGTTTTCCACCAGAGAAAGACGTTCCCCACCCGGTTTGATCACTGAAAGGTTTGCGAAGGGTTTGGCGAGATTGACCCGGAGTTCGTCAAACCCGCCACTACTCCAGTCCTCAGAGGGTTCCACCTTCCGGGAGGACTCATCGGTGTTGACCGTCCACACCGGGGCATCATGACCCGCTCGCTGCTCTCTGGTGACTTTAGGGAAGACCAGAAAGACTTCCAATGTCTCCAGGTCTATCTCAACCCGTGGATCTGGGAAGTCTGAGGGAGGCTGGATCATCGTGTCAGCCTGGCTGCTTACCTGCTGGCCTGACAGAACTTTTAAAAGAAAGGAAAATGCGGGTTCCGGAAGGCCGTGGGTGCCTGAGAAGTTGTCGATATCCTGCTTGTCATCCAGGCTGCGGTACCACCCGTGAATCTCGTAGAGACGGGCGAAAATATCCTGAGCTCGTTCGGGAAGGTGCAGGGCAAGACGACGCAGAGACACCGAGGAGTTAAGGCTAGGCTCATTGTTGCTCAGAGACGACGAGACGAATTGGGCGAAAACTCCAGAATCCTTGAAGGTTTGCCCTTGGACTTCCAATTCTTCGATAGCTTGGGCGATGAGTTCGACATCACGGCTGATAATCCCCGCGTGGAGTTGTATTGTTCCCACATGGTCCCCTCCGATCAGAGATGCGCCATCGAAGGTGGCTAACTTCTTTTTCCGTAGCTCAGCGACGAGTTGCTTACGGATGATGTCGTAAAAAACTGACGATTCCCGGACCTGCAGTCGGTTCCACAGGCGATCCCAGTAGCTTTCGCCACGATCGAGTAGAGTAGCGCCCACCAAAGCACTGAGAACCACCATGGGGTAGTCGTTGAAGAGTTTCGAGAAGCGTTGGGGATAGTTGATGATACCCTGGAGGGCTTCCCCCAGCAGGTCAACCGTCCAGTGGTACTCATCAGTGCTCAGCTGTAAATCCGCGATGAGCAGCGGGTCGGGTAGTACCTGCGCCCGCCCCTTATTGTCAATGGGTGAAATCGCTTCATGCAGCACCGCATTAGCAGCGAAAAGTCGTTCCCCAAGGGTCCCGGTTCCCGCGTCGGTTAGGTGCCGGACTTCTTTTTGACGCTTTCCGATAGTCAAATTCTAAACTTTCATCTAAGAAAATCTGATACTAAACCTGATGAAGAGTATATATACCTACCGGATGTAAGTTGCAGGAGGTAGAACATGTGTACTTCTACAGGGCCTACGCTGAGTACCTTTCGTCCTATTTCAGACACGACATAGCTAGAAAGGCGTTACCCCAGAATCATCTGAGGTAACGCCTCTTTAGGGGTCGGAGCAGGGTGCCTAGACCTCAAGCTCGCTGCGGTCACCGGACCACAGGGTGTGGAAGGAACCGGGCTTGTCGATGCGGTGGTAGGTGTGTGCACCGAAGAAGTCACGCTGGCCCTGGATGATGGCGGCCGGCAGACGCTCGGCACGCAGGGAGTCGTAGTAGGCCAGGGAGGAGGTGAACACCGGTGCCGGCAGACCCAGCTGGGTGACGTAGATGACGATCCGTCGCCAGGAGTCCATCAGGTCCTCGAGCTCACCCTTGAAGTAGGGGTCGAGCAACAGGGAGGGCAGCTCCGGGTCATTGTCGTAGGCCTCAACGATGCGGTTGAGGAACTTCGCCCGGATGATGCAGCCGCCGCGCCAGATGGTGGCGAGGTCGCGGGGGTCAACACCCCAGTTGTGCTCATCGGAACCGGCCTTGATCTCGTCGAAGCCCTGGGAGTAGGCCACCAGCTTGGAGGCGTACAGTGCGCGACGGACATCCTCGACGAATTCCGCCTTGTCCAGCCCCAGCTTGTCGAAGGTGGTCAGGGCACCGGTCGGCAGGTTGCCCTGTGCGGCCTTGCGCTGATCGAGGGAGGAGGACAGGGCACGGGCAAAGACGGCCTCGCCGATGCCGGTGACGGGAACACCGAGGTCGAGGGCTTCCTTGACGGTCCAGCGACCGGTGCCCTTCTGGCCTGCGGCGTCGAGGATGACGTCGACAAGCGGCTTGCCGGTCTCGGCGTCGACCTGGCGCAGGACCTCAGCGGTGATCTCGATGAGGTAGGAGTCCAGATCGCCCTTGTTCCACTCGGCGAAGACATCGGCGATCTCGGCTGGCTCCATGCCGGCGCCGAAACGCAGCAGCTGGTAGGCCTCGCCGATGACCTGCATGTCGGCGTACTCGATGCCGTTGTGGACCATCTTGACGAAGTGGCCGGCTCCATCAGGGCCGATGTGGGTCACGCAGGGAACGCCGTCAACCTTGGCCGCGATGGACTCCAGCAGGGGGCCGAGGGCCTCCCAGGATTCCTTCGGGCCACCGGGCATGATGGACGGGCCGTTGAGGGCACCTTCCTCACCACCGGAGATACCGGCACCGACGAAGTGACGGCCACGGGCCGCCATCTCCTTCTCACGGCGAACGGTGTCGGTGTAGAGAGCGTTGCCACCATCGATGATGATGTCCCCCTCCTCCATCGCATCCGCAAGCTGGTTGATCACGGCATCGGTGGCGGCACCGGCCTGCACCATGACGATGGCGCGGCGGGGCTTTTCCAGGGCGGCGACGAAATCCTCGACGGTCTTGGTGGGGATGAAGTTGCCGTCGGTGGCATAATCGGAGATGAGCTTGTCGGTCTTGTCGGTGCTGCGGTTGTAGACAGCGACGGTGTGACCGTTGCGGGCGAAGTTACGGGCGAGGTTGGACCCCATTACAGCGAGGCCAACCACACCGATCTGGGCGAGGGAATCTGGGTTTGTCATAGTTATGATCATACGCACAGCCCCGCCGGATGTCAGCACGATTCACCCAAAAGGTAATATCATTTAGATCACATCTGCTGGCGCTGGCCCCACTATGCTCTGGACCATGTCACAGATGTCCCAGAACCCCCAGAACGAAATCACCGATGTCTTCTCCATGGCACGGATCGCCGAGCAACGCACCCTCACCCAGGAGGAGTTGGAGCAGCTCAACACCGCCAGCGCCGGCCTCAACCGCACCCTCGGCCTGCGGTATGTGGAGGTCGGCCCCGAACGCGTCGTCAGCGAACTACGCGTCACCGCAAACCACCTGCAGCCCGCCGGCCTGGTCAACGGAGGTGTCTACTGCGCCATCGCCGAATCCACCGGGTCCACGGCAGGCATCATCTTCGGACGGGGCAAGCCCGTGGTCGGTGTCAACAACAACACCGATTTCATCGCCTCGGTCCGCAACGGCGTGATCAGGGCTGAGGCCACCGCCATCCAGAAGGGCGGCCGCACCCAGGTATGGCAGATTCTCTGCACCCACAACGGCGAACTGGTGGCCCGCACCACCCTGCGCACCATGGTCCTGGGCTGACCGGGAGCTGACTCTCTTTTGGCCCCTGCGCGCCGGGTCTTCCTATACTCGGGTGCATGCCAACCTGGAAAGAAATCACCGCCAACAACCCGTCCCACTCCGAGAACTACGCCCGACGCTGGCGCAACCTCGTGGCCGAGGGGGAGGACATCTACGGTGAGGCCCGCCTCATCGACGCGATGGCGCCACGCGGTGCCCGGATCCTCGACGCCGGGTGTGGCACCGGCCGCATCGGTGGCTACCTCTCCGAGCGCGGCCACGATGTGCTGGGCACCGATCTGGACCCGGTGCTCATCGGCTACGCCAAGCAGGATTACCCCAAGGCCCGGTGGGTGGTGGGGGATCTGTCCACCGATCCCATCCCGGAGGACAACTTCGATCTGATCGTCTCCGCCGGAAACGTCATGGGTTTCCTCGCCGAGGAGGGTCGTCAGCCCGCCCTGGAGAATCTTCACCGTGCACTCGCCCCGCACGGCCGTGCCGTCATCGGTTTTGGTGCGGGCCGGGGCTGGGATTTCGGGAACTTCCTGGCCACCGCCCGTGCCGCCGGCTTCGAGCTGGAGAACGCCTACGAGTCCTGGGAGCTGCATCCGTTTGTTGCAGAGTCCCAGTTCCTCGTCGCCGTGTTCACCCGTAACAGGCAGCCCGCCAGCTAGATTCCGCTAGTTCCAGCCCCGCCTGGTGGCCTGGTCGAAGAACTCCCGTTCGTGGACGCAGGCACTCAGGTAGGTCTGGGCTGCAACCCGCTGCTGGTCAGGGCCAGCCCCGGCCATCGCCGCCTCAACCCGTGCGATGGCTTTGGCCGTGCCGGCCAGGAACCCCTCACCGGAATAGGTGTCCAACCAGTCGGTGTAGGGGTGTTCGGCGTGATTCTGCTTCGCCAGGATGAGTCCGATCTCCGCATACAGCCAGTAACAGGGCAGGACCGCGGCCGCACCCACCACATAGTCATCGGCGTGGGAGCGGGCGATGAGGAAATCGGTGTAGGCCATGGTCACCGGGGAGGGGGCGGACACCCCGGTCTCGGCAAGTCCCTTGTTCAGGTAGGTTCGGTGCAGCTCCGCCTCCACGGTGATGCACTCGGCGGCGCTGGTGGCCCAGTCCACCTGGGCGGAGGCATCCGGGGCCCGTGAGCTCAGGGTGGCCAGGGCGCGGGAGTACTGACGCAGATAGTGGGCGTCCTGATCGATGTAGAACAGGAACTCCTCCCGCGACAGGGTGCCGTCACCCAGTCCCCGGATGAACCCGGAGTCGAGTATCTCGCCTAGGACATCGCCGGTGGCCTCCCACAGTGCCTGGGTGTAAGGACCCGCCGGGGCAAGGGCGGGGACTGGACTCTGCGTACCAGACGGGGTGATGATCCCATCCCGGGGGGCACCGATCCGCAAATGTTGCCACGGCGTTGCATCCGCGGCACGCAGCAGGCGCCGGGTCACTGCGAAATGGTCCACCGGCCCGCTACCGGAGCCCACCTGCAGGGCATCGGCACCGCGCAGTGCCTCGTTGAGCCAGCGCGTCGACCAGTCCAGTGCCTTATCCACCGGGTCGCCTGCACCCATCCGGGTGGCCAGTGCCGCCGAGAGTGAACAGCCTGTTCCGTGGCTGTTGGTGGTGTTCACACGGGGGTTGGCCACCACGTGGACCCGACCGTCGGGAAATACCACCGCATTATCCGCCTGAGGACCTGTTAAGTGCCCACCCTTGACAATGACGGTTGTGCCCACGTCGGCCGCAAACCGTGTCGCCTGCTCGATCGCCATATCAAACGTCGGTGCGGGCTGCTCACCGCACAGCACCGCCAGCTCGGGGATGTTCGGGGTGATCACATCAACCACCGCCGCGAGCTCCAGCAGGGCCTCGGTGGCATCGGGATCCAGCAGGCTGTCACCGCTGGTGGCCACCATGACCGGATCCAGGATCACCGGACCGTGGGGGCGGGTGCGCAGCCACCCGGTGACCTGACGGACTGTGGCTGCCTGGCCGAGCATGCCGAGTTTGACCGCATCCACGGTGACATCGGAGAACACTGATTCCAGCTGCTCATCCAGGAAGTCAGCGGGTGGGGTGTGGACCGCGGTGACACCGTGGGTGTTCTGCGCGACAAGCGAGGTGATCACCGACATCCCGAAGCCACCGGCCGCGGCGATCGATTTCAGATCAGCCTGAACACCAGCACCACCGGTGGGGTCGGTGCCGGCGATGGTGAGCACCCGGGGCTGTGCCACGCGACGCCCCGTCTCCCACACCTCCAGCAGCTCCCGGGCGGCCTCCCCCGGGGAGGGGGCCGCCATGATCGCGGAGACCACGCACAGTCCATCCACCCCGGCACGGGCCAGATCCGCGGCGTTGTGCAGTCCCACCCCGCCGATGGCTACGGAGGCGATACCGTGGGCACGCGCCACCTCGGCCATGGCGGCAACACCCTCCACACCCACGGCCTGCGGGGCATCCGGTTTGGTGTCGGTTGCCTGAACGGGGCCGAGCCCGACCACATCCGGCAGGGCGATATCCCCCTGGGCACAGTCGGCGATCACCGCCTCCAGCTGGTCCATGTTCTCGATGGTCAACCCGATCATGAGGTGCGCGGGCAGCTGCTGGCGGGCCTGCACATAGGGCAGATCACCCTGCCCGATGTGCACGTGGCAACCCAGCTCCTGCGCGATGGCGAACCGGTCGTTGAGGAACAGGGGCACCCCCAGGCGGTCGCACACCTGCTTGATTTCCACGGCGCGTTCCCGGAAGGTCTGCTCATCGGCGTCCTTGTCGCGCAGTTGCACCACGGTGACACCACCGTCAATGGCCTGCTCGACGATGCCGGCGACCCGCTCGGGGCCACCTCCGAGGTGCGGGTCGGTCACGAGGTAGAGGCTGAAATCGGTCATCGGTTCTCCTCCCGGAGGTGGGTCAGGTTCTCAAGTTGGTGGCGGTCGAGTTGGTGGAGTGCGTCGAGAAGCGCCACGGCGAAGGAGCCCGGTGCGGTGGCGCGGGTGGCAGCGATGTGGCCGGCAGCCCCCAGGTGGGCGTGCGCGGCGATCACCGCGTCGTGGGGGCTGATGTCGGTGTCCCGGGTGGCACCGAGGTAGGCGGCGGTCAGCGCGCCGAGTGCGCAGCCGGTGCCGATGACCAGCTGCAGCATGGGATCACCGGACCTCAGCCAGGACACACGTCCCTCAGAGACAATGAGGTCCTCGGGCCCGGTGACGGCCACAACCCCGCCGGTGCGCCGGGCAAGTAGCTGGGCGGCCTCCAGTGCGTCGGCGACCTCGTCGGTCGCATCGACACCTCGTCCACCGGCGCCCAGGCCAGCCAGCGCGACGATCTCCGAGGCGTTGCCGCGTATCGCGGCGGGTTGCTTGTCGACGCTGTCACGGAGGAACGCCGATCGTTCCGCGAGACCACCCACACCGACCGGATCAAGCACCCAGGGCGTGCCGGCGGCGTTGGCGCCATCAACGGCACGGTTCATGCCCGCGTATTGTTCCGCCGATGGGGTGCCGGCATTGATGAGCACCCCGTCTGCGACCCCGGCGAAATCGAAGGATTCCGCGGGGGTGTCCACCATCGCCGGGCTGGCGCCGATGGCCAGGAGAGCGTTGGCGGTGAATTGCATGACCACGGCATTGGTCAGGCATTGGACAAGTGGGGTGGTGGTGCGCACCTGTGTGGGCGCATGAAGATATGAGTCAGCCATGCAACGGCCATCCCTTCGCTAGTACGAGCTAGAGCAGGTTCAACGGGTGTGTTCTCAGCCTGTCCGCGGTGGACGGGCACCCCGTGCCTGGTTTTCACCCTAGCAAAAGGTCTGGTCTGTACTGCTGGTGGGTGGAGATGACCCCTGGAAAGACGACAACACCCCCGGACACCTGCCGGTTGTCCCGGCGGTATCAGGGGGTGGTGGAGCTGGGTGCGAGGTTACTTCGCCTTGTTGGCAGCTCCGAAACGGGTGGTGTCCTTCAGCTCGATGGGCACGTCACCGTCCTCCTCATCGATGACCTGGCCGAGCTTGGCCAGTGCGGTGCGGGAGTGCAGCTGCTGACGGGTGGTGGCCAGGTTCCAACGCTTGCGCGAGAGGGCGTTGAGGCCCCAGCTGACCGCGGAGACGAAACGGTTGCGGAAGCCCACGAGGAACATGAGGTGGACACCGAGCCACAGCAGCCAGCCGATGAAGCCGGTGACCTCGACCTTGCCCATCTTCACCACGGCGGAGAAGCGGGACACGGTGGCCATGGAGCCCTTGTCGAAGTAGTCAAAGTCCTCGCGTTCATCACTGGAACGGCCCTCGGCCTCAGCGGCGATCTGCTCGGCGACGTATTCGCCACCCTGGATGGCGACCTGGGCGACACCCGGGAGGTTGTCCAGGGCCATCATGTCACCGACGACGAAGATGTTCGTGTGTTCGCCGACGGACAGGTCGCGGTTGACCTGGACGCGACCTGCACGGTCGACCTCGACACCGGCCTGATCGGCGATGAGCTTGCCCAGTGGGGACGCAGCCACACCTGCGGACCAGATCTTGCAGAACGACGGGATGCGGTGCTCCTCGCCGTCCTTGGTCTTGTAGGTCACGGCCTCCTCATCGACATCGGTGACCAGGGCGTTGAGCTTGACGGTCACGCCGAGCTTCTCCAGGGTGCGCTGTGCGTTGCGGCCCAGACGCTTGCCGAAGGGGGGCAGCACCTGTGGGGCACCGTCCAGGAGGATGATCTTGGCGGAGGAGGGGTTGAAGTTGGTGTAACCGCCGGCGAGGGTGCGGTGCGCCATCTCGGCGAGCTGGCCGGCGAGCTCAACGCCGGTGGGGCCGGCACCGACGACGACGAAGGTCAGCAGGCGCTCACGCTCGGCCGGGTCCTCGCAGATCTCGGCGCGCTCGAAGGCGCCGATGATGCGGGCGCGCAGTTCGAGGGCGTCGTCGATGGTCTTCATGCCGGGGGCGTACTGCGCGAAGTGGTCGTTGCCGAAGTAGGACTGACCGGCCCCCGCGCCGACGACCAGCGAGTCATACTCGTAGACCCGGGTGTAGGAGCCCAGGGAGGCGGTGACGGTCTGCTCAGCGACGTTGATGTCGGTGACCTCACCCTTGATCACATTGACGTTGTCCTGGCCGCTGAGGATCTGACGGGTGAACGGTGCGATCTCGCCGGAGGACAGGATCCCCGTGGCCACCTGATAGAGCAGAGGCTGGAAGAGGTGGTGGTTGGTGCGGTCAATGAGGGTGACGTCGACGTCTGCCTTGGCCAGGTTCTTGGCGGTGAACAGGCCGCCGAAGCCGGAACCGATAACGACGACGTGATGGCGGCCGCCTTCGGGGCGGGTGGGGTTCTCGGACATGGTGTCACTGTCTCCTGGTCGTTGATGAAGAAATTTAACTGGCGCTAGTAGGTGGGCGCCACATACTGATCAACAATAGCCCTCCAAACGAGAACCCACAGGATCGGGTAGTCCAAACCTGTCTGTTTTTGTGAAATATGTGGTATTTACGCCCGTATCTGTTCATTATGCCGGTTAATATGGCGCGTGTCACGTCAATGAATGGACAATCACTGATACCTTTTGGCATGGGTGATCAGCCCACGGGACACGGTGGCCTGGCCGTGTCTCCGCCGCTGGGTCAACCGTTGGGTCTACACTTTCAGTCAGTAGGAATATCCGCTTCGGTTTCATGCCCGTGATGCCACCTGGAGGTGCACCAAAACGCATGGTAGATACGCGTTTGCGCCATCTGGGATCGATCGACCCCGAGGAATGGCCGGGGGTTGCAACGGTACCGGATGCGGTGCTGATGAGTGTCCGTGCCCGACAGGCTGAGGCGAGGTTCGCCCGGGCCTGTGAGAGTGCCGGTCTGGAGCTGCTCGGCGATGAGCCGGATCTCACAATCGATCATGAGGAGTTATTTCCGCGACTCGCCGCCAGCGGATGGCTCGGTCTGGCCGAGAGTTTCATGGCGGGGGAGTGGCACAGCGATAAACTCGCCGACGTGCTCGCGGGATTGATCCAGGCAGGTTTCCGCCCCCGGGGCAGGCTCACCCCCACAGTCGGATTACCTGATGGTACCCAGGACAACGGCGGGGCGCTGCCCGGGGAGCTGATCCGCCTGAGCTCCGGTGACGGGATGAGCGCCTTCGGTGGGGTGTTCGCCTCCGGGGTGCCCACCACACTGCGCACCGCGGTGAAAAGTTTTGTCCCCGGTGCGGGCCGCAACCGTGAACCGGGTTCCCATTTCGTCGACGTGACCCACATTGCGGATCCGGTGGCCGTGGAACGGGAGGACCTGGGGGAGGCACAACGCCGGGCTGCGGCACGGTTGTTGGACGCCGCCCGGGTGCGGGCGGGATCGCATCTGCTGGAGTATCCGGCCTCCGGTGGTGCCCTGTCCATCCTGGCGGCCCGGCGGAATGCCACCGTTGACGTGCTCACCGCCGACGAATCGCAGGTGCCGGGTTTGTCGGAACTGTTGATCCTGGCCGGTGTGGACAACGATGTCCATATCCGCGCCATCCCCCGGGCGATCCCGGGACGGGAGGACTGGGGCGGGTCCTATGATGCGATTGTGTCGATGGAGAAACTCGAGGTGGTCGGCACATCCGGGGCGAAGCGGTACATCAAGGCCCTGGACCGCATGCTCGCCACGGGTGGGTATGTGGCGATGCAGTCGTTGGTGGCCACCGATCAGCTCGGACCCATCGGACGGGAGGCACTCGGGGTGCTGCGGGCCTATATCTGGCCGGCCCTGAAATTCCCGACGATGCAGGAGATCCATCAGCTCGCCGACCGGGAGTCCTCGCTGCGGGTGGTCGCCGAGGTGCACTTCCCGGGGCACTACCTCAAGAGTGTGCAGCTGCAGCGGGAGATCTTCGAGGGACAGATGAGAGAAGCGGCGGCCGACGGCTTTGATGCCGTCTTCCGCCGCATGTGGGTCTACCACTATGCACTCATCGAGGCCCTGCTCCGACTCGGCCACCTCGACGCCGCGCAGTTCACGCTGACCACCAGGAACCGACGCGGGCGTCGATAAGCACACAGGTCCTAGACCTGGGTGAGGTCGTTGTTCTTGTTCTCCTTCATGGTCAATACCGCACCGAACGTGATCAGCGTGACGATGATCAGGTAGATACCCACCTGCGCCACACCGTATTCCGCCACCAGCCAGGTCGCGATGAACGGTGCGATCGCCGCACCCAGGATCGAGGAGACGTTGTAGGCGATACCCGAGCCGGTGTAGCGGACATTGGTGGGGAACAGCTCCGGCAGGATCGCCGACATCGGACCGAAGATCAGACCCATGACGGACATACCCACCATGAGGAAGATGAAGACGGTCGGCTTGGTGGCGGTGGCCGGATCCAGCAGTGCGGTGAAGGTCATGCCGAAGGCGAGCAGCAGCACCGATGCGAGGATCAGGGTCTTCTTCCTGCCCCACACATCCGCCAGCCATCCGGAGATCGGGATCATGATGGCGAAGAACGGGATGGTGGCCAGCTGCAGCTGCAGGAACTCGAAATAGGGGATGGACAGACCGAGTCCCCGGGAGCGGTCACCGATGCCATAGGACAGGATCCAGGTGGTCACCAGGTAGAACAGGGTGTAGGTGGAGAGCATGATGAAGGTGGCCTGCACCAGGGGACCGAACGAGGTGGCGAACAGTTCCTTCAGCGGGGACTTCACACGCTTGCCCTGGTCGACGGCCTGCTGGAAGACGGGGGTCTCCTCCAGGGAGAAGCGCACCCACAGTCCGATGATGATCATCACGGCCGAGGCCAGGAATGGCAGACGCCAACCCCAGGTCATGAACGCATCGCCGGTGTCGCCGGTCTCGTGACCGAGCGTGGCCACCAGGATGAGGAAGAAACCATTGGCCAGGAAGAAACCGAACGGGGCACCCAGCTGCGGCCACATCGCGGCGCGGGCACGGTGGCCGGGCTGGGCGTTCTCGCCGGCCAGCAGCGCGGCACCGGACCATTCCCCGCCGAGGCCGAGGCCCTGGCAGAAACGCATGAGCGCGAGCAGCGCGGGGGCGATGATACCGACCTGGTCATAGGTGGGCAGCAGACCGATGAGGATGGTGGCGATACCCATGGTCAGCAGCGAACCGATCAGGGTGGCCTTGCGCCCCACACGGTCACCGAAATGCCCGAAGATGATCGATCCCAGGGGACGGGCGATGAAGGCCAGGCCGAAGGTGGCGAATGAGGCCAGCAGGTTCACCGTCGGGTTGTCATTGGCCGGGAAGAACAGCATGGGGAACACGGCGACCGCCGCGGTGGCATACGCGTAGAAGTCGTAGAACTCGATGGTGGTGCCGATGGTCGAGGCCGCTGCGACGCGACGCTTCGTCGCCTTGTCGACGACCAGTGGCTGCCCCGTCTCGGTCGTGTGTCCGTTATCGGCCCCGACGGTGGTAACCGCCGATGAGCCCGTGGGTGTGGATGACATGGCTGGTCGATCCCCCTTCAGTGAGTTGTGAAATCCATGTAAGCGGAGATAAGGATTTCACAGCTATTTCCCCGTTGTCAATCTCATGGGATGAAACACATCGGGAATTTGTCCCATTTAATGGGAAATGTGCGGGGAAATGCAACAGCCCCGGCCTCTGTATCGTCCGGGGCTGAGAAAGCTCTTAAAAGGGTGCTACACCTGCTTCTCCACAGGCGGGAGAGTGGACCACGGGAAGTTGATCCACTTATCGGTCTTGCGCCAGACATAATCCGGCTTGAACACGCTGTGGGGCTTCTCGTAGATCACCGCGGTACGCACCTCCACCACGTTGTCGCCCAGGAACTCATGGACCAGCTCCATGGTCTTACCCGTATCGGCCACATCATCCGCCACCAGGATCCTCATACCGGTCAGATCCACCGCCTTCGGCGTCGGCGGCAGCATCAGCGGCTCCTGGAGATGCTCACCGACATCGGTGTAGAACTCCACATTCATCACAGACACATTCTTGATGCCGAGCGCATACCCCAACGCACCACCGATCAGCAGCCCACCACGGGCGATGGAGAGCACGCAGTCGGGCTTATAGTCATTGATGATTTCCTGGGCCAACTCCCGCATGGCTGTCCCGAACAGCTCATAGGTGAGAATCTCGCGTTCCTGTGTCATAGGACCTGAGTCTATCCACCACAGCGACCAACCTGAGAATCACCCCGGCTTGCGCGCCGGGCACAGAGCGCTTGTCGACGACCCACCCACACCCCCGGCATCAGGCGCCACCGCCGTGACCTGCGGATAGAACAAAAAAGTTCAGCTGCCCGAACATGTCTGTGTGTGTTGACTTCCACACGCGTGCCAATAAAATTATCTGGTCGAGGCACCCGCCACACACGTGGACAGGGGTGCCTTTCACGTGCCCACACTCAAAGGAAAACCATGCCCCTCGTCCACGTCATGCTGCTGTCCTGCGGTGTCGCAGCAGACGCCTTCGCCTGCTCCATCGCCCGGGGCACCGTCATCCGCGTCAACGCCGTCAAACGGTCCCTGATCCTGGCGGGCATCTTCGGGGTCTTCCAGGCGCTCATGCCGGTCATCGGATGGGGGATCGGGTACTTCTTCGCGGAGTTGTCCTACATCCGCGCCATCGACCACTGGGTGGCCTTCCTCCTGCTCGCCGGGGTGGGAGCCAAGATGATCTGGGATGCACTCCACCAGGATGCGACCGTGGATGTCATCGACACCGGTGCGGTTCAGCTCCGCCCCGCGCTCATCCTCGGACTGGCCACCAGCATCGACGCCCTGGCCATCGGCATGGGCATGGCCTTCATCCACGCCCCCATCATGGCCCTGGCAGCGGCCATGGGCGTGACCACCTTCGTCCTCTCCCTCGCCGGTGCCTGGATGGGCCATCACGGCGGTGGACGCTTCGGGGGATGGGCCACCGGGCTCGGGGGACTGGTCCTCATCGGGCTGGGCAGCAACATCCTGCTCGACCACATGCTCGGCTAGACTGCCAGGGATCATGAACCGGTCAGCGATAATCCACTGGTGGGATCGCCACCAGATCCCCCTGTACCTGGTGGCGATCCTCGCAGGAGTCGTCGTGGGCCTGGCACTGCCACAGGTAGCACCGGTGGCCGAGGCGTCCATCAACCCCGTGCTGATGGTGTTGCTGTATGCGACCTTCCTGGGGATCCCCCTCACACGACTGGGGGAGGCCGCCCGGGACATCCGCTTCCTCGGCACCGTGCTCGTGCTCAACTTCCTCGTGGTACCCATCGTGGTCTTCGGCCTGAGCAGAGTCATCGCCCACGATCAGATCCTGCTGGTGGGTGTGCTGCTGGTGCTCCTCGCACCGTGTATCGACTACGTCATCGTGTTCACCGGTCTGGCCGGGGGAGACCACGCCCGGCTGCTGGCTGCCGCTCCGCTCCTGATGCTTGCCCAGATCGTCCTCATCCCGGTGTACATGGGCCTGATGGCCGGGCCGGGACTGTTCCGGGTGATCGACCTCGCCTCATTCGGCAAGGCGTTCCTCTTACTCATCGTGGTCCCCCTCCTCCTGGCCACCGTCACCCAGGCTCTCCACGCAGTACGGATCATGGCACTGGCGGAAGCCCTCATGGTCCCGGTGATGATGCTGACCCTCACCGTTGTCGTCGCCTCGCAGATCGACGCGGTCAGCCACCAGCTGGGACAGCTGCTTCACGTCATCCCCCTGTATATCGCCTTCCCACTGATCATGGTGCCGGTGGGAATGGGCGTCGCAAAGCTCGGGGCACAGCCGCCGGCTGCGGCGCGCGCCGTGGTCTTCTCGGGTGCGACACGCAACTCGCTGGTGGTTCTTCCCCTCGCGCTCGCACTGCCACCCGCATTCGGACTGGCAGCAGTGGTGGTGGTGACCCAGACACTCGTGGAGCTGATCTTCATGGTCATCCTCGTCCGCCTTGTCCCCAAGCTGATCACGCAAAAGGCGCGGTGACATCCACCGCCACCTCAGGATCAGGTGGAACCTGATCCAGGCGGAGGAACTCCCGCAGGGCCTCATGGGCCACGCGCGTCCCGGTCTCCAGATCACACCTGCGACGCTGGGCGAGCACCTCAGGATCCGTGCTGTGGCGCGCCGGGTCGAGTTCAGCGGCCCAGTATTTCAGGTGTGGCCAGACGATTAGGTCTTGAAGGAGCTTTGTGTTATCTGACGTCAGACGAATGGCGACATCTCGGATACCACGCCCAAATTCCTCCGCGATCGGACCTCCAATCGGGTCTCCGGTGAGCCCCTTCACGGGGAAATACCCGTTGGTCCACCGGGTAACGGCGAACATCGCACCATGATGGGCAACCAACGACTCGAATACGACCCCATCCGCCTCGTACTGCTCGGTGTAGAAAATATCCCTGATTTCTCCGGTGGCTGTGGTGTCCACATCCGGGGGAGAGGTGGGGTATTCACGCTCCAGGAGGCGTTCCCGGAACTGTTTCGGATCATCATCAAGCAGGAAGGATGCGTGGGCCAGGGGAGAACCGAGGGTGATGAAGTCGGTGACCAGCCACCGCATGGTGCGTCTGCGGGATTCCACCCACAGCGCGTGCTGGGTCTGCTGCCAGACCCCGATCTCCTCTGGGGTGGGATTGGCGGGCAGCTCGAGGGCGGTGCGGGTGAACTCCCTGGCCAGCGTGTCCGGGACGACGGAGGGCGCCTCTGGATGACGAAGCTCATCCCAGGCGAGCCGGAGGATGTCGAAACCGATGACCGATCCGAGACTATGACCCACCACGATGACGCGATTGTAGACACCGCTATCATGGATATGCCTCAACAGCTCCAATCCTTCATTCCTGATCGCATTCCGGGCTTCGATATTCGCCGGATCAGGCGTGAGATAGCGGGCTGCATCGGCCAACTGGCCGGCGAGGAACTTCCAGGCCAGCAGCAGAAGCGCTGTGAGAGCCAGAGCCGCGACCGTGAGAATGATCGAGGCGGCCAGCTGCCACCCGGTGATGGGATCAGGATTCCGGTAGATCAACCACAGGCAACCCCCGATAGCGACCGCCAGGAGTAGGAAGACAATCAACAGCGCCCTGAGAATATTCAACGACCGCAGAAGCGCCCGGTCCTCCTTCTCCGGTGGCGTCCGGAATGCGTTCTTCAATGCCCAGACAAGAGCGTACCGAGCACTGCCGGCCTGCAGGTGGTGCGCCCAGTAGAACTCGAAATAGTCGGTTTTGAACTCTGTCTCCGGGTGTCGGCGGGAAAAACGCCGCAGCTCAGTGTTGCCCCCGAGCCGTTGAGGCCAACTGAAGAACCGGGCGCCCGGGGGATGAGTGCCCCGGAGGAACGCTCGAATGGTGTCCAGGGGATGCTGCTCACCCATGCCGTGGATCAGCACAACCGCCTGGCGCTGCTCGGTGATGCGTTTGGTAGCCATGGTTAATGCTATCCCGGAGGAGACAGCAAGGGCGGGGTCAGGAAAAGGGGTGGGGGAGGGCAGTTGTGGTTGGATTCGGCGAAGCCGGGGAAAAGTGCCCTTGAGCAGGAGTTTCGGGCAGGTGAGGTAGCTGTTTTACCGCGGTCTAGAGAATCTTAGAGAGTTTTTCTGGGTTATTCCCCTTTTAATCATGGGTTTAATAAATGACGTCAGACCTCCTTCGGCTCTTCGTGGGGGTAAGAATTAAATAAATCCAGTTCCCGGCCTTAAAAAGGGCTTGGGATCAAGTCAGTCGATCAACGTGTCAAGTGAAACGGTAAACGCACATTGGGAGCAGGAGAGAAGCAGATGAACGCACCCACCGGCCCCGCACTCCGAAGTCTCGGAAGCATGGGGCCGGTGGGATCAGGGTGGGAAGTAGGGGAGAGGGCTGGTCCTTAGACAGGTGCCGGGGGTTGATCAGACTGTGCCTGCTTGGGCGTATCCTCCAGGGTGGCTGACTCTGGGAGGGGAGGAGGAATGTTCTCCACCGGAATCTCCGCCACAGCTGCATCGGCCAGGGTGTCCGATGGCTTGTCTTCACCGGAGACATGGGGGTGGCCCACCACCGACGCTCCAACCTGGTCGATGACGTTGCCGGCGGTTAGGGGATTAACGGGCTGGACGACTGGCGACAGAGCCTCCGGTTCGGACAGAGATATCCCGGGCTCATGTGGGGCAGTGGTGTCCTTGTCTTTCGAGATCGGTTTGGGCTTGAAATCCAGGTGCAGGAACTCCTGGAGCACAAGGTGGGCAACCCGGGTTCCAGTCCGACGATCCAGCCTCTCGCGTTCCTGGATGATGGCGGTGCCCTCCGCAGGACAATCCCAGTCGGGGTCGAGGTATCGATTCCAGTAGCTCAGATGTGCGACACCGAGCACCTGTCTCAGAGAACCAGGCTTGCAGGATTTCACCCTGACTTTCACGTCCCGGACGCCGGCTCCGAAGGTGGCTGCAACATCTCCACCTACAGGATCGCCGTACCAGCGATAGGCGGGGAAGTAGGCGTTCGACCACCGGGTTACGGCGAAGAGTGCTGCGTGATGTGGCACCAGGGCATCAGGGTTGACGGTGCTGTCAGCCTCATTGACCCTGTACTTGCCCTCATAGAAGACACCCCGCCCCAGGTCAGGGGGACAGGTGGGATATTCGCGTTCCTTGAAGCTCTTCTTCATATCCTCCCGGCCATCAAACATGAGCCAGTCAGCATGGGCTAGGGGAGAGCCGAGGGTGATGAAGTCGGTAACCAGCCACTTCATGCCACGTTGACGACATTCCTGCCACAGCTGGTGCTGGGTATCCTGCCACGTGCGCATCTGGTCCGGGGTCAACTTATCGGGAAGGTTATGGATTATGTCATCAAACCGCAGGGCGAGTTCTGCATCCTCACCGGGATTCCGGGATGATTTACTGGGGTCTGGATGACGATATTCCTCCCACGCCAGACGGAGCATGTCCAGGCCCACGATGGAGCCGAGACTGTGGCCGACAACCACCACCCGTTCATAACATTCCTTTTCGTGTATCGCGCGGAGTAGACGGACACCTTCATCCCTGATTTCATTGCGCGCCCTCACATGTTTGGGTTCAGGAATGAGATAACGGGGAGGATCCGCAAGTACCTCCCGGAGGAAGTAAGAGGAGGCGACCACTAGGCCAGCCACGATGATTTCGACAACACCTGCAACTCCAAGAATGAACGCAAAGGACATGCCTGTTAGTTCGAAAACAGGTACCAGAATCGCCAGCAGGGCAGTCAGGATAAACAGTGACACGAGCAGCTGCAATAGGGCAATGCCCAGCCTGACCTGCTTGATATGTTGCCAGAACGGTTTTTGAAATGTGTTCTTACGGATCCATTTCCAGGTGTACCGGGCGTCCCCGGTATCGAGATAGTGAGCCCAGTAGAGTTCGAAGAAATCCGTTCTCATACGGTAGGAATCTTCTTCTCCCTGATCTCCTGTTCTCTCGCTGGTGGTGAACCGCCGCAGGTCGTAGTTCGGATGCCCGGAGGCGGTGGTGAGTTCGTAGGGACGACTGTAGAACTGGTCGTCTTTGTTATGGGTCCCTTTGAGAAAGCCACGGAGGGTACCCATGGGGCGTTGTTCGCCCATTCCGTGAATGATAACGACAGCTTGTCGTTTACCATGGTCGCGTGGGATAGACATAACTTATGATATCTCTCACAAAAATATATGGGAGAAGTCTTGAATTTAATTCTGAGCTGCGGATATAAAGAAATAACGAGATATAAATCAGTGTTACTACACGTTTCAGCGCCAAATGGGCACAGTTCTCACAGGCCGTGCCCGGCGGGCGATTGATTGGCATATAGGATAAGTCGGACCCGGCACGGGAACCCCGGAGTTTCGTCAGAATCTCTATGTGGCCGCGAACGGCGCCAGCGGGCTCCACATTCGCAATGGCGCCGGCGAGTGGAAGCCGATGACGCCCGGGCGAACGCATTCGACAAGAAGGGCCGTCGTCCGCAGTTGACGGATGGATGGGCCGTCTGTCGGGAGTTGGAAGATCAGCCGGAGGGGGAGCAGGGTCAGGCCGACGTGAGAGCCTACCTAGGACATCAGAGACCAGACGACGGACTCGGGGGGAGATCCACGTCCAGCCTAAATGACATAATGTACATTATCGGACAATTGGACATGCATGCCCGGCATCATCGGCTGGCGCCCACTGGTAGGTTTATCTCCATGAGTTCCCCTGACGCCACTGTCTCTGACACCCTCCGCGCCCTGGAGGCTCTCGCCGATCCGAAGATCCTCGCTGTCAATGAACGCCACGGCGATGATCATGCGGTCAACCTGACGAAGCTCCGCGCCGTGGCCAAGGATCTGAAGAAGAATCAGGAACTCGCCCTCAAGCTCTGGGACTCCGGCGATACGGCCGCACGCCTGGTATCCCTGCTGATCTGCCGGCCGAAGGAATTCTCCACGGATCAGCTCGATTCCATGATTCGTGAGGCACGCACACCCAAGGTCACTGACTGGCTGATCAACTATGTGGTCAAGAAGCATCCCCATTGGGATGAGCTGCGCCGCCTCTGGTTGGCAGATCCAGACGATGCGGTCCGGGCCGCCGGCTGGTCCCTGAACACCTTCGCCATCACCGCCGCACCTTCTCGGATCGACCCGGATTCCCTCCTGAAAAGTATCGAATCTGACATGGATGGTGCGCCACCGCGTCTCCAGTGGAACATGAATGAGACCCTGGCCAATATCGGCATCGAGCACCCAGACCTCAGGCAACGTGCGATCGACATCGGTGAACGCCTCGGGGTGCTCCGGGATTACCCGACGCCACCGAACTGCACCTCTCCCTTTGCACCGATCTGGATTGAGGAGATCGTCCGTCGTCGAGAGCCCAAATGACCACTTCCCGACCACACTCCCTTAGGTCATTAATTTCGTCACTGTGACGTAAAGGTCAGGTGTGGCTGGATGGCTTCTTACGTCACCTTTTCGTCATTAGCGTCATTCGGGCCCGTTGCACCCTGGATCACTTTCCCCGCAGGACTCTCCGGCGCCCTTCAGCTTCCAGCCTCTTCCATCTCTGAGAAAATCAGCGGATCTTTCATCATGCTCACCGTGTCCGACCTTCAGCCTCCGCACACCTCCGCAGAATGAGCGGTGTGAAGCACTCCCCTGCCTCTCGACCAGGTCGTTGAGGAGCGTCCACCCCCCCAGCCTCATTCAGGATTTCACCTGGGGAAAATCTGCTCTGGCTTCTTTTCGTCTTGGATATTGACGATTTTTTACCCCCGCTTGCGCCTTGGAGGTCTGACGTCAGATTTTAACCATTGATTTTTCGATCCCCGCCGGACCTTTCCTGCAATGTGGGGCTGGAATTCGCGACGCCAAACCGAAGTGCAAAGACTCGCCGGCGTATTTTTCCTCCTAGGATCTCCAACCCTCGTGTCGCGTTTCGGCCACTGATCCTTCCTCCCCACCCCTCAGCTCCCGGGCCGTCGAGCCTCACCCCCTCCTCAGTTCCGCCCCTATGCCCCTCCCGCCCTGACCTCTTCCCCATCTAGGCCTTTATGCGAATTTTCACCCCCGCGCGCCCGCTGGAGGTCTGACATCATTTATCACCCCTGCAAACCCCGGCAACGAAACCCACCCCCACATAAGGACAGAGAAAACCGCCCCCTGATCCTCGGTGTCACCCCGGTCGGTGACGAGGATCAGGGGGGGTCGCTTGTGAATTCGTCGAGTATCCGACGCTAGGCCTCTACCTGATCAGGTATCGATCGTTCATGAGACACTCCTCCGCCGGGTTCGTGAACTGCGGATTCCCACGGTCGATTTCGTAACGCTTGCCGTATACGCAGCAATGTAGGGGTCGCTTGTGAATTCGTCGAATATCCGACGCTAGGCCTCCACCTGATCAGGTATCAATCGTTCATGAGACA
>NZ_JACSPR010000014.1 GCF_014837045.1 Corynebacterium gallinarum
CCCTTACTTTCACCCGTGTTTACATGGATGCGCGAAAGCTAAAGCCATGTATACAACCCTTGGCATGTGACCTGCGGAAATGCACACCCTGTATACAGGGTCACTTCGTGAACAGGGTGTGCCGATGGGGCCTGTATACAGGATTTACCACCCCATCGCCGCAGGTCACATGCCTGATCCCTCATTCCTCTCCACAAGTTCCGAGGAAGTTCGGTGTTAGGGACGAAAGGGCATAAGGGTAAGCGACGCCACCCCGCTTTTCGCTGCGCTCAAACCGGGGTGTCGCTCGGCATAGCCGAGGCTTTGGCCGGGGGCTCGGTTTCGCTGCGCTCAACCGGCCCCGTCCACCCGCTGGCGCGGGCCCCTTACCGCCCTGGTCTCACCTCTCGCTGGGGCTCGATGTGGCCAGGGTCGGCCCCTCGTTCGCTGGCGCTCACTCAGGGTGCCCAGGCGGCGGCTGGAGGCGATGTCGGATGCGTCAGCTCTGGTTCTCGCTGGGGCTCGTCCCTGTCTGTCTCATCCGTCGCCTCCAGCCGCCGTGCACCCGTCTCGTGGCCGAGCCGGTTGATCTGCCCGCGTGACCGCGGGCAGCTGTTGCGCCCCGCCGCAGGCGTGGCTTCGGGACTCCGGGGCGTCGCTGAGGCGGCGATCCCTGTCGGGTCGCTGATCCCCTCAAGCGCCCCGGCCGTCCGGGATGCGGATCTCGATCCGGCGCTAGAGACCGGGCTGCGACCCGGTCGGTATCGAGCCTGCGATTGCTGTTTCGATCTAGCCGATGAAGCGCCTCATCCACGCCGTCGACGCTGTCTCCAATCCCCGTGGCTGGCCTACCGGCAGCGTGGATTGAGGGGTGTCGTTGAGACGCCGATTCAGGTGGAGTTGAAGCGGCGATCTGATGGGGTTGTCGGCGCTACTTTTCCTCGTCAAGAACCCGCCCAGAACCGATCCCACGAGGGTCAGCGTGAGACGGGTGTTCCACCCTCGTGGAGGCGAGCCTGAGGCGCTGATTCTGGTGCCATCTGCGACGAGCATCGCGGCGGTTCTCCCCCACCGCCGAGCCACCTACGGGCGACCTCCAAGAGGCCCCGGCTGGCCCCGCCGCCCCGTCTGTGGCCACGGCGCTGCCGCGGCCACAGAGGCTGACGATCCGGCGTGTAAGGCTCAGCTCCGGGACGCGCTTGCCGTACCCCACATCGACCACGCGAGGCCTTGTCGATGGTGCGCCCAGTGGCGATCTCAGTAGGCATGATCCCCGCGACCTAACAGCGCTTCCCGGCCCCGTGAGTGGATATTCGCTGTGTTATTGGGGCCGATATTAGGCCACTTAATGACCGTCTTATTCTTACCCGCGTGAGGGTCGCTGGGCACGGCTCTGGTGGCCTGTTGCTGGCCCGGTCAATAACACGAGGAATAACGCCACCGACCCGACCTCGGTGGGCAGCCATAGGCTGCTCGAAGCTGGCGGCGAACACCGGTCTTCTCGTAGGCAATCCGTGTCGAAGCAGTACCGACACCGCACTCGTCCCCGTTCGTTTTTGGGCGGGAAAAGCTGGGTTTGTTCGACTGTTCGATACTCACTCATATGTTCGATAAACCGCGAATGTCACCCACCGTGAAGGAGCGCCCTCAATGACCCCGCAGTCTCGCCCCACTGACCACACTGCCGACCATAACGACTCAAGCCCCGATTGCTCGCCCGCGTCATCACCCACGGTGCTTAACCGCGAGACCGCCTTCCACGGAGCGATCTTCGACATCGAGGATGTCAGAGTCCGTCTCCACGACGGACGGGTGGCCCGCCGCCAGGTCGTCGCCAAAGCCGACGGGGCCATCACCATCCCGATCACCGACCGCGGCACGCTTATCATGGTGCTCCAGCACCGGGTGGGGCTCCTGGACAACCCCGCCTACCCCGACTGTGAGGTCTACGAGTTTCCAGCCGGCCACGTCGACCCGGGCGAGACGCCCGCGGCGGCCGCGGAACGCGAGCTGCTCGAGGAGACCGGCTACACGGCTGCGCGAGTGATCCCTGCCGGCTCCACGGCCACGGTGCCCAGTTACAACACCGAGTTTGGCTACCGCTTCCTGTGCGTCGATGCAGCACTGACCCAGACCCCAGCCCCGGGTCAGTTCGAGGACGTCCGGACAGCGGAGGTCACCGCCGACGAGGTCGCCGGCTTCATCGCCGGGATGCTTAGGGTGACGGTATCGCCGGAGGGTTGATGGCTGATAGCTGTGTGGAGGGGTGCTCTGCTCTATGCGTGAGATCGTCCACGGGAAGAGTGGACGATCTCGCGGTGAGAATGCAGTCGGGCCAGCGACAGGGCGCTCGTCAGTCAGTATATTTCTTCTGGAATTCCCGCATCGCCAAGTACACTTGCTTGTTTCTGCTGATGCCGGTGGCTTCCGTATAAGTGACCATCCATTCATAAAGATCCCATGGGATCTTATACGTTGTTTGATGCTGGTCATGGCCAGGATGTTTCTGGCCCCGGCGGTAATGATCCGGGACAATAAATCTTAATTTCGATGACACAGCCTCCTCTTGTGGTTGCTGTGATACTGAGGGTGGAGATGGTGGCGTGGTAGGCGGGCCCTGGGGTCGAACGCTTCGCCGTCGGTGGCGTGGTGATGTCATCGTGGTGACTCCTTCTTGGTTGAAGTTCGCCCACGACGATACTCAGGGCCTATGGCTTTTTTCGCAGATGTATCATAGGTGATTCAAATTTTATTCAAGATAATAAGGAGCTCCTGGGTACGGTAGGTCGCCACACTAGCGCTACCTGTACCTCTGCCGGGTTATCTCAGAGGAACTCGTACACAGGTGGCTGGACTGTGCCACCATTCTTCTTGATCGGAAACCAGTTGCTCCCTTTCAGGCTCCCGTGTCCACTGACGCTAAAAGATCGGGTCGCCGCCCGTTCTACTAGCTAGGTCGTGCGCCTCCGTGGGGCTTTCACAATCTCTCGGAGAAAGTATTGCAAGTGCCGTCGAAAACTATCCAGCCAACGTAGCCGGTATCCCTTGAGGGACGTGAATGTTTAGGATTTCTAGCCCATGTCCATGATGTTTTTATAGCCACAAGATGCGCACTGGACATAACCGTAGGAGTTTCCGCCATCTTCCCATGGTGCAGTGAAGTCGCCGCGAAGCTCCCGCTGGCAGCTCACACATGTACGTCCCGTGGTTCGACGGCTATCGTCAAAGGGACTGATGAGCCCCCCGTTCTGCAAGTAGAAGCGCTCACTGCAGCCAGTGCAGTTGAACCAATAGGTGGCATCGGGTGCATCCCCTTGAACCATGCTTCCGCATGCGGGACACGGTGGGATACCCATGGTTTCCTGGTAATGCTCGTGGCTGTCATAGAGGTTAGTACTTGTTACGTCATTATCGTGACTGCATTCTGTGCATTCCCACGTTGAGTAATCAGTTGTGAAGCCTGACTGGTCGTTTAACTTGGTGTTGCAGCCATCGCAATACCATTCATCGTCAGATCCGCCCAGGGACGATAGAAATCCGCCAACAATGTTCCCGAATAAACCCATGGTAGAAATCACTTTCTTAATAGTTTTTGCTGGTTATGAGCTTAAACTATTTGCTAGCGATAGAAGACTTGATCGGTGAGTTATCGCGTATGTTTCCAACGTCTTAGCGTAGGTATGTTGTTATGTTGGTACATTAATATGCCGTGAAGCTAAAGCGTAAGTATGTCAAATATGGTGCCACGTCCATCTTGGTTCTCTTCCACATGAAGGACGGGGTAGGTGAAACCGCCTCCGCGGCCCTGCTATGTGCGACTGCCTACGTTTGCGGAACATATGTCACTCTCATCGACTCCGGCCCTCAGGGCGCCGTCATCGGTTGGGGGTAGGCGGTGAGCAGGTTTCGAACAGATGTTTCTGCTGGCTAACAGCCCAGTCGTATCGGTGGGATAAAGTGCGGTTTTTACATAGCTGACCAGGAGGAGACGATTATGCGAAAGCTCAATACCCATAATTATTCGTGGGAGGGTCATTGGTGGCTTCCTGATCTTCAGGAGCGTCACCCGGGTGTCCTTTCCTATTCCCCAGCGGAGGGATTTGTCCTGAAGCTATTGAGTGAAGGATTTGAATCGCCCTACGTTGAAGTAGATGTGCCCCCCATTCGATTCACGGGCAAGGGGCGAGGGGTGAGGGTTCTCGGGCTGCGAGACAGCATCTACCCGGCAGTTTATGGTGAGGCGGACGGGAGGTTCGTGACGATCTTCAATGTGATGGGCATCCAGTCCTCCCAGAAGCATGCCGCCCAAGCAGCGTCAGCAAAATCCACCTATAACGCCTCAGCTGTGGTTGAAGGCGCTCATGTGCCAAGTGAAGATTCCGCCGTCATCAAATCAGCTTCGGTCTCCATTGATAATCTGCACCGATGGTTGGGGGGTCCGGAAGAACTCTCCGTTCTGTCCAGCTATTCGGAGGACCCCGTCCACCAGGTTCATCTTGTAGAGGTACGCACAGGCCGGAAGCTCGGGCCGAAACGTGGAGCAACTTTAGAGTGTGGAACAGCAGTGACCATCTCCCACAGCTGGATACTTCCGAATCTCCGGTGGTCAACAAATTCTTACGAGTCTCAAGCTCAAGAGTTCGCACAAATTGAGTTTGCGCCTCCCGCTTCGTGGTCCTTGATGGATGTCCGCAAGCATGCGTGGGAAATGTCTAGCTTGATCACCCTGGCACTTGACCGGCCTTGTGCGCCTCACGCGATTGACGTGGTAGTCCAGGATCCCGTGAAAGATCAGTGGGCTTCCTATCTCACACATAGGGCCACTGGAGAAAACAGTGAAGAATTCGTCCACAAGTACGACCCATCAACGTTCACCTGCGACGAGGTCCGATTCGAAGAAGTTGTCCCAGCATGGTTCGCCTTCTGTCGGAAGCACGGCGCAGTGCTGAATCTGTTCACCACCTTGAAGACCGGGACTGTGGACTATCTTGAAACTTCTGTGTTCTTAGCCGCGATTCTTGCTGAAGCGTTTCATAAGGGAGTCTTTGGAAGAAAGGGGGCGATTACACCTCAAGCCAGAGACCTCGCCGAGAAGATTTTCCATGAGGACACAAATCCGTCTTCTCTTTTCAAACGCCTTGTTGACCTGTACTGCCGGGCACCACAAGCTGTTGCGCACGCCCTGATTCCCGATCTAAAGGCATGGAGTCGGGAACACGTCAACGCACGCAACTCAATTTCTCATGAAGCTGGGTTGGGTGAAGCTTCGCCACACAGTGCCTGGGCCGCTGCCCAAGTCACCCTAGCTCTCGTGACGGCGCATTTGATGGTTGCTATTGGGGTGAGTGAGTCTATTATTGAGCAGGCCCTGACCGAGTCGCCGACTTTCCGGAAGGCCACTTACTCTGCAAAAAAGTATCTCAATACGGCTGATGGAAGCGGTGTTGTCGCAAAATAATGTTCAGCCCAGCTGTCTTCGCGGATATGGAAGCCGCATCCTAGGCGCTGACACTAGACATACAAACATAGGTGTGTTGTAGCGTTAAAGCGTGCAACATACGTATGTTGTGAGTTTAGGACGTAAGTATGTCAAACTAGGTTCATGTCCATTCTGACTATTGCCCACACGAAGGGCGGGGTAGGTAAAACAACCTCCGCCGTCTTGCTGTGCGCAGCTGCCCATGCCCGCGGAATAGACGTCACCCTCATCGACTCCGACGCCCAGGGCACCGCCACCGCCTGGGCCCAGGCGGCCGAGGAGGGGGGCGATGCCTTCCCCTGGCCCATCGTCACGGCGGCCACTCCCGCCCATCTTGTCCGCGCCCTCGACGATCGTGAGGGACTCGTCATCGTCGACACTCCACCCGGTGGTTACGAAGTTATCGAGACCGCGATCGAAGCCGGCGACTTGATCCTGATCCCTACCTCTGCCTCTCCCCTAGACATCAACCGAGTTTGGCCCACTGTGGAGGCGACCAGTCACAAACCGGCCGTAGTCTGCCTGACCCAAATCGACTCCCGCACGACCCTGCCCAAAGTTGCTCGCACCACGCTCGAAAGTGAGGACGTGGTCGTCACCGAGGCGGAGATACCCGCCCGCGAGGCGTTAAGACATATGTATGCTACAACGCCACAACGTCTATATGGCTATGATGAGCTGCTCGCCGAACTGCTGTCTTCGAACCTGCTAGGAGAATACTGATGGCCGACCTGTCCAAGAAGCTGGCGAAAGCCTCACCCACCACTGCGCCGAAAAAGAGGGTGGCAGACACTTTCACGACGGCCACCGACAAGCCCACCCGCACTACCGTCTACCTCCCGGCTGGCTTGGCTAAGCGGCTCAAGCACGCTGCTATCGAGGAGGAGAGCAGTGTCTCTGCGATCCTTGCCGAATTAGCGGAAAGTTGGCTGGAAAAAAAGAGTAGGTAAGTGTGTTTTTATGGCTAAACATACGACATAGAGACGCTATAACATAACAACGTCTTAGTGTAACAACGTCATTATTTACCTCTTTTTTCTGTTGAGAGCTACTTGCTTCGAGATTCTGGGGCGTGATCACCGGTAGAGGGCACATATGCAACAGAGCATAAAAAGACCTTACGGCGGTAGAAATTTTCCCTAATGGGGCATAAGGGCGTGTTATCCACGGCATATGTCCATGCAGTGACTTAGGCTGTCAGGAAGCATTAATGAAGAATGCCCCGCTGGCGGCAACCGGCGAGGCATTCGCTGACCCCCAGGTCTGCACCCTGGGAGAAAGCTTCACCGTGAGTATACCTACCCCACGTGTCGAAGTCCTACCGACACGATCATTACTGGGCGACGCCGTCGCCTTAGTCACTGAGCACCTTGGTGCACGCCCAGTTCAGCTACATTCCAATGGAGCCACCGCCGGGCAACGCGCGGGCCTACTGGCACATCTGGGGCGTGAAACCCTCCACGGGGCGCCGAAGCGAAACTTCTCTGCTGCTTGGCGCAAAAATTCGGACGGGACCAAGACCCCGCGGCTCTACCGGGTGGATTCCCCTGCGCTCGGCAGGCTGCAGTACGTCAAATTAGCTCACCCGCAGCGTGCCACCGTCATCGTCCTGGACATCGACCAGACCGGCACTGAAGGTGGACAGGTAAGTAACCTCCACCCGAACGTGATGACACTGCTGGCCCAGCTGGCTGATCATGGCGCCGGCCCCGCCTGGATTGGCGTCAACCCTCTTAACGGTAAAGGCCAGTTGATCTGGCAGATCGACCCCGTCTACGCCGACACCAGCGGTGACTCCTCGAATATCCGCTTGCTCAAGGCCACCACCGCGGTGTTGTGCGACCTGCTGGGGGCTGACCAGCACTTTGCGCACGGGTTTTCCCGCTCCCCCTTCTACACTGGAGATGATCCGACCGCATACCGGTGGCACTACCAACATGCCCGCGTGCACCGGTTATCCACCCTGATTGAGGAGGCACGAGCGATGTCCGGAGCACCTGCCGGTCATACTCCGGCCCCACGCCAGTCCTTCACCAGCGGACGTGAGCTCATCGAAGCTGTGAAAGCCCGCCGGGAGGAGGCCACCGCTTACTGGAAGATCGCCAAGGAACTAGAGGGCGAGATCGCTGACATGGATGCTTACGATGCCGAGCGCATCGATGGAGTGAAGGTCCTCTGGCTTATCGAAGGCCAGCGCGCAGCCCGCGACGAGACGGCCTTCCGCCATGCCCTGCGCAGCGCCCACAAGCTCCGAGCCGCCGGCAACCGTATGACGGACGCGGCGATCATCGACGCCTACGAGCACGCCTACGCAGTCGCCCAGCAGGTCGGTGCGGACGGGCGCGTCGCGGAGATGCCTCCGATGCGCGATCGCCAGACCATGGCTCGTCGCGTACGTGGCTATGTCCTGGCCGGTAATAAGGACGGTGGATCGAAAACAAGTGGCGGGGCTGGCTCCGGTACGGCGACGTCCCGTGAGCGCAAAGCACTTGCGACGATGGGGAGCCGGGGTGGAAAGAAGGCTGCGCAGCGATGGAAGGACCGCGATAGTGACTACGTCAAAAACGAGCTCGCGAAACTGGAGAAGACGCACCGTAAGAAACGCATCGCGGGACAAACGACTAAAGCACGCATCCAAACCCTCGTGGGGCAACACTACATAGAGACAGGAAAAGTGCTCTCCCGCAAAGAAATCATGACGGAAACGGGTCTCTCTCGAGCGACGGTCACCCGGCACCTCTCGGCGCTGAGGAGTGAAGGATTGATCCCTGAAACCTAGGGGGCTCACACCGTAAGCAATATACGGTTCCCCTGCGCTAGCAGTAGAGGCGGTGACCCACTACCTACCTGAAGGGCAGTGGGCGTGCAGAGGTTCTAGGTGGAGAGGTGCCGCTTCTTAGAGAGACACTGTGGTTCTTGGACTCATCATGTTGTGTGGGTGGGGTGGTGGGTCTACAGAGTTCTTGCGTACCTTGCCGGGGTGGGACACTGTGCGTCAGGCAGCGTGCTGGGCCATCGTCTCCATCTGCTCGATGACTAGCTTGATAGCCTCCGGTTGCTTATCCGGTGGGTAGCCGTTGAGGATCAACAACCGTTTGACCGAGGATCGTAGTTTCGCCCGGACATCCTCCCGGACTGTCCAGTCGGTGCGGACATCACGGCGCATCACGCCCACCAGCTGGCGGGCGATCTCGGCGAGCATCCCCGGCCCCTGCTCCTGGACCGCGGACTCGTTCAGCGCCACGGCATCGTAGAAGGCGAGCTCATCGTCGTTGAGCGGGGGAGTGAACTGCTTCCCGCGGGTGGCTTCCTGGGCGACTTCTTTGGCTAAGGCCACCAGCTCGGCGATGACCTCAGCTGAGGTCAACTGCTGGTTGGTGTACTTGTTCATCAGCTCGGTGATCCGCTCCGAGAACGCTCGCTGCCGGATGACGTTGTTGCGGGTGGTGCGCTGGGTTTCCTCCGCGATCAGTGCTCGTAGCGCTTCTATCGCCAGCTGTGGGTTGCGGGCCTTTTGGGTTCTGGCGATGAATTCTGGGGTCAGGTCGTCGAGGGAGGGTTTGGGCATGCCGGCAGCAGCGTAGATGTCCAGGACCTCGCCGGTGGCATCGGTAGCGGTAGCGATCAATTGCCCGAGCATGCGCTGGACGTCCTCCGGGACGGGTTCGCCACGGCTGGCGCGGTCCTGGGCGTCGTATTTGCCCATCCACACCCGGATCTCCTCGTACACCTGGATCTCCGGGCGTAGCTCCTCCAGCTGCCCGGACCCGGTGCACAGCGCCCACGCGCGGGCTAGCTGTCCGGCGGTGCGTTGGTAGCGGGCGGCCAGGGTCTCCGATTCGTCTTCCGCGGTAGCATTGCCGGGGGTGGCGGGATCGCGCAGGTAGTTCACCGCCCCGGTGACCGCGTTGAGGAAGGCCTTCGGCCCGGACTGATTGAGCACACCCCGCCAGTCGTAACCGTCGAGCAGCTCCCGGATCCGGCCGACAAGGACGGTGACTAGGGCGGCGGCTTCCTCGATGTTCTTGCCGACCGGCTTGTTCTTCTGATCGGTGTGGGAGTACTCGGCCAGGGCCGTGGCGAGGTTATCGGCCAGGGGAGCGTAGGCGACGAGCAGGCCGTCAGTTTTGCCGCGGAAGGTGCGGTTGACCCGGGCAAGGGTCTGCATCAGCAGTGCACCCTTCAAAGGGCGGTCAAGATACAAGGTGTGCAGGGGAGGGGAATCAAAGCCGGTGAGCATCATGTCCTTGACGATGACCAGCTCAAGCTCATCGTCCGGGTTTTTGAGTCGCTCTTTGATGGTGTTGTTCGCTGACGCACGACGCACGTGGTCGGCGACCGGGGGAGTATCTGATGCGGAGCCGGAGTAGACGACCTTGATCTTACCCTTGTCGATTTCCTCGGAGTGCCAGTCCGGGCGCAGGGTGGTGATCGCTTCGTAGAGGTTCGCACAGATCTCCCGGGTCGCACCCACAATCAGTGCTTTGCCGAAGGTAGGGGCACCGTCCGGATCGGCGATAAACGGGGCCACGGCCTGGCGGCGCTGCTCCCAGTGGGCAACCAGATCCTTCGCGAGAATGGCCAGGCGATCAGGTGCCCCGTAAACGGCGTTAACCACCGCAACGGACTGCTCGATCCGGGCCCTGGTCTCGCCCTCAAGCCCGGTGGTGGCCTCATCGGCGGCAGTGTCGAGATCATTCTCGGTGACACCGTCTGCCAGTTGCACCTTGATCAGGCGGGGTTCGAAGTAGACAGGCACGGTCGCGCCGTCGTCGACGGCGCGCGACAGGTCGTAGATGTCGATGTAGTCGCCGAACACATCGCGGGTGTTGCGGTCCTCGAAGGAGATCGGCGTGCCGGTGAACGCGATGAGCGTGGCGTTGGGCAGGGCGTCGCGTAGGTGGCGGGCGTAGCCGTCGAGGTCGTCGTAGTGGCTGCGGTGGGCCTCATCGACGATGACGATGATGTTCTTGCGGTCACTGAGCAGCGGGTGTTCGGTACCGGAGTCCTTCTCGTCTTTGGTCAGGCCGAATTTCTGCAGGGTGGTGAAGTAGATCCCCCCGGTCCCCCGGCCGGTGAGCTCTGCGCGTAACTGCGCGCGGGTGCTGATCTGGTGTGGGGTATCCGGTAGCAGCTGGGAGCGGGCGAAGCCGGAGTAGAGCTGCCCATCAAGTTCAGTGCGGTCGGTAACCAGGACGACGGTGGGGTTTTTCAGCACCGGGTGGCGCATGACGGCAGCAGTGTAGAGCTCCATTTCCATGGATTTGCCTGAGCCTTGGGTGTGCCAGACGACGCCGGCTTTGCCGTTGGTGCGTACCGCGTCAATCGTGGATCCTACGGCCTTGGTGACCGCGAAGTATTGGTGGGGTTTGGCGATGCGTTTGACCAGGCCGTCGGCGCCGGCATCGAACGCGGTGTAGGAGCGCAGCAGCTGCAGGAACCGGGTGGGGTTGTACAAGCCGGCAATCGCGGTTTCGATCGGTAGGACGGCTTGCCCGTCCATGGTGTGGTTGACGGGAACGGGGGCGCCGTCGTCGTCGACGTTCCAGGGGGAGAAGTGGTTGAGTGGGGTAAACGGGGTGCCGTACTTCGCGTCCAACCCATCGGAGGCAAAGGTGAACACACAGAACCGGAACGCCAGGGGAAATTCGCGGAGGTAGGTCTGCAGCTGGGCGTGGGCGGCTGCGACATTGGCTGTGTGGGAGCCGGCTTTTTTTAGTTCCATGATGCTCACAGGCATGCCGTTGCAGTAGAGCACGATATCAAACCGGCGTCGGTAGTCGCCCTGGACGAGGGTGATCTGGTTGACGGCGAGGAAATCGTTGTCGAACTCTTCTGTCCCGATGATGCGCAGGGTTGGGTTGTGTTCGGTGCCCTCTGAGTCGAGGTAGGTCAGCCGGTAGCCGTCGACGAACATCTTGTGGATGCGGTGGTTCTCGGTGATCGCATCCTGCGATGTGGGTGCGGTGATCTCAGCACAGGCCTGCTGTAGGTACTGATCTGGCACACCCGGATTCAGCCGGCGTAGGGCAGCAAGCAGGCGGGGGCGGATGAGTAGTTCATCCCAGGAGTCGCGCTCCCCGGTGCCGGGAGCGATGTCATCGCCGTGGAGGGGCAGCCAGCTGTTCTCCCCGAGCTGGTCGAGGACCAGAGCTTCCCAGTCAGCCTCGGAGAAACTGGTCTGTATACCCATCACACGCTCCTGTTTTCATCTTTTTATGTCCTATGACCTCACCTTAACCAGCGTGAACACCAGTCCAGGTCAGTAGACAGGCATATTCTTCACCACGAGGTGGATCAAAGGGTGCTCTCGAGAACCTTCTCCGCGTCCTTAACCTGAAGTTTTCCTGACATCAGCTGCGGTAAGAGCGCATCACGAGTGGCGGCGAGAGAGTGATTCTCAAGTAGTGCCGCCCGGGCGCTGTTATGGAGAGCAGCTGCGGTTTCATTAAAGGCCGCCATGGTCTCCGGGGCTGCCTTTCGGACCTGGAACTTCTTGAAGTTCCCTCGGCTCAACTCCAGGAAGGTGGCGCCGTTGGCGAGGGAAATGAACTCATCGACACGGCTGCGCATTTCGTGGAAGAGCCAGAAGCGCAGTGAGGGATCGTTCGGTTGCACGACAATGAAACCTTGATTGACGGCAGTTAATACTTGAGCGAGCGCGAAGGCGCCGATGGTTGCCCTAGACGTCATCAGGATTGACCCTGCCGGGTACAGCTCGGATGAGCAGGCATTCAGACCGGCTTCGGAGATAGTCCTGGAAGTTTTTTCCAGGTACGGACCGCTTAGCGCGGTCACGTCTGTCGGAGTCGCCCATGGCACCTCCCCGTCCCAATACTCGGGTTTCTTGGTGCTGGGGGTTCCTCCACCGGAAACCTTAGCGATATCAGCGAAAGTCTCATCTGAGTAGGTAGCTGATATGAGAGCGTGACGAAAAAGGGAATCGGCAAGCTTGTCAGAAGTCTTCGCCAGCTGGGTGTTGGCGGCGATCTTGTCGTCGAGAGCCCCAAGAACCTCCGCAATGGCACGCTGTTCAGTAAGGGGGGGAAGAACAGCATCAAAAGCTTCGATTCGAGAAGGGCTCGTATGGCGAACGGTGCTTCCTGAGGCGGTTCCTAAAATGTATGAACGGTATAAATCAGTGCGTAAATAGTACGCCAAAAAATTCTTACTTAGTCGATTCGGGTCGGTAACCTCTACGAGACCAATTCTCTGATTATGGAGATAACGGCGCCCAGCTGGCACCACCGCAGGCAATCCTAGAGTGTCCCCCGCCTTACTGAGATCCGTCATTGTGATGACTAGATCTCCTGGCTGCAACTCATACTCTTTAGGAAAATCACCAGAGAAGGTTTTTGGCTTTGCCTCTCGAAATCCGCCGCCTACAGCGAAATTACCTGGTGTTAGAAGTGTAGGAAAATTCAAATCCTCACTGAATTCCTTGCCTGGAAAAGCAAAACCATGCTTCACTCGGAGGATATCACCAAGGCGAATGGACTGGGGCTTAGACATCAATCCTCCCGAGTTGCTCGCGCACAATCGCTGCCAGTCGTTCGGATTCGTCGAACTGCTCGAAGAGTTCCTTCTTCAAACGGGCAATCTTTTCATTGATTGGTTCCCCGTCGTCTTCGATTTCGGCTGCGCCGACGTAGCGGCCGGGAGTCAGAGCGTAGTCGGCATCCTTGATCTCGTCGAGGGTGGCTGAGTAGCAGAAACCAGCCTCATTCTCGTAGGTCTTTCCTTCGGCGGAGGGGGTTCCGCGCCATGCGTGGAAGGTGTCGGCGATCTTGGCGATGTCTTCGTCACTGAGAGCGCGCTCTGCCCGGTCGATCATGTGGCCGAGGTTGCGGGCGTCGATGAACAGTACCTGCCCCGTACGGTCTATCGAGCCGTTCTCGCCGGCGGTTTTGTCCTTGGCGAAGAACCACACGCATACCGGAATACCGGTGGACCGGAACAACTGCGTGGGTAGGGCCACCATGCAGGAGACAAGGTCGGCTTCGACCAGTTCGGCACGGATTTTTCCTTCGCCACCCGAGTTGGAGGACATGGAGCCGTTGGCCATGACCACACCAGCCGACCCGCCGGGAGCGAGCTTGGAGATGATGTGCTGGATCCAGGCGTAGTTGGCGTTGTTCTTCGGGGGCACACCGTAGCGCCAGCGGGGGTCTTCTTCGTTGCGTGCCCAGTCCTTGATGTTGAACGGGGGGTTGGCCATGATGTAGTCGGCCTGCATATCTGGATGCTGGTCGCGGGCGAAGGTATCACCCCAGCGAGGGGCGAGGTTGGCGTTAAGTCCGTGGATGGCGAGGTTCATCTTGGCCATTCGCCAGGTACGTTCGTTGAGTTCCTGGCCGTAGACGGAGATCGCGGTGCGATCCTCGTTGTGGGCGTCAAGGAACTTTTCGGTCTGGACGAACATGCCACCTGAGCCGCAGCACGGGTCGTAGACTCGTCCGCTAGTCGGCTCGAGGACTTCGACGAGGACGCGGACGACGCCTGCAGGGGTGTAGAACTCGCCGCCGCGCTTGCCTTCTGCCCGGGCGAATTTCTCCAGGAAGTATTCGTAGACCTCGCCGAGTAGATCTCGTGCGCGACCGGGGCCTTGACCGGTAAACTGGGCGGTGTTGAACAGGTCAATCAGCTCACCAAGGCGGCGCTGATCGATGTTGTCGCGGTTGAAGATACGCGGCAGCGTGCCTGCCAGGGTGGGGTTCGCGGCCATGATCTCGTCCATGGCTGCATCGATGAGCTCACCGATGCTCTTCGGCGCCTGGCCGTTCAGGGCATGCAGGCCCTTGGCGTTATCCGCCAGGTACTCCCATCGGGCATGTTCAGGAACCCAGAACACACCGTGGCCGATGTATTCGTCGATGTCGTCGATGAGTAGCCCTATCTGCTCATCCGTCATGCCGTCCGCGGCGAGTTCCTCACGGAGCTGGGTGCGACGCTCGGTGAAAGCATCGGAGACGTATTTGAGGAACACCAGTCCAAGGATGACGTCCTTGTACTGGGAGGCATCCATGGAACCGCGGAGTTTGTCGGCGGCCTTCCAGAGCGTGTCCTTCAGTTCCTTCATGGTCGAGGGCGTAGCCCCGTCCTTCTTCTTCGTAGACAAATTGTTTTCCTTGTGTAGAGATGGTCTTTTTAGCTTAGGCGCAGTGGTCGACATACCTACCCTCGGTCCTCTTTGATTATCGAATGCTTGTGCGCTAAGAGGGGGTTGTAGTGTTGTCGGTGTCCAGTTGGTGTTGTCGCCGTAGCGGACGAGATTTATTGCGGCATCTACGGTCTGGCTGACCTGTTGGGGCAGGCGCTCAGCGGTGGTCTGGAGATCAGCCAGTTTGGTCAGAGGGCCAGCAGGTTCAGTTTGGTGTTCGCCAGCCGGATTTGGAATTTCGATCTTCTGGGGGTCTCTCCGGTAGATCACTGTCTCGAGGTTGGCCGCTTCATTGAATGAGGCATTGATGCAGGCTACTAAGCAGTTATGACTCCTCCCTCCGGGTGCCTTAAGAGGTGCAGGGTGGGCGGAAAAACATACGTATGTTGTAACGTCATGGCGCTAAATATAAGTATGTTGTGGTGTTATGGCGATTTAGTGCGTAGCAGCTCAACTCCCAGAACTTCTGCTTAGAGATCGCGCGGATAGGTCAGGGTTGTTGGGTCGGGCGAGTCTCCCAGCGATAGGTGCACCAGGCCTCCCGGGCCAGCCGGCGAACAACGATCACGGCGTTGGCTAAAGAAATGAACGCTTCAATGACCCGGATGCGACGTTCGGTACACACCTGCAGTTTCTTGAACCCGCGGTTATGCCACGAGTTCGTCCGCTCCACCACCCACCGGGCCCCGGCCTGCAACGGGACCCCTTTCTGGCTGATCACCCACTCGCAGCCAAGTTCGGTCAACAGACTGCGGGTCTTGCTTGAGTCGTATCCGGCGTCCAGATGCACGGTGATTTGATCGGGCAGGGCGAGTCCGAACCGGCCTAGTTTCTCCAATGTCGGGCGCAACAACGGTGAGTCATGCCGGTTGGCACCGGCGACCACGCACCCAAGCGGGATACCTGCGCCGTCGACCAGCAGGGAGCGTTTCGTGCCTTGTTTGCCCCGGTCAACCGGGGATCGCCCGGCGGCTTCACCACCGCAGGGGGCTTTGACGATGCACCCGTCCACGCTTAAGTTTTCCAGATCGAGTCCGACGATACGGTCGTAGAATTCCAAACAGATCTGTTCCAGCTGCTCGAAGATGCCGGCGGTGATCCACTCGTCCCGGCGATCTTGGCATAGGAGGCGCCGAGGACGAGGACCTGGATGAGCTTGTCGAAGATGATCCGGTCCGGGATTCGTGGGCGGTGGCACCGAAGTGGGTGGGTGTCGGTCACGGGTGGGATCAGCGCGGCGAACTGGCACCAGAGGGGGTCGATGATAGAGGATGGAAGGGCAGGCACGAGTGCTCCTGAGTGGTGTACGTTTTCTTGGTCGAATCCGTATCTACCAGGCCTCGTGCCTGCTCTTGTTCACCACCCCACCGTGGCCCCCTGTATCTTCCTATCCGCGCAATCTCTTATAACAACGATGCGTGCAAAAGTAGCTGCCTACACCACCGAGCGAGATGTAGCCAGAATAGAATCTGCTGCTAACACCGCTTCGACCTTGTGCTTAGTAGTCTGTGCTGCTGAAATCTCATCTCGTGCATTCATGAGTCGCCGATAAATATCCGCAATCACTTTTTCGCGTCCTTCAAGGGCGGTACCGATCCCCTGCGTGAACATTAACTTATCCCACACAATGATCTGTTCACTAAGATCAAAAGAAGCATCTGCAGCCAAAGCATCAATTTCATTATTAACAGCTTCACTATCATGATCTACAGAGAACTGAGATCTGATAATCAATATCAACCCTATAACAGGAACGATAAAAGTCACCAAGAACGCCAGAATCCATAGAATCGGACCCCAAGCGAAGAAAAGTACAACAGGGGCACCCAGCACAGTCATAGCGATCCAAAACTGCTTATTGTCGTTCTTACCCTGCTCTGTTGGATCATTACTCATATTTATAAATTAAATCCATTTCAAATAACCAGGCCAAAGCGAGATTGCTGCATAAAACAACAGAATACCCGCGATTAATCCAATAACGACAAGTACAATTCCGATATTCCTGAGAAATAGATCATTAGTCACAGGCTTCGCATAGACATCACCAGCAAGATTACGCAAATGCGCTCGCACACTTGCCTGTTCAACCTCTGACATAGCTTGGCGACGCTGGCGGCGGATACGCTCAACATCAGCGACAGACACCCGTGGCGCTTCTTTGGGGCGACCAAGCTCAGCCCACGTGAATTTTGACATGTATAAAATTTAACACGGTGTTGTGTAAAACATATATCTATCCTGCAGCAGTATAAAAGGGACCTGACCCGCCCGTTAGGTGTCTACCAAACGGAGGTCAGGTCCATAAGAACCAGATCTCAACATTATAGAAATGTTGATAATAATGTATGTATCACCAGTGTCGCGACAATCGTTACGACCGTCTTGCCTGGCCACCGCGCATAGTTAAAATCGATCCCCCTTCCCCACCGCATGGGCACCATTGCAGCAGGATCCCCCGGGTTGTAGTAGAAAATACGCAGAACATAATGGGCAGGGTCGTCCCGGGGATCTTTCCCTTTACCCACACAGGGCAGATTGTCCGACATCGTTTGCCCCGACCGGTTATCAGCTACCCCATCATCATCTGAGGTCATTGTCGTCCCAACATCCCAATCAACGTGGTGAATCCTTATCGTCCCTCCTCCAGCGTAGGGCACCTCTGTTAGCCGAATAGCGGCCCACGTAGTAGGAACGCTATTAGTTAGAGTGCTATTGAGGCGGGCGCACAAGTGCCATGGCGAGGGTGTCCCATTTCCAAGGAAGTGGAACACCCTTAATGACGCCAATTGAAAATGCATAGTCCCAGGAGAAAATTGTTCCACAAGCTATTCCAACGAACTGCCTCACTAAAGCTGCTGCAGAATAGACTTCCGGTACGCTGTGGGCCATGGATATTGGTTACGCCCGGGTTTCCACCGCGAAACAAGACCTCGACCGCCAGATCGACGCGCTCCGTAAAGAAGGTGTTGCGGACAAATACATCTACGTCGACAAGAAATCCGGATCCACCACGAATCGGCCCGGACTCCAGCAAGCCCTGGAGCAAGCCCGCGCGGGAGATGTCATCGTCGTCCACACCCTCGACCGGCTGGGCCGCACCGTCCGTGACACCCTTAACCTGATCCATGACCTTCAGGAGCGTGAGGTCGGGGTGCGCACCTTGGCCGATCCGATCAAGGTCGATTCCTCGAACCCGAATGATCCGATGGCGCAGTTGGCGGTGGTGATCTTGTCGTTGTTCGGGCAGATGGAACGCACCTACGCCGTCGAGCGCGCGGCCCATGCCCGGGCCGTGGCCGAGGCGAAGGGAAAGCGCGTGGGCCGGCCCAGTGTGGTGGACCCGGACAAACTCCGATACGCCGAACACTTGCGCAACGAGGGTTACTCGATGAGCAAGATTGTGGAGAAGACCGGCATCACCCGCTCCAGTCTCTACCGGCACCTCCCGCCCCGGCCGGTAGAGACCCACACCGCTGCAGACATCCCCGACGCCTCAAGCCCCACCTTGGGGTGACGGTTGGGACTGCGGATGTGTTGTTGGACTACCCGTCATCGACTGGTCCGAGACAGCGTCCGTAGCCCCTCAATACTCGTGTGTACCAAGCTGAAAACATCAGACGTCGTGTTCACTATGTCGCGGGGCAGTACAGCTAGGACACCTTCCGGCCCTGTTCGGGATCATTGGCCAGGGAGATCAGTTTCCTGAGTGCGCGGACGGGGATCGTCGCCTCGTCGCTGGTGTGCTCGGCGACAGCGCCTTCGACCATCCGGCGGATGACTGACCCGGTGGTGTCGTTTCCTTCTGCGGCAATCTTTCGGACCGCCTCCAGAACCGATACCGGCAGCCGGACAGTAAAGGAGTCCATCGGTTCCGTCGGCCCGCCGGGACCGGCATCATCTGTCGTCGGCTGGGCGGCCTTGGCCTCCTCGGAGAAGTCGCCGGTGTCGTAGTAGTCGGCCAGTTCCTGGAAGTTAGTGTTCATTATGTCCCCTTGTGTTTGAAGTTCTTTTTCTCGCCCGGGGTCATCTCCCGTGCGGTCACCACATAGTCGCGGCCATCGAGGGCTTCGGCCAGGACGACCAGCAGATGTCGTCCGGAGTTCGTGGTGCCGAACACCAGCGTGGTGTTGTCTCGGCCCGGTCGGTAGAGCTTGGGATCTGCTTGTAAGACCTCATGGACGTCTGCGGGAGTGACATTGTGTCGAGCGATGTGCTGTTCGCTCATATCAGTCCAGGCGATCTCGTGCCACATTCATATATCCTGTCTGACCTCCACTTCATGTACGTATACATATCGTACGCGATAGCGCGCTCGGGGGAAAGGGGGTCTGGCGGCGGGTGCCCTGCTTCGTGCGGCGGTATCTTTGGCCGCCGGCAAGCGCGTCTCGAGCGTCTGTGTGGTCTATCCGGGTGTTCTCATCAGATAACAGCTGAGCCGCCCTTCGGCGCTGCAATCCACAGCGACCTTGGACGACATTTTCCTGACGGGTGTCACGTAAACGATCGTATAAGTGATGGGAAAATACTATGACACTGATTGGTTATATGCGGGTCTCCAAGTCGGACGGATCGCAGACCACCGATCTGCAGCGCGACGCCCTCATCAATGCCGGGGTGGATCCGGGGCATCCCTATGAAGACCGGGCGTCGGGCAAAAGTGAGGACCGCCCGCATCTCGAGGCGTGCCTCAAGGCACTGCGCCCTGGCGACACCCTGCTCGTGTGGAAACTCGACCGGTTGGGCAGGAATCTACGACACCTGGTCAACATCGTCCATGACCTCACCGCCCGGGAGGTGGGGCTGAAGGTGCTCACCGGTCAGGGGGCGGCGATCGACACGACCTCGGCCCAGGGCAAGCTAGTGTTCGGGATTTTCGCTGCCCTGGCCGAGTTCGAGCGTGAGCTGATCTCCGAGCGCACCAAAGCCGGCCTGGAATCTGCCCGGGCCCGCGGGTGCAAGGGGGGCCGGCCGTTCAAGATGACCCCGGCGAAAGTGCGTCTGGCGATGGCGGCAATGGGCCAACCCGAGACCAGTGTCGCCGCGTTGTGTAAAGAACTCGGGATTACCCGTCAGACCCTCTACCGGCACGTCTCTCCCACCGGTGAGCTGCGGGAGGATGGGCGCAAGCTGCTTTCCGGGAGCTGACTACTGGCGGTAGAGCGCGGGTGGGTCGGGTTTTCTGGGGTCGTCTCGAGGTGTCCTATATATAGAGGTATAGGGGAGAAAAATTGAGGGGGGAATCCGGTCCCACTGACTTCCCCATCACTGCAGTAGTCAAAAGAGTCTGTGGGTCACATCCCAGGATGATCTCATGGCAGGAAAAGTCGGCCCGGGAAAATGCCCCTGATCTTCATCGTGCCAGAGAAGGGCCGCGCATCTCGCGAGTGCGGCAGTATCCCTAAAAGTTACCCCCCGAGACTATAAGTTCGTGTAACTTAACTTTTATGAAGCTCCGTGGCGCCCGAGCCGAGCTGAACAAAGCGGCGTAAGAGGCACCGGGTGATCCCGGGTCGAGGCGACAGTCCCTGCCCTGGCTGCTGGGCCCGGCCTTCATGGCTGCGGTGGCCTATGTGGACCCGGGTAACGTCGCGGCGAATATCACCGCCGGGGCGCAGTACGGGTACCTGCTGGTGTGGGTGCTGGTGGTCGCCAATGTCATGGCGATGCTCGTGCAGTACCTCTCAGCCAAGCTCGGGTTGGTCACCGGTCATTCCCTGCCGGAGTTGCTGGGGCAACGGCTACCCCGGGGACGACGCTGGGCATTCTGGGTACAGGCGGAGACGGTGGCCGCGGCCACGGACCTGGCCGAGGTGATCGGCGGGGCGATCGCCCTCCACATTCTCTTCGGCCTCCCCTTGTTGGTGGGGGCCTGCTCATCGGACTGGTATCGATGCTGCTGCTGGCCGTCCAATCCAGGCACGGTCAGCGCCCCTTCGAGTTCGTCATAGTAGGTTTGCTGGTAATCATCACCGCCGGCTTCCTCACGGGCATGTTCATCGGCACTGTTTCCTGGAGGGAGGCATGGGCCGGGGTTGTTCCGCGCTTTGAGGGAACCCCGACGGTGGTGTTGGCCGCGAGCATGCTCGGGGCCACGGTGATGCCCCATGCCATCTATGCCCACTCCTCCCTCGCCCGAGACCGCCACGGTGACACCATCGCGCCCGAGGCATTGCCGCGTCTGCTCCGTGTCACCCGGTGGGATGTTCTCCTGTCGCTGCTGGTGGCCGGGTCGGTCAATATCGCGATGCTGTTGTTGGCTGCCGGCAACTTGAACGGCATTCCTGGCACCGACAGCATCGAAGGGGCCCACGCGGTGATCACCGACACGCTGGGCCCGGTGGTCGGGGTGGCCTTCGGTGTTGGTTTGCTGGCTTCCGGGCTGGCGTCCACCTCGGTGGGCTGCTACGCCGGATCCACGATCGTGGGCGGATTGTTGCACCGGCAGATCCCGCAGGTGGTGCGGCGAGCGGTCACCCTGATCCCGGCCTTGGCTGTGATCGCCATCGGTGTGGAGCCGACGTGGGCGCTGGTGCTCTCCCAGGTGGTCCTGAGTTTGGGCATCCCCTTCGCCCTGATCCCGCTGGTGGTGCTGAACAGTGATCGAACCCTCATGGGTGGCTTCGCTATCCGGGTTCCGCTGCGGGTGGCGTCCTGGGTGGTGGTCGCGTTGATTGTGTCGCTGAACCTCGCCTTGATCGGACTGCTGGTCACCGGTCGGGGCTGACCGGCTGTGGTCTTCGGTAGCGTGAGTCCATGGACCTGAATGAGATCACGCCGGTAGCCCAGGACTACCTCAAGGTGATCTGGGCGGCCACCGAGTGGGGAGGCCCACCCATCACCGCCACGGCCTTGGCGGCACGGATGGGCACGACCACACCCAACGTCTCGGATACGGTCAAGCGGCTGGCGGCCCAGGGACTGGTGGAGTATCAACCTTACAAACCGGTCATGCTTACCGAGCAGGGCGAGAAGTACGCCATCGCGATGGTACGCAGGCACCGACTACTCGAGACCTTCCTCGCCACCACCCTGGGCTACCCGTGGGAGGAGGTCCACGACGAGGCCGAACGGCTCGAACACGCCGCCTCAGAAACCATGATCGAGCGTATCGACGCTTTCCTCGGGAACCCCGCCACCGATCCACACGGTGACCCCATCCCCACCGCCACCGGGTATGTCTCCCGTCCCGTCGATGCCACCCGGCTCACCCACGTTGTTCCGGGTGACTACGTAATCATCCGCATCTCTGATGCTGACTCAAGCCAGTTAGCCGGCTTTAGGAGGCAGGAAATAGTTCCGGGCGCCATAGTGAACGTCGCTGGCGCGGACCCACGCCAAGACAGAGTTCTCCTCAAAGGCGCTGATGGGAAAGAGGTCATCCTCACCACGGAGCAAGCCAATGCCATTTGGGTAGCGCCCTCCCCCGGCCTCCGGGGCAGCACTTCCTTGTAGCTGGTAGGGGGGGGATATCGGCCGCACCACTCTTTGCATCTAGCGTGATTGTTTTCTGAAGTCCTGCGCCCAAGGCGCCCGTTTGCGATGCGTGACGTTCGGAGCTGATGCACATATTTCCTGGCCCATCCTCCGGGGGCGGGCAAGGATTGTTCAGTGTCTGCTGTATAGTTAAGTGCATGCTGACTATTGCTTCCTGTCTCGATGTGATGAACCGGTTAGGCCGTGCCATGGCCGATCCCACCCGGTCCCGGATCCTGTTGTCCCTGCTGGAGGCGCCCGGCTATCCCGCGCAACTGGCTCGGGAGCTGGAACTGACGCGCCCGAATGTGTCGAACCATCTCGCCTGCCTACGCGACTGCGGCATCATCGTTGCCGAACCGGAGGGCCGGCAGACTCGCTACGAAATCGTCGACGCCCACCTCGCCCAGGCGCTCAACGCGTTGCTGGACGTCACGCTCGCGGTGGATGAGCACGCTCCCTGTCTCGACTCGGGCTGTGACGTGCCCGGTTGTGTCACCGGGCAGGAGGGCATGTGATGGTCTCCGGCTTGCTGTCGGCGATTGGCCTGTTCCTCGCCACGAACATTGACGACATCATCGTGCTTTCGCTGTTCTTCGCCCGCGGTGCGGGACAAAAGGGGACCACAGCCCGGATCCTGGTCGGCCAGTACCTCGGATTCGTCGGCATCCTCGGCGCCGCCGTCCTGGTGACCCTGGGGGCGGAAGCCTTCCTGCCCGAGCAGGCCATCCCATACTTCGGGCTCATCCCCCTGCTCCTCGGCTTATGGGCGGCCTGGCAGGCCTGGCGGAGCGATGATGACGACGATGACGCCGGGAAGGTCGCCGGGAAGAAGGTGGGTATCCTGACCGTCGCCGGGGTGACGTTTGCCAACGGCGGCGACAATATCGGCGTCTACGTCCCCGTCTTCCTCAATGTGGGAACCGCCACGGTCATCACCTACTGCGTCGTCTTCCTCGTCCTGGTGGCAGTTTTGGTCCTGCTGGCAAAATTCGTTGCCACCCGTCCGCCCATCGCCGAGGTCCTCGAACGCTGGGAACATGTACTGTTCCCCATCGTTTTGATCGGCCTGGGTATTTTCATCCTCGTCGGCGGCGGTGCTTTCGGTCTCTAGGTGTACTTCCTCGGGAGGTTGTAAACGGTGTGAGCAGATAAGCAGATAAAGGAAGTCCCCGGTAGTGGTGTAGGTAACCACACGAACAACCACACCGGAGGCTTCCATGACACACCGTAACGCGCCGATGACCCCGACCGGTAGGGCCAGGATGATTGAACTGGTCATCACCCACGGATGGACCCAGCGCAGGGTTGCAGAACGGTTCCAGGTCTCCCCGGCCACCGTCAACCGCTGGGTACAACGCGCCCGCAACGGTGAGCATCTCGGCGACCGTTCCAGTCGGCCCCACACCTGTGCCCACCGGCTGCCACAGCGTAGTGAACGCCGGATCATCAAGCTGCGGTTCACCCGTCAGTGGGGACCCCACCGCATCGGCTACCACCTGGGCATTGCCCGTTCCACCGTCGGCCGGGTCCTGGCCCGCTACGCGATGCCCAAGCTGTCATGTATCGACCAGGCCACCGGACTGCCGGTACGAAAGAACCCGGCAGTGCGCTACGAACGCGACGCCCCTGGGGATCTGGTGCATGTCGACATCAAAAAGCTCGGGATGATCCCCGACGGCGGTGGATGGCAGATCCACGGACGTGGTTCTGCCCAGGACCGGAAGGCGGGGGTCGCCCGGCAGAGGAGAACCCGGGCAGGGGCACCGTCCGGACGGGGATACTCGTACCTGCATCACGGTCGTGGATGACCACTCCCGGGCGGTGTATTCAGAGATCCTCACCGATGAGAAGAAGGAGACCGCGGCCGGGTTCTGGAAACGGGCCGAGGCATTCTTCGCACGTCAGGGGATCACCGTACGTGGGGTGATGACCGATAACGGGGCCTGCTACCGCTCGCATGCCTTCGCCGCGGCACTGGGAGACGACGTCAGACACATCTACACCAGGCCGTATCGTCCGCAGACCAACGGCAAGGTGGAACGGTTTAACCGCACGCTGATGCAGGAGTGGGCTTACGCGCACCCCTATCTCAGCGAACAGGCCCGGCAGGCAACGTATGAGAAGTTCATCCACGAGTACAACTACCATCGGGCCCATACCGCTATCGGAGGGCTAACTCCCATGCAACGCGTTCACAACGTCACAGGGAAGTACACCTAGGGGATTGATCATTAAATGTATGCAGCATGGTTGATTCTCGGCCTCGAAGGCCGCGAATCGCCACGCCACCCCTCCCATTGCCGATGGTCATTGCCTGGGGCAAGCGCGCGGCGTGATGATGGGATCGAAGGGCAGGCGGGATTGTCGGCCCCTCGGAAGTAGGCCACGATGATCGACCGTGTTGAGATAGCAGATGGATACTGGCGAGCCTATGCCGAACTGGAGGACGTCCTCGCGCGGGCCGGGGATGCCGAGCTGCGCAGCCATAGCGTGGGGACCCGGTGGACCAACGAGGAATTGCTATTTCACATGGTCTTCGGCTACTTGGTGGTCCGCCGACTACTACCTCTAGTCAAGTTCTTCGGCTATCTGCCGCCCTCGCTGAGCGAGGTGTGCGCGCGTCTGCTCAATTCCAGCACCCGCCCCTTCGGCTGGGTCAACTACTGGGGATCTCGGGCTGCGGCCCGGGTCTACCACCGTCACCGCATGGCCCGGAAACTCCGGTGGCTCACCACCGCCCTGGCCACCAGTCTGGAGAAGGAATCCGAGCACTCCCTGGCACGTGAGATGGCGTTTCCGACCCGGTGGGATCCGTTCTTTGCCCCGGCGATGACGGTGGCGGACGTCTATGCCTATCCGACTCGGCACTTTGATTTCCACGCCCGGCAACTGAGTCTGCCCTTCGAGCGGGGAAACGCGGAGGAATAGGAAATCCTCACTCCAAGGACCCTCGCCGCCAGTGACCGGCCGGGGACTGTGAACAGCCCCGAAATATAGTGCTAAGCAGGTCAAAAAGGGCGGACAAGCCGTCGCCGTGGGGTCCCACTCTGGCAGTGAGTGATCAACAGACCTCTTCGTGATGGACGTGGCCGTCCTGCTCGATCTGGATAGTCGAGTGCTCAATGCCGAAGTCTTGCAACCGAGTTTGAGCGGCGGCCAGAATCCCTCCGTCGGAGACGTTCATATCGTCGACGACCAGGTGGCAGGTGGCAAGCGGCTTCGTGCCGTCGGTGCTCCAGATGTGCAGGTCGTGCACGGCCGTGACCCCGGGCAGGCCGACCAAGGCGGCTTCTACCTCGCGGGTATCGACACCCCGGGGGGTGTGGTTCATCAGGACCGAGAGGGACTCGGCCAGCAGGCGCAGTGCTCGCGGCAGCACCAGGGCGGCAATGAACAGGGAGGCGATGGTGTCGGCAGCTAGCCAACCGGTGAAGTGGATGATCAGGCCGGCGATGATCACGGCAACCGAACCGACCAGGTCGGAGAGCACATGCAGGTACGCCCCGCGCATATTGAGGCTCTCATGCTGACGGCGCATGAGAATCAGGGCGGAGATCAAGTTAGCGAGCAAACCGACCACCGCCACGACGAGCATCATGCCCGTGTCGATCGATTCGTGGCCGCCGATCCGGCCAACCGCGCGGATGACGATCCAGACCGAGACCGCGGAGACCACCGCAGCATTGACCAGTGCGGCGAGCACCTCGACGCGTCGGTAACCGTAGGTGGCCCGAGGGGTGGCGGCACGACGGCCGATGAGGAGGGCCACCAGGGCAATAAGCAGCCCCGTGGAATCCGAGAGCATATGCATCGCATCGGACAGCAAGGCCAACGAACCGGAAAGGAGGCCGCCGATCACCTGCGCCAGGAAGATGGTGGCGGTCAGGGCGAAGGTGACCGCCAGGGCGGTGAGGGATCCGTTCGAGGCAGTACGGTGGCCGGGGTCATGGTCGTGTTGGTGCTCGCTCATGCCTGTAGCCTAACGGGGAAAACCTCTTATTGAAAGCTTATTAAAAATCCTTGAGGGTATCCCATTCCGCACCCTCCGTATAGACATCGAGCGGGCCGCAACGTGGGTGCGGAAGGCTGCGGTTAGAACCGCTCGTGCCGGCGGTTGGTGAATTTCCGGGAGTGGTTCGGCTGGCTGTCGCCGTAACGGTCGTGCAACATGCGTGCACGGGCACCAGAGGATGCGGAAGTAGTGGCTTGGGCATGGGCGAGACCCTGGGTGTCATTTTCCGGGTGAATGGTGCGGAGGGCGCCCACCGGGTCGGAATCTGTCTCTTCGTCCTGAGAGTCCCCGGTCTGCTGCGAGGATGCGGATCCGTCGGCCAGCTCGGCCTCCTCGCGGCGCACACGGCGGCGTTCCTTCAGCTCCGCCCAGATAAAATACCCCAGGCCGAGCGGGGCCATGATGCCGAAGGCGATCCACTGGAAGGCGTAAGACAGGTGCGAACCGCGGTCGAGCATGGGCACCGGGATGGCGTTGATCTCCCCGGCCTGCCCCTCGGCCAGCTGCACATAGTCCTCCGCCAGGTCCATGCCGATCACCTCGGAAATCTGCGCGGTGTTGATGCCGTAGACCTGGCGGTAGCCCTGGTCCTCGATCGGGGGGGACATCGGTGTCTGCTCGGTGAATCGGGCGTGGCCGACGATGGACTGCTCACCGGCTGGCGCAGTATCCATCGGTGGGACACCGCCCTCAAGCGGCGGGTTGAAACCCCGGTTGACCAGGATGATCTCACCGGAGTTCAGCTGGAAGGGAGTCAAGGCATGGAAGGCAGGGGAGGAGTCGACCGGACGGTTGCGCATCAGCACCTCATCCTCGGACAGGTAGTGGCCCTGAAGGATCACCCGGGCCCATTCCTCCCCGGGCTCGATACTGCCCTGGGCGTCAAAGATCTCCTCGGCGGGGACGAGCTCGACCTCGAAGGCGGCTTCGATCTGCTCGTTGCGCTCGACGATAGTGCTATCCCTGCTCAGCTGCCACGGCGCCAGAAAGGTAAAGGCGACGTAGGAGAAAGCGATGATGGCAAGGACACCGAACACCCAGCCGGGCCGGAGGAAGGTCCGCCAGCCCTTCTTCTGCGGGGCCCGACCGTACCTGCGTTCATGTGTGCTGCTCACAGCCATGAAGTCTACTGCCCCGTCCGGTGGAAAGTACATCCTGTCGCAGGGTGCTCATGGGGAAAGCACTACGAGACCCGGGACCTTCCGTACGCATCCTCGTCGGCGGTGACCGTGGTCGCCTCGACGGGCTTCAGGTCAAGATGCTGGGTGCGGGCGGCCCGCAGGCCGTTGGCGATGACGATGACCTCGGCCACCTCGTGGACCAAGACAACCGCAGCTAGTCCCAACACACCAGTGATCGCCAGCGGCAACAGGACGATGATGATCGCCAGGGACAGCACAATGTTCTGGTTGATGATCGCCCGGCCCCGGCGGGCGTGGCGCAGAGCCCTGGGGATCAGGCGCAGGTCATCGCCGGTAAACGCCACATCCGCAGACTCGATCGCCGCATCCGAGCCCTTGGCACCCATGGCGATACCGATATCGGCTCGGGCCAGGGCGGGCGCGTCGTTGATGCCGTCACCGATCATCGCCACCGGGCCGCGGGTCCCCAGTCCGGCCACGGCGGTGGCCTTGTCCTCCGGGCGTAGCTCGGCCCGCACGTCCGTGATGCCGGTCTCCCGGGCCAGCGCAGCGGCGGTGCGGCTGTTGTCGCCGGTGAGCATGGTGACCCCGAAACCCTCATCGGTGAGCGTCCGGATGACCTCGGGGACCTCGGGGCGGAGTTCATCGCGCACCCCGATCGCCCCCACGGGCTGGCCATCGCGGTGGATGACGACCACGGTCATGCCTTGTTTTTCCAGGTCCTCGACCTGACCGGCCAAGGGGCCGGGGGACAGCCAGCGGGGGCTGCCCACGGCGATCTGCGCTCCGTCAATAAGTCCGGTGATGCCCTGCCCGGCGGCTTCGTCGACCTGCTGGGCGGCCGGGGCCTGCGGTGTAGCGGCGGTAATGGCGGCAGCCAACGGGTGGGTGCTGTGAGCCTCCAGCGCCGCGGCCCAACCGAGGACATCCGCCCGGGTGGCTCCACCAGTGGTGAGCACATCTACGACGGTGGGCCGGTTGCGGGTCAGGGTGCCGGTCTTGTCCAGGGCCAGATGCCGGATACCACCGAGGTGCTCGAAGGCGGCGCCGGACTTGATGACCACCCCGAACTTGCTGGCCGCCCCGATCGCAGAGACGACCGTGACCGGCACCGAGATCGCCAGCGCACACGGCGACGCCGCGACCAGCACGACCAGGGCACGCTCAATCCATACGCCCGGATCCCCCAGCCAGGACCCGATGACGGCGACGAGGATGGCGAGGATGAGGACACCGGGCACCAGGGGACGGGCCAGGCGGTCGGCGATCCGGGCCCGTTGGCCCTTATCGTGCTGGGCCTGTTCCACCAGGGCGACCACGGTGGTCAGGGAATTGTCCGTCCCGCCGGCGGTGGCCTCGACCTCGAGAGCCCCGGTGGTGTTGATCGACCCGGCCAGCACCGCATCACCGGGGCCGACTTCGACGGGGATGGATTCCCCGGTGATCGCCGAAACATCCAGGCTGCTGTGCCCGGACCGGATGATCCCGTCGGTGGCCAAGCGTTCCCCGGCCGCCAGGCGCAACACGTCCCCGGGGACCAGCTCCTCGACCGCCACACTGCGGGTCACCCCGTGGGAGATGATGGTCGCGGTCGAGGGGATCAGAGCAAGCAGGGACCGCAGGCCCGAGCGGGCCTTGTCCATCGCCTTATCTTCCAGCGCCTCTGCGATGGAGTAGAGGAAGGCCAGGGCGGCGGCCTCCTCGATGAACCCGAGCAGGACGGCACCGGTGGCGCTGATCGTCATCAGCAACCCGATACCCAGTTTTCCCCGGGTAAACAACCCCTTCAGCGCCCCAGGAACGAACTGGGAGGCACCCAACAACAGGGAGGCCCAGAATAAGACGAGGGCGATCATCCCGGCATTGGGGACGAACCACTCAAGGATCAGACCAACCAGCAACGATACACCGGAGGCCACAGGAAGGAGGATAGCCCGATCACGCCACCAGGGCGTGTGCTCCTCTTCTCTGGCCATCGGTGCAGATGGTTCACAACCACAGGCAGACGTCATGACTGCTGGCCTCCTTCTGTATCGCAACAGCCGGCGACCGGACAGGCAGGGTCTAGGCAGGGGGCATCCTCATCAACGGCGAGGGTGATCTCTACCAGGGCATTGAGCGCGCGGGCCAGGTGTGCGTCGACGATCTCGTAGCGGGTACGCCGCCCCTCCGGCTCGGCGACTACAATCCCGCAGTCGCGTAGACAGGCCAGGTGGTTGGAGACATTCGTCCGGGTCAACCCCAGCGTTTCGGCCAGTTGGGCCGGATACCCGGGGGATTCGAGTAGGGACAACAGGATCCGGGACCGGGTGGGATCGGCCATGGCACGGCCCAGGCGATTCATCACATCAAGACGAGAAGCAATAGTCAGCATGCACTGACTATACAGTGGGGACTGATTAGTCTGCAATTGTCCCTAGGGTGGTCGCCCCTGGATGTCCGACGAACGTCAGGTGGGAGGTGGGGTCCTGAAACCGCGTCAGCCTGGAGGGAGATTGACCCGCGGCATGGCACACCGGCGCTCAGGATGTAGCGGGAGTCTTCTGCTCCCTAACGCCTGTCACGGCTCCGGACAGCCAGCACGATGGCCCCGGCGATGACGCCGAAGAGGGCCAACCCCGCGAGGGTCAGGACTATCGGATTACTGACTATGGAGGTGTCCCCCTCGGCGGTGTTCTCGACAGCTGTGGTCTCCTCCACAGGCTTGGCGTCGGCGCCCGTGGGGGTGGCGGTCGTTTGGGCGTCACCGGCGACGGTGAAAGTGGTCGCGCTGCGGGTGGCGTGGCCGTCGGAGGAGAGGATCTGGAAGCCGACGGTGTAGTCACCTGGCCCGCCGCTGACATCCGCAGGTAGATCAAGGGTCACCAGTCGGCCGTCGATGGTCGGCTCACCACTGAACAGGAGATCACCGGAGTCCTGGTCGGTGATGGCCACGGTGCTGAAACCCTCCTGGGGCAGCCCGGAGAATTCCAGCTCGATGCTGCGCGGAAATTCTTCGACCACGTCACCGTCCGCGGGATTGCCGCCGATCACGGAGTCATGCGCGAGGGCAACCGGGGTGGCTACGACGGTCAGGGCACCGACCGCCGCAGCAGTAGCCAGCACACGACGAGGGAGCATGGGGGAGATGAGCACGAAAGTCCTCCTGGACCGGGCCGGTTTTTCAACCGGATGTGAGCGACTAAGACACCTGCCTGCGGGAGGTACCAAGACACTAGTCGGAACAGGCGGGAGGAAAGTTCCCGGCCACGGCGCCTTCACCGGGTGTTGTTCTTCCCAGGTCGGTGCACCCCTGCAGGGTGCGAACCGGGGAAGAGACCGGTCCCTGGGTAATGTACAAGAACACCCGCAGGCCCCATTAGGGTGAACCTCACGCCCGCTTCCGAGCACACCATGAGAGCGGAGGCGGCATGGACGGCGAAATGGACACAGATGACCCACCCGGTAAATGACACCCCCACTGCCACGGATACGACCACAGGGACGACCCCCACCATCGGGAGCCGGCCTCAGGAGCGGGTGCGCCCCACGTGGCCGTTGTACCTGCTCTTTTTCGCCGTCGCCGGTGCCATCGGCGGGACGGTTGCCTACAGCTTCCTCGGTGAATCCCTCGCGGCCCTGGGGATCCCCAACCCGGGCATCGCGACCACCTTCGGGTTGCCGTTTTTCCGTGCGGTCGGTTGGATGCTCGCTGCCCTGTCGGCCGGTTCTTTCCTGTTCGCTGCTTTCCTCATCTCCCCACGGTTGCCCGGCGGTGATCACGACCGCCTGCACCAGGCCTCGTTGAGTGTGGACGGGCACCTGGCCTCGCGTACCGGTGCGGTCGCGGCCATCTGCTTCGGACTGATCGCGTTGTTGATGATCCCGCTGGTGCTCTCAGATGTCTCCGGCACCCCCCTGGCCCAGACACTGGGCGTGGAGACCCTGACGGTGGCCGTCGAGCAGGTGGCCATGGCCCAGGTGTGGCTGATCGTCGCGCTTATTGCCCTGGTCACCGGTGGTACGGGCCTGATGAGCCGGGCGTGGATCACCCAACCACTGTTGCTCCTCGGGTCAATCCTCATGATCATCCCCCTGGGCCTGACAGGGCATTCCTCCTCGGGCGGTAACCACGACCACGGCACCAACTCCTACCTGTGGCACCTGGTCTTCTTAGTCCTGTGGGTCGGCGGACTCATGGCCCTGCTCGCCCACGGGCGTCGCCTGGGACCTGACCTGGATATTGCGCTGCGCCGCTACTCGACAATCGCCCTGGTCTCCATCATCGTCATGGCCGTGTCCGGGCTGGTCAACGCCGCCATCCGCATCGAGCTGACGGATCTGTTGACCACCCGGTACGGGTTAATCATCGTGGCCAAGACCATCGGCGTGATCATCCTCGGTGTCTTCGGGTGGATCCACCGGGCGTGGGTCATTCCGCAGGTGCAGGCCAACCCCGCTGATCGCCGACTGTTCCGCCAGGTCGCCATCGTCGAGGTGCTTGTCATGGCGGCGGTCACCGGTATCGCCATCACCATGGGGCGCACCCCGCCGCCCCCACCGCGCATCCCGAACCTCTCGCAGATGGTCACCAAGCTCGGCTACGAGCTGTCCGAGAAGCCCACCATCCTCAACGTGTGGGGCATGTGGCGCTTTGACCTGCTGTTTGGTGCCCTCGCCCTGCTGCTGGCCGTCGGCTATCTGGCCGCTGTGTGGCGCACCCGCCAGGCAGGTCACACCTGGTCGAGTACCCCCACCGCCTGGTGGTTGGCCGGATGTGTGACCCTGCTGGTGACGATGAGTTCCGGGATCGGGCTGAATATGCCCGCGGTCTTCTCGGTGCACATGGTCGGTCACATCATCTTGTCGCTGGTCATCCCCATCTTCCTGGTGATGGGTGCCCCGCTGACCCTGCTGATGACCGCCTTCGCCCCGGGGGCCCCGGGTAGGCCGAATATCCACGACTGGGTGCGCGCCTTCACCCGCAGCCGGTTGGTGGGGGTGATCACCCATCCGGTGGTCAACACCCTGCAGTTCCTGGTGTTCTTCTACGTCATGTACCTGTTCATCCCGCTTTATGAGCTGCTGATCTCCAAGTACGCGGGGCAGCTGATCATGAACGCCGTGCTCCTGGTCTCCGGTTGCTTCTACGTCTGGGGGATGCTCGGACCCGACCCGATCCCGCGCCGGCGCCCGGCCACCATCCGCCTGGGGTGGCTGGTTGCCTCCCTGCCTGTCCACCTGCTCGTCGGGGTCTATCTCCTGCGCCTGGACACGATTCTGGGCGAGGAGTTCTACCGCTCCCTGCTCCTGCCCTGGGAGCTCGATCTGCTCGCCGACCAACGCACCGCCGTCCTGGCCTGGGCCACAGGTGTGGTCCCACTGGCCGTCGTCGCCCTCCTGCTCATCGGCCAATGGCCGGGCACGGTCGGGAAAACCACGGGCAACGAGGAAAAGACCACCACCGGTAGCAACGCCGAGAACGAAAACCACACCGCATTCCTCGGCCCCACCGCGGACGGTAAGACCCCCACGTCCGACCACGGCACCCGGACAACCGACCAGCCTTAACCACCCCGGTCTCACCGCCGGCCCCTCACGGGGCCAGCGAGGAACTGGTCGCGTGACCTCCTCCCGGGCTCCCGCGGCCATGGCCCATGCCTCGACGAGCTCAGCGACAAGCCCGAGACAGGCCTTTCCCCTGGTGATCCCGCCCGCCCATCACAGACCCCTCTCCGACTAGGAGCCGAGGAAACTATGAAATAGATCACTAAATGGACTCCGGAGGTGACTTCGGTGGGGATGAGAGGTTAACGTCACCTCCATCAGGTAACGGAACAGTCACAATTTCGTCTCTAACGAGTACAACGGTGAGATCGAGTGTGGCGGGACAACGGACAACGACGGAAGAAGATTCATGCTCCTGAAGGCCCAGCGATCAGCCGGAGGAAAACACCGCAAGATCCCCACCTCGCAAACCAAGAGCCGCGTAGCCTTGGTGGCCGTGGCCACGGGAGCGGTCTCGTCCGCGGGTATCGGGGGTGCCGCCGCCGCCACGCTGCAGACCCAGGCTGAAGCCTCGATCTCCCCGCAGGACACTGTCGGTGGCGTGCAGTTGGCCACCAATGACACCGCGCTGCCCCCGGACACGACGGAGACGGCCCCGCAGATCCTGACGATCTCAGAGTATAAGCCGGTAACCAATATCAACGAGCAGTTGGACAAGGCGGTTGAGTACGCCGCCGAGCGCACCGAGGCCGCCCGCGCTGAGGCCGCACGTCTGGAAGCAGAACGCATTGAGGCAGAACGCCTGGCCAACGCCTCATCCGTGGTCAAACCCACTGAAGGCACCTTCACCTCCGGTTTCGGTATGCGCTGGGGCAGCCTCCACGCAGGACTAGACATCGCCAACGTCGTGGGCACCCCAATTCTTGCGGCCATGGGCGGCACCGTCATTGACTCCGGTCCGGCTTCCGGTTTCGGCCAGTGGATCCGCATCCAGCACGATGACGGCTCCATTGCCGTCTACGGCCACATGGAAACCCTCGATGTCAGCGTGGGTGAGCAGGTCACCGCCGGCCAGAAGATCGCCGGCATGGGCAACCGAGGTTTCTCCACCGGTTCCCACCTGCATTTTGAGCTCTACCCGACCGGCAGCGGCGCCGTCGACCCCGCCCCCTGGTTCGCCCAGCACGGCATCACCTTCTAACCTTCCCCCCCCACCCGGGAGAAAACCCGGTCCTGACCCTCAGGCCAGCGCCTGTGGTCCGGATGTAAACATGCTCCCGGTCATCTCACACTCCTCCGCCGAGGGCACCGAGGAGTAGTACAGGGGATTGTGTACTGTCTACGATTATGAGCACGGTGACCGTCACTCACACCTCGGCGTTGTCCCGGGTAGGCCATGCCCTGTCCGATGACACCCGGACCGGGATCCTGTTGGCCCTGCGCCACGGGCCCGCCCGACCCTCGGACCTGGCCCGGCAGTTGGATGTCTCCAAACAGGTGATGTCGAATCAGTTGGCCTGTCTGCGCGGATGCGGGCTGGTGGCCTCCACCCCGGAGGGGCGCCACGTCTGGTATTCCCTGGCTGACCCCCAACTGGGTCACGCCCTCGGTGAGTTACTGGAGTTGGTGGTCACCATCGATCCGGCCTGTTGTTCGCCGGACGGATGCACCTGCTCATGACCGCCTCGGTCCTGGAGGACTTCGTCGCCACCGTGCCGGGTCCCCCGGGGCCCACGGCCTGGACATCCCTTAATTTCCACCAGCGATAGAACGGACCCTTCGTGAGCACCCCCACCAACCGCACCACCTCCACCCGGCCCTCCGGGAATTGGAGAAAAGCCCAGATCATTGTCTGGGCGTTATTGGCAATCGTCGTCATCGCCGGGATCGTCGCCTTTTTCCTCGGCCGATCCGACTCCGCTTCTGCGCCCGCCCCGGAAACCGTGACCAGTGATGCGGGGCAGGTGGTCCGGGACAACAGTCGGGTGCTGTCCCAGGCGCCGAACGAGAAGGCCGTGCTGGTGGAGTTCCTCGACTTCGAGTGTGAGGCCTGCCGGGCGGCTTACCCCTTCGTGGAGGAACTTCGTGCGGAGTACTCCGACACCGTCACCTTCGTCAACCGTTACTTCCCGCTGCCGGGTCACCGCAACTCCATGCCCGCTGCCGTGGCTGTGGAGGCTGCCGCCCAGCAGGGCCAGTACGAAGCGATGTACCAGCGGATGTTTGAGACCCAGTCTGAGTGGGGTGAGTCCGCCGAGGACAACAGTGCGGTCTTCCGCGGCTTCGCCGAGGACCTGGGTCTAGACATGGCCGCCTTTGACGCCGCTGTGGCCGATCCGGCCACCGAGGAACGGGTCCGACTCGATGTGGCTGACGGCACGGCCCTGGGTGTGCGCGGCACCCCGACCTTCTTTCTCGACGGTCAGCTCCTGACCCCGGACTCCCTGGAGCAGTTCCGGGCCGAGGTCGACGCGGCCGCCGCCGACTAATCCGAATCCATGATGCACCCAGCCCCCGCCGACGACAATGAGGTTCTTGTGACCGAGACGAACGACGACACCTTCCTGCCGGTCTTTGCCCGCCAGCGTCCTTTCTCCCTCATCCTGCTGGTCACCGGCGTGATCGGCTGGGTGGCCTCCGGTATCCTGGTGCTTGAACGCCTGGCCCTCTACGAGGACGCCGAGCATGTCACCACCTGTGACATCAACGCCCTGGTCTCCTGCGGAAAAGTGATGGGCACCTGGCAGTCCGAACTCTTCGGCTTCCCCAACCCGTTGATCGGCATCGTCGCCTTCGCCGTGGTCATCACCACCGCGATGGCCATGCTGTCGCGGGCACGCTTCTCCGACTGGTACTGGGGAGGTTTGCAGGCGGGTGTGACCGTGGGCCTGCTGTTCATCATCTGGCTGTGGTACCAGGCGCTGTTCGTCATCCATATTTTGTGCCTGTACTGCATGGTGGTGTGGGCGATGATGGTCCCGCTGTTTATCCTGCTCACAGTACGCAACCTCGCCCACGGCCTCTTCCCCGCCTCCTCTGCTGTGGTGCGGTTTGCCTCCCAGTGGGCAGGCACCCTGATCGCCGTGGTGTACGTCGCTGTGGCGGCCTCGGTGTTTTTCAGCTTCTACTCCGATTTCACCACCCTTTGACGCTCATGCACTGTGGTTTTTCACGCCTCTACCGACAGCCCGGGGCTCGCGCAGCTGCCTGTCGGCAGCACTGACGATCCCCACCAGCAGACCCGGTGACGGTGGTGTCGCCTGAGCCCTGGGGCTTTGTCCAGTGTTGGACGAGCAGCTGCTGGGCCTCGTCCTGGCTGAGTTCATTGATGACCTCCGGGGATAGACGAAGATCCTGTTCCAGGGCCTGAAGCAGCCACGGCGGCAAGGTGGAGGTCGGGAAGGTGCTGTTGCAAAGTTGGGGCAGTAGGAAGAGCGACGTGAAATAATCACAGCCATGGGTATCTTCTCGGGTCGTCATTTCCCCCGTGACATCATTCTGTGGGCAGTGCGCAGGTCACTGCCGCTACGGGGTGAGCTGACCTAAGATCTGGAGGAAATGATGACTTCAGCGGGGCGTGCCGGTTGATCACACCACGATTCTCACCGCTGGGTCCAGAAATACGGCCCTGAGTTGGACAAGCAAACACGGTGGTACCGGCAGGTACCTGATTGGCAGGCCAGTTCCTGGCGGGTGGATGAGACCTATATCCGGGTCGGCGGCAGGTGGTGCTATCTCTGATCTGGCGGTCACCGCTGGTGGGCATACCCTGGATTTTTACCTCTCTCCGAAGCGGAACGTGGCCGCAGCGAAGCGTTTCCTGGCCAAGGCCCTCAGATCCAATGCGTCAGCCGGGTCCCCGCGGGTGATTAATACAGATAAGGCACCCTCCCTAGCCAGGGCAATCGCCGAGTTGAAGTCAGAGGGAATCTGCCCGCCAACAGTGGAACACCGGCAGGTGAAATACCTCAACAACATCCTGGAAGGCGACCATGGTCGGCTGAAGCGGATCCTCGGGCCGAAAGGCGCGTTTAAGAACCGGACATCTGCATATCGGACGTTGAAAGGGATGGAAGCGATGCACTCGATTCACGGAAAGGGCAAGGCACGATGTTTGACCTCACGGGCAACCGAACCCGGACGCGGTGATCGTCAACCAGGTCTTCGAGACGGCCTGAGAACGCCCACACGCAGCGGCCATCAGGGAATGAGAAACTGAGTCTTCGCGGCTCTCCCCCCAACTTTGCAACAGCACCGGCCAAAGCGGCGTCGATGGCTTCGGTGAGCTTGTCGACGTCCAGGTCATCGGTGGGGTTGGGGTGGGTGGTGACCATGGCGGTGGTGGTCATAGATCCTCCTGAGATCGCATCGATCGGGCGTGGCCCCGAGGCTAACCATTCTCGTTCAGGGTGGACGCCTGGGAGCCGGATCTTCATCAAAACTTCACACAGTCCGCTTCAGCAGAAGGGCCGTCAGGGCCGTGGCATGTTCGCAGGGGTGCACCCCTTGAACTGCGAAAAAGAAGAGGTCTAACGGCAGCGGGGTGCTTGTTTCTTCCCTAGACGCCAGGACCATGTGTTCGCGGGGTGGTGAGGACTCACCGGCTACAGTCAATCAGGTTCACAACCAGGTCCCCTTAACAGCTGTGCTACCGAGGGGACTCGACTAAGGAGGCCACACCATGACCAGCCATACATCTTTCTCCGCCTCCGATCGTGTGCGTCGCGGCCTGGCGGACCAGTTCAAGGGCGGCGTCATCATGGACGTCGTCACCCCCGAGCAGGCGAAGATCGCCGAGGACGCCGGAGCCACCGCCGTCATGGCGCTCAAGCGGGTGCCGGCCGACATCCGCGCCCAGGGCGGGGTCTCCCGCATGTCCGACCCGGACATGATCGACGGCATCATCGCCACCGTGTCGATCCCGGTCATGGCGAAGGTCCGCATCGGCCACTTCGTCGAGGCCCAGGTGCTCCAGTCCCTCGGCGTCGATTTCATCGACGAGTCCGAGGTGCTCACCCCGGCCGACTACACCCACCACATCGACAAGTTCGCCTTCGACGTGCCCTTCGTCTGTGGCGCCACCAACCTCGGTGAGGCCCTGCGCCGCATCAACGAGGGTGCGGCGATGATCCGCTCCAAGGGGGAGGCCGGCACCGGTGACGTCTCCAACGCCGTCACCCACATCCGCACCATCCGCGCGGAGACCAACCGCCTGACCTCCATGGCCGAGGACGAGCTCTTCGTCGCCGCCAAGGAGCTGCAGGCCCCCTACGAACTGGTCGTCGAGGTCGCCCGCGAAGGGAAGCTGCCGGTGCCGCTGTTCACCGCCGGCGGCATCGCCACCCCGGCGGATGCCGCCATGATGATGCAGCTGGGTGCTGACGGCGTGTTCGTCGGCTCCGGCATCTTCAAGTCCGGCAATCCGGAGCAGCGTGCCCGCGCCATCGTCAGGGCCACCCAGAACTACGAGGACCCGGCCATCGTCGCCGATGTCTCCCGTGGTCTGGGCGAGGCCATGGTGGGCATCAACGTCGACGACATCCCGGTCCCGCACCGCCTCTCCGAACGCGGCTGGTAGCCCCACCTAACTTGCATCGAAAACTGAGCCTTACAACCCGCCTGCCCGACGGACAGGCGGGTTTCGGCTACCTGCGAAGGAATGCGGGTTGAATTGTTCTGTCTCGGTAACTCCGGACGCCTATATGTGTGATGAGCGGTCGTGGCGAGTAGCTCGTTCGCCTGGTTCGGTTGCCATTGTGGTTAGGAGCGGGCGAAACGGGCGATGGCATCGGTGACTTCCTGAAATTTCGCGTCTGCAGCCTCGCCTCCCGACTGGGCGGCATCGCGCACGCAGTGCCTCATGTGGTCATCGAGCAGGCCCAGGGCGACGTTGCGCAGGGCGGAGTTGACCGCGGAGACCTGGGTGAGGATGTCGATGCAGTACTGCTCCTCGTCGACCATGCGGTGTATTCCCCGGACCTGTCCTTCGATGCGCTTGAGTCGGGCAAGGTAGCGGTCCTTGTCGTTGATGTAGCCGTGGGTGGGGTAGCAGGTGCCCGCCGCGTCGTCGGTGGGAACGGTCTGATTAGGGGTGAGGGCATCCATGGTGGTTTCCTTGCTAAAAAGGGGTGGGCCGGGACGTGGTGAGCTCCAGGTCACCACGCCCCGTTTACGTTATCCTGCTGGATGGTCGGTTGATATCAGCCTGCGTGGGCGTGCTGGACGGGGTGGGCGTCAAACTTTGGTCTGCAGCCGGGGCAGCAGAGCCAGTAACGCTGGCCTTCATAGTCCCGGTAAAGGCCCTTGGTTTCTGCGGCGGCCTTGACGAGGAGGGTGCCGACCATGACGGGGCTTTCGGCCGTCTCGCCGGTAGTGTTCTCTGCGTTTGTTGGGGTGGTAGTCAGGGTCAGGACCTCCGGGGTGGATTCTTGGAGGTTCTTAGAGTGGCCGCAGCCGCAGGAGGAGTCAGACATGGGTGAGCGTCCTTATGAGTAGGGGGCGTGGATTAGGCGTTGACCGGCTGCCTAGTGGCCGACTCAGTCGTGGTCGGTGCGGGGGCTGTCGCACCGTGACTAGACGTGAAACCGCGCAACCGCAGGGAATTGGACACGACGAACACGGAGGAAAACGCCATCGCGATACCGGCGAGAATGGGGTTGAGCAGGCCGATGGCGGCAACCGGAATCAGGGCGACGTTGTAGGCGAAGGCCCAGAACAGGTTGCCCTTGATGGTGCCGAGTGTGCGACGTGACAGCCGGATCGCGTCGACCGCGGAGCGCAGGTCGCTGTTCATCAGGGTGATGTCCGATGCCTCGATGGCTACATCTGTGCCTGCCCCCATGGCCAGGCCCAGGTCAGCCTGGGCGAGTGCGGCGGCGTCGTTGATGCCGTCGCCGACCATGGCGACGTTCTTGCCCTGCTTCTGCAGCCTCTCGATGACTCGGACCTTGTCCTCCGGCATGACCTCGGCGATGACCTGGGCCGGGTCGATGCCGACCTCGGCGGCTACCGCCTTCGCGGCGCCGGCGTTGTCACCGGTGAGCAGCATCGGGGTCAGGCCCAGCTCCTTCAGGCCGGCCACCGCGGCGGCGGAGGTCGGTTTGGCGGTGTCCCGCACGGTGATCACCCCGGCGTTGCGGCCGTTGATCTGAACGACTACCGGGGTGCCACCCAGGGTTTGGGCGTGAGTGAAGGCGTCCTGCAGGGGTCCGGTCAGTTCACCGGCGGGGCGTCCGACGGTCACGCTGTGGCCTTCCACCCTGCCGGTGACTCCCCGGCCGGCGGTGTTGGCGAAGTCGGTCACCTCGGGCAGGGTTTGGGTGCGTCCGCCTTCCCGGGCGATGGCTTGGGCGATGGGGTGTTCGGAGGCGAACTCGACGGCGGCGGCCTTGGTCAGAACATCGTTACGGTCAAATCCGTCGGCAACGGTGACGCCCGTGACAGACATGACGCCGGTGGTCACGGTGCCGGTCTTGTCCATGACAATGGTGTCCACCTTCTTGGTCGACTCCAGCACCTCGGGGCCCTTGATCAGCAGACCCAGCTCGGCACCACGGCCCGTACCCACCAGCAGGGCGGTCGGGGTGGCCAGACCCAGGGCACACGGGCAGGCGATGATCAGCACCGCGACCGCGGCGGTGAAGGCCGTCGCCAGTCCGGCGTCGAGGAGGAAGACGTGGGTCAACAGCGTGAGGATCGAGATGACGATGACCACGGGCACGAAGACCGCAGAGATCCGGTCGACCAGGCGCTGCACCGGGGCCTTCTTCGCCTGGGCCTCGGTGACTAGCTTGGCCATCTGCGACAGCGTGGTGTCGGCACCGGTGCGGGTGACCTCCACCAGCAACCGCCCTGAAGTATTCAGGGTGGCACCGGTGACCTTGGAACCTGCGGTGACCTCCACCGGCACGGACTCACCGGTGAGCATGGATTCATCCACGGCCGAGGAGCCCTCAGTGACACGACCGTCGGTGGCAATCTTCTCACCTGGGCGGACGACGAAGACATCACCAATCTTGAGCTGGCCCACCGGGACGCGGACCTCCGCGCCGTCGCGGATGACCGCGGCGTCCTTGGCACCCATGTCGAGTAGCTTGCGCAGCGCCGCGGAGGACTGGCCCTTGGCCTTGGTCTCAAACCAGCGACCCAGCAGCAGGAAGGAGATCACCACTGCCGCGGTCTCCAGATAGATCTCGTCCATGGTGGAGTTTGTCGGCAGCAGGTGAATCTCCATCGTCATGCCAGGATGGCCGGCATTACCGATGAACAGGGCCCACAACGACCACAGGTAGGCCGCCCCTGTGCCGAGCGTGATGAGCGTGTCCATGGTGGTCGCGCCGTGGCGCAGGTTAACCAGGGTGGCCCGGTGGAAGGGGGCACCGCCCCAGAAAAACACCGGGGTGGTCATGGTAAGGACAGCCCACTGCCAGTTGGTGAACTGCAATGCGGGAATCATGCTCAGCAGGACGATTGGCACCGTGAGCAGTGCGGAGATGATCAGGCGATTCTTCAGGTCAGCGGCCTCATGCTCGCGGGCGGTGTCGACCTGACTCCGGGCACCGCTGGAACCTGAAGCCACTGTCGCGGCGTCGTCCGTACTGTCGCCGCTATCGTCCGTGGCACCTGACATGGTGAAGGCACCGTAACCGGTGGCCTTAACGGTCTCGATGAGGTTGTCAGGGTCGACTTTCGCCGGGTCATAGCGCACGGAGGCCGATTCGGTGGCGAAGTTGACGGTCGCCTCCACACCGTCAAGCTTGTTGAGTTTGCGTTCCACCCGCGACGAACACGAGGTGCACGTCATGCCGGTCACGCCGAGGTCGACCTGGAGCAGGTCGACCGCTGGTTGAGTCTGGGTCATCACTTATCAGTCCTCAGGGAGAGTGCATCGGTAATTATTGTCCGGTGCGGGCGGCAATCCCCGCCTTCCATAACCCTAACCATATACCCCTTGGGGGTATAAAGCAAGGGTGGGTGATGTCCGCGAATCTGTGGATGAAAACGGGCCCGGCCCCGCTGTGACGCAGTGCGGCGGCCGGGCCCTGGGGGTGGGAACTAGGGCTTGAGGGTGTAGCCGGCCTCCTTGATGGCGGCGGTGACATCCTCGTCAGTGAAGTTCTCTCCGGTTACCTCCACGCGGCCGGTGCCGGGGTTCGCTTCCACGGAGTTCACGCCTACCACCTCGCGGACCTCTTCCTCGACGGAAGACTTGCAGTGTCCGCAGGTCATACCTTTGACCATGTAGTTCTTGGTGACGGTTGCCATGTGAATGTCCTTTCAGGGGGGTGGGGCCGGAGGTGGCGAAGTGGCGTCAGTGCTGGGGCACCCCTTCGACTATCCTCCAATTTATACCCATGGGGGGTATAAATCAAGGAGGTGGGCAATCAGGGCAAGTGCAGGGTCTGGGTGCACTCGAAACACGCTGTGATGCCTTCCGGTCAGTGTCTCCTTGTCGCTCGGGCTCAGGTCTTTCGGGTGGTGTCCGGCATGGTGCGTGCGTGATGGGTCATGCTGTGCTCCCTATCTCGCGTCGATCCGGAAAAGCCGGTCGAGCCAGCTTGACCACACTCTCGACCCTAGGGGCCTCCCGGCGGGACTCGGGGGTTGAACCATGAAGATTTCATGAAGAAATCCATTCTCCATCCCGCGGCTGTGGCGCTGGAGGGGCGGCCCCAATACCTGCCCCTACTTCCCTGGGGATGGGCCCGCCCTCTGCGGGCTGTGACCAGCCATTTCCGAGTGTCACCTGGGGTTGTCTCCGGGTGCGGAAGCCCGGTCGCCAGGCTCGTGCACGTGTCGCGGGGAGTGGAAACTCGTGCCCGCTGAGGGTCAGGGCCCGCGTGTTTTCCCTGGGGAATGCGCGGACAGAGGGGTTGTCGGGGTGGGGCATCTGCAATTGAAGTGCTATTGTCATCTCGAAACGATAACGCTATGATCACAATCCCGCATAGGGAAACGACGGAAGAAGATTCAATGCGACTGACGGCTCAGCGGGCTCCCCGAGGAAAACATCGCAAGATCACCACCTCGCAGACCAAGGGGCGCGTGGCACTGGTGGCCGTGGCCGCCAGTGCGGTCTCCTCGGCCGGTATCGGTGGGGCCACCGCGGCCACACTGCAGGCCCAGGATGAAGCCCCGGTATCGTCGGAGGTCGCCTCCGTCGATGTGGAGCTGGTGGCCAATGACACTGTCCTATCCTTTGATGCGGCACAGGTGGCACCGCAGATCTTGACGATCCCGGAGTATAAGCCGGTAGCCAACGTCGACGAGCAGCTGGACAAGGCGGTGGAGTACGCCGCCGAACGTGCCGAGGCTGATCGTGTGGCCCGTATTCCCTCCGTGGTGAAGCCGGCCGAGGGTATCTTCACTTCCGATTTCGGTATGCGCTGGGGCAGCCTCCACCAAGGCATTGACATCGCCAATGTCGTGGGTACCCCCATTCTCGCAGCGATGGGAGGCACCGTCATCGACTCCGGCCCGGCCTCCGGTTTCGGCCAGTGGATCCGCATCCAGCACGACGATGGCTCTATTGCCGTCTACGGCCACATGGAAACCCTTGACGTCAGCGTGGGTCAGCAGGTCACCGCCGGCCAGAAGATCGCCGGCATGGGTAGCCGAGGATTTTCTACCGGTTCCCACCTGCATTTTGAGCTCTACCCGTCCGGCAGTGGTGCCGTCGACCCCGCCCCCTGGTTTGCTCAGCACGGCATCACCTTCTAAACCCACCCCACCGGGGAGAAAACCCGGCCCCGGCCCTCTGACTGCGTCTGTGGTTGAGGCGTCGAACATGCTCCCGTTTATCGTGGGTTAATGCGCTGGGTGTTTCGAGGTTTAGTACAGGCAACCGTGTACTTCCTATCGTTATGACTACGGTGACCCTGCCGCACATCTCCGCCTTGTCCCGGATGGGCCACGCCTTGTCCGATGACACCCGGGCCGGAATTTGCTTGCTCGATGACACGAGCCGGCTCGACCGTTTGAGCTGGCACGGCAGTTGGATGTCTTCAAGCAGGTGATGTCGAATCAGTTGGTTTGCTTGCGCGGATGTGGACTGGTGGTCTCCACCCCGCAGGGGCGCAGCGTCTAGTGTCCGCTGGGTGATCCTCGGCAGGGGGGAGGAACCTTGGGTTAGTTCAGTCCAGCGTAGGAATGCAGACCAGACACCACCAGGTTGATGAAGAACAGGTTGAAGATCATCACAGCCAGCGCCAGGATATTGATCCACGCGGCCTTGTGATCACGCCAACCTGCCGTGGCCCGGGCATGTAGATAAGCGGCATACAGGATCCAGGAGATGAAGGAGGCTGTTTCCTTTGGGTCCCAACCCCAGAACCGACCCCACGCGGCTTCTGCCCAGATCGCCCCGAGAACAATCCCCAGGCCGAGAACCGGCAGAGTGATGATGGCCGATTTATACGCCAGCCCATCAAGCTTCTGTGCATGGGGCAGGGGTTTCGCCACCGCACCGAAGAAACCGCGCTCTTCACCCTGGGGCTGCTTGATCCGCAGGAGATACAGCAGGGAAGCGATACCGGAAACTATACCGATCGCCGCACCGAGCGAGACGGTGGAGACATGGATGGGAAGCCAGTAGGACTGTAGTGCCGGGACCACTGGTGCGGACACCGAGTACAGGTTGGTGCCACCGAAGAAGAGCAGTACCAGAATGGGCAACAACAACCACGGCCAAAAACTGCGCCATTCCTTTCGCTGGATCACAATCGAAGCGGATATCACCGACAGCACACAGATCATGGAGATGTACTCGTACATATTTCCCAGTGGGAAACGGTCGGTGGCCAGTCCACGAAGGATCACCGATGCCAGGTGAACGACAGCCCCGAGGTACACCAGCCCCTGGGTCATGCCACCGAACTTGTCGGTGGCGTTCCTCTTCTTGGTGAATTCTTCTTCGCTGAGGGCCTCGATGTCCACACCGCTGGCTGTCTCCACCTCTTGGTTGTCTCCAGCGGAGGAGACCAGTGCTTTTGCTGTCATTTTTTCCCGTGCGCGGTGGGCGTCGATGACTCCCTGAAGCTTCACGTAGTAGATCAGTGAGAGCACCAAGGCTAGTAGGTAGATGACGAACGCTGTCTGGAAGGCGGTGTCGGAGAATGTGGACAAGGTTTGATTAACCGGCATGGGGATGTGGATTCCTTTTGCAGAACATTGGATGTGGATCTACGGGAAAGTCAAGGTCGGTTCAAGTCATGAGAGGGTGCGCCGTTCTCGGTGGATAGATGAAGGATCAGTTTCTGGACGCGGACTGGGCAAACCAGGAGTCATCCTCGGTTTGCTCCGCCACATCATCGGGGTCGGGCAGGTTGAATAGTGCGCGGTGGAGTTTGTCGAACTCCCGACCACCACCGGCGTTATCGGTTCGTGCCAGACCGGCGATCTCCATGGTGGTGGTGTTGTCTGTGGGGCCGGGATACAGACGTATCCAGATACGACGACGCTTGATCAACAGGGAGCTGACCAACGAGATGAGCATGGTCGCTGTGGTCACCAGGACCCACGGTTGGAAGGGGTCGTAGCTGATCTGGAAGTTGGCGAATTCACTGGCACCATCGAACGTGATGGTGGTGCCGTCATCGAGGGTCACGTCACTGCCTTGTTCAAGGTTGACCCGCTCGATTTTCTGTAACTGCCCGCTGGCAATCAGTGTGGGGTCGAGTTCAAAGATGGACTGGGCCCGACCGGTATCCAAGCCAGCATCTCCACGGTAGATATCGATCGCTACTGCGGGATCACGCATGGCAGGGAAGGCTGATGTCAGTAATTCACCGTTGTCCCCGCCCCAGGCTGCGGTGGGGGCAAAGAGGCCTTGGATGGCAATCTGCTGTTGGCGGCGTTCATAAATCTCGGGGTACATCCCGGCCGGTGGATCAAAGCGCATCGCTCCGGAGGAAAGAAAGAAGGTTGGGTCTTCGGGGCCAAATTGGATGGTTTGGGTGCGGGTTTCGCCGTTGGGCCAGGTCACGGTGAATGTTGGTGCGTACCCGTGGCCCATCAGATATACGCGGTCACCTGCCAGTCGCAGCGGGTGGTTGACCTGTAGTTGATAATCGGTCCATTCTTCCTTGGGCCGGAGGATGTGCTCGCCAACGGCGTAGGAGATGTTGGAGGTAAACATCTCCGCCTGGCCGTTACGTAGATAATCGGCGGAGAAGTCGTGGGCATCAAAGCAGAAGGTGTTCAATCCGGTTCCATCGAATACTGGACCGGCGCGGAAAGAATCGAAGTTGGCGGTGGAGGTGTTGCAGAACTCGGTGCTTTGGTCGATCGGAGGGGTCTCGTAGTTGCCGGATTCGGTGACGATGATGACCATGCCCTCGTAGTAGATCATTTTTCCAGCTGCGATCGTAGCCAGCATGCCAACGAGACTGAGATGAAACACCAGGTTCGCCAGTTCGCGGGCGTATCCTCGCTCTGCTGAAAGGGAGAATTTCCCAGCCCGGTCTTGGTTCGGCTGGTAGTCAGCAACTTTCCACCGCTTGAGTAGCTGGCGTGCATCGCGAGTGACCTGGTCCATGGGCTTGTCGATGGTGCCGGTAGCGTGGAATGGAAGTCGTTCCAGGCGTTTTGGTGCACGGGTTGGCGGGGTTTTCAGTGCTTTGTAGTGTTCCCAGGATCGGGGCAGAATGCAGCCGATCAGAGAAAGCGTCAAGAGCATGAAGATAGAATTGAACCAGGTGGATTCGAAAACATCGAAGAGCTGAAGTTGGTCGTAGATCTCAGCGAGTTGGCCGTTGTTGGCAATATAGTCGGCAACATTTCCTGCGTTGAGGCTGCGCTGGGGTAGCACAGTGCCAGGAATTGCCGCGATAGCCAGTACAAACAGCAGTGCCAGCGCGGTGCGCATGCTGGTTAACCAGTGCCAAGCCTTTTTGAGATACGTCCAGAGGGTGCGCATCAGGGTGATCATGAGTGTTCCTCTGCCAAGCAGCCGCCCCGACCTACCACGGTGGTGGGTGGGGCAGATGGGAGATGTGTAATGGGCCTGTCGTTGCGGTGTTAGATCAGGGTTGCACCGTATTCCACGGTCCACTGGCGAGCCCAGTTGATGAAGTAGGCCCAGGCACCGCTAGTGAGGGCGACACCGACCAGGACCATCAACACCCCGCCGAAAATCTGAATCTTCCGGGAGTGCTTGCCTAACCAACCAAAGGTGCGCATGGCCTTGGCAGAGCCAAACGCCATCAGCAGAAACGGCAAACCCAGACCCAGGCAGTAACCGATGATGAGGATGACCCCGCGGGCAGCGGTCATTCCCTCGGTGCCTGCGGAAACAGAGATGATTGCAGCAAGTGTTGGGCCAAGACACGGGGTCCAACCCAGGGCAAAGACCCCACCGAGCAGCGGAGCGCCCAGCCAGGTCGACCACTTCTTGGGAGCCATCCTGGTGTCGCGTTGCAAGGCGGGAACCATCCCCATAAACGCCAAACCCATGAGTATGGTGATCACCCCACCAATGCGCATGAGGGTGTCGGCATTGAGTGTGAGTAGGCTGATTGCCCCGAATACGGTGACGGTGGCCAGCACGAAAACAACTGTGAAGCCAAGGATGAATAATCCGGCTGCGCCAGCCACGGCCCACTGACGTTTCTTGGTCACCACGGCACCGTGTTCGGAGTCGTATTCCACCTCACCGCCCACCACACTTGCCAGATAGGACATATAACCAGGCACCAGAGGCACTACACAGGGGGAAGCAAAAGAAATAAGACCGGCGGCTGCAGCAGCAAAGATCCCGAGCATCAGGGGACCAGAGGCTGCAACATCGGCGAACTGCTGGCCGATGGACAACTGGGCCATCACATCAATAGTCATGATTGAGGTGCCTTTTCAGCTAACGGCAATGCCACGTCGAGGATGTCGTCGGCATCGACTTCACGCAGGAACACCGCAGCCGGGCGGTGCTCTCGGTCCAGAATAATGGTCGTTGGGACCACAGAAGTGGGTATTCCACCCAAAGACGCAGCGGTGCGGAAGGGTGGGTCATAGATCGAGGGGTAGGTCACGCCATTGTCGAGGATAAAGTCCTGGGCGATGGTTTGGTTATAGTCGCGGACGTTAATGCCCAGCACGGTGCCACCGAGTGGTTCGAGAGTTTCCTGGACAATTTGGAGATCATCGACTTCTGCGCGGCAAGGGGCACACCATTGTCCCCAGGCGTTGAGGACTACTACCTCGCTGTCAAAATCGGACAGGTTGATTTCTTCACCTTCCTCCATCAATGATGGCCCGGAAAAGTTCGGCAGGGGGGCGCGTTGCTCTTCGTCGTAGAAAATCTCAGTTTGTCCACCGGGGGAGTGGAACTGGAAGGTGCCCCCGAGAGCGACAGCATTTTGTGCGCCTTCTCCGGAAGAACATGCTGTAACCGTCAGGGTGGTGAGCAGGGCAAGCATGGCGGTGATAATGCGGGGGCGAATTTTCGACATGGACAAGGTCTCCTTTTCCAGGACAAGAGGAAAGAATCCGATGATCTGGCGATTCCGCAGAATCAGTGCATCATCTAATAGGGCCGTGGTGTAGGACTACTCGTAGCGAAGCGAGCTGATCATTCCGGTTTCCATGTGGTAGGCGTTGTGGCAGTGAAATGCCCACTCACCGGGGTTATTGGCGATCAGATCAGCGATCACGGTTTCTCCGTGGCGGAGCAGGACGGTGTCTTTGCGCAGTCCACCGCTGCCGGGTAGAGACCACGTGTGGCCGTGGATGTGCATGGGGTGGGGCATCATGGTCCTGTTGCGCATGACCATCCGCAGGCGCTGGCCTTCCTGCACGGTGCCCGGGGAGGACTGGCCGTTGGTGAGGATGCCCCATTCGTACGGCATCATCTGTCCGCTCAGGTCGATGCTGACTTCTCGGTCTGGTTTGCCCTCCGGCATGAGTGCACGATCCGCGGGTTCAAAGGACGTCAGGAAGGTGCCGGTAGCGTTGAGCTCGGGGAAGGTGGTCTCTGGTGCGGGGGCCTGGCCCCCGGAGGTCCGGACCACGGCGAAGGCCCGGTCATCCTTGCCGGCGGCTAGCGCAGTCAGGGGGAACACACCATCGCCCAGGACCACCTCCACGTCCACGCGCTCGCCCATCGAGAGGTAGAACGATTCGATGTCGCGGGGGCGGACAGGGAAACCGTCGATATGGGTGACGGTCATGCGGTGTCCACCGAGGGCGACTTTGAAGATGGTGTCACCGCCTGCATTGATGAACCGGAGGCGGGCTTTATCCCCCGGTCGGGCGTTGAACGTGCGGTGTGCCCGGGGGATCCGGCCGTTGATGAGGTAGTGCGGATACATAACATCACCGGCATCACCGCCCAGAACGGGGTCAGGGGTGCCGTGGGCCATCATGCCCCCCTCACCACCCATAGCCATCCCGCCATGGTCACCCATATCCATGTCCCCGTGGCCGCCCATGTTCATCCCCGTCAGCATGCTCAGCTGGTCCTCGGGGGTGCTGCCGTCGATACCGTCGACCCAGTCATCAAGCACGATGGTCCATTCGACATCCTGGTCGTCTGCGTCTTCCGGATCACGGACGATCAACGGAGCATGCAGGCCACGGTCGAGTTGCAGGCCACTGTGGGAATGGTAGAAGTAGGTGCCCCCGTGTGGGGTTTCAAAAAGATAACTAAACGTCTCGCCCGGTTCAATCGGGGATTGGGTCATTCCGGGAACACCGTCGGCCGCGTGATGCAGGGCAATACCATGCCAGTGGATGGAGGTGGATTCGGGAAGTTCGTTGGTGATGTCGACCTGGAGGACATCCCCTGCGGTGGTTTCGATGGCGGGTTCACCGGTATCGGCGTTGTACCCCCAGGTTTTTGCCTCGATGCCACCGATATCGATCGACATGGGTCGGGCTGTTAATTTCTTGTGTACTGAGGGTTGCGCCAAGTTCGTTGGTGTTGGGTACGGGCCACGGGATGGGGAAGTGGTGGCAGGGGCTGTGCCAGTGTTGCCACCGCAGGCGGCCAACGCGCCTGTGCCAGCGAGAACAAGCCCGCCGAGCAAGAACTGTCGCCGGGAAAAGTTACTAGTCATAATTCAAACTTTCTTATTGCCAAGCTCAGAGAAACAAAAGGAACATCCAGACTGAATATCAGGTCAGACGCAGGTCCGTGACACAGGTGGCACCGTCGTCGGTGGTACTGAAGTCAACAGCTCCGGTGTGGCCCCCGTGGTTGATCTCAATGAGTCCTTCGGCATTATCTGGGAGCCAGAAGCCGACAAACCCGTTATCGAAGGTGGTGGTCTCTTCGTTCACCAGAACCTCTCCGGAGGCCTCATCTGTGATCTTTACCTTGATCTGCTCATTGCCCAGTTCGCCCCGACAGGTGGTCAGACTGTGATAGAAGCAGTCATGCGTCTGGTTCAGGTAGGGGGCTATGGATACGTAGGTCAGATTCTCCGGCAGGTCCAAGGCCACTTCCTGGGACTGATCCGAGAGGATGAGTTGATCGGTGCGTACCGAGGCGATGAGATCAGTGGGGCGATCGGCGAGAGCCTGTTGATCAAGTTCGTCAATGATGTCTCTGGCGTCCATGCCTGCCAGACCTTGGGAAACCAGAAGATCCTGATCCCTGGTCTGGTCAGCCACTGCGGAGTCAGAGTCGGTGGTTGTACATCCGGCCAACACCAGGCTGAGGGCGGCGAGAATAATCGCAGCTCGTTTCATATCCATCTCCTAAAGGCAAGTGCTCCACACCGTCCTCTGTGGCGGTGATACCTGGCATTTCTAACACGGATCTCTACCCGGTGAAAAACTAAAAACCCTGCTCAGTCGGTAAAAATGGAGGGATATCTGTTCATAGAAGTGGTCGTTGTCACCACATCCTCCTCATGTGTAGCTTGATGTTGACTGGGGTGGGATCCACGGGAAGTGGCCGCTGCGGTGGGTGAACCTATGGTGGGAGCACCTTTTACTCTTATCCCAGTGCCTGTGACCACCGTGGGTAAGGGAGTCCGTCGTCGGCAACTTACACATCGGTATTTAAAGATTTGGCAAAGATTTCCCTGATCAGGGTTTTCGGGTCTCTTCCGGGCAGGTGTTGGGGAGATACTGGGAGCTATGAGTGAGCACACTAGAACACCCCAGGACCCGGTCGGTAGGGTGTTGGTCGTCGACGATGAGCAACCCCTGGCTCAGATGATCGAGAGTTATCTGGTGCGGGCTGGCTTTGATGTCACCCAGGCTCATACTGGTCCGGCGGCGGTTGAACAGGCACGGGCGTGGGCACCAGATGTGGTGGTACTGGATCTGGGCCTGCCGGAGTTGGATGGAATGGAGGTCTGCCGGCGAATCAGGGAATTCTCGGATTGCTATATTCTCATGCTCACTGCCCGAAACAACGAGGATGACAAAATTGCCGGATTGACCACGGGTGCAGATGACTACATCACCAAACCATTTAGTATCCGGGAATTGGTTACCCGAATCCGTGCGGTTCTGCGTCGACCCCGCGTTGCCACCACGGGTACCGGGATGACCTCCACCTGGGTGTTTGGGGATCTTGTTGTTGACCTAAGCGCCCATGAAGTTCGAGTCAACGATGCCCCGGTACCTCTCACACTCACGGAATTTGCGGTCCTGGTAGCCCTAGTCACCCATCCTGGTCAGGTTCTGACCCGTCAGGAACTCATCACTGATGTCTGGGATACCTCCTGGATCGGAGATGAACGCATCATTGATGTCCATATCGGTAATCTGCGGCGCAAGCTGGATACAAGCGGAGCGGGGCTTGGATATATCGATACGGTTCGTGGTGTTGGCTACCGCATGGGGCGGGCATGACACACGGAGCGAATCTGACCCTCCGGTTTCTTGTGGCCCAGGCTGTGGTTGTGGTCATCAGCCTGTTGTCAGCAGTGGCCGTGGCATCATTGGTGGGTCCACCACTGTTTCATGATCACCTGTTGATGGCTGATCGCGCGGATGAGCTGCGCCATGTTGAGCAGGCCTACCAGGATGCTGGGCTGATCACCCTGGCCGTGGCGGTGCCGATTGCCTTCGTGTCTGCGCTGTTGGCCAGCTTCTGGCTGGCCCACAAGATCCGAGCACCCCTGCGTGGTCTGACCAGGGCTGCGACTGCGGTCGCGGGGGGAAATTATGACGTTAAAGTCCCTACCGGTAATGCCGGCCCAGAGGTGACAACCCTGGCCGTGGCGTTTAACACCATGGCTGACCGGCTCGCACATACCGAAGAGGTGCGTCGCCAACTCTTATCCGATCTTGCACACGAAATGAGCACACCCGTATCCGTCCTTAGCGTTTACCTCGATGGTCTACAAGATGAGATCGTGGACTGGAATGCCACCACGCAGCAGGTGATGGGGGAACAACTGCAACGCCTCACCCGATTGATCGAGGACCTCGATGATGTCTCCCGCGCCCAGGAAGACCGCATTGAATTAGACCGTGCCGAACAACCCCTGGGTGAGCTTATCCATGCCAGCGCAATCGCGGCACAGGAGGCCTACGCGCTCAAAGGGGTGAGCCTGCAGGTGGTTCCTGTCACAGCGCCCGTTTTCGTGTTCGTGGACCGCCAACGTTTCGGCCAGGTCATGGGCAATCTATTGTCCAATGCACTGCGTCACACTCCCGCAGGTGGTCAGGTCATGATCAGCGCCCGTCGACAAGGTTCGGAAACCGTGCTGATTGATGTGACGGACAACGGGGAAGGGTTGACCAGCGACCAGCTGGGGCACATCTTCGAACGCTTTTACCGCGGTGACGCTGCCCGCAATCGTGACAACGGTGGTTCTGGGATTGGTCTCACGATTTCCAAGGCATTAGTCGAAACCCACGGTGGCACCCTGACTGCTGCGTCCGCCGGGCCTGGTACCGGGACCACACTCACCATCCGTCTCCCACTTTCTCCACCATCAGGGGGTTCTGCTCATGGCCATTCCGTCTTACCTGGGGCATGAAAACTCTCAACCCCTAGCCCATATACCCCATGGGGGTATATGGTGGTGGGTGAGAACCTCCCCAGTCCACTCTTATCAGGAGCTTGAAGATGACCACCCTGCTGCCATTGACCTCCACCCAATCGACTGATCCCGCTGGTTGTGGGTGCTGCGGCCCTGCCGAGTCAGCTGAGGCTTCCGCCCCCAGCGGTGACGCGGCCACTGAATCCATGACCCGATATCGAGTATCTGGTTTGTCCTGCACCGGGTGTGTCAACACTGTCACCTCTGCCCTCGGGGAGGTGCCACAGATCACTTCAGTTGATATAGAACTGATCAAGGGTGGTGTCTCCACGATCACCGTGACCGGAACCGCATCCCGGAAAACCGTCACGCAGGCCATTGAACAAGCCGGTTATGCCCTCGCCCCTTCCTGATCCGACCACCCACCACCCCCAGAGAAAGACAGGAGTTTCATGAGTACCCCACATCATCACGGTGATCACACTGGACATGAACAGCACGACGATGCTGCCACCCACGGCCAGGCCATGCCCCAGGATCACCCCCACTCCGCAATCGACGAGCACCACGGGCATGGCGACCATGCCAGCCATGATCACGACGATGATCACCATGTCCACGGCCACGGTGACCACGCCGGCCACAGCGTTGCGATGTTCAGGGATAAATTCTGGTGGACGCTGATTCTGTCAGTGCCGGTCGTGTTCTTTAGCCCCATGTTCGCCGACATCATCGGTTATCAGATCCCGCAGTTTCCGGGTTCCACCTGGATCGCCCCGATACTGGGAACCATCATCTTCATCTTCGGTGGAGCCCCGTTCCTTAAAGGCGGAGTCGCCGAGCTGAAATCCCGCCAACCAGGCATGATGCTGCTGATCGCCATGGCCATCACCGTGGCATTCGTCGCGTCCTGGGTCACCACCTTAGGGATTGGCGGGTTCCACCTTGATTTCTGGTGGGAACTGGCGCTGCTGGTGACCATCATGTTGCTGGGCCATTGGATGGAAATGCGTGCCTTGGGCTCAGCCTCCTCAGCCCTGGACGCCCTGGCGGCTTTGCTTCCCGACGAAGCGGAGAAGATCGACGGCGATACCACCAGGACCGTCCCCATCGCCGAGCTGGCTGTGGGCGATCTTGTCCTGGTACGCGCTGGTGGTCGCGTGCCCGCGGATGGAACCGTGATTGACGGTTCCGCCGAGTTCGACGAAGCAATGATCACCGGCGAATCCCGCCCTGTGTTTCGTGATGTCGGCGCGCATGTGGTCGCCGGCACTGTGGCCACCGACAACTCCGTGCGTGTCCGCGTTGAGGCGGTCGGTACTGACACGGCACTGGCGGGGATCCAGCGTATGGTCGCTGATGCCCAGGAATCCTCCTCCCGCGCCCAGGCGCTGGCTGACCGGGCTGCGGCATTATTGTTCTGGTTCGCGCTGATCGCAGCACTGATCACCGCGGTGGTCTGGTCGATGGTCGGCAGCCCGGATGACGCCGTGATCCGGACCGTAACCGTGTTGGTCATCGCCTGCCCGCATGCGCTCGGGTTGGCCATCCCGCTGGTCATTGCCATCTCCACGGAACGCGCAGCCAAGTCCGGTGTTCTGATCAAGGACCGGATGGCGCTGGAGCGCATGCGCACCATTGATATCGTCCTCTTCGACAAGACAGGTACCTTGACCGAAGGTGCCCACGCTGTCACCGGCGTGGCACCTGCAACAGGTACCTCGGAAGGCCAGCTATTGGCTTTGGCTGCCGCAGCTGAGGCTGATAGCGAGCACCCCGTGGCCAGGGCCATCGTCGCGGCAGCCAACGAACATGAAGAAGCCTCCCGCCAGCCGATGCGCGCAACCGGTTTCACCGCGGCCAGTGGCCGCGGGGTCCGCGCGCTTGTCGACGGCGCAGATATCCTCGTCGGCGGACCCAATATGTTGCGAGAATTCAATCTCACCATCCCCGGCGAACTGAATGAGCAGATTGAATCCTGGGAACAGCGCGGTGCTGGTGTGCTCCACGTCGTCCGGGACGGACAGATCATCGGGGCACTCGCGGTCGAGGACAAGATCCGTCCCGAGTCCCGCGCCGCAGTGCAGGCGCTGCAGGCGCGAGGAGTGAAGGTTGCACTGATCACCGGTGATGCCCGTCAGGTTGCTAACGCCGTCGGCAGGGATCTGGGCATTGATGAGGTCTTCGCCGAGGTCCTTCCTCAGGACAAGGACACCAAGGTAGCGGAGCTGCAGGATCGTGGACTGCGTGTGGCGATGGTCGGTGACGGCGTCAATGACGCACCAGCCCTGGCCCGGGCTGAGGTCGGTATCGCTATCGGTGCCGGCACTGATGTGGCCATGGAATCTGCCGGGGTGGTGCTTGCCAGTGACGATCCCCGAGCAGTCCTGTCGATGATCGAACTTTCCAGGGCCAGCTACACCAAGATGATCCAGAACCTGATCTGGGCCTCTGGATATAACATCCTCGCCGTTCCTTTGGCTGCCGGGGTGCTCGCCCCGATTGGATTCGTGCTCTCTCCGGCAGTTGGCGCGATCCTGATGTCCGCATCGACCATTGTGGTTGCCTTAAACGCCCAGCTGCTGCGCCGGATCAATCTTGATCCTGCTCATCTGGCTCCCAGCAAGTAGAAGGAGGAGACCCTGTGGGTCGACATCCCCCTAATCAATAATGACCATCCTGGTCACTCGGCCCCCAGTTCTATCACTATTCCTTGAAAGGAACGATCATGAAACGCACCATCACCATTGCGGCCCTCGCATTGACGTCAACCCTTGTGCTGAGCGCTTGTAGCGACGATGCCAGCGACTCTGACAACGCTGATACTGTCAGCGCCACAGCGACATCTGCGGATAACGGTGAGACCCACGAGGACACCACCACTGCAGAAGACGGTGGGCATGACATGGATCATCCAGAAGACGGTGGTCCGGCACCAGAAGGTATCGTCGAAGCCGTCGATCCAACCTATCCAGTAGGGTCTGAGGTCATTCTCACGGCCGATCACATGCCGGGCATGGATGGTGCTCAGGCCACGATCTCCGGTGCTTTTGACACCACCACGTATTCGGTCAGTTACACCCCGGTTGGCGGTGGTGAACCGATCACCGACCACCGTTGGGTGGTCCATGAGGAACTGGTTGATCCAGGCCAGGCACCGCTGTCTGACGGAGCCGAAGTGGTCATCGATGCAGAACACATGTCGGGGATGAAGGGTGCTACCGCCACCATCGATTATTCGACGGATGAGACTGTCTACATGGTTGATCTGACCACCGACGACATGACCATGACTAATCATAAATGGGTCACCGAAAGCGAGATTGAGCCGGCAGAGTAAGACCCACCAACCGCAACCTCAGCACCTCGGGCTCCTCCACCATCTGGTTGAGGTTCCTGGGTGCTTACCTCTTTGGTTTCTGCCCTAGGACGAGTTAGTCCTCGTCCTGGGTGAGCACCTGTCGGGCCAGTCGGTAGGCGTGGTCGTTCCATCCCTGGCGGACGACGTCGCGGACGAGTCAGGAGCATCCCACCGGTGGTGGCTGCCCGTGACGGGGATGTTCCCTTGGTGACGGCCGCTCTAGACGGCGTGGCGGATGTCCTCTGAGTGGGCAGAGACGGTACATCGTGGCCCGCTTGTCTGCCGGGTGAACCGGCCATAGCCATCAGGATGCGAAATGAGCCCCACACCAAATCCCGCACCGGTCATCGTCACCGGGGATGACCTGGTCTCATTGGTTGGAGCTTATCTTCGCGAAGCAGCTACGTACCGTGCCCAGAGTTACTCGGGTTGTGGTCGGTGATACTCGACTTGTGTACTACGAACCGCAGGACCAGACCCCCGCCAGTGGAGCGAAGGCGGAGTGGGTCCAGACCAGCTTGTTCCAGGGCGGATTCGAAGGCATCGGCCTCGATGAGGCGGTGCGGGGAGCCATCGACCCGGTGAAGCCAGCCCGCGACGCGCGAGGAGAGCAGGTCATATCCCACGAACAACCCGCCTGGGCGCAGGACCCGAGCCACCTCAGCCACCGCCTGCTCCCACTCGACCACGTGATGGAGCATGAGAAAGCTCACCACCATGTCGAAGGACTCGTCTGCAAAGGGCAGGGCAGTGGCATCAGCCTGACGTGCCTCAATGGGCAGTCCTGCGAGGGATCGCTGCGCGGCCTGGACCATGGCCGGATCGACGTCGGTCGTTGTGAGGTTCACCTGCCCGTGGGAGTGGATGATTGCTTCAGCCATCGCTCCGCTGCCACCGCCGATCTCCAGAACGCGTCCAGCGAGGGAGCAGTCCTGAGTCGCCCAGGGAATCATCCTCGGGGCCAGAAAATGCCACAGTGCACTGCGGCAGAACAACGCTTCTGCGGTCGACATCCGGGGCATGGATTCCTCGTATCTACGGGGCAGTCTGAGATCGGATCAGTTTCCCGGCGGTAATACCGAACCGCATTGGGCTGCTATGGCTCTACAAACATGCCACCGTGTCGCCGATGTTACCCGGCACAGCAGTCCGTATCGCCGCGCGAGCCAACATTTCACCTGCTGGGAGTAGGGTGTGTCCGCCACGGTGAAGAAGCTGTCCGCAGTCTCCTGGGAGAGCTGCGTAGAGACCTGGGAGGGTGCTGTTGCAAAGTTGGGGCAGTAGGAAAAGCGACGTGAAATAATCACAGCCATGGGTATCTTCTCCGGTCGTCATTTCCCCCGTGACATCATTCTGTGGGCAATGCGGTGGTACTGCCGCTACGGGGTGAGCTACCGCGATCTGGAGGAAATGATGACCGAGCGTGGCGTGCCGGTCGATCACACCACGATTCTCACCGCTGGGTCCAGAAATACGCCCCTGAGCTGGACAAGCAAACACGGTGGTACCGGCAGGTACCTGACTGGCAGGCCAGTTCCTGGCGGGTGGATGAGACCTATATCCGGGTCGGCGGCAGGTGGTGCTACCTCTGATCTGGCGATCACCGCCGGTGGTCAGACCCTGGACTTTTACCTCTCTCCGAAGCGTAACGTGGCCGCAGCGAAGTGTTTCCTGGCCAAGGCCCTGCGGTCGAACGCCTCAGCCGGATACCCGCGAGTGATCAGCACTGACAAAGAAGGCGACTGCCGAGTTGAAATCGGAGGGGATCTGTCCTCCTACGGTGGAACACCGGCAGGTGAAATACCTCAATAACGTGCTGGAAGGTGACCACGGTCGGTTAAAGCGGATCCTGGGGCCGAAAGGTGCATTTAAGAACAGGACGTCTGCGTACCGGACGCTCAAGGGTATGGAGGCGATGCACTCCTTAAGGAAAGGCCAGGGGACGATGTTCGCCTGCGGGCAGCCGAATCCGGATGCGGTGATCGTCAGCCGGGGGTTCGAGACTGCCTAAGCAGGCTGGGCCATAATACCGGCCGGGCGACGAAGAAAGGAGTGTTCGCGGTTCTCCACCCAACTTTGCAACAGCACCTTCTACTTCCACGAGGGGGTCTTTTTTCGGGCCCGATAAGCCCAGTGTTCGCCACGCTCCACCCTCTGATCCTTTCACATCACACTCCACGTGTAAGGCCAGAACAAAGACATTCTCAGCCCTCCTATTCCCCTACTTGGAACACGACACTGCCCGGTCGGGGAGGCCGCAAGGTGGCGTACTGAGATGTCAGATACGCTCCATCTGTCCACTTAGCTTTCAACATGCGGGCGATGCACACCACAGTGACCTGGCGGGCGCCCGCCCGGTGCAGGGATACTGCTGCTGATTGCACGCTGGCCCCGGTCACCCAGGTGTCTTCCACCAACAAAACATGCCGGCCGGCCACCGCTGTTGGGTCCGTCACTGAAAATCTACTCGGGTCGATGGCGCGGGGTGAACCAGGACGGTCACTGGTAGATGTCAAGAGTCGTTGGTGTGGGGCGATGTCGTAGATGTGATCGACAGCGGAGTCGAGAGCATCCGCCAGCGCCCCGCGATCGCGTCCAGGTCTGCTGCTGGTGGAGGGAACATGAGTGATCACCTCCACCGGCCCGACTGTCCGGGCAAGAAGGGGCAGATTATCCCGTAAGGTGACGTAGAGTAGCGTACGAATGCGCTGGCCCGATTCCGAGATTCCCTGGCGGACACTCTGTCCGGGTGGAAGCTGTTTGTACTGGTACATGTCCCGCAGTGACTGATCCGCCGATCCATCCGCGTGCTCGAGAGCGTAAGTAATGAACCCGACCGTATTGGCTAATTCCTCGGGGTTGATGCCAGGAGCGCTCTGGTGTTGCCGACAGGGCCAGCAGACCTTCCAGTGCTCTAGGGAGTCCTTCTTGGTCCGAGTGGGGCCCAGACAGATCTGGCAGACAGGTAAGTCATGGCCGTTGTTGGCGCTGTGCAAGTGGGTGAGCGATTCCAGGTACTGATTAGCTACCTGGTCAAAGGCAGGGTCGATCCTCATGCAAACAGCTGTGCGCCAGCATCTGCGGTAGCAATTATGGCTGATGCAATATCTACTGCATCCTCCGAGTTGTGCGCCACCTGAGCCACGCCGGACTCAACATACGCACGTCCCCAGCTGGTCCGGGTGGCCACCTGGGGGGTGAGGATCAATCCCCGGGAGTGACCCACTGCGGCTTTTGCCTGGTGGCGGGTTCCGGACTTCTCGGTGGCTCCAACCACGATGGTGGCCCGACCGTAACCGGACATCACCGCGTTGCGCATGGGAAATGATGCCTTCGAACCAGTTTGCTCAGGCAAGAACTGGGAGAACACCAAACCCGTATCCTCAATACTTTTGCGCAGCTTTCGGTGCGCCACCGGATAAGTGTGGTCTAACCCGGTGCCCATTACCGCCACAGTGCGCCCACCAGCAGCAAGGGCAGCGGTGTGGGCGGCCGCATCGATCCCGGCAGCCAGGCCCGATACCACCGTCAAGCCTCGGCGAACCAGCGCGGTGGCGATCTCCCCGGCAGCCTGCAGCTGGCCCGGGGAGGCGTTACGAGATCCCACAACACTGACCCCATTATCGGTCGGGTCGAGTCTACCCACGCTGAACAGCACGGCCGGAGCTTCATGGACACTCGCCAGGTGATGAGGATAAGCCGGGTCCAGGATGCTGTTGACCTGATAGCCTTTCTCCCGCCAGGCAGACAGATCCCGTGCGGCATGCTCGAGTGCCATATCGCGTTCAGGGTTGATGAGGGTGTGGCCGAAAATGTCCTCTAAGAGTGCATCTAATCCCTGCGTGAGTAGCAGGTCTACTCGGGCAGGCTGGGACAGGGACGACTTCGCGCGTACAGCAGCGATAATGCCGATCAGGGTCTGATCGCTTTCCGCCTGCGGGCTTGAGAAGTCGGTCGTGTACATGTTCCTCATCGTAGTCGTTTAATAAAACGGGTAGTTAAGACCCCGTGCATATTTGTTCTTCCCACTTTTCAGGAGTGGCTGTGTCATCCCGAGTGTGATCTACAGGCCCTGGGTGCTGTGAAAAGCCATCGCCTGTGTAGAACTTTGGCTAGTTACTCCCCCGTCTTGCTGTTCGTGGTGGTCGTTGCCGTGGATTGCTCCCTACCCTTGGCCGGGACAGGGGCTTCTGTCGCCTGTGCAGCCTGTGCGGCGGCCTGTTGTTCGTAGACGAAGAGTTTGCCGCGGGCCTCGGCTGCTTCCTCACGGGCAGCACCAGCAACCTCCCGCTGATGGGCCAGCTCATCTCGTAACCTGTCAGCTTCTGTGGCTGCCGCTGCCAGCTCAGCTTTCAAAGCAGCGATGATGGTGGCCTGCTCGGCGGTGATGGCCTTTTCCTTCTCCAGCTCCTCGACCAGGCGGGCAGCCTCTTGGTGGGCTTCCTCCGCCTCCTCGGTGGCAGCGCTGGCGGCCTGGTTGACAGCATCGTCCTGGGTGGCACGCTCGGCCAGCACAGCCTGGCGGATGATTGCCCGCAGGGCCTCAAAAGCACGCGCCTCATCCTCAGTCGCGGGCACAGCCACCTCATCGGTGGCACCTACCCGTTGGGTGCCCCGCCACTGACGGACTACGTCCGCGGCCACGCTCTGATCGACCCGGGCTGCCGCCCGGATCCGGGCAACGGTGACCGCCCGGGGCCCTTCGGTGGCCACGAGCTCGGCCAGGGCGCGTTCGGTGCGGGCGCGGGGGCTATCGACAGTCATGGGAGACTCCTTGGTAGGGGTGGGGCAACATCCCCATCAGCATAACATAATCATCAGATGAATATTCTGATGATTATTATTCTGATTCTGTTCACATCACTGGGTGTCTCTCTTCCTGTACGCAGTAACGGTATCGCGTGTACGGCCCGGCCATTGGCGTCAGGGTCGTGGGGCGGACAAGCACGCCCGGTGAGCGCGCTATGGGCTCGAGGGAGGACGATATGCACCGTCGGCAGCGGGGTAGGCAGAGTGTTGACACCGCCCGTGGGTGGCCTGTCGTGATTGATGGGCCTTCCGGGAAAAGGGGCAGAGCGCGGGCTCACGGAACGGACCATAAGCGCGCCAAAGGTAGCACCATAACGGGCGTATGTTCCAGATTCGTCACATAACTCACGGAGGAACACTCCTGTGCGCCTTTTCGATTCCCTGGACCCCCGGAAAGCGCACAGAATGCGCACAACCAGAAAGCGGTAAACCTGCAGGTCACAGGGTTAAAAGATTGATAGGTTTTTATATTGTTCGTTATTTGAAATAAATAGAGCACAGTAAATATAAGTCACTAGCTGCAATTATGCTCCGCTGTGCGCTTTTACAGGCTAATAGTTACCAGCCCTATGTACGACAGAGACCTTTCCTGGGAGTCGTGGTGGGTCGTGTCCCTACGTGAGTCACGTGTCTACGTATATAAGGGTTGGGAAAAAACGCGCACAAGGGCACATGAGGCGCACGTGGCCGTATTGCTGCAGGTCGCGGCAGCAATCAGTCGTTCGCAATTTCCGTTCGCATTTACATTTCCCCAGGTGAGCCGTGCGTGTTCGGTGCACATTCCCGTTCGCGTTTTGCGCACGGGTAGTGAAAGAGGGGTCGTGGGGGTGTCAAAGTCACCCATGGAACCTATAAGGTCATACCTTTTGCGCGCATATCCTCAGGGAAAACACCGCCGGCGACACGTCACGACTATGACGGGCCGCCGGCGGTGTGGGGTGGGATGCGGCTGGAACGTCTGTCCGCCGGCCGCGCGGATGCGGTGGATCTAGACGTTCGTGCCACGACAGTCGATTATCAGGCCGATCAGCTGGCCCTGACCAGCCTGGATGTTGACCCGGTTGGTGACACCGCTGGCCGTAGCTCCGGAGCTGGTGCTGCCCCTCAACCCGGCCGTGGCTTCCGCCGTCACGGGTGCGGGTACCGACCAGGGACTACGCACCTACTACGTCATGTTCGACAACATCACCGGCACAGTCGATTTCATCCGTGACGAGCGGTGACGAGCAGCCCAACTCACGCCAGCACGACCTATACCTCTATATATAAGGAGAAAAATCCCATGCTCACGCACCCCGCCCACACCACCGCACCGCTGCTGCGCTACCTGCAGGCCGCACCTGTGGTCAGCGACCATGCCGGCCGCATGTTCTCCGCCACGGACTACGTGCTGACCCAGCCGACCTGCGTCCTTGATCAGCACTCCGGCGACTGCCCCAACAGCACAACCCTCAGCCCTGTCAGTCTGGTGCTCAACCTGATTTTTGCACCACGTGAACAGCGGCTTCAGACCCCTCCACCAGTGCCGATTGATCACCCGGGCGTAGTGGTCATCGTCGACCTCGGGAGCAACCACTGCAACGGCAGTGGCGCCGGCTCGAGCAACAACCGCAACAAGCGCAGCACCAACCACCGAGTCATTGAGCGTGGCGGCGCCACGGTGCAGGCGGTACAGGAGTTCTTGAGTGACCAGCTCTACCTCCCCACCAAGTATCTAGATGAGGGGATGGTCCGTGCACCCTACTTCGACGGCGAGAAGTTCACCGCTGTGTCCTACAGCGAGATCATCACAGCCATGGGTGCATCGAGCGACCCCTGGGACGAGGCCGGGGCTCGCTGGCTGCTGAACAACCGCCTGCGGCTGGCTGTCTATAGAGTCCAAGCAGACCGACTCATCACACCTGAAGAGGTGGCGCAGCTGCCCTACTGGTGACTCACCCTGCTCATCCCCCTGCCAGTCCCCTGCCACCCAACCCACCACTCACCCCGTCCAGGAACTGCCGCGGCAGCTCTCCTGGGCGGGGTTCTTTTTCTCTGAGCTCAACCATCTGTGCCTGTGTCCAACCCACCTGTGTCTGTATTCCAGGCTCGTATCCTGCCCTGTAGATGGCTCCTGTGACCGACAGTCACGGAGACCGTCTACAGGGCATTTTTCTGACCACCTGGCTGTCTGTAATCCTGACACTGCGTTGATCGTGCGACAGTTGTCGGAAAAGTGGTCTGTTTTACAGACAGTTTTCGATACAGGATTCTGACCAGGATCTTGATGGTCCATATTTCAGACACAATCCTGTCTAAAATATGGACCTATTTTTGACCATGACGGCAGTGTCAGGATTTCAGACACTCTCAGCGACACACCAGTGTCGGTTTTCTGAACACCGGTGCAGTGTCCAGATTATGGTCTGGAATCCAGACACAATCCTGTCGATATTTCAGACAATGGCAGCAGTGTCTGCCAGAGTGTCGCTGACACGGACAGTATTCTGGTCACTTATTTCGACACCCCGCCTCGTGAGGTGCCCACTGAGACCACTCAGGGGCTTCTCGAGGCGGGGTTATTTTTTCCTGCTTTCGCTTCTATGTTCGAGAACATGCGACAGTGTTCGAGTCTCAGGGTTTCAGCTCCTATGGCTTCGCAGGGACACGTCTCGGCCGGCGTCCAGCAGCGCTGCGACCCCCGCCCTGTGGCGGCTACCGGCTCGCTGCCGCATCATCGCTGTGCCGGCTCAGACGGTGTGAAACGGGGCCTGAAACAGGGCCGAAACAGGGCACGGAATAACGTTACTAATAACTGAAGTGCGTTATTAACGGTGATATACTGGACTTATTGCAAGCGCCTGAATCTGCCCCGCTGGGCAGATATTAACGACCCCCTGAGGCGAGTTATTCACCCCGGTTGTCCGGCTCGTCCAGGTGCCCGTGATCCGCTTCTGCAGGCGGTGTTTCGGAGTCGGGATTATCCCGCTGCTTCCCGCCCCGGTGTCGGCTCGGTACCGGCCGCTGCAGCGGCGCTCGCAGCCCCGCAGCGGCGACGTGGCCACCCCCGCCTCAGGCGCGCCCCAGCCACGTCCCCCGGGAGTCGGTTCTCACCCCACCCACACCGAGGATCCAGCGGTGTCACCGAGGCGCTTCAGCGGGGCTCTGTGGCGCCCTGGAGACGCTCTGGTGACCCCGAGGCTGCCCCACCGCTTCCAGGGCCGCAGCGGGCCTCGTGATGGGCACTGTGACGGGCTCCTGGAGACGGCCGTGGATCAGAGTTAGGACGGGCCCCAGATCGGGGTCTGGAACCACCTCGAGCCGACGTCGATTCAACGCCGAGGCAACCCGTCTGAGACGGGCTTGTGTCGGGGTCTGTTGCCGGGCCTGCAACCCCGCCTGTAGTCATGTTGCTGCCATGTCTACAACCGTCCATGCCACCCACCCTGCAACCCACGGGTCGGGGTCCCTGGGGGTCGGTGCTGTCCGGGTCTGCGTCCGGGTCTGCAACGCACCTGTCTCGCCCTGGGGGCGAGCCACAGTCGGCCCGAGGGGGCCGTCTGAATCAGTGTTGTCATCAGAGCGCCGATAAGTGTTCCAGTGGCCCCCGAGAGACGCTTCGCTTTGTCTCGGAGACCACACGTAGTCGTGGGGCGACTACGACGGCGCAGGTGCCACGAAACCCATGTGGCACCAGGCTCGCCAGTCGGTGCCTGGGGCACCTTGGTGGCGGCCAGAGGCGGGTTGTATTTTCAGGGTCTGATCCACTCGCTGGCGCTCGGTCTCAGACACGCCCATCCACGCAAACCCGGGTTGCCGTTCGGTTCGACTCGGGGCCGAGAGTCGCTGCGCTTTGTCTCGCCCCTCGCCGCGTTCACCAGGCGCCTACCCTCCACTGCGTTACGGGCAGTGCTCTGGTGAAACGGCCCTTACTTTCACCCGTGTTTACATGGATGCGCGAAAGCTAAAGCCATGTATACAACCCTTGGCATGTGACCTGCGG
>NZ_JACSPR010000015.1 GCF_014837045.1 Corynebacterium gallinarum
TTGCGTGGCATGGTGGCAGATTACCTTTCCCAGCATCATGCTGGTTTCAAGGTGTCTACCAAACGGGGGTCAGGCCCAGGCTCGAAGTTAGAATAGGCGCTGGGAAGTTGTGAAACCGGCAGGGGCATGTAATCGGCGGCACCGTCGAATGGGTTGTCGCCGATAGGCGGAGCTTGATGCATAGGGCGCCCGTGTATATCCCGCAATAGTTCTTCATACCTCCCCTCAAAAAGATCGGAATCACGCATGTCGATTCCCATATAGCCACGTAAGAGAGTCGGCACGGCAGTATTGAAATCTTGAACGGTGTTGTCACGCAGGACCGGAATCACACGCGTCTCTGTTTGATTTGTAAGTAGGTCGCTAGATAATAGTTGACCCTCGAATCCTGCACCTCCTTGCCTGTTGTCGATCCGTTCTCGGTAATCATCGGAGATGATTGCAAGCACTCGATCTGCACCCCGTAAGCCTGATTCCATGAAAAACGGAAGATTGGATCCAAGAGTGTTATGCCACTGGTCGAGTTGCACATCGACGCCGTCAGCACGGAGACGAGAAGCTAGGCCTCTCACCCAAGTTTTGTGGTCTTCGGAAACGTGAGCATATGAAACAAATACCTTTGGGGGAAATGGTTTTTTCATATGGAAAGCTTAGCGGGATTATCTTCTAGGCATGAAGAGATGGAGTATTGATGCCTATCTAGGTTGAGCTGTTCTTAACGCTAATTAAGAGTTGCGAATGATGATGGGATTTTCTAACACCAGGTACCACCGGATCTCAGACCCGACGAACGGACCTTCCGTGTTCCCTTGAGTACGGCCCAGGTGGGTGTTTTAGGAAACCTTGGTGGAATTCAATAACTCATCGGTTTATCAGCGCATTTGCGATTTCAGGAGCGTGTCAAGTTGTTTGTGTGTGGGGCTCCCGGATTTAAAAGTTAAAGGTAAGCCTCGAAGCGGTCTGGGAACGCCACCGCCATCTGATGGGCCTGACCAGGTCATTGGCATCGCTGGTGGAGGTACCGAGCTCATCGATGAGCTTCGCCATTTCGGGATTGGCGAGCAGTTTCTCTTCGATTGCTTTGATCCGTGCGGAATCTTCTGGGTCTCGTTTAGCCACGGTAGTCATTCTGGTTCATCTCCTTGATGTGTGGGGATTCCCTCACACACAAACCATCTGACCCCTCGATTTCAGTGCACTTTCAGCACTGTAATATCCAAATAATGGCTTAAGAGCAAAATAGAACTGGCGACCACGTTGGGAGGGGGTGTCTTCCAATTAATTTGCTGGTCCCCGTAGACCCATTCTCCTAGTAGTAAGTGGATACAGTGGAAGCCTCCTAAAGAATGTGGCACATCCAGTTCAGAATCAACGATTCATCTTATTTTCCTGCCCTGTCGTGAAAGAAAACCTAACAGTTCAACCGTCGACAAGCACAGGCGACCACCCGCCCGCCGCATCCCAAAGACGACCGTGTAGCCTGTCCACCTCTTGGCGTACCCTGTATATATGGCTTTCGCTGCTGAACAACCGGTCCTGTCCCACTCCGAGCATCGCCCTGTGGGTGAGATTGAACGCTCGGACGATAAATTCGAGGTAATCTCGGAGTTTCAGCCAGCCGGTGACCAGCCGGCGGCCATCGCCGAGTTGGATAAACGCCTGAAGCAGGCAGAGCGTGATGTGGTGCTGCTCGGTGCCACGGGTACCGGTAAATCAGCCACGGCTGCGTGGTTGATTGAGAAGCAACAGCGGCCCACCCTGGTGATGGCTCCGAATAAGACCCTGGCTGCACAGCTGGCCAATGAGCTGCGCCAACTGCTGCCCAATAATGCGGTGGAGTATTTCGTGTCCTACTACGACTACTACCAGCCAGAGGCCTATATTGCGCAGACCGATACCTATATTGAGAAGGATTCCTCCATCAATGAGGATGTGGAGCGGCTGCGTCACTCGGCCACCTCCAGCCTCTTAAGCCGGCGCGATGTGGTGGTGGTGTCCTCAGTGTCGTGTATCTACGGTCTGGGTACCCCGCAGTCCTACCTGGACCGGTCGATTGTGTTGAAGGTCGGCGATGAGGTCGACCGTGACCGCTTCCTGCGCCTGCTGGTGGATATCCAGTACGACCGCAATGACATCGCTTTTACCCGTGGCGCTTTCCGCGTCAAAGGGGACACGGTGGACATCATCCCGGCGTATGAGGAGCTGGCGGTGCGGGTGGAGTTCTTCGGTGATGAGATCGACAGTCTCTACTACATCCACCCGCTGACCGGAGACGTGGTCCGCAACGTGAAAGAGGTGCGCATCTTCCCCGCCACCCACTACGTTGCGGGCCCGGAACGCATGGAAAAGGCCGTCGCGGACATCAAGGCCGAGCTGGAGGACCGTCTCGCCGACCTGGAGAACCGCGGCAAGCTACTGGAGGCCCAGCGTCTGCGCATGCGCACCGAATATGACCTGGAGATGATCGAACAGGTGGGGTTCTGTTCCGGCATTGAGAACTACTCCCGCCACATCGACGGCCGTGGCCCCGGCACCTCGCCGGCCACCTTGATCGACTACTTCCCGGAGGATTTCCTCACCATCATCGATGAGTCGCATGTGACCGTCCCGCAGATCGGTGGCATGTTCGAGGGTGATATGTCGCGTAAGCGCAACCTGGTGGAATTCGGGTTCCGGCTGCCGTCAGCGCTGGATAACCGCCCGCTGACCTGGGAGGAGTTCGACGAGCGCCGCGGCCAGACCGTGTTCATGTCCGCCACACCGGGCAAGTTCGAGATCGCCGCCGCCGGTGGTGAGTTCGTGGAGCAGGTCATCCGTCCCACCGGCCTGGTGGATCCGAAGGTCACCGTCAAACCCACCAAGGGCCAGATCGATGACCTCATCCACGAGATCCGCGGCCGCACCGACAAGAACGAGCGTGTCCTGGTGACCACCCTGACCAAGAAGATGGCCGAGGACCTCACCGACTACCTCCTGGAGAACGGCATCCGCGTGCGCTACCTGCACTCCGATATCGATACCCTCCAGCGCGTGGAACTGCTGCGCCAGCTGCGCCTGGGTGAATACGACGTGCTGGTGGGCATCAACCTGCTGCGTGAGGGCCTCGACCTGCCGGAGGTATCCCTGGTGGCCATCCTCGACGCCGACAAGGAAGGCTTCCTGCGTTCGACCACCTCCCTGATCCAGACCATTGGCCGTGCCGCCCGAAACGTCTCCGGCGAGGTGATCATGTACGCCGACAAGATCACCGACTCCATGCAGTACGCCATCGAGGAGACCGACCGCAGGCGCGAGAAGCAGGTCGCGTACAACAAGGAACACGGCGTGGATCCGCAGCCACTGCGCAAGAAGATCGCCGACATCCTCGACCAGGTCTATGAGAACCAGGAATCAGGCGTCGGTGCCCCGGGGCTGACCGGTGATGCCGCCGTGGTGGAGAAACCGGACACGTCCGGCATGCAGGTGGATCAGCTGCAGAAACTCATCGATGATCTCTCCGCCCAGATGGCCGCCGCCGCCCGTGAGCTCAAATTCGAGCTGGCTGGCCGTCTGCGCGATGAGGTCTTCGAGCTGCGGAAGGAACTCAAGGGCATGAAGGAAGTGGGTATGCAATAGGACGGGACAAGAAAACCCGGATGTCTCAAGGGAGACATCCGGGACTTGCTTTGTTCGTGGCTTATCGTCGTGTTTCAGGTGGCCGAGCTGGTGACTCAACCGGAGTGGAGACCAGAAAGATTCCCGAGAACATTAGGAAGAAAGAGACGATCCTGCCCGCCCGACTGGTTCCAGTCCGGTGCCGGGGTCTGAGGGATCATCCGTGGGCGGCGGTGTGGGCGTATTCGTGGCAGACGGCTTGGCTGTGATGGTGACGTTTTTGCAGCCGAGTAGTTTGTTGTTGCCGCCACCGACGTTGATGGCGTAGGCGCAGACTTGTTGGTTGCCGGTTTTGGTGGTGGTGATGACGTTGTCGAAGGCGGGTGTGCCGCGGAGGTCGCCGCGTGCCTTGTTGGCGATGATCTCGGTGGATTGTGCTCCCGCGGTTCCGGCTTGTCCGCCGATGTGGATGTGGATGCGGATGTCGTGGGAGAGAACGTCGGGGTCGTAGGACCAGCCTCGGACGTGGACGGTGCCTACACCTCCTTGGGCAGTATCGAAGCTACCCACGGGGTCTGATCCTGTGGCGGTGATGGTGACGTTTTTGCAACCGAGTAATTTGTTGTTGCCGCCGCCGACGTTGATGGCGTAGGCGCAGACTTGTTGGTTGCCGGTTTTGGTGGTGGTGATGACGTTGTCGAAGGCGGGTGTGCCGCGGAGGTCGCCGCGTGCCTTGTTGGCGATGATTTCGGTGGATTGTGCTCCTGCGGTCCCGGCTTGTCCGCCGATGTAGATGTGGATGCGGACGTCGTGGGAGAGGACATCGGGGTCGTAGGACCAGCCTCGGACGTGGACGTTTCCGGTGCCACCGACTGCGGTGTCGAAACTGCCTACAGGATCTTTGCCGGGTGTACCGCCACCGCCTGAGCCGTACTCCGCCTCCAGCTGTGGGACATGAATGTAGCCCGAGAACCAGGACTTGGGGTACCAGTGGATCCTGGCGTAACCACTGGGGTCGCTGTCGATTCCGGAGGCGTTATCCTCGGAAACCAGCACCCTGTCACCACTGACCTGTTCGACGACGGCCACGTGACCGAAGCCGCCGTGGCCGGCATAACCAATTGAACCGGGGCGGGGGTTACCATCGACCTGGTAACCGCGGGCCCGCCCGGACGCTCCCCACTGGCTTCCATTACCCCATGATCCGGTATCCGGGACTCCCACGCGTGCCAGGCGATGGCCCACGTAGCGGGTGCAGTTGTGATGTCCTCCGTAGTAGTACCTGTCTGCGTAGTTTCCCACGTAGGGGCCATAACCCCAGCGGGCGAGACAGGAGTAATCAGTACTGTGGCAGGTATCCAGAGCCGACGCCTGGGGAGCTGTAGCCACTGGGGCACCGAGGGTGAGGATTGCGAGGATCGTCACCAGAATTCTTCTGAGACGCGGTGAGAGTTTCATGGTTATCCTTCAGTGAGGAACGGGATGGGGCAGGGGGAGGAAGGTACTCGTGAATCGAGGCGAGCGCCAATCTTCCCATTGGTGAAAGCTGTCAGAGAGATTGAAATAACCTGTACATTCCTAGATTATGTTTCTACCTCTGTCCTGTATTGCCCCGATTTTTGGGGGCGCTGACACCCATCCTGAAAACGGGTACCGTCGGAGGGGAACAAGCGGGTGCCACTGCTCAGCCGGGAGGGTAACCCTCCACACCCACCGGTGCGCCGCCCGGGTTCAACGGAAGGGGTGGGGCCGGGCGCAGAAGGGGAGAAGGTGTTACCCCTGCTTCATGCGGAAAGCGAATGTAACGCCCGACCAAAACCGCCTGTTCCGTAGTCAAAAACACCCCCGGGACGTCCGGATTGTTTGTTAGACTGGGGCACTAACGTAATCGGGGCAGTATCCGGGCCCTGCTGAACGAATACATCACTTCCAACTCTCTGAGCATTAGGAACTGTCACATGAGCGAGAATTACTCCAAGATCGTCGTCGGTACCGATGGATCCAAGTCTTCTATCCTCGCAGTCGAACGCGCTGCGAAGATCGCGGCGGCCTTCGACGCCACCCTCATCATCGGCTGCGCATACTACGAGAATAAGGATGAGGCCTCCAAGACCCTCCGCCAGGACTCCGTGACCATCCTCGGTGATGATCCCGCCAAGGAGAACCTGGAGAAGGCCTCCGAGGCCGCCCGCAATGTCGGCGCCACCAAGATCGAGACCGAGATCCGCCCCGGCACCCCGGTTGAGGCCCTCATGGGTATCGTCACCGACCGCAACGCCGATTTGCTCGTGGTGGGTAACCGAGGCATCAACTCGCTCACCGGCCGTCTGCTGGGTTCCGTGCCCGCTGACGTCGCCCGCCAGTCCGACTGTGACGTGATGATTGTTCACACCGTGAGCTAAAAATAGCGACAGGAGGCCGGAAACGATATGTTTCCGGCTTTCAGTGGTTCAGGGGGACAGTGACTGGTCTCCCATCCACGATGAGGTATAGCCATAACGAGCGGAAGTGGCACTATGACATCGACAGAGACAGACGGCCCGTACCTGGTCGCCGGGGATTTCTTAGAGATCCTGAAAGACTCCGGCTACCACCTTGATGCCAGAATTTCTTTAGGTTCAAAGAACCGGCCTCGCACCAATTCTCATGCTGCGTATGAAAGGTTTGTCCAGACGTCCGACGCATCCGACGTTCTCGAACTCATCCATAAATTTGGTTGGCTGTCTGGTCTTTTCCATAACGTTGACTTCTCCCTGACATGTCTGCCTGCAAATAGAAGGGCACCACGGGGAACTACCCGCGCCTCAGTAGTCTCTGTTGGGATGGTGTGCGCTCGTCAAGTTTTTGAGACAGCTTGATTGATTTTTCTTCTTACGCTGCTGCTAATCCATACTGCTGCTGATATGCGGTCAAAGCACTAGCCGGTGAGAGCCCCTGGTTATTGCTATGCGGGCGGCGCCGGTTGTACCAACCCTCGATGTACTCCATCACCGCGGTTCGGGCCGACAGGTGATTCTTAAAGTCGTAGTGGTGATACATTTCGGTCTTCAAATGTGAGAAAAGATTCTCCGCGACCGCGTTATCCCAACATACCCCGGTCAATCCCATGGATTGGGTGATCTTGTTGCCGGCGCACCATGTCTGGAACTGCTCGGAGGTGTATTGCGATCCTCTATCGGAGTGAAAAATTGCGCCTTCAGGATGAAGACACCCATGATCACGCGCCATAGCCAGCGCGTTGATCACCAACGGTGTGCGCATATTAGAATCCATAGACCACCCCACCACCATCCGCGTAGCTAAATCGATCACGGTAGCCAAGTACAGCCACCCGGAACCCGTCTTTAAGTACGTAATTGACCCGCGCTTTCTTTGGAAACCGCTGTTCTTATGAAGGGGTACTGCAGTTCTGGGCATGCGGTACCGGTTGTTTTACCCCCGCGGCCGAAAACCAGCATCACCCATGACGAGGGATCGTGGTATAGGCCACCTGGGTTCCCGCCTCCACGTCAGGAAAAGTCCTCATATCCTCACCCTTGAGCCAAAACAGCACACCGTTGTTGGACAGTCGGCTCAATACCGCGTCCGCGATCGCGGCGTCAGCAAACACCGAATACCAGTAGTCCGTCTGATATTGACTGGCTGTGGGGCTCTTGGAGGGGAATGCGACCCAGTACTTGAGAGCGTGCAGGTCGTCCATCAACGTGAGTCAGGATAATTACCCCCGGTTTCCGATATCCAGATCGGCGGTTCCCGATACGCAGAAAACCAGTACTAAATAGCCGAACGCGTCACGTAATGTCACCAACGAGCCTGGTCCCAGGCACGGTAGCGGTAAAGTCTCGTTTCCCTTGGCTATCGAGTATATGATTTTTTATATGCTCGGTCCGGGCAGAAGGGTCACTGACCGTGGTGTTCTTCCAGGCCCGCATTCGTCTGGCACGCACTCCTAATTCGTTCATAATTGATCCCACAGTCCCAGTAGAAACTTTGACACCACGCTGGTTGAGCAACGTGGTCAGCTGATCCCTACCAGCCATCTGGTTGCTTTTTTCAAACTCCTGGGCAACCTCAGCCCTGAGTTCTGAATGCCTTATGGCTGTCGGAGTCAGACCCGCAGGCTTGGCCCACCGGTAATACGACGCTCTGGACACGCCCAACTTTGTGCACATCCATGTAATGGGAAGTGACGCCTTCTCTTGCTCGATGAACGCATAGAAGTCCTCTACAGGTGCTTCGCTGCAAAGAAGGCGCTGGCTTTTCCCAAAAACTCGTTTTCCCGTTTCAACGCGGCGTTCTCTGCCTGCAGGGCCTTGTATTTCGCCCATTCGACTGGGCCTGGTTCATCCACACCGGCGTCTGGATGCTCGGCCCTCCAGGTTCTTACCCACGCGCCCAGTGTTCCTTCTTTGATACCCAACTCGGTGGCCACTTCCTTGACCGAGCGCCCTGAGGAGACGACGAGTTGCACAGCTCCTGCTTTGAATTCTTCGGTGAAGATACGGCGATTCGACATGGAACTAATTCTCCTAGACCCTGTCTCAAATCACCATACGGGCGCAGTGGAGGCGTTGATCGTCTTCATGACGCGGGAGGAGGGGAAGCTCGCTCAAGTCCGTTTTGTCCTTGAACCGGATGAGGCACTGAACTGGTCGTCAGGAGATATTTCCGATACGCATCTTGATGGAGGGGGACAGGTGGTCGAATACCATGGGCGTGATGCGATCACCGCCCTTGAGGATCACCGCCTGGTAGATGCAATAGTGCGCCGACTGACGAAGATGCGCAGCAGGAGGAAGCGGTATCGGAGGAATGATTGGCACAATCCCTGGCTGTGGAATCTTGCCAGTCAGGGAAAGGTGAGTAGCTCACGTGAAAGCTCATCCATCAGCCAGGCCGAGAATTATGCGGCTGAAGATGTGTGGCGTATGCAACGTCAACGTACTGGCCAGCAGCGATTTCGTGCTCTACTTTTGGAATCATATCCGGCAGAGTGTGCGGTGTGCGGGGTTGATATCGTTGAAGTTCTCGAAGCTGCGCATCTGGTTCCGCACTCCACCGTGGTTGACTACCACCCTGACAATGGGCGGTTGCTATGTGCAAACCATCACCGAGCATTCGATGCCGGTCTATACGAATGGACATCGGAAAAATTCAGATGGACTGGATCAGGTTCCGAGCCCTTCCTCGGGGGTCGGATTCATCAGGTCCCGTAGGCAGCTAGAGCTTGATCCAAAGACCAAATTGTTGCGTCCATTTTAGTTCGCTGCTGATATTGGTAGCATTCGGTGAGAATACATAAGTCACCGGTGCCCACCCCCGCAGAAGCATGGTCAATATAGGATGTTCCTGTGCCTGCTCCTGCCATCAGCATCTCCAAAAAGGTCCTGTTCCAGGCAATGTCATGTAGTGTCCAGGGAGCCTTCTTTTCAATGATCAAGCTGAGCATCTGCGAAAAGCGATCAGCTGTCTTCCGCCGGTGGTCACCATTTTTAATCTGGGCAATATGGTTCCCAGTTTCAATCACAGTGGTTATGGGAAGTACATAAAGGGCATCATCCTCTCTGAGACGGTCAGCCATCTGTGCGCTTATCTCGGAAGCCTGCTGGTCCAAACCCGGTACAGGAAGGAGATTGCAGAGTACAGAGGTGTCAACAAACACTACTTTAGGCATCAGTTCACCCCGAGAAATTTTTCAAACTCAGAAAAATCACGGGATTCGATAACATCATCCACCAGCTTTCCAGCGGTGACAGCGTCTCCTAGTGTCCCTTCCGCCAAGGCGCGGGCGTAACCGGGAAGCTGGGTCAGGGGAGTCAACCTGCTATACCCGGTATCCGGATCCCGGTGACACACGATGATGCTGTCATTGAGGATGCCTTCGGCGGCATCAAGGAGCGCCGGGCTGTGGGTGGTTGCCAGCACACGTACGGATGTTTCATGATGGCTTTGTTGGATCAGATCCAGAATACGATGTGCCTGGGAGGGGTGCAGACCGTTTTCCAACTCCTCGATGACGATGAGGACCCCTCCTGAAACAGGGGAGTCTATACGCCCGACACCTATGAAGTTGTCTATATCTAGACTTTCCCGAGTTGATTTCAGTGTGGTTGCAATCGCGAGAATGCGTAGCAAACCGTCACTCATCTCGCGAGCAGGTGTCAATTCCTTTACCAACCTTGTGATCGGTCCTCGTTTCTCCTCCAGTTGCAGCATGACATCCTGCAGGGAGGACTTAGCGAAAGAAATATCCACAACTTGTTCATCTGCAATTTTCTTTGTCAGGTCGACGATTTCATCAAAGGAGCTTAGGTCACGCTGTTGGAGTTGGTATAGAGCTGGAGATAAATTTTCTCCGGTTCTACGCAAGGTGGTGTCATGAACAGGAACAAAGGCACGCATAAGGTGAGGGACAGGGTCGATGTGAAAAGTGCCCCGAAGTGCGGAAATGACGATGCCAATAGCAGTGAGGATTGACCTTTCAGTCTGATTTACACCTTGAAGAGTATTGGCGATCTGGGTGAGTATAGGGCGATCATCACGAAAGTACCGTGCCGGATTCACTCCCTTCTTTCCACTGTAGATCTCGACTTCAATTCCGGGGGAGTCTGGTGACGCGTCCCTGGTCTGGAATATGCTGACCGCCTTATGCATCGTTCCGCTCTTAGCCGCGACTGCGGGCCCCTCCAGACGCTCCTCGACAATTTTCAGATCAGGATCAACTTGTACTGAGATCGAGTAAGAAAAATCTTGTCCATCGTGAATAACAGTGCAACCCAGACTGAATTCATGGCTACCGTGGGGAGCACATCCACGGGATCCACCACGTACCATCCCTGCTTGACGTCGCCGACCATCAAGCGCATCCGCTAACACCTCCCCACCGGCAAGTCGGGACAAAACATCCAGTCCATCAAGTGCATTGGACTTTCCAGAACTATTCCTCCCCGTGAGAAAGGTAATGTCTGCTATCGGGAGAGTTGCATTCCTGAAGGATTTGAACGCGTCGAGTCTCAGTTCAGTAATCATGGGGTGGGACATATACGACTCCGTCAGGCGGTTGGCTAGGGTCTGCCTCAACTCTACTGCAGACATGATCCCCGGAGATAAGGGTCTGGTTGATCCTCCTGATCAGCTTCTTCGGGCGTTTCCTATAGCGATCTGATCCCTACATCTCCCACTCACCAACGATGGTCAGGCTCTGGGTGGCACGGGTGACCGCCACATACAGATCCTGCAGGCCCTGCGGCGATTCCTCCAAAATGCCCGCCGGGTCCACCACGATGACATGGTCGAATTCCAGGCCCTTGATCTCATCGACCACGTAATGGTGCACGCCGTCCACAAACGCCGCCCGGGAGGAGATCACCGCGGTCAGGCGGTCGCCGTCAAAAGCCTCCTTGAGCTTGTCGACGTCCGCCCCCGCCCCCACGTACCCCACCTTGTGCCCGGAGTCACGGATGGCGGTGGCCGGCGTCATCTGAGGATTAATCTGGGCGAGGATCCGGTTGGCCAGGACCATGATCTCCGAGGGGGTGCGGTAGTTCACCGTCAGTTCGTGGTGGCGGAACCGGTTGTTGATGAACGGTGCCAGGGACTCCGCCCAGTCATCCACACCGGCGGGGGACCCGGTCTGGGCGATATCACCCACCAGGGTCATCCAGCGTGACGGGCTACGACGGAACACCATGCGCCATTCCATGGGGGAGAGCTCCTGCGCCTCATCGACGATGACATGCCCGTAAGCCCATTTGTGATCGGCCTGCGCACGTTCGGCGGTGGAGCGGATGTCACGGACCTCCTGGCGCTGGGCGAGGGTCTCGGCGTCGATGATGTCGAAGGCGGAGAGCACCTCGGCATCGGGATCCAGGTCGGCGTCATCATCGATATCCGAGGACTGGGAGGAACTGAGCACATCGAGGACCTCCTGGGCGTCTTCGATCTCTTGGCGCCACTTCTTCTCCGCCTCCTCGCGGGCCTCCTCCGGGTCGGGGAGACCGATGAGGGTGGCCAACTCGTCGAGAAGCGCCGCGTCGGACGGGGCCCACGGGGACCCCGGCGCGCGCAGCAGGGCCGACCGGGTTTCATCGTCGTATCCGGCGGCGGCGATGTCGATGCGGGCGGGGTCGGTCAGCAGGTCCTCCAGGACCTGATGTGGGGACAGCTCCGGCCAGAACCCGTCGACCACGGAGACGAGGGTGGCGTCGTCAAGCAGGTCGTCGTGGAGCTGATCGATGTCCGCGCCCGACAGCAGGTTGCGCCCACCCAGGGGATCGGCGCCGATGGTCACCGCCATCTGGTGCGCCAGCTGCTCGGTGAGGTGTGCGCGGAAGACGGGGCGGGCCAGGTTATGGGGCTGGCGGGAGCGGCGGGCGCGGGTGCGGGATTTCGCCACCGTGGCCGCGTCGATGGAGATGACGATGCCATCCACCGTCACCTCCACCGGGGTTTCCGGCACGGTCTGGTACGCCCTGACCGCCTCCTGGAGGATACCGGCTATCTCCGCAGAGCCCTTGATCTCGCGGGTGAGCAGATCCTCCGTGCCCGTCGGGGTGACACCCGGGTAGAGCTCACCGATGGTGGATAGCACCACGCCCGTTTCACCCAGCTCCGGCAACACGCGGGAGATGTATTCCAGGAAGGTCCGGTTGGGTCCGATGATGAGCACACCGGACTTGGCCAGCTGCTCCCGCCAGGTGTAGAGCAGGTAGGCCACCCGGTGGAGCGCCACGGCCGTCTTACCGGTGCCCGGCCCGCCCTGGACCACCATCACCCCGCGGGTGGAATCGCGGATGATCTCATCCTGCTCACGCTGGATGGTCTCCACAATATTGGTCATATGGCCCGTGCGGGCCGCCTGTAACGCCTGGTGGAGGGCTGATTCCGAACCCACACCGCTCTGGGGCACGGCAGCTGTGGCGACAGTGCCGGACAGCACCTCATCATCGATGCCGGTGACGGTGCGACCCCGGGTGCGGATATGACGACGCACCTCCACGCCCTCCGGCTTCACGGTGGTGGCCAGGTAGAACGGCCGCGCCATCGGCGCACGCCAGTCGAGCAGGAGCGTGCGGTAGTTGTCCTCGCGGTCATCCAGACCCATGCGCCCGATATAACGACGGTCCAGATCCGGGCGCCCGGGGACCGGGGTGTCGATCTCCTCAGGCTCCGCCTGCACATCAATGCGACCGAACACCAGACCCAGCTGCGCCAGGTTGAGCCGGTCGAGCTTCTGGTTCAGACCGTGGTACTCCGTCTCACGGCGCACCAGGGCCTCCGGATCCGGGTTGGTCGGATCCACGTCCTTCATCACATCCGCCAGACGCTCATTCGCCCGGGCCACCTCATCGTCGAGGCGCTGGAACAGGGTGTCCACGTAGGCCTGTTCCTCCCGGATCGCGGAGTCAAGCTCAGGGCGGTCGGTGCTTTCCGACGTCTGATCGGCGCGGCGTTGAGTGGTCACTCCGGAAGGCCTCCTGGGTTTTCGACGGTGTGCGAGTGGCAATCCACTCTATCGGTTGTTCAACACCGGAGAGTCATCCATCATTCCAGACCCCGTCCGCGCACCGGCGCACGGGGTTGGCTGGGCATGAGAAAACGCCACGGGAACGGAAGGGGAGTGGAGCATCCCCCGGGGCCGTCCCGTGGCGTGATCGTGGCGTGTGAGCCGATTGAACGGTCTAGACGTTGATCTTCTTGACCTTCTTCTGCGCGGCGCTCAGTGCCTTGTCGGCGCGACTCTGCAGCTTGTCGGCGTTCTTGTTGGCTTTCTTGGCTGCCTTGCCGGTGGTCTCGCCGGCAACCTTGAGTGCGAAGTTGGCGCGCTCCTGGGCCTTGCCGGCTGCCTTGACGGCACCCTTCTTGGCGGTCTTGGCGTTGTCCTGCGCCATCTTCAGCCAGTCATCCTTGTTGTCCTCGACGTACTCCTGCGCCACGTGGGCGTACTCGGCGACCTTGTCGGAGGCGTCATGGAACCAGTCGGATGCCTTGTCGGTCATCTTCTCGGTCTCGGACTTGGTGGGCAGGGCCTGCTGGATCTGCTTCTTGCCGGTGGAGGCAGCCTTGGTGGCGCGCCATTTCAGACCCGGCTTGCCCTGGGTGTCCACGGAGGTGATGAACAGTCCACCGAGCAGGGCGACGTTGGTCATGAAACCGTTGCGACGGTTGCGCTTTTCCTCCTCATCCTGGGTCTCCCAGAAGGCGTTGCGCGCCAGGATCGTGGGAACGGTGACCACGGCGAGCGTGGTCGCGGAGAGACGGGGTGCCTTGCCCAGCGCGAGCAGGGAACCTGCGCCGACCTTGGTGCCACCGATGATCTGGGCCACCAGCTCGGGATCGCTGGAGATGCGCTTGGCGTATTTGCGTGGGAGCACATAGCGGATACGGTCCAGAACCACCTCGGTGCCTTCCACATGTGCCTGGGTGTTCAAGAGGGTATCTGCACCATCGGCGATGTAGACCGATGCGAGCATGGGCCGGGCGATCTTGCGGATCATGATTCTATGCTCCTATTCAACGCGTTGTTCCCAGGGCAATCCGCCACCATCAGGCGGCCTGGGTCTTTACTCAGAGGTTTTCTCTAACGCCCAATCGTACCTAGGTTATGACCGGTTCGTCGGGCTCTGACCATCATTCCCGGAACATGTGCTGCTTTGCCAGTAACCGTTCAGGAAACGATAAGAAAACCCCCGGTGGTGGCCTCTCCGGCGGGGGAGACGGGGTGAATTTAACGTCCTACCAGCGACGTTCCCACCACACCTCGAGCTCGGGGCGTTCATCCCCGAGGGTGGTTTCCCGGCCGTGGCCGGGCCACACGATGGAATCATCGGGGTAGACATCGAAGAGGCGCTGCTTGACGTCGTTGAACAGGCGGATGAAATCACCCTCACTACTGGTCTTACCCAGTCCGCCGGGGAACAGGCTGTCGCCGACGAAGAGGTTGACGCGACCGTCGATCTCCGCGGCGAGGGCCGCACCACCCGGGGTGTGCCCGCGCAGGATGGCGATGGGGAACTGGTGACCCTCGAACTCGACTGTGTCCCCGTGTTCCAGCTCCACATCCACCGGGGCGGGCAGGGCGGGAACCTCGAGGAAAGGTGCATAATGGGTTGCGCCGGTAGCCTGGAGGACCTGCTGCAGGGCCCGGACATGATCGGCGTGCCGGTGGGTGGTCAGCACCGTGGTGATGGTCACACCGGCATCCTCTGCCATCTTCAGGATCGCCGGGGCGTCATCGGCGGCGTCGATGAGCAGACCCTTATCGCCCGAGGTCAGAAGGTAACAGTTGTTGTCCATCTTGGACACGGAAATGCGGTGCAATTTAAGCTCGTTGGTCATGCAGGCCAGAGTAGCGAAATTTCTCTCTTCGTTGGTATGTTCGAAGGTATTGCTTTCATTGGATTCATTTCTCCCCACACTATTTCTGAAGGGCAGTTGAGCAAGTGGCTGATCGCCTCGTAGTGCGCGGTGCGCGCGAACACAACCTCAAGGGCGTGGACATTGACCTGCCACGCGATTCGATGGTGGTGTTCACCGGTCTCTCCGGTTCCGGAAAGTCCTCCCTGGCCTTTGACACCATCTTCGCCGAGGGGCAGCGCAGGTATGTGGAGTCCCTCTCCAGCTATGCCCGCATGTTCCTGGGACAGATGGATAAACCCGATGTGGACCTGATCGATGGTCTCTCCCCGGCGGTGTCCATCGACCAGAAATCCACCAACCGCAACCCGCGGTCCACGGTGGGCACGATCACCGAGGTCTATGACTACCTGCGTCTGCTGTTCTCCCGCGCGGGTACCGCCTACTGCCCGGAATGTGGCGCGCCCGTGCAGCGCCAGACCCCGCAGGACATGGTGGACCAGATCCTCGAGATGGAGGAGGGGCTGAAATTCCAGCTCCTGGCCCCGGTGGTGCGCACCCGCAAGGGTGAGTTCGTCGACCTCTTCGCCGACCTCGCGTCTCAGGGGTACTCCCGCGTGCGTGTCGACGGGGAGGTGTACCCGCTCAGCGAGCCCCCGACGCTGGAGAAACAGATCAAACACGACATCGACGTGGTGGTCGACCGCCTCCAGGTCAAGGTCAGCCAGAAGCAGCGACTCACCGACTCCCTCGAGACCGCCCTGCGGCTTGCCGACGGGGTGGTGGTCCTCGAGTTCGTTGACCTGAAGGAGGATGACCCGAACCGTCTGCGTCGTTTCTCCGAGAAGATGAGCTGCCCGAACGGCCACACCCTGGCCATCGACGAGCTCGAACCCCGCGCCTTCTCCTTCAACTCTCCCTATGGTGCCTGCCCGGCCTGTGACGGTCTGGGTGTGCGCACCGAGGTGGACATCGATCTCATCGTGCCCGATCCAGATGCGCCCGCGGTCAAGTCGATCCAGCCGTGGAACTCCAGCCCCAACTCCAAGTACTTCGAGAAGCTCATTGAGGGTCTGGCCTCGGCACTGGATTTCGACCCCCAGACCCCGTACAGCAAGCTCACCGCCGCGCAGCGCAAGGCCCTGATCCACGGATCTAAGCAGGAGGTCAGCGTCCGGTACAAGAACCGTTATGGACGCGTCCGCGCCTGGACCGCCCCCTTCGAGGGTGTCATGGGGTATTTCGATCGCAAGCTGGAGCAGACCGACTCCGAGTCTCAGAAGGACCGTCTGCTCGGATACACCCGCGAGGTGGCCTGCCCAACCTGTCAGGGCGCACGCCTCAAGCCGGAGATCCTCGCCGTGCGGCTGGATTCCGAGTCCCACGGCCAGCTGTCCATTGCCGGTCTGACCGCCCTGTCGGTCACCGAGGCCTTCGAATTCCTCAACAGCCTGACCCTGGGCAAGCGCGAGGAGATGATCGCGGGTGCGGTGCTCAAGGAGATCCGCGCACGCCTGAAGTTCCTGCTCGATGTGGGCCTGTCTTACCTCACCCTCAACCGCGCCGCCGGCACCCTGTCCGGTGGTGAGGCACAGCGCATCCGCCTGGCCACCCAGATCGGTTCCGGACTGGCCGGCGTGCTCTATGTCCTCGACGAACCGTCCATCGGCCTGCACCAGCGTGACAACCAGCAGCTGATCAAGACCCTGGAACATCTCCGTGACATCGGCAACACCCTCATCGTGGTCGAGCATGATGAGGACACCATCCGGCGTGCCGACTACCTCGTCGACATCGGCCCCCGCGCCGGTGAATACGGTGGCGAGGTGGTCTACCAGGGTGAGCCGAAGGGCATCCTCGATTGTGAGGACTCCATCACCGGTGCCTACCTGTCCGGTCGTCGCACCCTGGGGGTGCCCGACACCCGCCGGGAGATCGACCCGGACCGCAAGCTGAAGATCGTCGGCGCCCGGGAGAACAACCTCCAAAACGTCGATGTGGAGATCCCCCTCGGTGTTCTGGTGTGCATCACAGGTGTCTCCGGTTCCGGCAAATCCACCCTCATCAACCAGATCCTGGCGAAGGTACTGGCCAATCAGCTCAACCGCGCCCGCCAGGTACCGGGACGCGCCAAGCGCGTCGAGGGAGTGGAGCACCTGGACAAGCTCGTGCAGGTGGATCAGTCACCGATCGGCCGGACCCCGCGGTCCAACCCGGCGACTTACACCGGTGTCTTCGACAAGGTACGCAACCTCTTCGCAGAGACCACCGAGGCGAAGGTCCGTGGCTACAAGCCCGGACGGTTCTCCTTCAACATCAAGGGCGGCCGCTGCGAGGCCTGCCACGGTGACGGCACCCTGAAGATCGAGATGAACTTCCTGCCCGATGTGTATGTCCCGTGTGAGGTCTGCGAGGGCAAGCGCTACAACCGCGAAACCCTCGAGGTGCACTACAAGGGCAAGAACATCGCCGAGGTCCTCGACATGCCGATCTCCGAGGCGGCGGAGTTCTTCGAACCGATCAAATCCATCCACCGCTACCTGGCCACCCTCGTTGATGTGGGGCTCGGGTACGTACGTCTCGGCCAGGCGGCGACCACGCTGTCCGGTGGTGAGGCACAGCGCGTGAAACTGGCCTCCGAGCTCCAGAAGCGCTCCAACGGCCGCACCGTCTACATCCTGGATGAACCGACCACCGGCCTGCACTTCGAGGACATCCGCAAACTGATGATGGTGATCCAGGGACTGGTGGACAAGGGCAACTCCGTCATCGTCATCGAGCACAACCTCGATGTGATCAAAGCCGCCGACTGGATCGTGGACATGGGCCCCGAGGGTGGTTCCGGTGGTGGCATGGTCGTGGCCGAGGGCACGCCCGAGCAGGTCGCCGAGGTAGAGGGCTCCTATACCGGGCAGTTCCTCAAGGAGATGCTCCAGCCGGTTACCTCCCAGTAAGACCTAGTCAACTCTTGTGGGGTGATCTTCGCCTATCACCGCGCCCGAGACCCGGCGGTCAGGCGCCTGCGCGGAGGCTCGAGACTGTCCCGCAGGAGTGCCCCGAAGAGCCCCATCGGGCATGCTAGGGACGTCAGGCCGGGTCCGTCTGAACCGTGCCAGACGGTTTTATGGGGCTGCCAGAAGTGTGGATGGCGCCGGTGGCAACAACAGGAGCGGTAACCTTACAATCGGGAATAGGTAGACACCCTGGAGGATTGACCGGTTGGGACAACACGGTCGGAAGACAACAGGTACGAGGATCCAGATTAGTGGCCCGATGCCAGCACACAGCTTCGGGGGATCCAACAAGCCGGGTCTGGCCATCTGCCACTCAACGGGTGAACATTGAAGAGCTCCCCTTTCCATCCGAAACCAACCTCATTGAGGAGTCCCCATGAAAACCCGCGCGTTAACCCTCACCCTCGGAATCACCGCAGTCCTGTCCGCCAGTGCCCTCACCTCGCCGATTGCCAACGCAGCACAGCTCAACGTCGCTGGTGATACCTGCACTCTCACATTTTCCGACATTGACGTTCAAGCACTTGAGGAGCTCTATCACGGGATGGGAGAAGGGGTGTTTGCAGATCTCAAGAAGGCCCTACCCTCGGTGAGAGGTGACATCGACCTGGTGATCGACAACGACGGTGATGTCAGCGAAGCAGTCTACGCCCGCATTGATGCCGCAGCTGTCGCCGCCAGCTTCAATGCGGGTGAATCGCGCTCTATTCTCGACGCGGGCATCCAATTCTCCCACTACGAATCGTCCACAGAAGTGCTGGAGGCTGACACCTTCAGCAAGATGGAGGCTTCCGAACGGCTCGCGAGTGGTACGTCCGGGGTGGGGGGAGACTACCCGGGGTCAGCTCCGGCTGGCGCCATCATGGTCAAGGCCGTTGACCGCCTCCGGATCACTCTGGGGGACTGGCAGCGGATCGTCGATCAGGCGTGCGTTGACGGCAGGTCAGGTACCTACAACCTGAAAGTCAAGGGCAGCGGTTCCTCCGGAAGCACGGATCTGTCCAGCCCGTCCGGTTCCTCCGTTGTCTCCTTCGGTTCCAGCTAGTACCGCGGCTGTGAACTTTTGCCCCGTGGGCCGTCCTGCCCACGGGGCTTCGTCATACACCTTGGCCTTCCCCCCAGGTGCGTCCCGCTGCGCTCCAGCGACATGGACACGGGTGCGAGCAGTGGTGGGATCCACCGCCAGGTCCCGGCCGGGTTTTTCCTGCGCATCGACATGCAACTGCGGTTTGGCTTCGATCGATGTCAAGATGCCCGCGCACTGCCCGGCCTTGAATAGGACGTAGACCCACCACCAGGAGTAACCGATATCGACGCGGCTGACCCCCATGTGTTGGTGCTGGTAGTGCTGCCTTTCGTAACAGTTCCTAACCGGTGGTGGTCTCGGCGGGGGTTGGGGTTGCGTCGTCACGCGTCGTGGCCCCGGTGCGCCGACCGCGCAGGGAGGCGATGGCCAGCAACGCCAGCCCGGAGAGCAGGAACGCGATGGCGCGTGGCACACCGCTGAGCGCTACGAGGTCGAAGAAGACCAGCTTGACGGTGCCCGCGACGGCCAGGCCCACACCGGTCCACAGGGCGCCGGGTTCGGTGAGCAGCGAGCGGTGGAGCATGAGGACCGCGGCGAGCGCCATCCACAGGATGGACACCGTGGCATGGCCGATGAGGAAACCCAGATGCATGCCGGTGTTCCCGCCGATGAGGTTGCCCAGGTAGGTGGTGAGGGTGACGATCGCCGTGGCGGACAGATACAGCATCGTGGCTCCGACGAGCAGCTGCAGCCACAGTGGTCGGTGGTAGAAACTCTCCCGGGCCAGGATCGTTGCTGCGATGAACCCGAGGATGAGCACCGCCTGGATCAGCGCGGAGGTGTCGGTCAGCCAGACCGGCGCCAGCACGATTACATGGCGGAACAGCACACCGGTGATAGCCACGGCACCCAGCAGCCAGGCCACCCACGGCACCACACCGAGGTTCCTGTCCCGGGGAAGCTGACGCAACCAGATAAACAGTGCGGAACCGGCGATGAGATAGACGACCACCGGCAGTGAACCGTCGAGGAACTGACCCGGTTCCATGGGTGGGCCGTTGTAGCGGATGCCCACCAGCACGGTGGCCACCAGTGCCAGGCCCATCACGGCGATGAGGCGTGCAATGCGCTGGTATTCCACCGGAGTGGTGGAGGCATAGAGTCCGTCCGTCTGGGTTGGCCGGTCCGACAGCACCGCGAACACACCGATCGCCGCGATGAGAACCGCCGGCAGGAGGGTGAACCACACAGCATCCAGGCGGATGAGGGGGACCGACAGGCATGCGACGATCGGCACGGGGAGGACCACGCCCACCCAGGCGGCCACCGGATCCGTTTCGAAACTGCGCCAGTATTCCGCCAGGGCGATTTCCGAGCTGTCACCCTCGCGTGGCTTCACCGGATCCCACAGGGTCAGCACCACCAGCAGCACCGGGGTGATGATGCCCACGCTGGCGGCCGGGAGCATCAGGGCATCAGCGGAGGAGATGAGCATGAACTGCAGGATCGTGGCCATGATGGCCATCGCTAGACGGATGCGGTTGTCCGCCACGGTGTAACTGGCCAGCAGCGCGACAATGATGCCCGCGATCGGCCACCACGCATCGAACGAGGCGGAGAACATCCAGGCCACCAGTGCGGTGACAATGGCGACTGCCAGCAGGACGGATCGGGCCTCGGCGCGGGCCTTGTCGTCCTTCTTGTCATCGGAGAGGCCGACCTCACGGTCACCACCGGACCCCAGCCCCAGCCTCCGGCCCAGGCCTGCCCAGGTCGCAGCCACGACCAGGAATACGGCGTTGCCCAGCAACACCACCAGGGATCCCAGGCCCGGTGGCCACCATTCGAGGACGAAGATGAGGGCGGAGGTAGTGGCCACGAAGGCGATCTGCGCGGTCACCATCAGGGCGATGATGCCCTCCACGCGCGTGCCGCGTTTGCGCAACCACGCCGCCGCACCGAAGAGCAGGGCACCCACCAGGTACGCGCCGAGGACCCGTCCCAGTGGCCCCAGCCAGCCACGTTGGATGGCCACGGAGACCAGCAGGATGATGCCGGCGATGGTGATCGCGGCGCCACCGATGGCGACGCCACGCATGATCTTCTCCTCCGTGGTCATCGGAGGCTTCGCCGGACGCTTCGGCTTCTCGGGGCGCGGATACGGATTGGGAACCCGTTGGGCCATCGGGGTCGACGGCCGCGGCGTGGGCTGTGGGGGAGCGGCCGGGGAAGTTACCGGGGGCGCCACCGGTGGCATCACTGGCGGGGTAGCGGCGACCGACGTCCCACCCGCAACCCCGGAGGAGACCTCTTGTGTTTGGGTGGGGGCGGCGTCGCCAAGCGGTACGGCGGTACGTGCCGGCTGTTCGGTGGTGTCCATGCGCGACACCAGCGCATCGATCTCCCGGCTGGCCTCCGCCATCGCGGACGCCGAGGCGGACAGCTTCGACAGGGCCGAACGTAGGGCCAGCCGATCGCGTTGTGTGAAGTTCATAACTTGAGGGTAGGACGATATCCACTGGCCAGCCCGGGATGTCACCAGTTTGTTATAGAAGCATGGGGTTTGTCTGAAAAAGTTGCTGTGGACAGTGGACGTTTTTGCCTTTTGTGGTTTATGCTGTTAGAGTTCTTACCACTACCGCCTGGTGCGTATTTATACGGATCAGGCCGCAAGAGGAGATCTTCCCACCTAAGGCCGCCGAGCAATCGGTTGGATACAGGTAAAGCAAGTAGTGCTGACACGGACTAGTGCCCGTGTACAACTCTTGATAAGTCAGATCTCCCGTTCATCCCAGTGGATGAGCGGGCTTTTGGTCTGTAACGGGGCAATCACCTCAAGTGGTACGGTACGTCATCAATTTCCCGCACTGCTAACAGAGGAGTCCACATCAGCGCTGAAGCTCGCATCAATGAGCGTATCCGAGTTCCTGAGGTCCGTCTTGTCGGTCCCAATGGTGAGCAGGTAGGCATCGTCCGTATCGAGGACGCCCGCAAGCTCGCGTTCGACGCAGATCTTGATCTGGTCGAGGTTGCACCCACTGCCAAGCCACCGGTCTGCAAGATCATGGACTACGGAAAGTTCAAGTACGAAGCAGCCCAAAAGGCCCGCGAGTCACGCAAGAATCAGCAGCAGACCGTAGTCAAGGAGCAGAAGCTTCGTCCCAAGATCGATAGTCATGATTATGAGACGAAGAAGAGCAATGTGATCCGCTTCCTTGAGAAGGGATCCAAGGTCAAGGTCACGATCATGTTCCGTGGTCGTGAGCAGGCCCGCCCAGAACTTGGCTACAGGCTCCTCGAGCGTCTGGCAAATGACGTAGCCGAATACGGTGTCGTCGAAACCCGTGCGAAGCAGGATGGCCGCAACATGACGATGGTCATCGGTCCGCTCCGCAAGGGCAAGAACTAAACACGATTAGGGTTTAAGGACAACTTTCATGAAGAACAAGACCCACAAGGGCACCGCTAAGCGCGTCAAGGTGACTGGTTCCGGCAAGCTCGTCCGCGAGCAGGCTAACCGTCGCCACCTCCTCGAGGGCAAGCCCTCCACCCGCACCCGTCGCCTGAAGGGCATTGTCGAGGTTTCCCCCGCGGACACCAAGCGCATGAAGCGACTGCTCGGCAAGGCGTAACAGACGCCCGTCTGCACCCATTCCACTTTTCAAGATCAGATTTAAGGAAGTACCACCGTGGCACGTGTCAAGCGGTCCGTCAACGCTAAGAAGAAGCGTCGCGAAATTCTGAAGTCCGCAAAGGGCTACCGCGGCCAGCGCTCCCGCCTTTACCGTAAGGCGAAGGAACAGTGGCTGCACTCCATGACCTACGCGTACCGCGATCGTCGCGCACGCAAGGGTGAGTTCCGTAAGCTGTGGATCCAGCGCATCAACGCTGCTGCCCGCATGAACGGCATCACCTACAACCGTCTCATCCAGGGCCTGCGCCTTGCTGAGATCGAGGTCGACCGCAAGATCCTCGCCGATCTGGCTGTCAACGACTTCGCTGCTTTCTCCGCCATCTGCGAGGCTGCCAAGGCTGCCCTGCCAGAGGACGTCAACGCACCGAAGGCTGCTGCATAAGACACTGCTTAACGCAGTGCCTGCACACTAAGAACCTGTCCCTCCCCGTCACCCGGTCTATCCGGGCGCGCGGTGGGGGACAGGTTCTTTTTTGTTTGTGTTAGCTGATGGTCGCCAGCAGCTCGATGCAGGCCTTCTCGCAGCGGCGGCAGGCCTCCGCGCACAGCCGGCAGTGCTCATCGTGGTCGGCGTGGCGCTCGCATTCCTCGGCGCAGGCCAGACACGCGGCGATGCAGGCGTTGAGCTGGGCGCGCACCACGGTCAGGTTGCTGCCGGTGCGTCGGCTGAGCACCGCGACGGTGGTGGCGCAGATGTCTGCGCAGTCCAGGTCGGTGCGGATGCAGTTGCGCATCTCGGCCACCGCGTCCTCCGCCAGGCAGGCGTCGGCGCAGGCGGTGCAGGCCTGGGCGCATGCGGTTGCGGCCTCCAGGGCCGCCACGAGCTTGTCGACGTCGAGACCATCCGTAGGATTCGGATGCGCGGTGATCATGGTTTTGATGTTGCTCATGGTATCTCCTTGATCTGTTCATGGGGGGTGTCCCCGCCGAGGGTAGCGAAAAGCCGTGACGGTGACCGTCGGTCACGGGGATTTCACCCGGCGTTCACCCCAAACTCATGGTCTAGAGATTTGTAACCTCATCAATTCACATAGAGATCACCATTCTGACACCTGGGCCCCATAGTATTCCGCTTCGTGTCCACAACTCTTCTCGAGCCGGAAGTGGACGATCTCAGAAAGAAAGCCAAGCGTTCCCGTAGGAACGAGTGGTGGTTGGCTGCTGTCCTTCTGGCGCCCAACCTGCTGCTGCTGGCACTTTTCACCTATCGTCCCCTTCTGGACAACTTCCGTCTGTCCTTTTTCAGTTGGAACATCTCCTCACCGACCTCCACCTTCATCGGGCTGGACAACTACATTGAGTTCTTCACCCGCGCGGACACCGCGCAGGTGGTGTTCAACACCGTGGTGTTCACCTTCTTCGCGGTCGCCGGATCAATGTTCTTCGGCCTGGCTCTGGCAATGCTGCTGGATCAGAAACTCCGAGGCCGGAACTTCGTCCGGTCCATGGTGTTCGCGCCGTTCGTGATCTCCGGTGCCGCCGTCGGTGTGGCGTTCCAATTCGTCTTCGACCCGAACTTCGGCCTGGTGCAGGATCTGCTCGGCCGTATCGGGGTGGATACACCCAACTTCTATCAGGACCCCAACTGGGCCATGTTCATGGTGACCTTCACCTTCATCTGGAAGAACCTGGGGTACTCCTTCGTCATCTACCTCGCCGCCCTGCAGGGGCTGAACAGGGATCTCGCGGAGGCCGCCGCCGTCGACGGCGCCAGTGCGTGGACCAGATTCTGGCGCGTCACCCTGCCGCAGCTGCGCCCCACCACGTTCTTCCTGTCCATCACCGTGCTGCTCAGCTCTGTGCAGGTCTTCGACATCATCCACACGATGACCAGGGGAGGCCCTTTGGGCAACGGAACCACCACGCTGGTGTACCAGGTCTACACCGAGACCTTCACCAACTACCGGGCCGGATACGGCGCGACAGTGTCCACCATCCTCTTCCTCACCCTCCTGATCATCACCGCCATTCAGGTCCGCTACATGGATAGGGGGGCCAGAAAATAATGATTGCCACCGACCGCGGTCCACTCATCAAGATCATGGGTTATGCGAGCATGATCCTCGCCGTGGTGTTCATCGGCCTGCCCCTGGTGTTCATCGTGCTCACCAGCTTCAAACAGCAGTCCGAGATCTACACCCAGCCGGTGACCTGGCTGCCGGAGCAGTTCAACTTCGACAACTACCGCAATGTATTCGACCGGGTGCCGTTCTTCGACTACTTCCGCAACTCGATCCTGATCACCGTCATCCTGTGCACGATCAAGATCATCCTGGGCATCATCTCCGCGTACGCGCTGGCGATCCTGCGCTTCCCGGGCCGCAACCTCGTGTTCCTCCTGGTCATCTCCGCACTGATGGTGCCCTCCGAGGTGACGGTGATCTCCAACTATGCGCTGGCCAGCCAGCTCGGTTGGCGTGACACCTACCAGGGCATCATCATCCCGCTGGCGGGTATCGCATTCGGCACCTTCCTCATGCGCAACCACTTCATGTCGATTCCCCACGAGTTGATCGAGGCGGCGCGCATGGACCACTGCGGCCACTTCCGGCTGCTGTGGAAGGTGCTGCTGCCCATCTCCCTGCCCACCATCGTGGCGTTTTCCATGATCACCATCGTCAACGAGTGGAACCAGTACCTCTGGCCGTTCCTGATGGCGGAAACCGAGGCCTCGGCGACCCTGCCGATCGGCCTGACCATGCTGCAGAACAACGAGGGTGTCTCCAACTGGGGTCCCGTCATGGCGGCCACCATCATGACCATGCTCCCGGTTCTGGTGATGTTCCTCGCCCTGCAGCAGTACATGATCAAGGGCCTGATCTCGGGTGCGGTCAAGGGCTAAAGCGGCCCGGGATCCCACCCGCCACAACTGAATAACCCACCTCTTTTTAACACCCTTTCTGAAAGGTCACCGAAGACCCATGTCTTTCAACCCACAGCTGAGCCGCCGCCACTTCCTCGCCGCCGTCGGTGTCGCCGGAGCGGGCGCCACCCTGACCGCCTGTGCCGGCACCGGAGCCAGCACCGATTCCGCCGATGCCACCACCGCCGAGGGCGCGACCAACACCATCGTCTGGTGGTCCAACCACCCCGGTAACTCCAAGGACGTGGAGCTGGAGATCATCGCCCGCTTCGAGGAGGAGAACCCGGACCTGACGGTCCAGCTTGTCGACGCCGGCGCCAACTACGCCGAGGTCTCTCAGAAGTTCAACGCCGCCCTGTCCGGCGGTGACCTCCCCGATGTGGTCGTGCTCTCCGACACCGAGTGGTTCAACTTCGCCCTCAACGGCGCCACCGCCAACATCGATGAGGTGGCCAAGCGCAACAACATCGACACCTCCTCCTACGTCGATTCCCTCTACAACGACTATGAGCACAAGGGTGGCCACTACGGTCTGCCGTTCGCCCGTTCCACCACGCTGTTCTACTACAACCGCGAACTGTGGAACGAAGCCGGTCTGCCGGACCGCGGCCCGGAGTCCTGGGAGGAGTTCAGCGAGTGGGGCCCGAAGATCCAGGAGGCCATGGACTCCGGACACGCCCTCGGCTGGGGCGACGCAGTCAACTACCTGTCCTGGACCTTCGAGGGTCCGATGTGGTCCCTCGGCGGCAACTACTCCGAGGGTTGGGAATCCCGCCTGACCACCCCGGAGACCATCCGCTCCGTCGAGTGGCTCAAGTCCACCGTCGACGAGGGCTGGGCCACCGTCTCCACCGACATCACCAACGAGTTCGCCACCGGCATCGTCGGTTCCTGCATCCAGTCCACCGGCAGCCTGTCCTCCGTCGAGGCGGCCGCCACCTTCGACTGGGCTGTGGCACCCCTGCCGAACCCCACCGGTGAGGGCGCCTGCCCGACCGGCGGCGCAGGCCTGGGCATCCCCTCCGGCATCTCCGAGGAGCGTCAGGACAACGCCATCAAGTTCATCGACTTCCTCACCAACTCCGCCAACACCGGCTACTGGTCCCGCGAGACCGGTTACGTCCCGGTCCGCAAGGACGCCGCCGAGGATCCGGAGCACCGCGCATTCCTCGATGAGAACCCGGCCTACAACGTCGCCGTCGAGCAGCTGCCCGACACCCGCGTGCAGGACAACTACCGTGTGCTGCTGCCCAACGGTGACCGCACCATCGGTGACGCACTGGAGAAGATCTGCCTGACCGGTGCTGACATCGATGTCACCCTGGCCGAGACCGAGCAGCAGCTCGACACCATCTACAAGCGCGACATCGAACCACTGCTCTAAGAACCGTCCGCTTTCGTCAGTCAAGAAGGAAACAACACCATGGCTTCCATCGTCTTCGACGGTGTTTCACGCATCTACTCCAAGGGCGCGCGCCCGGCGGTGGATAAACTCCATCTGGAGATCGCCGACGGGGAATTCCTCGTCCTGGTCGGCCCCTCCGGGTGTGGCAAGTCCACCTCCCTGCGCATGCTCGCCGGGCTCGAGCCCATCGACGAGGGCCGTCTGCTTATCGACGGCCGCGATGCCACCGGGTTGCGCCCCCAGGACCGCGATGTGGCCATGGTGTTCCAGAGCTACGCCCTGTACCCGAACATGACCGTCCGGCAGAACATGGGGTTCGCGCTGAAGAACCAGAAGTACCCCAAGGATGAGATCAACCGGCGCGTCACCGAGGCCTCCCGCATCCTCCAGCTCGATCCCTACCTGGACCGCAAGCCAGCGGCCCTGTCGGGTGGCCAGCGCCAGCGCGTGGCCATGGGGCGTGCCATCGTGCGCGAACCCGCCGTGTTCTGCATGGATGAACCACTGTCCAACCTGGATGCGAAACTGCGCGTCTCCACCCGCGCGGAGATCTCCGCACTGCAGCGCCGCATGGGGGTGACCACCGTCTATGTCACCCACGACCAGATCGAGGCCATGACCATGGGCGACCGCGTCGCAGTGCTGCTCCACGGGGTGCTCCAGCAGGTGGACACCCCACAGAACCTCTACGACCACCCCGTCAACGCGTTTGTGGCCAGCTTCATCGGATCACCGTCGATGAACCTCATCGAGGGCACGATCCGTGGCGATTCCGTCGAGCTGGGCACCGGCATCACCATCCGGGTGCCCGATGAGGTCGCCGCCCACATCCGCGGCAACCGCGCCGATTATGAGGGCCGGTCGGTCATCGTCGGTGCGCGCCCCGAGGCGATGTATCTGACCAGTCCCCATGAATCGGGGGCGATCGCCTGCGAGGTCAGCCACATCGATGAACTCGGTGCCGATTCCATGGTCTATGTCCGGGCTGCCGGGGTGAAAAACCCCAACACCGATGTCCTGGGCGAGGGCATCCCGGAGGATATGCGGATCCAGGTCTCCCCGGCCGCGCAGCGGGACACCGCGGAACTGGGGATCCGGGTGGAACGCCACCACGGGCTGCACCCGGGCGATGTGGTCCATGTGGTGGCGGCTGCCGACAGTGTCCACCTCTTCGACGGCACCCATGGCCGCCGGGTGGGGGAGAGCGCCAGCACCCTGGTCGGTTAACCAAGACCTACCAGGTCAGGGAGTGGAATTCCGGTGACCCCGGGCGGAAACGCCCGGGGTCACTGACCGTCGCAAAGTCCACACCGGCGGCCTCTACAACGGCCAGGGCGTGCTCATTACGGATGGTCCAGCACCCCACGCGCACCCCGCGGGCGTGGTAGTTGGCCACCAGCTCCGGGGTGATCATCTGCCAATGCGGCAGGAAGGCGGCCAGATTCGCCGCCGGGATCACATCAAGGACATCCACATCCTGGGCCAGCTCGGCGCGTAGCACGCCCACCCGGGCCCCGGGCAGCCGGTCGGTCAGCTCCACCAGGGCGGCATCATGGAAGGAGATGAACAGGATCCGCGCCAGCTGTTCCGGCCGGTGACGGAACAGCTCAGCCGCCGGGGCCACCGCGCCCGGCACCTTGATCTCCACCTGGATGGGCAGGTCGGTGGTTGCCAGGACCTCCTCCAGGGTGGGAACATTCTCGCCATTGGTCAAGGTGATCTCCTTGATCTGCTCCACCGTCAGGGAGGCCATCGGCGCATCCCGGTGCGGGGAGTCCGGTGCTGCCACCCGCTCGGCGGTGCGGTCGTGGATCACCACCAGCTGATTGTCCAGGCTCGCGTGCACATCCAGCTCAACGGCATCGGCGGGCGGGGCAGCCAGGAAGGCGGCCATCGAGTTTTCCAGTTCCAGGTCTTCAGCACCACGGTGCGCCACGATATACATGGGGGAAAATCTACGTGCCCCAGGTGACCGCCGCGTGAACTTCACGTGAGCATCTATCGTGTCCACCCCGACTGATAACGTTGACGCCATGGCATTGGATTTCACCGAGGCGTTCACCGAACGCACCCCCCGTATCGTCAACGCAGCAAAACTTCTGAAAACAGCACAACGGAAGAAGACCCATCAGTTCCTGGCGGAGGGGGAGAACTCCGTGGAGGCGGCGATCGCCACCGGCGCGGCCACCGACCTGTTCGTCACCGAGCAGGCCGCGGAGAAATTCGAGGAGATCGTCCGCACCGCTGGCTACATGAATGTCTACACCCACCCCATCACCGACCGGGCGGCGAAATCCCTCAGTGACACCGTCACCACCACCGGCATCTTCGCCCTGTGCAATGACGTGCTGTGGACCGTCGGCAAGGCCGTCAACTCCCGCTCCCGGCTGGTCAGCGTGCCGGTGGAGACCCGCGAACCGGGCAATGCCGGCACCCTGATCCGTGTTGCGGACGCCGTGGGTGCGGATGCCGTGGTGTTCGCCGGCGAGACCGTCGACCCCCAGGGACCGAAGGTTGTGCGGGCCTCGGCGGGGTCACTGTTCCACGTGCCGGTGGCACGCAACGTCAACATCGATGACGTGCTCGGCCAGCTGCGCTCCCAGGGGCTGCAGATCCTGGCCACCGCCGCCGACGGGGAGGTGGACCTGGATGAAGCCGGTGAGCTGCTCAGCCGGCCCACGGCCTGGCTGTTCGGCAATGAGGCCCACGGGCTGGGGGAGGAGCTGCTGGACAAGGCCGATCACCGGGTACGGATCCCGATCCGGGGGCGTGCGGAATCACTCAACCTGGCCACCGCGGCCTCCATCTGTCTGTATGAATCCTCCAAGGCACTGTTTGCCAACGAGGCCTGACCCCCGCCCCGCTGTCGGCAGCGGGACGGAGTATGATGTCGGGGTTAGTTGTCGAAGGAACCATTCACTCGATATGTCACGGAAAATCCAAGGGAAGGGCTGGACTACACGGTGTCCGAAATTCAGTTGACCGAAGCCAGTTTGAATGAGGCGGCCACCGCCGCCATCACGGCTTTCGACGGTGCAGACAACCTGGAGGAGCTCGCCGCCCTGCGCCGCGACCACCTCGGTGACAACGCACCCATCCCGCAGGCCCGCCGCGCACTGGGTACCATCCCCAAGGACCAGCGCAAGGACGCCGGCCGGTTCGTCAACATGGCGCTCGGGCGCGTCGAAAAGCACTTTTCCCAGGTCAAGGCCGAGCTGGAGGAGAAGCGTAACCGTGAGGTGCTGGAGCAGGAGCGCGTGGATGTCACCGTGCCCACCACCCGTGCGCAGGTCGGTGCACTGCACCCGATCACCATCCTCAACGAGCAGATCGCCGATATCTTCGTCGGCATGGGCTGGGAGGTCGCCGAGGGTCCCGAGGTCGAGGCCGAGTACTTCAACTTCGACGCCCTGAACTTCCTGCCGGACCACCCGGCGCGCACCCTGCAGGACACCTTCCACATCGGACCTGAAGGCTCACGCCAGGTGCTGCGTACCCACACCTCCCCGGTGCAGATCCGTTCCATGCTCGACCGTGAGGTCCCCCTCTACATCGCCTGCCCCGGCCGGGTGTTCCGCACCGATGAGCTCGACGCCACCCACACCCCGGTCTTCCACCAGATCGAGGGTCTGGCCGTGGACAAGGGCCTGACCATGGCGCACCTGCGCGGCACCCTGGATCACCTCGCCCGCGAGCTGTTCGGACCGGAGACCAAGACCCGCATGCGGTCCAACTACTTCCCGTTCACCGAGCCGTCGGCCGAGGTGGATGTCTGGTTCCCGAACAAGAAGGGTGGCGCCGGCTGGATCGAGTGGGGTGGCTGCGGCATGGTCAACCCGAATGTCCTGCGCGCCGTGGGCATCGACCCGGAGGAGTACACCGGTTTCGCCTTCGGCATGGGTATTGAACGTACCCTGCAGTTCCGCAACGGCCTGTCTGATATGCGCGACATGGTGGAGGGCGATGTCCGCTTCACCCTGCCGTTCGGTATCCAGGCATAGACGTCCCAGCACCCACATCACGATCTCTTAGGAGCTAATCCATCATGTTCATTGCACAGAACTGGGTGACGGGACTACTCGGACACTCCAACCCGGGCTGGTCCGTCACACCCGAGGAACTGGACGCCGGCTATGTCCGCGTCGGTTTCGAGACCGAGGGCTACGCCGCCATCCCCGCCACCACCGGACCCCTGGTCCTGGGTGTCGTGGAAAGTATTGAGGAACTCACCGAGTTCAAAAAGCCCATCCGCCACTGCTTCGTCAACGTCGGCCAGGCCAATGGCACCGGTGAGAACCAATCCATCATCTGTGGTGCCCGCAACTTCAAGGAGGGCGACACCGTGGTGGTCGCCCTGCCCGGCGCGGTGCTGCCCGGTGATTTCGCCATCGGCGCACGCGAGACCTATGGCCGCATGTCCGCCGGCATGATCTGCTCGGCGGCCGAACTGGGCCTGGCAGACAAGCAGAACTCCGGCATCATCACCCTGCCGGCTGAGTCCGGCCAGCCGGGCGATGATGCCCGCGCCATCCTGGGACTCGATGACACCGTCTTCGAGGTCAACATCACCCCGGACCGCGGTTATGCACTCTCCGCCCGTGGCCTGACCCGTGAACTCGCCTCGGCCTTCAACCTGACCTTCACCGATGTCGCGGAGGACACCCGGGTGGCGGGCATTGAACTGACCGCCCCGGAACCCACCGGTGAGCTCATCAACATTGATGTCCGCGAGGAGACCAACACCGTCCGTTTCGGGCTGCGTAAAGTCTCCGGCATTGACCCGGCCGCGGAATCCCCCTTCTGGCTGCAGCGCGAACTCATGCTGTGCGGCCAGCGCCCCGTCAACGCCGCCACCGATGTCACCAACTACGTCATGATGCTGCTCGGCGCCCCCATGCACGCCTTCGACGCCGCCAAGGTCACCGGTGGCCTGACGGTGCGCAATGCGCAGCCGGGGGAGAAGTTCGAGACCCTCGACCACATCACCCGCGACCTGTCCGAGGAGGACGTGGTCATCTGTGATGAGACCGGCATCCAGTCCATGGCCGGTGTCATGGGTGGCGTCACCTCCGAGATCTCCGATGAGACCACCGAGGTCTACTTCGAGTCCGCCATCTGGGACCCGAAGACCGTGGCCCGCACCTCGCGCCGCCACAAGCTGAGCTCCGAGGCATCCCGTCGTTTCGAACGCGGTGTGGATCCGGCCATCGTCGAGGTCGCCCTCGACCTGGCCTGCTCCCTGCTCGTGGAGATCGCCGGCGGCACCATCGACCCGGGTCGCACCCTCATCGGCGAGGTCCCCACCATGCCGAGCATCACCATGCCGGTGACCCGCCCGTCCGAGCTGGCCGGTGTGGAGTACTCACCTGAGACTGTCGTGGCCCGCCTGGAGGAGGTCGGCTGCACCGTGGAAGTCAACGGTGATGTCTTGACTGTTGTGCCTCCCACCTGGCGTTCCGATCTCACCATGGCGGCCGACCTGGTGGAGGAGGTACTGCGTCTGGAGGGCCTGGAGGCCATCCCGACGATCGTGCCCACCGCTCCCGCCGGCCGGGGTCTGTCGGATGCACAGAAGCGCCGCCGCGCCGTCGGCCATGCACTGGCGTACGCCGGTTATGCCGAGATCATCCCCAGCCCCTTCATGAACCCGGAGACCTTCGACGTCTGGGGTCTGGACACCGATGATGAGCGCCGCAACACCGTGACCGTGCTCAACCCGCTGGAGGCGGACAGCAATGTCCTGTCCACCACCTTGCTGCCCGCCATGCTTGACGCGGTGCGCCGCAATGTCACCCGCGGCACGGGGGATTTCTCCCTCTTCGGCGTCCAGCAGGTGTCCTTCGAGCGCGGCAACGGTGTCTCCCCGATGCCGTCCGTGGAGCAGCGCCCGTCCGCCGAGGTGGTTGCTGAGTTGCTGGACACCCTGCCCGAGCAGCCGCTGCACGCTGCAACCGTCGGCACCGGCAACATCGAGTTCGAGGGGCCGTGGAGTGGGGGCCGTGCCTACACCTACGCCGACGCCATCGAATCCGCCCGCATCGTGGCGCGCGCCGCCGGCATCGAGCTGGAGCTGGCCAACGCCGATCTGCTGCCGTGGCACCCGGGCCGCTGCGCCGCCCTGCTTGTCGACGGCCACGTGGTCGGCCACGCCGGTGAGCTGCACCCGCAGGTCCTCGAGCGCGCCGGCCTGCCGGCCCGCACCTGCGCCATGGAGATCAACATCGACGCGCTGCCACTGCGGGAGAACCTCCCGGCACCGGTGCTCTCCGCCTTCCCGGCGCTGCACCAGGACATCGCCCTGATCGTCGACGAGACCGTCCCGGCCGAGCAGGTCCGCGCCGTGGTCGAGGAGGGCGCGGGTGAGCTGGTGGAAACCGTCGAGCTTTTCGACGTCTACCGCTCCGAACAGCTCGGCGAGGGTAGGAAGTCTTTGGCTTTCTCCCTGCTGTTCCGCGCACCTGATCGCACCCTGACCGATGAGGAGGCCAACGTGGCCCGCCTCGCGGCTGCGGAACTGGCGAAGGAACGCCTGGGCGCGGAGATGCGCGGCTAGTCTGTCCATCAGCTGAAGAAATGACCCATGGATTCATCCATGGGTCATTTTTGATATATCCACGCGCAATACTGTTACTGATGTTACTGTTGTGACTTGAGTTATGTCGTTCCCAGGCAAATACAGCGGATTGCTCAATGCCTGTTATTGTTTTCAGGGTCAAATTACCAGCGTCACATCAGCGTTCCGGCATCACCTGTGTCAACGATGTGCGCGGCAGAAGGAGAAGAGAACATGGCTATGCGCAAACTGGCCTTGAAAGTCGGGGCCGCGGCCGCGTCCATCGCCCTGCTCGCCACCGGGTTCGCCCCGGCCGCCACCGCCCAGAGCAGTGGCAGCAGCGGTAACGATGTGGGACGGGCACTCACCTCCAGCCTCGGAGCCAGCGACAGCCACGCACCCGAGGGTGGGGCGAAGGTCGTCGTCTTCGGTGACTCCCACACCTCCGGCACCACCATGCCGTGGCGCACCGATGAACGTAACTGCATCAAGGGCACCGGTTCCTGGCCGGAGCAGCTGCAGACCAACCTCGGTCTGCCGCGCGGTGAGCTCATCGACGTCTCCTGCTCCGGAGCCTCCATCAACTCCGATGGTTTCCACTTCTCCGATGAGGTCCGCCACGCCGAGGCACGCGGTGCCATCGGGGAGCGCACCGAGCACATCTTCGTCCAGCTGGGCAAGAACGACCACTGGGGCAACGGCATGAACCTGCTCGACTCCGTGCAGACCTGCCTATTCGATCTGGGTGTCGGCTGCGGTGACCGTGCCGTGGCTGCCGGCCGGATGCAGAACCCGGACACTGTCACGCCCGAGAACTACGCCGAGCGCGTCAAGCCGGTTGTCGACTACCTGAAGTACTACGCCCCCAACGCCGAGATCACCCTGGTGGGCTACCAGGAGTACACCCCGCGCGGCGGCAGCCAGGTCTGCGTCCGTCTCGGCGGCACACCCCTGGTGAAGAACGACGCACCCGCGCTCGTGGACTTCATGAACCGCCTGGACATGGCGATCGCCGGCGCAGCCGACATCCTCGATGTCTCCCACGTGGATCTGCGTTCCGCCACTGAGGGGCACTCCAGCTGCTCCACTGACCCCTGGGTCATCGGTGTGCTCGATGCCCGCACCGACATGCTCGGTGGGCCCTGGCACCCATCGGGTAAGGGTGACGCCGTCACCGCCGGCATCCTCCGGGATCGGGTCAACGCCTAGACAATGAGTAACCACACGTCGCAAAGCGCGAAGGTCCGGCGACCCAACCTGCCGTCGCTGACCGGTGCGCGCTGGCTGGCCGCGGTGGCCGTGTTTGTTCTGCATGCGCTGGTATTCCTCAACGTGTACCCGTTCCAGAAGTCGGATCTGTTTGCTACGATCCACTCGTTTATCCCCATGCAGCTGGGATCCGCCGGTGTGACCTTCTTCTTCATCCTGTCGGGTTTTTTGATCTACTGGTCCAACAGTGAACTCAAGGGGGTGCGCAACACGCTGTACTACTGCCAGCGGCGCATCACCAAGATCTACCCCATGCACCTGATCGCCCTGGCGATGTTCCTGCTGGCCTCGGCCAAGATCACCGCCTCCGGCGTGCAGTGGGTCCTCGACTTCGCCGACCTGAAGTTCTGGCTGCCCAACGCCCTGCTCATCCACACCTGGAACCCCGACTGGGCATCGCTGTCCGGCATGAACGTCCCCTCCTGGTCACTGGCCGCGGAGATGCTGTTCTACCTGACCTTCCCGCTGTTCATCCCCCTGGTGCGCAAGGTCAGGGGAGTGGGCAACTGGTGGGCCTTCGGCATCACCTTCCTGCTGTCCCTGAGTGCGATCACTTTCATCCACTTCTTCGCCGAGGGGCCGAAGGGGATTGAGAACTTCTTCGTGCCACGCCTGTGGGACACCGATGTCTCCCCGGTGGCCGATGTCCACGCCGACCCCGTCTGGTTCATGCAGTGGGAGATCCCGGTCCTGGAGTCCTACTGGCTGTCCTACTACTTCCCGCTGACCCGCCTCATCGAGTTCTACCTCGGTGTGTTCGGTGCCAAGCTGGTGGCCGAGGGCATGTTCCGCAACACCAACATCAAGTGGCCACTGGTGGGTCTGCTGGTCGCGTACATCGCCACCTGGTTCGTCCCACTGGCATTCAAGATGTCGGTCATCATGTCCCTGCCGATGGCATTTGTGGTCTGCACCCTCGCGGTGCGGGACATCAAGGGCGTCTCCGGCGAGATCGCCTCACCGCGTGCGGTGCTGCTGGGTAATATCTCCTTCGCCTTCTACATGGTGCAGTTCCCGGTGATGGTGGCCGTCCAGCGCTATATCGTCGCCGGGCAGTCCTGGGGTTTCCTTGGCTGGCTGATGGTCTCCATCCTCAGCTTCATCCTCTCGGTGATCCTCGGCTGGGTGCTGTTCACCTTCGTCGATGATCCCCTGATGAAGGCCACCGCCCGGAGATCCGGCAAGGCGAAGAAGTATCGCAAATCCAGGCAGGGGCGAAAGGAGAACATCCTGGTCCGTGACCTCAAGATCCTCTTCGGTGTCAAACCCCGACAGCCCGTGGAGGCCGAGGACCTGGCACCGGTCGGCGGTGCACCCACCGGACTGCCCGTGGATGCCACCGGCGCGGTCACCCAGGAACCCGCGACCAGAACCCTCTAACCACACTCACTACAACTATCTGCTGAGAAAAGGAACAACCATGATCACCTACCGTAAGCTCGCCGCCACCGCCGCGGCCCTGGCACTGTCCGCATCCCTCGTGGCCTGTGGCGACTCCGAGGATGACGCCGAGGAGACTACCACCTCCACCACCTCCACGACGTCGACCACCTCGACGACCCCCACCTCCGAGGAGGAGACCACCACCGAGGTTGAGGTCATCATCGAAGAAGAGGTCATCGTGGACGAGCCAGCACCGGCTCCTGTCCAGGAACAGGCGCCCGCACCCGCTCCGGTTCAGCAGCAGGCACCGGCACCCGCACCAGCGCCCGCGCCAGCTCCGGCACCCGCACCAGCCCCTGCGCCAGCTCCGGCACCTGCCCCGGCTCCGGCACCCGCACCAGCCCCCGCAGAGCAGGCACCACCGCAGCTGCCCGGTGGTGGCGGCGGCCACGCCGGTTACTAAACCATGAGTTAGTATTCTCGATGATCCCCCCGGGTTGGATGATTTCTCCAACCCTGGGGGATCTTCCCGTTCCCGGATAGACTCGGCCGTATGTCGATCCATCCTGTCCGTTCCAACTGCGCCCATCCACACCCGTGTGGGATTGATACCCGCATCGCGGTGATAAAGAGATCCCGTCTGGCACGGGGACTGTCCGAGGAACAGATGGTGTCGCTCGCCAGTGGGCTTGATGCCTGGTCCTGGCACGAGGGGGACCCGCTGCTCCTGGCAGGCGAGGAGGCCGACGGCAGCTACATGATCGCCTCCGGTCGGGCTCGGATCACCCGTGACACCATCGATGGCCGGGAGCTGACCCTGGACATCGCAGCACCCGGTGACATTGTGGGGCCGGTGTCCACGGAGCCCACACCCGCTGTTGACTCCGCCTGGGCGATGGAGACCACCTGCGCGCTGTTCATCCCGGCGACGGCGCTGGCGGAGGTGGTGTCCACGTATCCGGAATTCGCCCTGGAGATCCTCCAGATGCAGCAGGAGCGTCTGCGTCAGGCGCGGGAGAGGGAGGTGGGGCAGACCGTGCATCCCGTGCAGCAGCGGGTGGCGGCCGTGCTGGAGGACCTGGCGGAGAAGATTGGGCAGCGGCTCAGCGACGGTTCTGTCCTGCTGCAGGTGCGTCTGCGCCGTCAGGATATCGCGGGCATGGCCGGGACCACCGTGGAATCCACCTCCAGGGTGATGTCGAAGATGAAGAAGGACGGGGTGATCGACTCCGGGCGGGAGTGGGTGTCCATCCTCGACAGTGATGCGTTATCGGATCTGGCTGCGGGGGAGTAGTCGGGAGAGGATAAACCGCGACACCGGGCGGGTTTTGCCGATACCATCGGTGGGAAGGAGATGCATCCGGTGAGGTCTGCATAAACCTCACCCCAATGCATGAATAGTTTGCATAGTTATGCATAACGTGTAAGGTTGGTGCCTATGACGATCAAGGTTGCAGTAGCAGGAGCCAGTGGATACGCAGGCGGCGAGATTCTCCGCCTCCTCCTGGGTCACCCGGCCTACGCATCAGGCGAACTGGAGATCGGCGCGCTGACCGCCGCCTCCACGGTGGGCAGCACGGTGGCCGAACTGATGCCCCACCTCCCGCAGCTGGCGGACCGGGTCATCGAGGACACCACCAAGGAGGTCCTCGCCGGTCACGACGTGGTCTTCCTCGGTCTGCCACACGGCTTCTCCGCGGAGATCGCCAATCAGCTGGGCCCGGATGTCACCGTCATCGACTGTGCCGCCGACTTCCGTCTCACCAACGCCGCTGACTGGTCGAAGTTCTACGGTTCCGAGCATGCTGGCTCCTGGCCCTACGGCATCCCCGAGATGCCCGGCCACCGCGAGCAGCTCAGGGGCTCCAAGCGTGTGGCTGTCCCGGGATGTTTCCCCACCGGAGCCACCCTCGCGCTGCTGCCGGCGGTGCAGGCCGACCTCATCGAACCGGATATCTCGGTGGTCTCCATCACCGGTGTCTCCGGTGCCGGTAAGAAGGCATCCGTGCCGCTGCTCGGCTCGGAGACCATGGGTTCACTCAAGGCCTACAACACCTCCGGCAAGCACCGCCACACCCCGGAGCTGACCCAGAACCTGAAGGAAGTCACCGACAAGGACGTCACCATCAGTTTCACCCCGGTGTTGGCACCACTGCCGCGTGGCATCCTCACCACCGCCACCGCACCGCTGATCGACGGTGTCACCCAGGAGCAGGCCCGGAAGGTCTACGAGGACTTCTACGCCGATGAGCCCTTCGTGCTCGTCCTGCCAGAGGGGGTTCAGCCCCAGACCCAGAACGTGGTCGGATCCAACATGTGCCACGTCCAGATCGAGGTGGACACCGTGGCCCGCAAGGTGCTGGTCACCTCGGCCATCGACAATCTCACCAAGGGCACCGGTGGCGCGGCCGTGCAGTGCATGAACCTCGCACTCGGCTTCGAGGAGACCGCCGGTCTCCCACGCACCGGCGTCGCACCTTAACAACCCCACCACACCAGTAACAGGAATCGGAGCACCAGATGGCCCAGACCGGCATCACCGCACCCCAGGGATTCGTCGCCTCGGCGACCACCGCGGGTATCAAACCCTCGGGCAAGCCCGACATGGCCCTCGTGGTCAACCAGGGACCCGAGTACACCGCCGCCGCGGTGTTCACCCGCAACCGTGTCATCGCCTCACCGGTCAAGGTCAGCCGCGAGAACGTCGCCGACGGACAGCTCAAGGCGGTGCTCTACAACGCCGGCAACGCGAATGCCTGCAACGGCACCCAGGGTGATGTCGATGCCCGCGAATCCGTCAACACCCTCGCCACGAAACTGAACCTCGCGCCGGAGGACATCGGGGTGTGCTCCACCGGTCTCATCGGTGAGCTGCTGCCCATGGACAAGGTCACCGCCGGCATCGAGACCCTCACCGCCGAGGGCGCACTGGGGGACAACGGTAAAGCCGCCGCACACGCCATCATGACCACCGACACCGTGGATAAGGAGACCGTCGTCTTCGCCGACGGCTGGACCCTGGGCGCGATGGGCAAGGGCGTGGGCATGATGGCCCCGTCCCTGGCCACCATGCTGGTCTGCCTGACCACCGACGCCTCCATCACCCCGGCCATGGCGCGCACCGCCCTGGCCAAGGCCACCGCCGTCACCTTCGACACCCTCGACATCGACGGCTCCACCTCCACCAATGACACCGTGTTCCTGCTGGCCTCCGGCGCCACCGGCATCAAGCCCACCCAGGAGGAGCTCAATGACGCGGTCTTCGCCGCCTGCTCCGATCTGGCCGATCAGATGCAGGCCGATGCGGAGGGCGTGACCAAGCGCGTCAGCGTCACCGTCACGGGCACCACCACCGATGAGATGGCCATCAACGCCGCACGCACCATCGCCCGCGACAACCTGTTCAAGTGCGCGATGTTCGGATCCGACCCCAACTGGGGCCGCGTCCTGGCTGCCGTCGGCATGGCCGATGCGGACATGGACCCGGATCACATCGCCGTGTACTTCAATGATCAGGCCGTCTGCCTTGACTCCACCGGCGCTCCGGGTGCCCGCGAGGTGGATCTCTCCGGCGCGGACGTCGCCGTGCGTGTTGATCTGGGTGCCGGTGGCGAGGGGCAGGCCACCGTGCGCACCACCGACCTCAGCTACTCCTACGTGGAGATCAACTCCGCGTACAGCACCTAACACCACCGCACCCCGGACGGGAAACGTCCGGGAGGTGGAACGTCGACAAGCACACGTGGGGAGAAGGACATGAACGAATTGATCAAGAACCTCGGCGATGAGGAGCGGGCCCATGTGCTCGCTGAGGCATTGCCGTGGCTCCAGCATTTCCGCGACAAGATCGTCGTGGTCAAATACGGTGGCAACGCCATGGTGGATGACAGCCTCAAGGCCGCCTTCGCCGCGGACATGGTGTTCCTGCGCACCGTCGGCGCCAAGCCGGTCGTGGTCCACGGCGGCGGTCCGCAGATCTCCGACATGCTTCGCCGCGTGGGCCTGGAGGGCGAGTTCAAGGGCGGGTTCCGCGTGACCACCCCGGAGGTCATGGAGATTGTTCGCATGGTGCTTTTCGGCCAGGTCGGTCGCGACCTGGTCGGACTGATCAACTCCCACGGCCCGTACGCGGTGGGTACCTCCGGTGAGGATGCCGGTCTGTTCACCGCGGAGAAGCGCCTCGTGGATATCGACGGCACCCCCACCGACATCGGGCTGGTGGGCAACATCGTCAACGTTGACGCCACCTCGCTGATGGACCTTATCGACGCCGGTCGCATCCCGGTGGTCTCCACGATCGCCCCCGGTGCCGACGGCCAGGTCTACAACATCAACGCCGACACCGCCGCCGGCGCACTGGCCTCCGCCATCGGTGCAGAGCGTCTGCTCGTGCTCACCAACGTCGAGGGTCTGTACACCGACTGGCCCAACAAGAGCTCGCTGGTGTCCAAGATCGTCGCCTCCGAACTTGACGCCATTCTGCCGGGGCTTGATGCGGGCATGATTCCGAAGATGGAGTCCTGCCTCAACGCCGTGCGCGGGGGAGTCAGTGCCGCTCACGTCATCGACGGCCGCATCGCCCACTCGGTGCTCCTCGAGCTGCTCACCATGGGTGGCATCGGCACCATGGTGCTGCCCGACAACTACGACCGGGAGGACTACCCGGAGGGCACCGTATTTAGAAAGAACAACCAGGACGGACACGTATAGATGAAGAACCGCGCCACCGTGGAGGACACGCTCACCAGCTGGCCCCAGGTACTGCTCAACACCTACGGCACCCCACCGGTTGAACTGGTCACCGGCAAGGGCTCCACCGTTACCGACGTCGACGGCAATGTCTACATCGACCTGCTCGCCGGGATCGCAGTCAACGCCCTCGGCCACGCGCACCCCGCGATCATCGAGGCGGTGACCACGCAGCTCTCCCAGCTGGGTCACGTCTCCAACCTGTTCGCCACCCGCCCGGTCGTCGAGGTTGCGGCCGAGCTCGTGCGACGCTTCTCGCTTGACGACGCCACCATTGCCTCCCAGACGCAGGTGTTCTTCTGCAACTCCGGTGCCGAGGCCAATGAGGCTGCGTTCAAGCTTGCACGCCTGACCGGTCGCCACCGCATCCTCGCGGCCACCAACGGTTTCCACGGCCGCACCATGGGCTCACTCGCGCTGACCGGCCAGCCGGACAAACGCACCCCGTTCGCACCCCTGCCCAGCGGCGTGGAGTTCTACCCCTACGGCGACCTGGATTACCTGACCACCCTGGTGGAATCCGATCCCACCGACACGGCCGCCATCATCCTGGAACCCATCCAGGGCGAGACCGGCGTCATCCCCGCACCCGAGGGTTTCCTCACCGGTGTGCGTGAACTGTGCGACAAGCACGGCCTGCTGTTCATCGTCGATGAGGTGCAGACCGGCATCGGCCGCACCGGTGATTTCTTCGCCCACCAGCACGAGGGTGTCGTACCCGATGTGGTGACCATGGCCAAGGGCCTGGGCGGTGGCCTACCGATCGGTGCCTGCCTGGCCACCGGTGAGGCCGCCAAGCTCTTCGGCCCCGGCAAGCACGGAACCACCTTCGGTGGCAACCCGGTCTCCGCGGCGGCTGCACGCGCGGTGCTCTCGGTGATCGATGATGAGTTCTGCGCCGATGTCACCCGCAAGGGGGAGCTCTTCGTGGAGCAGCTGCATGAGGTTGCAGATGTCGCTGATGTCCGCGGACGCGGCCTCATGCTCGGTGTGGTACTGGATCAGCCCGTGGCCAAGCAGGCGGTGACCGCAGGCTTCAAGCACGGTCTCATCCTCAACGCCCCGGCGGATAACATCATTCGTCTCACCCCGCCGCTGGTGATCACCGAGGACGAGATCAGGGACTCCGTCCGTGCCCTGGCCGCGGTGCTCGCCGAATTGAACGCTTAAAGTAAAGGCTTGAAACATGACCAACCTGAATGTTCGGCATTTCCTCGCCGATGATGACCTCACCCCGGCCGAGCAGGCCGAGGTCCTGACCCTGGCCGCCGAGCTGAAGAAGAACCCGCTGGCCAAGCGTCCGCTGGAGGGGCCACTGTCGGTGGCGGTGCTCTTTGACAAGACCTCCACCCGTACCCGCTTCTCCTTCGACGCCGGCATCGCGCACCTTGGTGGGCATGCCATCGTGGTGGATTCTGGCAGCTCCCAGATGGGCAAGGGGGAGACCCTGCAGGACACCGGTGCTGTGCTGTCCCGTTATGTCGAGGCGATCGTCTGGCGTACCTACGCCCAGTCCAACCTCACCGACATGGCAGAGACCGCCACCGTGCCGATCGTCAACGCGCTCACCGATGACCTGCACCCCTGCCAGATCCTGGCGGACCTGCAGACCATCGTGGAGAACCTCAGCCCCGAGCAGGGCCCTGCGGGGCTGAAGGGGAAGAAGGCCGTCTACCTCGGCGACGGGGACAACAACATGGCCAACTCCTACATGATTGGCTTCGCCACCGCGGGCATGGACATCTCCATCATCGCCCCGTCAGGGTTCCAGCCGAAGCAGGTCTTCGTCGACCGCGCCCGGGCACGTGCCCAGGAGACCGGTGCGACCGTGACCGTCACCGACAGCCTCGACGAGGTCGCCGGTGCCGATGTCGTGATCACCGACACCTGGGTGTCCATGGGTATGGAGAACGACGGCATCGACCGCACCACCCCGTTCGTGCCCTACCAGGTCAATGACGAAATCATGGCCCGGGCCAACGACGATGCGATCTTCCTGCACTGTCTGCCGGCCTACCGCGGCAGCGAGGTGTCGGCCTCCGTCATCGACGGACCCGCCTCCCGCGTGTTCGACGAGGCGGAGAACCGACTCCACGCACAGAAGGCACTGCTGGTGTGGCTTCTGGAAAACCAGCCGGGCTGAGGACTGATTCCATGAGCATGGATGACGGGCGGGCGTCGACAAGCGCCCCGGTGACCCGCACCGCACGCCAGGCGCTGATCGTGCAGATCCTCAACCGGCAGCGGGTGACCAGCCAGGTGCAGCTGTCCGAACTGCTTCTCGACGAGGGTGTCGACATCACCCAGGCCACCCTGTCGCGCGACCTGGATGAACTCGGCGCCCGCAAGGTCCGCCCCGACCGCGGACGCGCGTTCTACGCGATCGGACCGGTGGACACCACCATCGGCGAGGACCTGCGCGGACCCCAGGAGAAACTGCGACGCATGCTCGATGAACTGCTGGTCTCCACCGACCACTCCGGCAATATCGCCATGCTGCGCACACCCCCCGGAGCCGCCCAGTACCTGGCCAGTTTCATTGACCGGGTGGGCCTCAAGGAGGTCGTGGGCACCATCGCCGGCGATGACACCGTCTTCGTCCTCGCCCGCGAACCCCTGACCGGACGCGACCTCGGCGAACTACTGGGTGGTCGTGCCGGGGCCCGCGGGCCGGAAGGTAAGGTATGAGGCGGGTCTATCCGAGCTGTACCGCGTGCCTTCCGGGAACAACTTCACATTCTTTAGAACTTTTCACTTAATAAGGAGCTAGAAACTCATGACCAATCGTGTCGTACTCGCGTACTCCGGTGGCCTGGACACCTCTGTCGCCATCCCGTACCTGTCCAAGATGACCGGCGGCGAGGTTGTCGCCGTCTCCCTCGACCTCGGTCAGGGTGGCGAGGACATGGAGTCCGTCCGCCAGCGTGCGCTCGACTGCGGTGCGGTCGAATCCATCGTCATCGACGCTAAGGATGAGTTCGCCGAGGAGTACTGCCTGCCCACCATCAAGGCCAACGGCATGTACATGAAGCAGTACCCGCTGGTGTCCGCGATCTCGCGTCCGCTGATCGTCAAGCACCTCGTGCAGGCCGCCAAGGAGCACGGTGGCACCCACGTCTCCCACGGTTGCACCGGCAAGGGCAACGACCAGGTCCGCTTCGAGGTCGGTTTCATGGACCTCGACCCCAATCTGGAGATCATCGCCCCGGCACGTGACTACGCATGGACCCGCGACAAGGCCATCGAGTTCGCCGAGGAGAACAACGTCCCGATCGAGCAGTCCGCAGCCTCCCCGTTCTCCATCGACCAGAACGTCTGGGGCCGTGCCATCGAGACCGGTTTCCTCGAGGACCTGTGGAACCCACCGACCAAGGATCTCTACGCCTACACCGAGGATCCCGCCCTGGGCAACGCCCCGGATGAGGTCATCATCACCTTCAAGTCCGGCAAGCCCGTCGCCATCGACGGCCGTCCGGTCACCATGCTCGAGGCCATCGAGGAGCTCAACCGCCGTGGTGGCGCACAGGGTGTCGGTCGTCTCGACATGGTCGAGGACCGCCTCGTGGGCATCAAGTCCCGCGAGATCTACGAGGCACCGGGTGCCATCATCCTCATCACCGCCCACGAGGCCATGGAGGATGTCACCATCGAGCGTGAGCTGGCCCGGTACAAGCGCGGCATCGACGCCCGCTGGTCCGAGGAGGTCTACGACGGTCTCTGGTTCGGCCCGCTGAAGCGCTCCCTGGATGCCTTCATCGAGTCCACCCAGGAGCACGTCACCGGCGATATCCGCCTCGTGCTGCACGCAGGCAAGGTCACCGTCAACGGCCGTCGTTCCGGTTCCTCCCTCTACGATTTCAACCTGGCCACCTACGACACCGGCGACACCTTCGACCAGACCGCAGCCAAGGGCTTCGTCCAGCTGCACGGCCTGTCCTCCAAGATCGCCAACAAGCGCGACCGCGAGGCCGGCGACAACTAGGCCCTGTTCGCCCCTGGTTGCTGAATATTTCTGACACGACGGAAAGTAGAGGATCAACGCGTGGAAAAGCACGGAACCAACGAAGGTGCCCTGTGGGGTGGCCGGTTCTCCGGCGGCCCCTCCGAGGCCATGTTCGCCCTGAGTGTGTCCACCCATTTCGACTGGGTGCTCGCCCCCTATGATGTGCTGGCCTCCAAGGCCCACGCGAAGGTCCTGCATTCCGCGGGTCTGCTCAGCGACGCCGACCTGAACACCATGCTCGAGGGCCTGGACCAGCTCGGCCGCGATGTCGCCGATGGTTCCTTCGGCCCGCTGCCCTCCGATGAGGATGTGCACGGCGCGATGGAACGCGGCCTCATCGACCGCGTCGGCCCCGAGGTCGGCGGTCGCCTGCGCGCGGGCCGCTCCCGCAATGACCAGGTGGCCACCCTCTTCCGCATGTGGGTGCGCGACGCCGTCCGTGGCATCGCCGTCGGCGTCACCGAGCTTGTCGACGCCCTCACCACCCAGGCCGCAGCCCACCCCGATGCCATCATGCCCGGCAAGACCCACTTCCAGGCAGCCCAGCCAGTCCTGCTGGCACACCAGCTCCAGGCCCACGCCCAGCCGCTGCTGCGCGACCTCGAGCGCATTCGTGACCTGGACAAACGCCTGGCGGTATCACCCTACGGCTCCGGTGCACTGGCGGGATCCTCCCTGCAGCTCAACCCGGAGGCCATCGCCGAGGAACTCGGTTTCGACTCCGCAGCCGACAACTCCATCGATGCCACCTCCTCACGTGACTTCGCCTCCGAGGCGGCCTTCGTGCTTGCGCAGATCGCCGTGGACATGTCCCGCCTGGCCGAGGAGATCATCGCCTGGTGCACCCCGGAATTCGGCTACATCGTGCTGTCCGATGCCTGGTCCACCGGATCCTCCATCATGCCGCAGAAGAAGAACCCCGATGTTGCCGAACTGACCCGCGGTAAGACCGGTCGTCTCATCGGTAACCTCACGGGACTCCTGGCCACCCTCAAGGCACAGCCCCTGGCCTACAACCGTGACCTGCAGGAGGACAAGGAGCCGATCGTCGACTCCGTCGCCCAGCTCAACCTGCTGCTCCCGGCCATGACCGGACTGGTCTCCACCCTGACCTTCAACACCGACCGCATGCGCGAACTCGCACCCGCCGGCTTCACCCTGGCCACCGACCTGGCCGAGTGGATGGTCCGCGAAGGCGTGCCTTTCCGCGAGGCGCATGAAGCCTCCGGTGCCTGCGTGCGCATCGCCGAGGGCAGGGGAGTGGGCCTGGTCGACCTCACTGATGAGGAACTGGCCGGCGTGGATTCCCGACTGACCCCCGCGGTCCGCGACGTGCTCACCATCGAAGGCGCCGTGGCCTCCCGCGCCACCCGAGGTGGCACCGCCGGCGTCCGTGTCAGCGAACAGCGCGACCGCATCAACCAGGCCAATGCCGACCATCTGGCCTGGGCGACCACCCCGGTGCGGGGTTAGGTCTTCCTGGCTGCGTAAACGTCAACTGACGTAAATCCCCGGTACCTGAACCATTGTTGGTTCAGATACCGGGGATTTTTCTATGGGCCGGGGTGTGGCAAAAACTGTTGGTTTGTGTGCAGGCTCCTGGGGTTTTGCGGGCGCGCACCCCACAAACCAACAGTTTTTGCCAACGGGTGTGCTGGGTTGTCCCGGTGGGGGAGTGGGGGCATGAACGTTTTCGTTGGTTTGCGTTGGGCGTCCTGGGGTTATGCCGACGCCCAGCCCACAAACCAACGAATACGATCAACCCTTGAGCTCATCCTCTGACTCGGAGACCCGCTCACGGTTGTCCACCACCTGATCCATGTTCCCGATGGTCCATTGGACGAGCAGCTGCAGGAGGGGGAGGACCGAACGGCCGAGGGGGGTCAGTTCATAGTCGACCCGGGGTGGGATCTCCTTATACATGGTGCGTTCGACCAGTCCGTCGGCGACCAGGCGCTGCAGGCGTTGGGAGAGCATCTTCTGGGAAATTCCCTCCACGGACTGTCCCAGCTCACCGAACCGCATTGCTCCGGTGCCCAGGGAGGTGAGGATCAGGATCGCCCACTTCTCGCCGACGGCGCTAAGGAGGTCGCGGCTGGCGCAGTGTGCACTGTGGGGGTTCCAGGGAGGGGACGCGTTGCTCATAGATCCAGCTTATCGCGCGGACCGCGCCAAAGCTAACCACTAGTAAGTGAAACACTTACCCTTAGTTAGTAATCAGGTAGGGTGGATGCCACACCATTCAACCCCCTGAGAGAAGGAGAACCCCATGAGCAGGATCAGCATCATCGGAGCCACAGGAATGATCGGCAGCGCCATCGCCCGTGAGGCGCAGGAGCGTGGCCATGAGGTCATCGGCACCAACCGGAGTGGCGTCGCCAGCAACCCGGTCCAGGGCGTGACCTACAGGGCCCTCGACCTCACCGACACCGACGCCGTCATGGCCCTCGCAGTGGAGTCGGACGTGCTGGTCATCTCTGTGCCCGGCGGCCGGGAAACAGGTGATTTCGGACCCGTCATCCGGGCGCACGCCGATCTCATCGCCGCCGCCCCCACCTCCCGCATCTTTGTCGTGGGCGGTGCCGGTGGATTGGAGATGCCCGACGGCACCCTGCTGATCAACGCCGGGGTCATTCCCGAGGAGTACGCCGACGAGCCACGCAGTTTCGTGGAGGTCCTCAACCTCTACCGTTCCGCAGACAAGGACCTGGACTGGGTCATGCTGGCACCGTCGCCGGAGATCGCCCCTGGTGAGAAGGCAGAATCCTATGTGCTGTCCGACGATGCCCCGGCCGGGGACAGGGTGACCACCGGAACCTTCGCAGTGGCTGTCCTGGATGAGATCGAGAGCCCGGCGCACCGCCGCACCCGTTTCACCGTGGCGGACGCCTAGCCGGTGCCGGTGCGGGCTCCAGCCGTGGTGCCACGGGTGTAGCACCACGGGTGTAACCAGGCACGGAGTATTTTTTCGAGCGGTTGCGGGCCCCGGTGGGCGCACTTACCATCAGGCCATGACTGACACCTCTGCGCGATCCGGAAGAAATCGTGGCAGGGGTGTTTCTGTTGTGTTGGGCATCATCCTGCTGGTCCTCGCTGTGGTGGCGGTCCTGGCGGGGAGGGGGACCATCACCATCCCCGGTTTCGGCCAGGATGACAGTGCTGCAGCCCACCTGTCCGACCAGTCGGATCTCACCACCGTTCAGGCCGTGATCGGGTCGGAGAAGAAGGCGTTCTTCGATGACCCCGGGGTCCGGGACGTCTTCGCAGAGCACGGTTACCGGGTGGAGGTGACCACCGCGGGGTCGCGGAGAGTCGCCACGGACACCGATCTCTCCGGGTTTGATCTTGCTTTCCCCTCGTCGGCACCTGCCGCGCAGAAGTTGCTGGAGAAGGTCACCTCCACCGGTGAGTACACCCCCTTCAACTCGTCGATAGCGGTGGCCACCTTCGAGCCCGTCCTCACCATGTTGGAGCGCGCGGGTGTGGCACGGCAGGAAAACGGCCACTGGTACATCGATATGGTGGCCTATCTTGAGCTGGCGCAGGAGGGGACGCGGTGGCGTGATCTGGGGGATGAGTTCCCCTCGCCGGGCCGGGTGCAGCTGTCCTCCACGGATGTGCGCACCTCCAACTCGGCGGCCATGTATCTGTCGCTATTATCGTGGGCGGCCAATGACGGCGCGGTGGTGGTCGGCGCACCAGACGCCACCGCCCTGGTGCCGGAGCTCAGCCAGTTCTTCCTGGGGCAGGGATACACCGAGTCCACCTCCGCCGGGCCGTTTGCGGATTATCTCTCCCAGGGCATGGGGTCCAAGCCGATGGTCGTGATCTACGAGGCCCAGTTCCTCAATGAGCTCGCCTCGGAGGATGGCCGCATTGAACCCGGTGACGGGAAGGTGCTGGCGTATCCGTATCCCACGGTGTTCACCAAGCACACCGCCGTCGGTTTGACGGAGGAGGGCGCGGAGGTGGGTCGACTTCTCGCAGAGGATCCGCAGCTGCAGGAGTTGGCTGCGCGCCATGGTTTCCGCCCCCAGGATGGTCAGGTGTTCACCCGCGTGATGGCTGACCTCGATGTCGATGACGTCATCCCGGACCAGGTGCTGGGCATCGACCCGCCCGACTATGACACCCTGGAGGTCCTCATCGAGGGGGTCTCCGCCAGTTACAGCCCAGCGGGAGGGCCTGACGCGTCTCCGGAGGATGAACAGTGATGAAGAGCCTTCTACCCCTTGCCGCCCTGGTGCTGTCCACCGTCGTCATGGCCGGTTGCGCCCAGGGTACGGACACCGCCACCTCGGAGACCTCCGGCGTGCCCTCGGTGGTGCTTGACGACGACCCACTCCGCATCGTCGCCGCCACCGAACTCCGTGATCTGGAGGCGGTGGTGGAGCAGGCCTCCGGGGACCTCGGTTTCACCATCGAGCTGGAGTTTCCCGGCGGCACGCTGGAGAACAGCGAACGGCTCAAACAGGGGGATTTCGATGATGATGTCGATGCCACCTGGTTTGCCACCAACCGTTATGTGGACTTGATCGGGGCATCGGACAAGCTGGGTGAGGCCACCAAGATCGCGTCCTCGCCTGTGGCGCTGGGGGTCGCCGGTGACCACGCCAGGCGCCTCGGGTGGGCTGACCGGCAACCCACCTGGGCTGAGATCGGTTCGGCTGCTGCCAGTGGGCAGCTCACGTTCGGCATGACGGATCCCTCCACCTCCAACTCCGGGTTCTCCGCCCTGGTGTCGGTGGCCACGGCCTATGCCGACACCGGTCAGGCCCTGACCCTGGAGGATGTTGATGAGGTGGCGCCTGAACTGCGGTCCTTCCTGTCGGGTCAGACCATGACCTCGGGGTCCTCCGGGTGGTTGAAGGATGCCTTCCTCCGGGATCCGAACCGCGCGAACGCGCTGATCAACTATGAATCCGTCCTGCACACCATCAACGCAGAGGATAACGCCGGCCTGCGGGTGGTCGTGCCCGCGGACGGGGTGGTGAGCGCCGATTATCCACTGACACCCCTGGCCACCGCCGATGCGGAGGCAACCCAGCAGGTGGAGGCGCTCGCCGACTGGATGCTGGACCACCCGGAACACCTCACCGACACCTTCCGCCGCCCGGTGGATCCCATGGCGATCCTGCCACCGGAACTGGCCCAGGCGTTTGTCATCGAGCAGCCCTTCCCCGGCGACCGGACGGTGACCGATGCCCTCATCGCCGCCTACAACAATGACCTCCGTGTCCCCGGCAACACCACCTTCGTGCTGGATGTGTCCGGATCCATGGCGGGGACACGGATGGAACTGCTGCGCTCGACGATGCTGGACATGATCTCCGGTGAGGCCTCCTCGCTGACCGGGGATGTCTCGCTGCGCGAGCGGGAGAACGTCACCATCATCCCATTCAATTTCTCCCCCGGGGAGTCCATCACCGCCACGGTGGATGAGGTGGGCGGCCCGCAGCGACAGGAGCTTGTCGACGGGGTGGTCGCTCTCCAGGCAGAGGGCGGAACCGGCATCTACGACGCACTGATCCAGGCCTATGACGAGGTGGAAACCGGCGCCTCCATCCCCTCCATCGTGTTGATGACCGACGGCGAACAGACCAGTGGCCTCAGCTTCGGTCACTTCCAGCGCCTGTACTCCGAGCTGCCGACGGAGAAGAAACGCATCCCCGTCTTTGTCATCCTCTACGGCGAAGCCAACATCACCGAGATGGAGAACCTCGCCGGGCTCACCGGTGGCAAGACCTTCGATGCCATGAACGGTGGCCTGGAGGAGGCCTTCAAGGAGATCCGTGCCTACCAGTAACAGCGGGTTTTTCACCTCCCGCAAAAACATCGTGGGCATGCTCGTGGCCACCCTGATCATCGTCGTGCATCTGGTGACGGGACTCGGGGTGTTCTGGCCCCTGGTGGCGGTGGCCGGTTACGGCGCGGGTGTGCTGCTCACCCCGGCCCGCACCACCCCGGCACTGGACCGGGCACCACGGGTCGAATTGGTACAGCCCGATCAGCTCAGGCAGCGCGTACATGACCAGCGCAGGGTGTTGCTGGACACCCGGGTGCCCGAGCCTGTCTCCAGCTCCATGGCAGAGCTGGAACACGCTCTGGAGCGGGTGCTGGACAACTGGGGGCATCTGGTGGATTTCCCCGAACACCAGGTGACGGTGCGCTCCATGATCCTCGATTACATCCCGTCGGTGGTGCAGGCCTACCTGGCCATCCCGGATCGACGCAACGCCCAGGCCATCGGGGACATCATCGGATCCTTTGATCTGCTGCGCGGGGAGGCGGACAGTATCTATGACGCCATCACCCGCAACAGCCTCAACCGCCTGGAGGACCACAACCGGATCCTGCACATGCAGTTCGGCCAGCTACCGCTGGAACGCGGGGAACGCGGGGACAGTGGCGATGGCGGCGACGGGGGAGGCGTCGATAAGCGTGCGCCCGGGGCCAAGTAGGATGTTCGGCATGAGTCTTGATCCGAAGCTTCTTGAAGTCCTGGCCTGCCCCAAGGACAAGGGCCCACTGCGATATCTGGAGAGCGAGCAGCTCCTGGTGAATGAACGCCTCGGACTGGCCTATCGCATCGACGACGGCATCCCGGTGCTGCTCATCGACGAGGCCACCGAGTGGACCCCCTCCTCCTAATCGGAATCAGACAAGAAAGACACACCCCACACCATCATGACCACCAATATCATTGACGAGCTCAGCTGGCGCGGACTGATCAACCAGTCCACCGATATCGACGCCCTGCGTGAGGCCACCCAGGAACCGATCACCCTGTACTGCGGTTTCGACCCGACCGGGCCCTCCCTGCACGCCGGACACCTCGTCCCGCTGCTCATGCTGCGTCGTTTCCAGCAGGCCGGCCACAATCCCATCGTGCTCGCCGGCGGTGCCACCGGCATGATCGGCGATCCCCGTGACGTGGGGGAGCGCACCATGAACTCCGCCGACACCGTCGCCGAGTGGGCCGAGCGCATCTCCGACCAACTCAGCCGCTTCGTCGACTTCAACGGCGATCACGCCGCCCGCCTGGTCAACAACGCCGAGTGGACCAATAACATGTCCGTGGTCACCTTCCTGCGTGATGTGGGCAAGCACTTCCCGCTGAACACCATGCTGGCGCGCGACACGGTCAAGCGTCGCCTGGAAACAGACGGCATCTCCTACACCGAGTTCTCCTACATGCTGCTGCAGGCCAATGACTTCGTGGAGCTCAACAGGCGCTTCGACTGCACCCTCCAGGTCGGTGGCGGCGACCAGTGGGGCAATATCGTCTCCGGCGTGGACCTCAACCGTCGCGTCCAGGGCAAGTCCGTCCACGGCATCACCGTGCCCCTGGTCACCGACTCCGAGGGCAAGAAGTTCGGCAAGTCCACCGGCGGCGGCTCCCTGTGGCTGGATCCGGAGATGACCAGCCCGTACAGCTGGTACCAGTACTTCATCAACGCCGCCGACGCCGATGTCATCCGGTACCTGCGCTGGTTCACCTTCCTGACGAAGGAGGAGCTGGATGAGCTCGAGGTCGAGGTTGCCGAGCGCCCCTTCAAGCGCGAGGCGCAGCGCCGCCTGGCACGCGAGATGACCAACCTGGTCCACGGAGAAGAGGCGACCGCCGCGGTGGAGCTGGCCGCGCAGGCACTCTTCGGTCGCGCCGAGCTGCGCGACCTGGATGAGAAGACCCTCGCCGCGTCGGTGTCCGAGACTGAGGTCGCCGAGATCCCGGCCGGCGAGCCACGCACCATCGTGGATCTGCTCATCGCCTCCGGCCTGGTCGATTCGAGGGGCGCGGCCCGTCGCACCATCTCTGAAGGCGGCGCGTACGTGAACAACGAGCGAATCACCGCTGATGACTGGGAGCCCTCCGAGTCCGATCTGTTGCACGGCCAGTGGCTGGTGCTGCGCAAGGGGAAGAAGAACTTTGCCGGCGTGAAGATCAAGTAGGTAAGAGCCCGGGAACCTCATTGGTTCCCGGGCTTTTGTGCGCTTTGCGACGAAAAGATCCCCGCCCAACAATGTTGTGGCGGGTCTTTAATGCCATGACCTGCGGGTTTGTGGGTTCTGGCGGTCGTGTGTAAATTAGTTCAAGTCGCAGCGAGCAGCTACCACATCCCAACGGGAGACGGTGGTTGAACCGAGGTGACAAGGAGATGAAATCGAAGTTGACTTCCTAAACGGAACGCAATATAGTGAATCTTCAGCTGCTGAGAGCGGAAATCAACCAAAAGATTACCCCGGTCGAGCATGTGAATGTTGTTTGAGAACTCAATAGTGTGCCATTTATTTTTATGTTTGTCGTACCCCAACCAAGGTTGGGGTGGTCAT
>NZ_JACSPR010000016.1 GCF_014837045.1 Corynebacterium gallinarum
TGGTCGTGGGTGACGTAAACGGTGGTAACCCCAAGCTTGCGCTGCAGGGCTGCAATCTGGGTACGGGTCTGAACACGTGGCCATGGCGGCGTTGCTGCGGCCTTTGGGGGCGAGGCGGAACAGTGAAAAACCGAACCTTAAGCGTAGGTTAAAGCGTAGGCGGCTGAAAATGTAAAAATCCCCCAACCTGTTTGTGCAGGTAAGGGGATTATTCGGGGTGGCTGACGGGGCTCGAACCCGCGACACCCAGGATCACAACCTGGTGCTCTACCAGCTGAACTACAGCCACCATTGCTGCTCAAAAGCAGCGAGACTAACATTAGCCCACTCTCTGGAAATAACAAAAACGCCAGTTCAGGACGGTTGAAGGGGCATGATTTGGGGCTTTTGTTGCTGTGGTGACCTTTGGGGTTCGGTGGGTGGTTCCATCTGTTGTCGCCCGGTGGTCTGGCGGGCAGGGGTGGAATTCCGCGGGGTTTTCTGGTTCCTGGCCCCTCTTTCGGGGGTGCTTGGCGCTGAGGCGGAGCTCTAGATGTGGGTCCCTGTGAATGGGGCGGCATTTATGGAGCTGTCTTATCTCGTTGGGTGGGTTGGGGTAATGCAGCGGGAATCAATCGCCGATTCAGTGGTGCACCCCCATGGGTGCTACTAGATGTAGTGGCACGCGCGGAATTCAATGCCTATGAGTGCAATATGAACAAATGATGAATCGGGGTTATGGTGCTTTACAACAGTGTAATTACACCGCCTTTTCAGAAACCGCCTTGACAGAAGAAGAGAGTTTCACATGACCGCACCCGACACGCTCCCCACCGAAGAACTACTCATCGGACTTTCGGTGCTGAAGAAAGATGGCCGTGTCGTCGACTACCGTCCCCGCAAGATCCTCAGCAGCCTGGAGGCGGCGGAACGCAGCTCCGGAGAACCGCTCCACGCCCCTGGCGCGCAATTGCTGGGGGAGATCACCCGGCGCGTAGCGGAGCATCAGATCATCAGCACCGCGGATCTGTTCCGCTTCGTGGAGGATGCCCTTGCACAGTCTCCCGCCGCCCTGGCCGCCTTCCGGGATTATGGGCGCAGCCAGGAGGAGATGATCAACAGCTCCGCCGATATCACCCACGCGGTCGCCAGGGTGGTGGAGGGCGATGAGAAGGTCCTGGCCGAAAACGGCAACAAGGATGCCCGCACCTTCACCACCCAGCGAGAGATCCTGGCTGGTGCCGTCAGCAAGGCCAAGGGATTGCAGATGCTGCCGGAGGATATCCGTCGCGCCCACCTCAAGGGACTCATCCATGTCCACGATCTGGACCGGTCACCTTTTGCCGCGATGCCGAACTGCTCACTACCGGATTTCGATTACCTGCTCTCCCACGGTTTCACCCTGGGCAATGCCCGGATCGAGCCCCCGCGTTCCATCGGGGTGGCGGCCACGCTCCTGGTGCAGCTGCTCGGTGCCATCTCCGGGGAACAGTACGGTGGCATCTCCATCCATGAGATCGACCGTCTGCTCGAACCCTATGCGGAGCTGACCCTGGATAAGAACCGACGCCTGTACAGCGATGCCAGTGGGCTCCTGGGGTCTGATCCCTCATCCGATGCGCATGATGACCTGGTGGGAAAGCTGGCACGTAAGAAGACTGCCAAGGACATCTTTGATGCGATGCAGGCCTTCGAATACCAGGTGAACACCCTCACCACCGCCGCGGCCCAGACACCCTTCACCTCCATCTCCCTGGGGATGACCACATCCTGGTGTGGCCGTGAGATCCAGAAATCCATCCTCGCGGTGCGGGAGAACGGCATGAGTGGCGAGACCGCGATCTTCCCCAAGATCATCTTCTTCATCGATGAGGGCATCAACCATGCGCCCGGGGACCCCAACTACGACATCAAGATGGCGGCCATGCGGTGTTCCATGCGGCGCATCTATCCGGACCTGGTGTCGGTTCCCCGGATCCGTGAGCTGAAGGAGGGACAGCTGATCACCCCGATGGGGTGCCGTTCCTTCCTGCATCCCTGGAAGAACAGTGATGGTGACTACGAGCTCCTGGGCCGCAACAACCTCGGCGTGGTGTCCATCAACCTGCCCCGCATCGCAATCGCGGCACGGGAATCGGTGGATGATTTCTTCACAGGACTGGACGAAGCCATTGACCTGGGCCTCCGCGCGCTGCGGATCCGGGAGGACGTGGTCCTGTCGGCGGATCTCGAGCAGGCACCGATCATGTACACCCAGGGCGGGATGGGCGACCCGGCGGGGAAGACCAGTGTGCGTGATTTCTACACCGGCGATAACCACAAGAGATCATCCATCTCCCTGGGATACACCGGCATCCATAACGCCATGGTGGCGCTGACCGGTGATGACCACTGGCACACCGTGGCCGCCCACCGCGCGCTGTCTCACCGGGTCCTGGAACACATTAACACTCGGGTGGCGGCCACACAGGATCAGTTCCACGCGGCGTTGTCGGTCTATGCCACCCCCTCGGAATCCCTGTGTGACCGTTTCGCCGAGCTGGACCGCGCCCGCTTCGGTGAACTACCCGGTATCAATGACCGGGACTACTACGAGAATTCCTTCCACTTCCCGAGCTATCTTCACACTAACCCGATGGACAAGATCCACTTCGAGGCCGCCTACATGCCCCTCACCCCGGGCGGTTTCATGTTCTACGTGGAGGCACCGAACCTGCTGGTCAACCCGATGGCGTTCGAGTCGATCTGGGATGAGGCCTTCGACCACGTCGGTTATTTCGGCATCAACTCACCGGTGGATCACTGCTTCCTCTGCGGTTTCGAGGGTGAGTTCCACTGCGATGAACAGGGCTATGTCTGCCCCGGCTGCGGCAACCGCGATGAGACGCAGGCATCGGTGACCCGCCGCCTGTGCGGTTATCTAGGAGCGCCGATGAAACGACCAGTGGTCAGTGGCCGACAGTCGGAGATCAACTCCCGTGTCAAACACATGTGAGGTAAGACCATGACCTATCACGATCGCGTGGCGCGCATGGATCACCGGTCCCGCACCTGGGCGCAGACCGACGTCTTCCGCATCGCCGATTACAAACCCTTCCAGACCCTCGACGGGGAGGGGCTACGCTGCTCGCTCTACGTGTCCTACTGCCCCTTCAACTGCCTGGGTTGCTACAACAAGGCCGCGCAGAAGAAGGGCTACGGCACGGAGTACACCCCGGAGCTTGAGGACCGCATCCTCGGTGATCTCGCGGGGCGTCACGTCGCCGGACTTACACTGGTGGGTGGTGAACCGTTCCTCTCGGCTCGCTACCTGCTGCCACTGGTGCGCCGCATCCGCCGCGAACTGCCGGGCACAACCATCTGGGCGTATTCCGGGTACACGTGGGAGGCCCTGCAGATTTTCACCGACGAGCGCCGCGACCTCCTCCGAGAGCTCGACGTGCTCGTCGACGGCCAGTTCATCCGCGAACTGCGCGACGAGACCAGCCCGCCGGCGTTTGCCGGCAGCAGCAACCAGATGCTTATCGACGTCCCCGCTTCCCTCAGCACCGGCCATCCCGTGGAGCACCGGGTTGTATCCTTGACCTCATGAGCCTGTGGATTGATGCGAGCGCCGGTGTTGCCGGAGACATGTTGCTGGGAGCCCTGGTCGACGCCGGTGCGGACCTGGATCAGATCCAGCAGGTGGTGGATGCGGTGGTGCCCGGTGATGTGCGCCTGACCTCCGAGGTGGTTCAGCGCGCCGGGCAGCGTTCCCTCAAGGTGGAGGTGCACACCACCCATGAACACCACCCGCACCGCACCTGGACCACCATCCGCACGATGCTGCAGGATGCGGGCATGCCTGACCAGACCCGCATGGATGCCCTGGCGGTCTTTGAGCTCATCGCGATTGCCGAGGGCACCGTCCACGGCGTGGACCCGGAGACCATCCACTTCCACGAGGTCGGTGCCCTGGATTCCATCGCTGACATCGTCGGTGTGTGCGAGGCCATCCGACAGCTGGGGCAGACCCGCATCTCCTCGTCCCCCATCGCCCTGGGCTTCGGCCGTGTGCAGGCCGCCCATGGTGACATCCCCGTCCCGGTGCCGGCCGTGGTGGAACTGGCCCGTGACTGGCCGACCCTCTCCGGCGCAGTGGGGGGTTCCCCGGAGCAGGTAGGAGAGCTGGCGACCCCGACCGGTGTGGCCCTGGTCCGGCACTTCGCCAGGGAGGCCGGTCCGCTTCCCGACGGAGCCATCACCATCATCGGTGTCGGCGCGGGAACCAAGGACATGCCGGGGCGCCCCAACATCACCCGCGTGCTGATCCTGGACGATGCGGCCCCCAACGCCGATACCGGGAGACTGCTCCAACTGGAGGCCAACATCGACGACATGGATGCCCGCCTGTGGCCCGGTGTCCTGGAGCAGCTCCTGGAGTCCGGTGCGCGGGATGCATGGCTGACCCCGATCATCATGAAGAAGGGCCGGCCCGCCCACACCATCCACGCCCTGGCCGCAGCCTCGGAGGTGGAGGCGGTGAAACAGGTGTTGTTCAGCCACACCACCACTTTCGGGGTGCGATCCTGGGCCGTGGAGCGTGAGGGCCTCGACCGCCGGTGGGAGACCGTTCACGTGGATGGCCATGAGGTGCGCGTGAAGATCGGCTCCCGCGGCGGTGTGGATCAGACCAGGCAGCCGGAATTCGAGGATGTCCGGGCAGCCGCCCAGGCCCTTGGAGTCAGCGAATCAGAGGTGCTCCGCCGGGCCCAGGGGCAATAGCTTCGTTAACCCCGAGATCCTGTGTCCAGAGAGCACCAGCGATCTCTGGGTTAAGCACAGTGGTCTCTGGGGACAGGATCTCTGGGTTAAGCACAGGCCCAACCACGACCTCACTACCGATGTCGGGGTTGTGCGGGAATGCAGGTCAGCGGGCCGCGATCTGTGCAGCCAGATGCCCGGCGCCGTACCCATTGTCGATGTTGACCACACCCACGCCCGGCGCGCAGCTGTTGAGCATGGTCAGCAGGGGAGCGATGCCACCGGCCCCAGCCCCGTATCCCACGGAGGTGGGCACGGCTACCACGGGGCAGGACACCAGGCCCCCCACCACGCTCGGCAGGGCCCCGTCCATGCCCGCGGCGATGACAACGACCCCCGCAGCCTGCAGTTCCGCCTCATAACTGAGCAGGCGGTGGATGCCTGCAACGCCGACATCGGCAATCAGGGAGACCGACCGGCCCAGGTAGCGAGCGGTATGCATGGCTTCCCTGGCCACCGGCAGATCGGAGGTCCCGGCGCACAGCACCAGCACCGACACCCCGGTCGCCTCAGGTGCCGCTGCGGGGTAGGCGAGGAAACGGGCCACGGGGTCGTAGAAGACATCATCCAGCACCTCCATCACGGCGGCCGCATGCTCCGGGTTGGCGCGGGTGAACAGCGTGGTCTGGTTAACCTCCCGCAGGCTCGCAGCGATCGCGGCCACCTGTTCGACGGTTTTGCTCTCGCAGTAGATGGCCTCCGGGTACCCGCGGCGGCGGACCCGGTCGAGGTCCAGGTGGGCGAAATCGCCGACCTTCCTCGTGCGTTCGTCGGTCACACGGTTCCCTTCGCGTTGAGGATAGACAGTGTCATCGCGCCGGACTGGATGCCGCGCAGATCCACCACAGCGTAACCGAAGCCGGCTTCACCGGCGGACGCCTGGATCTGTCGGGCCACGTCGGGGGCGGTGGCGCGGGGGAGTTCGTCGATAAGCAGCTCGATGCGCGCGATGTCGCCGTGGTGGCGCACGCGGGAATCGCTGAACCCGAGCTGGTAGAGGGTGAGTTCCACCGCCTCGATCTGTTTGAGTTTGGCCTCGGTGACCTCGTGGCCGTGCGGGATGCGCGACGCCAGGCACGGTGCGGCGGGCTTGTCGGCCACGGGCAGCTGGAACGCTCGCGCGACGGCACGGACATCCGCCTTGGTCAGGCCGGCATCCGACAGCGGGCGCAGCACCCCGTGCTCAGTGGCGGCCCGCGCCCCGGGCCGGTCGATGCGTCGGGAGTCGTCGGCGTTCTCGCCGTACGCTACCGCGACCAGGTTGTGCTTGTCGACGACCCCCTCATCAATCCGCTCGAACATCTCGTTCTTGCAGAAATAACACCGGTCCACATCATTGTCGCGGTACCCCTCCACAGCCTGCTCGTTGGTCCGGATCTGGAGCACCTCCGTGCCGATGAACGCGGCGGTGTCCAGCGCCATCGCCTTCTCCCGGGAGGCCAGGGAGGGGGAGACAGCCATGATGGCCAGGGTGTGGTCGGGGCCGAGGACGTGGTAGGCGATGGCCAGCAGCGTCGCGGAATCCACGCCACCGGAGTAGGCGATGCCGAGCCTGCCGGTGGTGGGCAGGTGCGCGGCGACGCGGTTAATGAGGTCACCGGCGGATGCATCCGGCTGGGGGAGAGACATGAGGTGGGGAACTTTCGGTGTCAGGTTAATGCTGTGCTTCGAGGCGGTGCAGGATCTCGCCTGCATGTTCCACCACGAGGGTGTCGGGATCGGCCTCGAAGGCAGCCCAGTCGAGGGTGTCGGGATCGGCGTAGCCGAGGTTGTAGGCCGCGCACACCTCCGGTGGCACCTGGGAGGCGAGAGTGATGTTGATGCGCAGCTTCTCCTCACCTGTTTCCGGATCGAAGGTGCCCAGGCCACGGACGTGGGTGGAATGCGCGATCTCACCCCACGGGTGGTCCTTGAATTTGTCCCACTGCTTGGTGAAGTAATCGATGCAGTGATATCCGATCTTCCCGATGCCGGGGTGCATCTCGGAGATCTCGGTGATGTGCGGGGCGTAGACGATGATCTCGCCGCCGTCGGCGCAGACCGGTTCCATCTTGTACACACCCTTGGCGCCGGTCCACAGGTCCTCGTACATCTCCGGGACCTTGGACACGATGCGCGGGTAGGGCCGGTCCATCCACTTGATGTGGGTGCGTGAGGCCACCTGCGCGTTGGCGGCCCAGGCAGCCCGGGTGGTGCCGAACGCCACCGAGTGCAGGTTGGAACCCCCACCCTCGGCGGAGGTGGCCACGTAGGTGAGGGCGAGTTTCTCCCCCGGGATCATCTCCGCGGCGGTGTCAATGAGCTGGCGCACCGGTGTGATCCCGAGCGTGCCGATGATGTCGGAGGCGGTGATCAGTGCCCCGACCCAGTGGGAGATGTCGATGACATCATGGACCGAACAACCCGGGAAGAAATACTTGTTGCCACCGGAGAAACCCACCACCTCATGCGGGAAGACGGGGCCAACCACCAGGTTGATGTCTGCCTCGGCGACGATCTTGTTGATCTGCACGGCCATGTCACGGCCGGTGAGCAGACCCCGGGTGAGGCGTTCGATCTCCGCGGCGGGCACGGTACCCAGCGTGGCGATGGCTTCCGGGTTCTGCCAGTCGTGGTTGAGCACCTGCGCCTTGGGGAAGCGCTCACCGATGCGGCCGGGTGGGACGTCGAGAAGCTTTGCGACGGCCGGTTCCTCCATCGCGGCGTGGGTACCCAGGGCGATGAGGATGGTGATGGACCCCGCGCGCTCCGCGATGGCATCGTAGGCCGCCTGGATCATCAGGCCGTGCGGGCCGGACCGGGTGCCGTCGGGGATGATGATGCAGACATCCTTCCCCTCCACATCCACGCCGGACACCTGCTCGATGACGAAACTGCGCGCCTGCTCGACGGTGAGATGATCAGTGGCACTTCCGAGCAGTGCCGCGGACTCTGCGAGACCCTCCGGGACGGGCAGGGTGAGACTTTCCTTGTTCATACCTTTCAGTGTCCTCGGTGGCCAGGTACTTTTCAACACCTTGCCAGTTGTTGCAGGCGGTTTACTCAATGGGAAAACCCCGGGGGTCGCAACCACCGGGGTACTGGCGTTGAGTTTCTAGACGCTGACGTTGAAGACCAGCGGAACCAGGGTGTACAGCACGATCATGATGAGCACCAGGGAGAACACGTTCAGCCACACACCGGCCCTGACCATCTGCTTGATGGTCACCTCACCGGAGCCGAAGGCCACGGCGTTGGACGGTGTTGCCACCGGCAGCATGTAGGCGGAACACACCGCCAGGGTCACTGCGATGGTCATGATGAGGGGATCGACACCCACGCCGACTGCCACGGCCCCGAAGATCGGGAAGAAGGCGGCGGCGGTGGCGGTGTTCGACGTCAGCTCGGTCAGTGCCAGTCCAACGATGATGACCACGAGGATGATGAGCCAGTTCGGCAGGTTCGTCATGCCGGAAACCTGGTTTCCGATCCACTCGGACAGGCCGGCGGCGGTGAACATGGCGGACAGGGACAGGCCGCCACCGAAGAGCAGCAGCAGACCCCAGGGGATCTCACGCGACGCGGACCAGGCGAGCAGGGCCGTGCTGCGGGGATTCTCGCTGCGCTTTTCCGCTGGCACGATGAAGCAGGCCACAGCGGCCGCGATGGCGACCTGGGTGTCGGAGATCGACGACAGGAACGGCAGGTATTCCGCGACCACCGGGATGTCCGCGATGAAGGGGACGAATACCCAGAAGAAGATGGCGGCCAGGAAGATGAGGCCGACCCGCTTCTCGGGGGTGCGCATCGCGCCGAGTGCCTGGTATTCCTGGTGGATCATCTCCTTGCCACCGGGGATCTCATCGACCTCGGGGCGGAAGACAATCTTGGTGAGCACGAACCAGGCCACCGCGGTCATGACGATCGCCCACGGCACACCAACCAGCATCCACTGGCCGAAGCCCATGTCGAAGTCCTGAGACTCCAGTAGGTAGGCCTTCATCAGGGCCATCGGGGGCTGGCCGATGAGGGTGGCGGTGGAGCCGATGGTCACGCCGTACGCAACACCGAGCATCATCGCGGCGGAGAATTTCTTTCCGGCGGCCTTGCTGTCGACCTTGCGCACCAGCTGGATGATGGAGGTGGCGATCGGCACCATGATCACCGCGGTTGCGGTGTTGGAGACCCACGCGGAGATGAACCCGGAGGCGATCATCATGCCCGGGACGATCTGGGCGGGCTTGGTACCGACAGCCTTGATGGTCAGCAGGGCCACGCGCAGGTGGAGCTGGGACTTCTCGGTTGCCAGGCCCAGAATCACACTACCCATGACCAGGAAGACCACGGAGTTGGCATAGGGGGCAGCGATCTGCTCCATGGTGCCCGCACCGACGAGCGGGAAGAGGATCAGGGGGAGCAGTGAGGTCACCGGGATCGGCACTGCCTCGGTCATCCACCACAGGGCCATCCAGATGGCGATACCTGCGACGGCGCGTCCCTCAAAGGGGAGACTGTCGGGGAGCAGGATGGTCAGCACAATGGCGATGGCGGGCCCGGGGAGGATCAGTCACCAGTTCCGGCCACCGCTGGAATCCATCGGGTCAACGGGCTGCGACGATGCGGTGGAGGTTGTCTCACCGGTCGTCACGTTTTGATGTTCACTCATGGTTTACTTTCTGTGTTCCGGATAACTTCGGGACACAGTACCGACCTATCCCATAATGCGAGATTCGGAATGCTCATCATTCCCCCCGCTGGGATGGGTGGGGGCATTGCTTAACGGATCCTGAAACTGATTCAAGGATTTGCTGAGCGCCTTGCCGGGTTGCCCCAATCCGGAGGTCAGCTACCGGATCCCGGGTGGGGCGTGGGGTAATTTCCTGGCCGGTATGTATTAGACACCAATTACATTCAGCCCCTGAAATAGGGCAGGCTGTGACTGCCTACGACTCCCGTGAGACGGTCCGGCGCAGCACCGCCACTGTTATCACCGTGATCAGGCCAGTGCCCATGAGGGAACACGCCACCAGAATCACGAGACCCACCGCCCACAAACCGGTGGAGTCGGTGGGTGCCGCGATCGAGGCGAAAGTAGCACCGAAGGCCGCGCTGAGGCTCACCGTCACGGTTCCGGCGGTCCGCGTCGCAGGGATGTTCTTCCTGTAACCCAGATAGGTCAGCAGTGCGGTAACCACCACGACATTGATGCTGGCCCCGGCGACCTGGGCATGCGAGAAATCATCGCGTCCGCCCACGACCATCACTCCGTAGATCCATGCCGCAGCGAATATCGCACCCACCGCGAAACTGATCACGCCCAGCGCCAGAGCACTCCCCTTACCTGCGTGCGACGTATTTCCCATATATCCTCCCGAGATGAAAAATGTGGACTGATACTGGGCAGGGTAGTCGAAGTATCAGTCCTCCGGGGTCGTCGTTGCCGGGCTTATCGACGGGGCCTGCCCTGGATCCGACCATGTAGCTGCGCCCAGGGTTCTGTAGGCCGACCCGCTGCGGTAGGTGAAGGCTACTGGACCGGAACCTGCTCGCTTTCCGGGGTGTTGGACACGGTCACCGGTATTTCCGGGTTCTTCTTGGCAACGATGCGTGGAGCCGTCTCGCGGAGGAACAGCGCAGCGAAAGCACACAGTAACGAACCGCAGGAGGCTACGATGAGAGCGGCCTGGAGGCCAAAGGTGTCGCCGGCGATTCCGGCGATCAACGGGCCGCCGAAGCCACCAATCAGTTCGCCCAGCCCAATCGGAATTCCCACGGCCAGACCGGCCATGCTCGGCGGGACCGCTTCGGCCGGGATGACGGTTGGCGGACATGCCTCCGACGGCCATGCCGGCGGAGAAGACAAACATAGAGATCGCGAGAACAATCGGCTCGTCAAGGTAGATGACGACAAACGGCCCGAAGGCTGAGATCAGGGCGAAGAAGAACGCGGTGGGCTTGCGGCCGATGTAGTCGGAGATGAGGGGAACGGTGAAACCCCACAGCGCCGCACCGACACCGAAGGAAGCCATGACAAAGGACATGACCGTCGGGCTGAGGCCGTGAACGGTGGTGAGGTAGTGCGGGGAGTAGACCTGGAACACCATAGCGAAGATCATGAATCCGGTGAACATGGTGACGCCCAGCATGACGTTGCGGTTACGCAGTACGGTACTGATATCCGAGCGCGAATGGCCCTCGTGCAGCTCCGTGGCGAAGGCCTGGCCGTCGGCATCCTGGGCCTCCGGCTCCCGCATTATCTTCCAGACGAACCCTGCCAGGATCAGGCCAGGAATCATGGTGAAGAAGAAGGCGTTCCGCCAGTCGAATTGCTCGGCCAGGGCGACCACGACAATCGGGGCGAGAATTGCGCCGAACAGTCCCTGGCCGGTGGACATGGCCATGCCGAGGTTGAAGCCGCGACGATGGGGTGACGATTCAATGGCCAGCACCGACTGTGAAACTGGCGCGACGGGACCCTCGAATACACCCATCAGCAGACGGAGGATGACCAGGTGGACGAAGGATCCGGCGAACCCCTGCAACATGGAGGCCAGGGAGAAGGCAATGATCAGAACGACCAGGTAGTTGCGTTTGGACCGGACCTTATCTGAAAGCCGGCCTCCGATAATCGCGGTGAGGGACCAGGTGAGGGCAGCGGCAGCGACCAACATGCCCACCTGGGTGTTGTTCAGCTCCAAGTCTTCCTGGATGTAGGGGATGAGGAAGTTGATCGCCAGGCGGTCGAAGCAGACCAGGCCGATGGTGAACATGAACAAAACGGCGAGTTTGTTCTCATAGCTGAACAGGCTGGACTTTTTCCCGGCCGCGGGGCGGACCATGGTGGGGAAGGGTAGGGGTGGTCGACGATGGGTCGGAGGGGGCTGGTTCCGGCGTCAGGGGATGTGACATGGGGGCTCCTTGTGATAGGTCTATGTGCATTCACATGTTCAGGCGGTGAGGGGATCTTAAGGCCGTGGCATGACTCTGCGGACGTGAGTGGAGACGGGCGGGGCCCGCACCAAGTAGGGTAAGTGTCGTCACTGGTAGGGGTCTGTGTGACTCGTGACATATTTACATAGTGGGTCGCGCGTGTAAAGCAAATATCGGAAAAAACTTCACAACCCCCTAGTTGTGCAGGTGCAATGCTTTCCTTAAGGGGACATAGGGTGCCACTGGAGTCTCGGGAGTTGAAGGGGGTGAAAATATTGCGTCGACATTTGGGGTGGTTGCCGATGTGGCGGTGGGCCTACGTGACGAGACGAACAACCGGAAGGAGTTCTCACCGGGGTGGCCCAGTGGACCCTCAGGCGATCACACCGGACCAGGCTGGGGTGACACGCCTCGACCGGTATCAGTCAACAATCAGTCAGCGAAACAGGTCAGGGGCACTCCCCAAAATGTGCCCACGAACGAAAACAAGGGCACCTCCTCGAAGTGAGAAAGTGCCCCTGAACTGGTGAAACTTCGGCGCCCCCAGCAGGATTCGAACCCGCGACCAACCGGGTAGAAGCCGGGGTAAGCTCCCTGTTCATTAGCGTTTATGCAGGTGAAAGCGGGTAATTCATTCCCGCATAATCCCAGCGGATAGCGGTCAATTGTGGTCAGGTGTGCTCAAAATGTGCTCACCTAACCCCCATGCCGTACGTTCGACATGCCCCATGTGTAAGAGAAGGTCGGGGAATGCAGTAGGGTCGAACGTCTCATGAATCACAAACTAGTTGGGAAACACCAACGATTGATGCTTACCCAATGTTCTAACGAATGAACGTTCTAATCGCATTGCAAAACACCCCCGAAAATTAAGTGTGATAAAACTCATAACGACAGTAAGCGTACTGGTAGAAGCGTTAAATAGCACACCCTGCGATATTCATAACAGGCCGGCCAACCCCGACCAATAGAACAACCATTCGCACGATGTGACCAATGTCATCGAACACCACAACAGGCCATTTCCGCAGGGACACATCGAGGGGTTCAGAAACCACCCCAAGCCGGCCACCACTTTTCCTGAGGCGGTACCGGCGCTGTCTCTGCTCATTTCCCGGTTTTTTGCCGTCTCTGTCCCTAGCGCAACCGGGGGTCGCGCGCGCATGCGTGCGACCATTCAAGCGGGTTATTTACCCAATCCATAAAAGTAGCTTTTCCGCAGGTCACCTGGGATGTTTTGAGCACCCTGAAGAAAGCGCTCGCCTCAGGTGCAAAAGGGGGGGGCGAGGAGCTGAACCGCCTCAGGAAAAGTGGCGGGCGGGCTCAAAGCACGACAAAACCCGCGGCCAAATGATGACCGCGGGCTCTGAGGATGTGGTAATAGCTTCTACCTTACCCAACCCTTCGGGGCTGGTTCGCCTGCACTATTGATAGTTGGGTCCATGCCATACCCAATTTC
>NZ_JACSPR010000017.1 GCF_014837045.1 Corynebacterium gallinarum
CACTGGGACATGCTGCGCGAGCGCCGCTCCATTGAGGAGTTGGATGAACTCTTGACCGAGCGCATCGAGAATCTGCGTTCTCGTCGCCGCGCGGCTGCCCGTCTGCTCAAGGAGCAGAAGGCGCAGGAGGAAGGCGAAGCTTAAAGAGCTTCTAGGAAGCCCACAAAGACCACAGGGTAGTGGTTCCACGATGACGTGGATACCACTACCCTATTTCTCGTTTTAGGCCAGCTGGCGCGCACCGCGTTATGCAGAGGGGCTATCGGGCGTTTGCGAATTGAGTTCGGGCCACTGCAGCACTAGCTCGGCGAGATAGACCGCGAGAGCCGGGCCGAGCACTGCGAGGAAGAACAGGTAGCCTCCCCACTGCGCTGGGAAAAAGACGGGGTACAAAACAAGCACTATGCCAGGCAATATTGCCAAAAGAGTACGCGGTAGGTGCCCTACCGCCTTCATCATGGCCTGTGTGATTCTTTGGCGGAAGCCGAGCCCCGGTGCATCGAGATGGAAGAACCATACGCTGACAGAGCCCAATACGATAAGCCCCGAGATCAAGGCTGCGCGCAGTATCAGGCCCATTGAACCCAGATCTGCCTTGGCAATGATAGCGAATTCATACGCGGCTAAGGCGGCGACGGCGAGGGAAATGAGCCACCATGCGGTGTTGACCCCGGGACGCGTCAAAAGGCCCCGAACGAAGGCCGAGCCGCGGCGAGAACCTTCCTCGCGGACCATCTGGCCGGTCACCGCGTGGGCGGTGCGCAAGGACATTCCCCCGGTGAATACGGGAAAGCACGTTATCACCAAGAGAACATTCACGATGACTAGGTCAGCGAAGAGGCTCAGAGCAGCATAGAACTTCGATTCGGGGCCGAGTATGCGATTCATGGTTTTATCCTATCGCAACCTTTTAACCCTTCACGGCACCGGCAGCCACACCTTCGATGATGTGCCTCTGCGTGGAGAAGTAGAAGATGACGATGGGGATGATGGCCAAGACCAGCATGGCCATCATGGCACCCATATCGCGGTTACCGTTGGAGCCAACGAAGGATTGGATGACCACCGGGATGGTCTTGTATCGCGTGGACAGGCCAATGACCAAGTATGGCAGCAGGTAGTCGTTCCACACCCACATGGCATTGAGAATGGCCACGGTGATGGCAGTTGGCTTGAGCATAGGCCAGACTACCCGGAAGTAGTTCTGGAGCGGACCACAGCCGTCGATCATCGCAGCTTCCTCAACATCCAGAGGAATGGACTTGACGAAGCCCGCAAACATGAACACCGACAGACCGGAACCGAAACCGAGGTAGAGCACCACGATGCCGATCGGGTTGTTGAGGTGGAGCATGTCTGCAATCTTGATCGTCGGGAACATGACCATCTGGAAGGGGATGATCATGGAGACCACGAAGAGGTAGTACAGAAGGTTTGTCCACCAGGTCTTGACGCGCGTGATGTAGTAGGCGGTCATCGCGGAGAAGAACACGATGACGATGACGGAGAGGATCGTGATGATGAAGGACCACAATGTGGCCTCCAAGAAGCCCTGCTTGGTCAAGCCCACCATGAAGTTCTCGAAGCCGACCCAGATTTCACCGATGGGAAGGGAGAAAGGATCGGAGGAGATGGCGAACTTGGACTTAAAGGAGTTGATGAAGATGAAGAGGATCGGCCCCAAGAAGACGATGGTGAAGAACGCCAGAATGGCGTAGACCACGAACTTGGCGCTGCCAGACATGTGGGTCTTATTATCCGAGGGAAGCTGGTGATCCTTCTTCTTCGAGGCCGGAGCGGCCTGCGCTGAAGTGCTGGTAGTCATAACTTAAGCCTCGATTTCCTTGGAGCGGGTCGCGCGCAGCTGGAAGTACGCGATGACGACCACAACGACGACGAAGATAACGGCCTTGGCCTGACCGACGCCCTCGACATTCATACGGTTAAACAGCGTGTTGACGATGTTGAGCGCCACCATCTCAGTTTGCCCGCCAGGAGCGCCGTTGGTCAGCGCCAGGTTCTGGTCGAAGAGCTTAAAGGAGTTCGACAAAGTCAAAAAGAGGCAGATGGTGATGGATGGCATGACCATCGGAATAGTGACGTGCCGCAGCATCTCCCACTTGTTGACGCCGTCGAGTTCGGCAGCCTCAATGAGCTCTGGTGGGACGTTTTGCAGGCCGGCGATGTAAATGACCATCATGTAGCCGATGAGCTGCCAGTTAAGTAGCATGATGAGGCCGGCGTAGCCGAATTTCCAGTCCGCGCTAATAGTCGTGGCATAGTTCGAAAGCACGGCGTTGATCATGGTCTGCCAGGTATAACCCAGCACAATGCCGCCGATAAGGTTCGGCATAAAGAAGACTGTGCGGAAAAAGTTGGTACCGCGGAGTTTGCGGGTCAGCAACCACGCCAAGAGGAAGGCGAAGATGTTGACTGTGATCACGGAGACGATGACCACGAGGACGGTGAAACCGAAGGCTGAGATGAAACCTTCGCGTTGGGAGAAAGCTTTGACGTAGTTGTCTATGCCAACCCACTTGGTGTTGGTGATAGTGGTGAACTCCGTAAAGGAGAGGAAGAAACCCACGATGAACGGCACCAAGAAGGCAATCATGAATGCCAGAAGGGTGGGCAAGACAAAGACTGGGAAGTACTTCTTCAGCGTTGCTTGCATGGTGGTGAAACCTTAATTTCAGGTGGTGCCACACGTTTCCCAGCGGGGAAGGCGGTGAGGAGAGGAGGCTGAGGATGTGGAATAACTGCTCGCGCACAAGCTCGCGACGCGGGCCACAACCCTCACCTACTCCCCTCCCCGCCCTCCGCTATTGGAAGGAGTGTGGCGAGGGGGACGGGAATAGAGCTTTAGCCCCAGTTGGATTCCTTCTCAGCAGCCCAGTTGTCCTTGAAGTGCTTGACGACGTCCTCCCACTTCAGCTTTCCGGAGGCGTACTGCGACAGATCCTGGCCGAAGTCATCCTTGAACTGCTGGGACGGGAAGTACTGGAAGTTCCACGGGTAGGTGGTCAGATCCTTGTTAGCGATAGCTTCCGCGACTTGCTCAGCAAGGGGGTCATTCGGGGTGTCCTCAGCGGTGTAGCTTTCGAACGGTGCGATGAAGCCAAGGTCCTTCACCACGTGCTCCTTGCCAGCTTCAGAGGTAAACAGCCAATCCACGAAGTCCTTGGTGGCCTGCTGGTCGACCTCGGAGGCCTCAGAGTTCACGCCCAAATAGTTCTCGGTACCGACGTTGATGCCGTGCTTTTCTTCATCTGGCAGACCCATGTACATGGGCAGGAACTTGATCTTGTCTTCCTTGACCACGTTGCCAGAAGTCTCGGAAATCTGGGACCATGCCCAGTTACCGTTCTGAACCATAGCGGCCTTGCCCTGTGCGAACTCAGCCATGGAATCAGACACCGTCTTAGACGGCGCAAGAGACTTTTCTACGGTGGAGTTCTCAAGGTAGAGATCGAAAAGGTTCTTGTACTCCTTGTTGTAGGAGAACTCGATCTCGTTGGTGTCCTCGACTCCCTTGTCCTGGTACTCCTGCCAGATCGGAGCGTTGGCCAGGTGGGTCTGCCAACGCCAGTCCTCACCGGATGTCAGCGAGGTGGAGGCGAAGGCGCCTTCGATACCGAGCTCGTCCTTCTTTGCCTGCATATCCTCGGCGACTTCCTTGAGCTTCTGGTAGCTGGTGATCTCATCCGTGGACTTGATCTTTGCGCCGGACGTGGCGATGTACTTGTCGAAGATCTCGTCGTTGTAGATGATGCCGAAGCCCTCGACGGCGAACGGAACGCCACGTACCTCGCCATCCTCGGTGGTCAGCGGCGGAATGTCGTCGGTCAGCTGCTTAGCTACCTCGGTGTCCGACATATCTGCCATGTAGTCCTGCCAAGTGATGAAGCCGGCTGGGCCATTGACCTGGAAGAGAGTCGGGGCTGCGTCCTTGCCAATCTCGGCCTTGAGGGTCTGCTCATAGGAGCCGGAGGCGGCAGTAACGACCTTGACCTTAACGCCGGTCTCTTCAGTGTAGGCCTTTGCGATTTCCTGGTATGCCGCGTCCTGTTCAGGCTTGAAGTTCAGGAAGTAAACATCGCCTTCCTCGTCGGTGGAGCCGGAGCACGCGACGAGACTTGCGGCGGCGAGCATGGAGGCCATGCTGATGGATGCGATGCGAGTAAGACGCTTCATGAGGTCCTTATCTTTCTTGATAGAAAGCGGGGTGATGAGCCGAGATGGATATCCGGCCCGTATTCGATTGTGTCTGGGAGACCTCCCATAACGAAGGCTTCTTCCCAGCGCCACCAAGTACTTCATAGCGGATTGCAGTCCGACTGTGAACTGGTTAGCCTTCCTTCCACCTTAGTGAGGTATTCCACATATTCACAAGTAATCGGACCCAAAACACCCGATTGTGACAATATCTACATTCGGACATTGAAACCCTCCCCAATTATGGGGCAATCGGGCCTAAAACATACAAATACATATAAAAACAGTTGAGGGAAGCAGGGAGGATTTTTGATCGTAGGAGCCGTTGGGGCACGCGAGAGGTTATGACAAGTCTTCGTCTGAAGGGTTTGTGCTGAGGACGCGAGCCTCGTCGCGGCGGGCCGGAAGCACGGATTCAAGATAGGATGCCGTGGCCTCTGGGAGGGTGACAGCCCCTCCCCTTTCTTGGGCGAGGAACCAGCGGTGGTCGACGATTTCGTGGAAGATTTGTGCTGGCTCCAGCTTGTCTAACATCTCCACGGGGACGGCGGCGATAGTCGGTTCGTATTCATTCGTCATCCAGAGATGCGCGGCTTGGGTAAGACCTACATGCGGTCCGCATTCGACGGCCTGATAGGCCTGGATCGAGCCCAATAGGCGTTGGGCCTGGTGTTCCTCGACGCTCAGCCCGGTTAAGCTCAATAGCTCTGCACGATAGTGGCCCGGATCCACCACTACAGGGCGAATGCGCACAACCTGCCGCGAATCGTCCTTCGTGACCTTGAGCTCCCCTACGTCAAAGCCCAGTTGATTGAGCCGGTCAATTCTCTCAGAGACGCGCCAATATTCACTGGCATCGACGGATTCCTCCGCGGTGAGCTCCGTCCACAATTCAAGATAAGAGCTTTCGACAAGGCCTCCTAGGGCGATGACATCGATGGACTTATCTAGGCATTCACCCGCCTGTAGGTCCATGAGTTCGCCAATGATGTTGACGCGGGCGATGTCGACGTCGTAAAGCCTGCGTGATTCAGAGAGGTTGGGCTGGAACTCCCCGGTTTCGGCATCGACGAGATAGGCGGAATAGGTTTCAGCATCGCGACGAAAGAGAGTATTAGACAGTGACACATCTCCCCAGTAGAAGTTGAGCAGATGCATCCGCACCAACAGCACGGACAGGGCGCGGATGAGCTTCTCCGCTTCCACGACCGTGAGGTGCCGAGAAAAGATCTCGCGATAGGGCAGGGAAAACTCCAAGTGCTCGGTCACCAAAGCTGCGGTGAGCTCCCCGTAGTCTTCCTCTGCCGGATGGCGTCCGGTGATCACGGCTACGGGGCGCACACTGGGGGCACCAAGGCGCTGTAGTTCACGCAGCATCTTGTACTCGTGGTGGGCGGTACGCGCACCAATTTCTTTGACCGCGACGATGCCACGGTTGATCCCCACGAAACGCACGATGTGCCGGGAAATACCCCTGGGCAGCGCGGCGATGAGATTATCGGGCCACTGTTCCAGGGGTGTACCCCAGGGCAGTGTCAGCAGTGCCGACGCGTACGTCGACGAGGTGATGCTCATGGACTCTTTCATGGCGAATCACTCCACCTTTTCTGCTGATTATGGCTAGAACTGCCCTACTCATTACGTGCCTCGGGGTAGCC
>NZ_JACSPR010000018.1 GCF_014837045.1 Corynebacterium gallinarum
TTAAGTTGTTGGTCGGCGGTCACCTACTCTCCCACACCCTCCCGAGTGCAGTACCATCAGCGTAACCAGGCTTAGCTTCCGGGTTCGGAATGGGACCGGGCGTTTCCCTGCTACTATCACCACCGACACACCTATCACGGTGCACAGACCCAACCATGTTGGGTGTGTTGTGCCAGACACTGCATAGTGGACGCGAACATACTTGTTCAAATTGTGTGTTACATAAGCGCTAAACATATCCCAACACCGTGTGTTTGGGGTGTTTGTGTCGGTAAATTAGTACCAGTCACCTCCAGTGGTTACCCACCTTCCAGATCTGGCCTATCAACCCCATAATCTCTAGGGAACCTCAACAGAAACCTCATCTCGAAACAGGCTTCCCGCTTAGATGCTTTCAGCGGTTATCCCTTCCGTACGTAGCCAACCAGCCCTGCTCCTGGCGGAACAACTGGCACACCAGAGGTACGTCCGTCCCGGTCCTCTCGTACTAGGGACAGCCTTCCTTAAGTTTCAACGCGCGCGGCGGATAGAGACCGAACTGTCTCACGACGTTCTAAACCCAGCTCGCGTACCGCTTTAATGGGCGAACAGCCCAACCCTTGGGACCTACTCCAGCCCCAGGATGCGACGAGCCGACATCGAGGTGCCAAACCATCCCGTCGATATGGACTCTTGGGGAAGATCAGCCTGTTATCCCCGGGGTACCTTTTATCCGTTGAGCGACACCACAACCACAAGTAGGTGCCGGATCACTAGTCCCGACTTTCGTCCCTGCTCGAGCTGTCACTCTCACAGTCAAGCTCCCTTGTGCACTTACACTCACCACCTGATTACCAACCAGGCTGAGGAAACCTTTGGGCGCCTCCGTTACATTTTAGGAGGCAACCGCCCCAGTTAAACTACCCACCAGGCACTGTCCCCAACCCAGATCATGGGCCAAGGTTAAGACATTCAATCCGATCAGAGTGGTATTTCACCAACGACTCCACCACAACTAGCGTCATAGCATCACAGTCTCCCACCTATCCTACACAAACCGAATCGAACACCAATACCAAGCTATAGTGAAGGTCCCGGGGTCTTTTCGTCCTGCCGCGCGTAACGAGCATCTTTACTCGTACTGCAATTTCACCGGGCCTGTGGTTGAGACAGCAGGGAAGTCGTTACGCCATTCGTGCAGGTCGGAACTTACCCGACAAGGAATTTCGCTACCTTAGGATGGTTATAGTTACCACCGCCGTTTACTGGGGCTTAAATTCTCAGCTTCGCCTTACGGCTAACCGGTCCTCTTAACCTTCCAGCACCGGGCAGGCGTCAGTCCGTATACATCAACTTCAACGTCTTCGCACGGACCTGTGTTTTTAGTAAACAGTCGCTTCCCTCTATTCTCTGCGACCCACACCAGCTCAAACACGCAAAGTGAATCACCAGTGTGGGCCCCCCTTCTCCCGAAGTTACGGGGGCATTTTGCCGAGTTCCTTAACCACAGTTCACCCGAACGCCTTAGTATTCTCTACCTGACTACCTGTGTCGGTTTAGGGTACGGGCCGAATATGCACATCGCTAGAGGCTTTTCTCGACAGTACAGGATCACAGAATTCACCCTTTACGGGCTACGCATCACGCCTCGAACATAAGAGGTACGGATTTACCAATACCTCGTTCCACACGCTTACACCACAATCCAATAAGTGGCTCATGCTACCTCACTGCGTCACCCCATCACTTAGCTACTACCAGATCAGGTCCCACGCACTCCACCACCACCAACCCGAAGGAAGGCGTGTGATCTTGTGGGTGGTTAGTATCACTGATTCACCATGGTCGCGCACACTCGGGTACGGGAATATCAACCCGTTATCCATCGACTACGCCTGTCGGCCTCGCCTTAGGCCCCGACTCACCCTGGGAAGATTAACTTGACCCAGGAACCCTTAGTCATCCGGCGGATGAGTTTCTCACTCATCAATCGTTACTCATGCCTGCATTCTCACTCGCACACACTCCACAACACCGTCACCAGGCTGCTTCAACGCGTGCACGACGCTCCCCTACCCAACAACACATACATGTCATTGCCGCGGCTTCGGCGGTGTACTTAAGCCCCACTACATTGTCGGCGCGGGATCACTCGACCAGTGAGCTATTACGCACTCTTTCAAGGATGGCTGCTTCTAAGCCAACCTCCTGGCTGTCTTCGCGACCCCACCTCCTTTTCCACTTAGCACACCCTTAGGGGCCTTAGCCGGCGATCTGGGCTGTTTCCCTCTCGACTACGAAGCTTATCCCCCGCAGTCTCACTGCTGTGCTCTAACTTCACCGGCATTCGGAGTTTGGCTGATGTCGCTAAGATGTTGGTCCCGCTAAACCATCCAGTAGCTCTACCTCCGGGAAGAAACACACAACGCTGCACCTAAATGCATTTCGGGGAGAACCAGCTATCACGGAGTTTGATTGGCCTTTCACCCCTACCCACAACTCATCCCCTCAGTTTTCAACCTAAGTGGGTTCGCGCCTCCACGACGTCTTACCATCGCTTCACACTGGCCATGGGTAGATCACTCCGCTTCGGGTCCAAGACATGCCACTATGTCACCCTCGTTAGGATTCGGTTTCCCTACGGCTACCCCACACGGGTTAACCTCGCGACATGCCGCTGACTCGCAGGCTCATTCTTCAAAAGGCACGCCATCACACCCATAAAGGATGCTCTGACGGATTGTAAGCACACGGTTTCAGGTACTATTTCACTCCCCTCCCGGGGTACTTTTCACCATTCCCTCACGGTACTAATCCGCTATCGGTCATATCAAGTATTCAGGCTTACCGAGTGGTCCCGGCAGATTCACAGCAGATTTCACGAGCCCGCTGCTACTCGGGTACAACAACCACCCACCCACAATGACCTTCATGTACAGGACTATCACCTGCTACGGTAGGCGTTTCCACACCACTTCCACTAATCATCGCGCGATGAGCCAGTGTCCGGCAGAACACTAACGCCATTGCCCCACAACCACCTACATGCAACCCCTGCCGGGTATCACACACATAGGTTTTAGCCATCATCCGCGTTCGCTCGCCACTACTAACGGAATCACAATTGTTTTCTTCTCCTACGGGTACTGAGATGTTTCACTTCCCCGTGTCACCCCCCACACCGGCTATATATTCACCGGTGGGTAACCACACATTACTGCGGCTGGGTTTCCCCATTCGGACATCCTCGGATCAACGCTTAGTTGGCAGCTCCCCGAGGCTTAACGCAGCCTCTCACGTCCTTCATCGGCTTGATATGCCAAGGCATCCACCGTGTGCCCTTAAAACAAACACTCCCACACCAACCCCACAAGGGAGCCGGTGCGGCGTTCGGATACTACTTATGCAAAATTACACAATAAAATAAAGATGCTCGCGTCCACTATACAGTTCTCACACAACACAACACCCACACCAGATAACACCCAACCCAAGGGTTGTGTATCGACGTTGTGAATGTCTGCTTTGGGAATAAACAATGTCATCCCAGACACCCAACAGCATGCCACCTATTTCCCCCCACGCCTGTGGGGTTGTTTGCCGACCAGGATCATGATCCACCCGATTAGTGTGTGTTGGTGGCAACCACATCCGGGTTCCAACACCAACAACCCAACACACAGACACAGTCCATGGTGGGTTACATTAAAGCTCCTTAGAAAGGAGGTGATCCAGCCGCACCTTCCGGTACGGCTACCTTGTTACGACTTCGTCCCAATCGCCGATCCCACCTTCGACAGCTCCCCCCCAAAGGGTTGGGCCACTGGCTTCGGGTGTTACCAACTTTCATGACGTGACGGGCGGTGTGTACAAGGCCCGGGAACGTATTCACCGCAGCGTTGCTGATCTGCGATTACTAGCGACTCCGACTTCATGGGGTCGAGTTGCAGACCCCAATCCGAACTGAGGCCGGCTTTGAGAGATTAGCTCCACCTCACGGTGTGGCAACTCGCTGTACCGACCATTGTAGCATGTGTGAAGCCCTGGACATAAGGGGCATGATGATTTGACGTCATCCCCACCTTCCTCCGAGTTAACCCCGGCAGTCTCTCATGAGTGCCCACCATCACGTGATGGCAACATAAGACAAGGGTTGCGCTCGTTGCGGGACTTAACCCAACATCTCACGACACGAGCTGACGACAACCATGCACCACCTGTACACCAGCCACAAGGGAAGCTACATCTCTGCAGCGATCTGGTGTATGTCAAGCCCAGGTAAGGTTCTTCGCGTTGCATCGAATTAATCCACATGCTCCGCCGCTTGTGCGGGCCCCCGTCAATTCCTTTGAGTTTTAGCCTTGCGGCCGTACTCCCCAGGCGGGGCGCTTAATGCGTTAGCTGCGGCACAGAAGACGTGGAAGTCCCCTACACCTAGCGCCCACCGTTTACGGCATGGACTACCAGGGTATCTAATCCTGTTCGCTACCCATGCTTTCGCTCCTCAGCGTCAGTTACTGCCCAGAGACCTGCCTTCGCCATTGGTGTTCCTCCTGATATCTGCGCATTTCACCGCTACACCAGGAATTCCAGTCTCCCCTACAGCACTCAAGTTATGCCCGTATCGCCTGCACGCCCGAGGTTAAGCCCCGGGATTTCACAGACGACGCGACAAACCACCTACGAGCTCTTTACGCCCAGTAATTCCGGACAACGCTCGCACCCTACGTATTACCGCGGCTGCTGGCACGTAGTTAGCCGGTGCTTCTTCTACAGGTACCGTCACATAAGCTTCGTCCCTGTCGAAAGGAGTTTACAACCCGAAGGCCGTCATCCCCCACGCGGCGTCGCTGCATCAGGCTTGCGCCCATTGTGCAATATTCCCCACTGCTGCCTCCCGTAGGAGTCTGGGCCGTGTCTCAGTCCCAATGTGGCCGATCACCCTCTCAGGCCGGCTACCCGTCGACGCCTTGGTAGGCCATTACCCCACCAACAAGCTGATAGGCCGCAGGCTCATCCCACACCGATAAAATCTTTCCACCCCCTGACCTACCAGGGGGTCGTATCCGGTATTAGACCCAGTTTCCCAGGCTTATCCCGAAGTGCGGGGCAGATCACCCACGTGTTACTCACCCGTTCGCCACTAATCCACCCTGCAAGCAGGGCATCATCGTTCGACTTGCATGTGTTAAGCACGCCGCCAGCGTTCGTCCTGAGCCAGGATCAAACTCTCCACAAAAGAAGACACACACCTACGTGTGTGTCAGGGCGTGAAAAGCCCGATAACCCAGCCAAACAAACAACCACACCCACCCACGAAAGGTAAGAGCGTGGTCTGGCTTGTTCAACCAAAAATAATGGTTAATCACTTTAAAACAATATTCCGGTTCCCGCTTGTCCCGACGGGGAAAAGCAGCATGGGAACCGGTGTGTCGTAAAAAAAATAACCATGCACACAATCAACCAGGCACCACAAGGGTGACCGGTCCATTATTTACAGTGGTAGGAGGTTATGCTCCCCCACCACCCGGCATGACCACCCCAACCTTGGTTGGGGTACGACAAACATAAAAATAAATGGCACACTATTGAGTTCTCAAACAACATTC
>NZ_JACSPR010000019.1 GCF_014837045.1 Corynebacterium gallinarum
GGATGGGGCGTTGTCGGTCGCGCTGACTGGTATTAATCTACACACCCCACCGACAACCCACAAACCACCAGCTCACAACAGGTATTTAGAAACTCTTCAACCAAATGGGAACACCATCAAGTTAAACCTGAATCCACCGATCGGTTTTCGGTAATGAGCTGATTTCCGTTGTGGGCGCGCTCGGAGTTTTCCGGCGGGGGGTGATCCCCAGATCACGTTTTCGTCTGGTTGTTCCACGAATTGTTGTCATCTCGGGCCGAAGGGTGCTCGGCGGGGTGGTTAGACGGAGACTGGGGTTGGTGGGGAGTGTGCGTGGTCGAACAGCCGGGTCCACTGCGGTTCCCACCGCCAGGCCTTCGGTAGGTGCAGCGTCAGCCGCCGGGCACGACGCGCGATCTGGGCCGGAACCGTAACGATCGTGCGCCGGATGGTTGCCGTGGTGGCCCTGGCCAGCCCGGCACCGGTGACGGCCCCGGCTGCGCGGGTGAGGTTGAACGCCATGACCGCCAACACCAGCCAGGCGGCATTCGCCGTGAACACCCCGGACGGCAGGTGCGCCAGCGCGCTGGCCTTGAGGTCCGCGTTGACCTGCTCGATCACCACATGCTGTCGGTGGGTCTTATCCGCTGTGACGGTGTCCAAGTCACTGGTGGTAAACACCGCGTGGAACCGGTGTAGGTCGAACAATCCCGGCTGGTCCAGGTCTTTCTTGGGATTCAGTTCGGGGATGCGGCGCACGACCAGGCGGCCGGGCACCTGCCTGGCCTTCTTCTGCGGGCTGAACGCGGTGAACGGGGTGCTGTTGCAAAGTTGGGCGGAGAGCAGCGAAGACTCAGTTTCTCATTCCCTGATGGCCGCTGCGTGTGGGCGTTCTCAGGCCGTCTCGAAGACCCGGTTGACGATCACCGCGTCCGGGTTCGGTTGCCCGTGAGGTCAAACATCGCGCCCTGGCCTTTCCGCAATGAGTGCATCGCCTCCATCCCTTTCAACGTCCGATATGCAGATGTCCGGTTCTTAAACGCCCCCTTCGGTCCGAGGATCCGTTTCAGCCGCCCATGATCTCCTTCAATGACGTTATTGAGGTATTTCACCTGCCGGTGTTCCACTGTTGGCGGGCAGATTCCCTCTGACTTCAACTCGGCGATTGCCCTGGCCAGGGAGGGTGCTTTATCGGTGTTGATCACCCGCGGGGACCCGGTTATCGTGTTCGACCTCAGGGTCTTGGCCAGGAAACGCTTCGCTGCGGCGACGTTACGCTTTGGGGACAGGTAAAAATCCAGGGTATGCCCGCCCGCGGTGATCGCCCGATAGAGGTAGCACCACCTGCCGCCGACCCGGATATAGGTCTCATCCACCCGCCAGGAACTGGCCTGCCAATCAGGTACCTGCCGGTACCACCGGGTCTGCTTGTCCAGCTCAGGAGCATATTTCTGGACCCAGCGGTGAGAATCGTGGTGTGATCAACCGGCACGCCCCGCTCGGTCATCATTTCCTCCAAGTCTCGGTAGCTCACCCCGTAGCGGCAGTACCACCGCACCGCCCACAGGATGACCTCGCGAGGGAAATGACGACCCGAGAAGATACCCATGGCTGTGATTATTTCACGTCGCTCTTCCTACTGCCTCAACTTTGCAACAGCACCGGTAATACTGGGTTTACAATCCAAGAAGTTTACGTTTTGCAGCAGCAAATTCTTCTTCTGTCAGCACACCAGCCGATTTCAGTTCTGCAAGCTTCATCAACTCACCATTTAAATCATCCTTAGGCGAGCTGGAAGTGTTGTTTGCAGACTGCTGCTGTCCTTCATGCCTCAGAGTTTGCGCGTTCGCCCGTCGCTGAAGCTGAATACGGGCTTCTTCTGCAGTGGAGTTAATGATTTCTACTGCCTGTCGAAAATCTGGGATGTCAACAAGCTCAATGGATTCTAACTCCCCATTTGAGCGCTTAGCGTGAAGAGTGACAGTACCAATTCCTCGGGCTTTTTGCGCCATGGTCTGGCGTCCGTCCACATCGAAAATTTCGTGCGCCCGGATCTGCTGACGATCAGTCGACAACATTCCTTTTTCAATAACGAGATAGTCCGCCGTAAGTGAGTATCGTCCTGCACCCATGCGAGATATCGGCTTTCCTACAGCACTCCAGATCACTCCGGAACTACCAGCGTGATCGTGTTTCGAGATGACTCGCTCAGTAGCCTCACGAGCAAAGCCTTTGAAATCGAAACCACCACCCGAGGCAGATCGGGAATTATTGTCAGAATTACCAGGGAAAGTCATGGTGTTAGTCTAATGGATTAAATGTTCTAGTACTAACTTTTCTAGCGATATCCTCAAGCCTGAACTGTGTGATCCTGCTCTACGTTAATTCTTCCCTCGTGACTACCATAAGGGACCGACAGGCCCGGCCTAAGGCGTGGGCACGGGGACAGATCTCTTAATGACTCCCCACAGCAGCTAGATGGTGTTATCGGTGGCTTCTAGGCAGTGCATTAGGAACTTAAACCCTTACGCAGAGCCTCACCCGCTCGTTTCGGCGGTGTGGGTGTCGTGTGGCCTGGGGGGTAGGTACCGGTAGAGGGTGGTGCGGGCAATGCCTGTTTTCTCCACGATCTCACGCATCGATAACCCTTCATTGCGTAAGTGCTCGGCAAAGCGCAGCTTATCCGGATCAACCACACTGGGCCGGCCAACCCGTTTGCCTTTCGCTGTGGCCACAGCCCTGGCGTGGGCTGCCCGCTCAAGCGCATAGGTGCGTTCCATCTGCCCGAACAGGGACAAGATCACCACCGCCAATTGCGCCATCGGGTCATCCGGGTTGGAGGAATCCACCTTGATGGGATCGGCCAGGGTGCGTACCCCGACCCCGCGTTCGCGGAGATCATGAATGAGGTTGAGAGTATCCCGAACAGTGCGGCCCAACCGGTCCAGGGTGTGGACAACAATGACATCACCGTCACGGGCATGCTCGAGTGCCTTCTGGAGGCCGGGTCGGTTGGTGGTGGATCCGGATTTCTTATCGATATAGATATATCTATCCTCGATGCCTTCACGGCGTAAGGCGTCGATTTGTCGGTCCAGGTCTTGTTTCATTGTTGATACCCGGGCATAGCCGATGTCCATGACAGGAATCGTACCAGAAGTATATTCAGCAGCAGGTAATGCGGTACACGGTTGTGGGATAACTTCTGGAACGCACCCATCCTGGGGCAATACATTATCGATGTGGTGCTACTTGGGGTGTCCCACTTCCTTGGAAATGGGACACCCCGGTAATAACTATTAAGTGAGGATTATCTAGTGTGCGCCTCTGGTTCTGGGATGGCGGTAGACCACCACGGAGATGATGATGGCCACCGCAGTCAATACAGCAGGTGCCAACAACGCATTGCGCAAGCCGATGCTTTCCCCGAGAAACCCGAGTAGGGGGGCCAACCAAGAACGCGATGCACCCAAGCGGGGAGGCCAGAGACACATGGGCGCCTGGGTTCGGGCCGGAATCGCCTGCGGTAGAAATTGTCAAACCCCATCTTAGACAAACTCGGGTGGTTCGGGTTCGCCTTGCCTAATGTGATCACGGTGCATCTAGATGCCGGTTATGACTCTCGGAAAACTAGGAGCCTGCTCGCAAAAATCGGCTGCACGCAGGTGCTCAGTACCAAGGGTGAACCTTGTAGGACGGGACCCGGCAAGTGGGGGAACGGACGACCCCGAACGCCACGCCTAGGCCATTGGTGCGTTCATTGTCCTGACGAACGCGGTCATCATCGTGCATCGGCTCATCAGACAGGCCTGGAACATCCATCATTGGGATACCCAACCTGATCGCCGACCATGACCTCTATCCGCGCGATCTCTTAGAAAACTCTGGGGCTGTGGCACCTGTTTCAGGATCTACTAGTGACGACCTGGTGATTCTTGGAGAATCCAGGAGTATGCGTAGCTGTCCCTAATGTGCCCGGCACCGAGGAAACCGTGAGCCCTGTAAACATAGTCTTGCCGCTCAAATCCACCTGAGCCAGACTCAGTGAGTATGTTGTAAATAGAGACAAGACTCAGTTCTCCAGACAGGCACTGCAAGGTCCCATAGGCTCAAGTTTATGAAACGCCTCCCCTTCCTGCTCTTACTGCCAGTTGTCACTCTCGCTGGCTGTGGCAATTACATCAATGTCGAGGCTGAAGGCATATCCGGTATGTCCTCTGACGTCGATGGAAATATCACTATTCATATGTTCGTTTGTGACAGCAACGCAGTGACTCGATTAGAACTCGTTGGCGGTTTTTACGACGGCCCTTCGGGTACAAACAATCCCCCATTAGGAGCGTTGGAACCACCTGAACCCGCTACCGGATATATTGCTGTTAACCTATCTGACCCAGCACCGTGGGAAGTTGTAGAACCACTTACACTCCCTGAGGAAGAAGAAAAATACATCCTTACCACGCCTTATGCCGAAGATGGTGGGTCATCTATTCCTTTTGCAAAAGAGAAATATATTTCTGGCGTGGGCTTGACTGTAGGGGAGATCAAATCAACCGAGCCTGATCTTGTCGTACGTGATTCATTCGAGAAACCCAATTATGTGTTCGGCACTTCTGAAGACTTTATTAAATACGGTGAGCAGTGGTGCGCGAAGTAATCCGGATGATCAGAATAGCGGTGTAGCTAGGTGAAGTAGATGGTTAGGAATGCCGTTTAATTTCTGGTGGTTCCTTGAGTCACTGAGTTAAAACGGTGCTGTTGCAAAGTTGGGGCAGTAGGAAGACCGGCGTGAAATAATCAGGGCCATGGGTATCTTCTCGGGCCGTCATTTCCCTCGCGAGGTCATTCTGTAGGCGGTGCGGCGGTATTGCCGCTACGGGGTGAGCTATCGCGATCTGGAAGAGATGATGACCGAGCGTGGTGTGCCGGTTAATCACACCACGATTCTCACCGCTGGGTGCAGAAATATGCCCCTGAACTGGACAAGCAAACGCGGTGGCACGGTGGAGTCCATTAGCGTGGTGTATCTGTAACTGCCGGTGAGGGACCCCATGAACACATGAGGCGACCACCGCAGGT
>NZ_JACSPR010000001.1:0-277339 GCF_014837045.1 Corynebacterium gallinarum
CCCCCCCCCCCCCCCCCCCCCCCCCCCCCCCCCCGGGGGTGGGTTGACCCCGGGCTGATTTCCACCCGCCGGTGGAGGTTGTTGACATATCCGCAGGATATTCAGCGGTTTTACCTATTTACCGAGGATAACGGCCACGTAAACGATATTTTTCATTACCCTTCTATGGCATTTCCGGTTATGGTTATAGGCATGAGCAATAAGGAGTACCGGCCCACATTAGCGCAGCTGCGTACATTCGCGACGATCGCGGAGTGCAAACACTTCGGTACCGCTGCATCGAAACTGTCCATTTCCCAACCGTCACTGTCCCAGGCTCTCGTCGCCCTGGAGACCGGTCTCGGGGTGCAGCTGATTGAACGCTCCACGCGCAAGGTCATCGTCACCCCCGCCGGCGAGAGACTCCTCCCCTACGCCAAATCCACCCTGGATGCCGCCGAGTCCTTCCTAGCTCACGCACGCGGAGCCAACGGTTCCCTCACCGGCCCCCTGACCGTCGGTATCATCCCGACCGTGGCCCCCTATATCCTCCCCTCACTGCTGTCCATCGTGGACGCCGAGTTCCCGGATCTGGAGCCGCACATCGTCGAGGACCAGACCAAGCACCTGCTGTCCCTGCTGCGGGACGGCGCGATCGATGTTGCTGTCATGGCGCTGCCCTCCGAGACCCCGGGCATGATGGAGATCCCCCTCTATGATGAGGACTTCGTGGTCGTCGTCCCCGGGGACCACGATATGGCCGGACGCCAGGACCTCCAGCTGACCGCGCTCGATGAGCTGGAACTGCTCCTGCTTGACGACGGCCACTGTCTCCACGATCAGATCATCGATCTCTGCCGACGCGTGGATGTCAACCCCATCAGCTCCACCACCGCAGTCACCCGTGCCTCCAGCCTGACCACGGTCATGCAACTGGTGGTCGCCGGCATGGGTTCCACCCTGGTCCCGGTCAGTGCCGTGCCGTGGGAATGCACCCGCGACGGTCTCGCCACCGCCAACTTCGGCCCCGATGTGGTGGCCAACCGTCGCATCGGGCTGGTGTACCGCTCCTCCTCCTCCCGTGCGGAGGAATTCGAACAGTTCGCCCAGATCCTGCAGCGCGCCTTCGACGAGGCTCTGAAAAACGCCCAGGACACCGGTATCCAACTCAAGGACAACGATCCGATCATTCCGCTGCCCGTGTAGGGTGACCGCGGCCCGGATACCCCAACGCCCCCTTCCTTGTACTGTCGCCCTGATCGGTGATCAGGACACAAGGGAGGGAGCGTTGTCGGCTCTGGGGGTCGTTACCTGGCGGTTACGGTTATTACCTGGCGCGGTGTTCCACCGGCACCCGCCCACCACTCATCTGTCGATACAGGTGGGCGGAGATGAGCACACTGACCGGCATGAAGATGACCAGACCGAGCAGCAGCGTCAGTGGCACGGCGATCATGATGACCACCGTGGACAGGATGCTGTAGAGCAGCAGCTTGGGGTAGTTGCGAGCCGCATCCGCCACACCGTGGGTGACAGCGCCGACCGCGGTCTCCCGGCCGTCGGAGGTGTAGTAGATCCAGTAGCTGTACAACGGGCCGAGCAGACCGGAGATCACGAGCAATGCGAGTAGGCGGGTGAACACCGCGCTTTCCACGGCGAACTCCCCTGTTCCTTCATCAAAGCTCAGCGCCTCCACAGCATCACCCTGGATGGCGGTGCTGACCACCAGCCCCACCACCGTCATGATGAACAGCAGAAGGGCCGTCTGCCCCACATTGATGGGTCGGAAAAACTCCGGAATCCTGGCGCGCCGCCCGTCGGTCTCGATGAGCGCGCCCCGGATCACGCAGATGGCGATCGCCCAGATGATTACTGATGTCACCAGGTTGAGAATGACATTGGCCGGTGACAGCGGGTCGTTGCTCATCGCGGCATCCGGGTCGATGGCGAACATCAGGAAGCCCAGGAGCGTGGACAGGAGGATGAACAACAGGCCCACCAGGACGGTGCCCAGGATCCAAACCGCCGGGTTGGCAAAGACCGCCTTGAACCCGAACCGCACGGCACGCATGATATTCACCTGACCGTTGGTGGTCTCCAGTGGGGTGCCACCCTCATCCTGCCCGGTGTACTGCCCGAACGTTCCCTGACCGTAACCGGTGTAGGCATCATCACGAGGGCTGTAGCCCTGGTAACCACCACCCGGATAGGGTTCGTAACCGGAATACGCCGGTCCCCCGGCATCCCCACCACCCTGCGGGTAGCCGCCCTGGGGATAGCCAGCGCCATATCCGGGATTGAACCCGCCCGGGGCATCCTCCGGGTGGCTGGTGCGGTGGTAGCGCTTGGGAACATCGCCATCACCGCGGTTGTGTCCCTCACCGTGCTGGTAGCCGTCAGGATCATGAGAGGGTGTCTGTTCACCACTGCCGGCTGGATCAGAAGCACCGTGATTGTTCTGGTTGTCCCCGAACTCCGGATCTGATTCCGGGCCCTGGCCCGGTGTGTTGTCATCGCGGGTCATGGTTGTCCATCTCTCCTCTTCCTCGACTGTCGCCAGGCTCACCCCGGGGCCGCCCAGGTTCGCTCACCGGGGGTCGGGGCAACCGTGGCGTACGACGCATTCTGATTTCAGGGTACTCGCAGCCGAACTCGAATGAGCAGCGGGGAGCAAGTAGAATGACCAGCTAGCCATGACTACACCTGAGAACGCTCCCACGCGAGCTGAACTTTATGAACTCCTCGACGGGGTTTCGCTCACCGATGAACGGTCTTTCCGTCGCCGGCTCCAGAAGGCCCGGTCCCCCCGGGCACTGACAGCCATCCGGACGGATATCGACAAGGCCCGCCAGCGGGTCGATGCCCGCGCCGCCCTCGTTCCTGAGATCACCTACCCGCAGTCACTGCCCGTCAGTGCGCGCCGGGAGGACATTGCCGAGGCGATCAGGGAGAACCAGGTGGTCATCATCGCCGGTGAGACCGGTTCGGGTAAAACCACCCAGATCCCGAAGATCTGTCTCGAGCTGGGACGCGGGCGCAGGGGTCTGATCGGCCACACACAGCCGCGTCGACTAGCAGCACGCACCGTCGCCGAGCGCATCGCCGATGAGCTGGGGCAGAGCATCAGTGAGACCGTCGGTTATGCCATCCGTTTTGATGACCGCGTGTCCCCCTCCACCGCGGTCAAACTCATGACGGACGGTATCCTGCTGGCGGAGATGCAGCGCGACCGTTTCCTTAATGCCTATGACACGATCATCATCGATGAGGCACATGAGCGTTCCCTCAACATCGATTTCCTGCTGGGATACCTGCGGCAGCTGCTGCCGAAACGCCCCGATCTCAAGGTGATCATCACCTCCGCGACGATCGATCCGGAGCGTTTTGCCACCCACTTCGCCGATGCCGACGGCAAGCCCGCCCCGATCATCGAGGTGTCGGGACGTACCTTCCCCGTGGAGGTCCGTTACCGCCCGCTCGAGGTGGTACAGGGCGACAAGGTCATCGACATCGACCCGCTCGATGGTCTGTGTGATGCCATCGAGGAACTCATGCTGGAAGGCTCGGGGGATATCCTCTGTTTCTTCCCCGGCGAACGCGACATCCGCGATGCGATGGAGGTCATCGAGGGACGTAAATGGAAGGGCGTGGAGGTCACTCCCCTGTTCGGGCGGCTGTCCAATGAGGAACAGCACCGTGTGTTCCGCCCCCATTCAGGCCGTCGTATCGTGCTGTCCACCAACATCGCGGAGACGTCACTGACTGTCCCGGGCATCCACTATGTCGTGGACACCGGCACGGCCCGTATCTCGCGTTATTCCGTGCGCACCAAGGTGCAGCGCCTGCCCATCGAACCGATCTCGCAGGCCAGCGCGAACCAGCGGTCGGGTCGTTGTGGTCGTGTCGCCGACGGCATCGCCATCCGACTGTATTCGGAGGAGGATTTCCAGTCCCGTCCGGAATTCACCGACCCGGAGATCATCCGCACCAACCTGGCCAGTGTCATCCTGCGGATGGCGTCGCTGCGCCTGGGTGATATCAGCGATTTCCCCTTCGTCCAGGCCCCCGAACAGCGCGCGGTCCGTGATGGTCTGCTGCTGCTCCACGAACTCGGTGCACTCGCCGAGGATGCCGCGGAGGACGGCTCACCGCAGCTCACCCCGGTCGGTAGGGACCTGGCACAGATCCCGGTTGATCCGCGCATGGCCCGCATGCTGGTCGAGGCCAACAGGCTCGGGGCGCTGCACCCGGTCATGATCATCGTGGCCGCCATGACCATCCAGGATGTCCGGGAACGCCCCCTGGAGTTCCAGGCCCAGGCGGATCAGGCCCACGCACGGTTCAAGGAGATCACCAGTGATTTCCTCAGCTACCTGAAACTGTGGGAGTACATCAGCGACCAACGCGATAACACCAGTGGCAACGCATTCCGCAAGCAGATGAAGAAGGAATTCCTCCACTACATGCGTATCCGCGAGTGGTGGGATCTGGTCCGCCAGCTGGAGCAGGTCGGCCAGCAGCTGGGGTGGTCAGCCAAGGAGAATGTGGCCAGCACCGCCAGCTCCGACATCATCCACCAGTCACTCCTGTCCGGTCTGCTGTCCCAGATCGGTGCCCGTGACGGTGACAGCCGGGAGTTCACCGGTTCCCGTGGCACGAAGTTCATGATCTTCCCCGGGTCGCCCCTGTCGAAGAAACCACCCCAGTTCGTCATGGCGGGACAACTGGTGGAGACCTCACGCCTGTGGGCCCGCGATGTGGCGAAGATCGAGCCCGACTGGGTGGAGAAGATCGCCGGCTCCCTGATGAAACACCAGTACTCCGAACCGCACTGGTCCACCAAGCGGGGTGCTGCGATGGCGCACCAGAAGTCCACGCTCTACGGCGTCACGATCATCGCCGACAAGGTGGTGCCCTATCACCGGGTGGACCCGGCGGCTGCCCGCGACATGTTCATTCGTCATGCCCTCGTCGAGGGCGAGTGGACCACCCATCACCGGTTCTTCCATGACAACGCGGCCAAGCTGGAGAATATCGCCGAGCTGGAGGCTAAGGCCCGGCGCCGTGACATCATCGTCGATGAGGACACCCTCTTTGATTTCTATGATTCCCGTCTGCCGGACACCATCACCACCTCCCGGCATTTCGATTCCTGGTGGAAGAAGACATCCCGGACAGAACCGGACCTGCTGGATTTCGATCCGGACAAGCTGGTCAACGCGGATGCGGAAGCCATCCCGGAGGAGGCCTTCCCCGACAAGTGGCACAAGAACGGCCTGATCTTCGATCTGAGCTACCACTTCGAGCCGGGACACCGCGACGATGGTGTCACCGTCCTCCTTCCCGTGCCGGTTCTCGGCGGCTTGGATGACGAGGGCTTCGACTGGCTCGTCCCCGGCGTCCGTCTCGACCTGGTCACCGAGCTCATCCGCACCCTGCCCAAAGCTTTACGACGCACCGTTGTCCCCGCCCCGGAATTCGCCCGTCGTGCGCTACCACTGCTGCACCCCTACGCATCCCCGCTGACCTTCCAGCTGGCGGATGCCCTGCGGTCCCTCGGTGGCAGTGGAATCAACGCCTCGGACTTCTCCCCGGAGAGGCTCCCCGACCACCTGCGGATCACCTACGCCGCGGTGGACAAACGGGGAAAGATCATCGACCGGGACAAGGACCTGAACGCACTGAAGGACAGGCGGTCCTCCCAGATCCGGGCATCCGTGTCCCGCGTGGCGCGTACCTCGGAGCAGGATGAGGTTGCCTCCTGGACCCGGGAGACCCTGGGCACGATCGACGAGGAGATCGAGACCACCGTGGACGGCCAGAAGGTCACGGCCTTCCCCGCACTGGTGGTGACCCCGACGGGTGTGTCTGTCAGGGTGTTCCCCACCCGCGCTGCCGCCGACGCCTCGATGATCACCTCCACCCTCACCCTGTTGATGCGGGAGATCGAGGTCAATCCCAAACAGATGCTCAAGGGTCTGCCCCTGCAGCAGAGGGTTGCCGTGGACAACTATCCCCACGGTGGTTCCGAGGGTCTGGTCGCCGACGCCCGCGTCGCGACCATCCGTGATCTCATGTTCACCCACGGCGGAGCTGTGCGCACCCCGGAGGATTTTGAGAAGCTGCTGGCCGCGGTCAAACCCGCCGTGGCGGGTGAGGTGCGCCGGACCATCGTCGAGTTGGCCCCCGCCCTGGTGCGCTTTGCCCACATCGCTTCGGAGCTTGAGGGGTGGACGGGACCGGCGATCGATGACATGACCGCCCAACTGGAGTTCCTCCTGCCCGCGCAGGCGATCAGTATCCACGGGGCCCAGCGCCTGCGTCACCTCCCCCGTTATCTCCATGCCATGACCATCCGTCTGGAGGAGATGAACCGGGATCCGGACCGGGATGCCGACCGGCAGGATGAGATCCAGGAGGTGGAGAAGTATCTGGATGATCGCCTGGCCAAGTTGCCGGCCAATCGCCGTAACACCCGCGAGGTCAAGGACATCCGGTGGCAGATTCAGGAGCTGCGGGTCAGTCTGTTCGCCCAGCGCCTGGGCACCCCCAAACCGGTGTCAGCTCAGCGGGTGCGGAAGATGGTCGACAAACTGCGCTGATCTAGCCCGGTTGGGTCTGGCTGTCCCTGCCCTGCCTCCGCATCAACCGGATCTCCTTCTCGAAGTCGTCGGCGCTCTCAAATGACTTGTATACCGAGGCGAAACGGAGGTAGGCCACCTCATCCAGCTCGCGGAGGGGATCAAGGATGGCCAGGCCGATATCGTTGGCGCGAACCTGGGAGCTGCCACTGCTGCGGACTGTTTCCTCCACCTGCTGGGCGAGGCGTTTGAGGGAGTCATCGGAGACATCCCGCCCCTGGCAGGCCCGCCGCACACCGGTGACCACCTTCTCCCTGCTGAATGGTTCGGTCACCCCGTTGCGCTTGAGCACCAGCAGCACGGCCTTCTCAATGGTGGTGAACCGTCCCTGGCACTGACTGCATTCCCGCCGGCGACGGATCGCGCTCCCCGCCTCGATGACGCGGGAGTCAATGACCCTGGAATGACCGTGCTGACAAAACGGGCAGTACATGCGGTGTTTTCCTTCCCTCCGCATCTTCCTCACTCCGGTGGAGAAAGACGCTTACAGTCAGTCTAGGTCACCGGGCCAGCCGTTCCCCACCCTCACCGTTGCCCGCCCAGGGTGTGGGGTTCAATATCGAGCCCCACCATCTGGGTTTCGCTGTAGGTGGGCAGGGATTCCTCCTGCCCGGTTTGGGACAGAAGGATCCCGGCGAAGATCACCAGTCCGAAAAAGGCCCCGCCCGCCCATTGTTTGAGGTTGTCACTAATCGAACGCGCCAGATGGTGGTCCGCCTCGAGCGCAAAATCTGCCGCGTGTGTCTCTCGCACGGAGCGTACCGGGGTGTTCGAATGGATTCCCGGCGCTGGATGACCCTGCAATCCCCGGAGGTGAATCGCCCTATTCGAATCCTTAAGCGTTCGAACATGTACTGGATTCGACTGGAAGATCTGTGCCCGGCCACCTCCCCACACAGCTGCAGGCGGCACCACCACACCCCCTCGAACTTCTCCATCTCGACCATTGTGACCTGCTGTTATGGAAATCGCCATGACCCTGCCCCTTTCACCTGCACACATTTTACAAAGCCGACCCGCCACAATCGAACATCGTTTTCGTTCACATGTTCGACTAAGTCCTCTTTCTGATTTATAGCACCCAGGAAGAATGATGTCTACAACCAGCCCGAAAAAGTCGAACACCCGTACCATTTCCCCAGGAGAGCATGTATGGTTGAGGCAACAGAACCCGTAAAAACGGTTCGAACAGTCCCCCGCTTCGCACCACCTATCCGTCGACCCGGCTGCATCCCAGGTTCGGACTGATGGTCGAAACCACCCGGACACCGTCTACAACCAACTGGAAGGACCCTTACCCCATGGCCACCGAGAAGACTCCCAAGGCCCGAGGCAGTCGGGGCAGCCGCACGGTGACGATGCTGCCCAACGGTAAACCCGATCCCGCCAGCCTCTCCGACCGTCAGCGCAGGATTCTCGAAGTCATCCGGGATGCGGTCGTGCTCCGGGGATATCCACCGAGCATCCGGGAGATCGGTGACGCGGCTGGTCTGCAGTCCACCTCGTCCGTGGCCTACCAGCTGAAGGAACTGGAGAAGAAGGGTTTTCTCCGCAGGGATCCGAACAAGCCCCGTGCGGTCGATGTCAGGCATCTGCCGGACACCGACAACCGCATCAAGGCCGGCCCGAAGGCGAAGGCCCGATCCGCCGCAGGTGGCTCCCCGCAACCGGAGCTCGCCAGCAGCACCTCATTCATCCCCGTGGTGGGCAAGATCGCTGCCGGCAACCCCATCCTGGCTGAGCAGAACATCGAGGAGTACTACCCCCTGCCCGCCGAGATCGTCGGCGACGGGGAACTCTACATGCTGCAGGTGGTCGGCGAGTCCATGCGGGACGCCGGCATCCTCGACGGTGACTGGGTTGTGGTGCGGTCCCAGCCGGTCGCGGAACAGGGTGAATTCGTCGCCGCCATGATCGAGGGCGAGGCAACCGTCAAGGAGTTCCACAAGGATGCATCCGGCATCTGGCTGCTGCCCCACAATGATTCCTTCGCCCCGATCCCCGCGGAGAATGCGGAGATCATGGGCAAGGTCGTCTCGGTGATGCGCAAGCTTTAACCCCCACCAACGGACCACCCCGTTCGCCCGACCCCTGTTGTCGCGAACGGGGTTCTTGCCGTCCTGACCACATTCGGGGGTGGCCAGGGAAAGTCGGGCATTCAGACCCGATAGTGGTTTTATTGTGGGTTTGGCGTGGTCTTGGACTGTTTTCAGCATTACTCCTGCCCGATCTAGTGAGATTTTCCCTGCTTCCCACCCCGGGGCGGTAACTTTTCATGGGATTCGGGTGTTGGATAGTGCGATAATGGAAAACAATAACGGGCATATATTTTAAAATGTCTTTTTGCTTTAAGGAGTGGCATGTACGCAGAGGAACGACGTCGTCAAATCGCCTCACTGACGGCGGTTGAAGGCCGGGTAAATGTCACTGAGCTGGCGGGGCGGTTCGACGTGACGGCCGAGACCATCCGCAGGGATCTCGCGGTGTTGGACAGGGAGGGCATCGTCCACCGTGTGCACGGTGGCGCGGTCGCCACCCAGTCCTTCCAGACAACTGAATTGAGCCTGGACACCCGCTTCCGGTCCGCCTCATCAGCCAAGTACTCCATCGCGAAGGCCGCCATGCAGTTTCTGCCCCCGGCCAACGGTGGCATGTTCCTTGATGCCGGAACCACCGTCACCGCGCTGGCAGACCTGATTGCGGAGCACCCCAACGCCAAGCAGTGGTCGATTGTCACCAACTGCCTGCCCATCGCGCTCAGTCTGGCCAATGCGGGCCTCGACGAGGTTCAGCTGCTGGGAGGCAGCGTGCGCGCGATCACCCAGGCGGTGGTCGGCGACACCGCCCTGAGGACACTGGCGCTGATGCGGGCTGATGTGGTGTTCATCGGCACCAACGCCCTCACCCTGGATCACGGACTGTCCACCGCGGACTCCCAGGAGGCGGCGATGAAATCGGCGATGATCACTAATGCCCACAAGGTGGTGGTGCTCTGTGATTCCACGAAGATGGGCACGGATTACCTGGTCAGTTTCGGCTCCGTCGATGATATCGACGTGGTGGTCACCGACTCCGGCGCACCGGAATCCTTCGTGCAGCAATTGCGCGAGCGCGATGTCGAGGTGGTGATCGCGGAATGATCCTCACCGTCACGGCCAGCCCCTACCTGCTGAGCACCAATGATCTCTCCCGCCCCATCGAGATCGGGGGGATCAACGACATGTCGCAGGCATCAACCGTGGCCGGTGGATTCGGCGCTGGGGTGGCCAACACACTGTTCCTCGGTGGCATGGAAACGCTCAGCATCTTCCCCGCCCCGGAGATCTCCCATTACCTGCGTCTGGTGAAGATGTCCGGTCTCCCCCATGAGATCATCCCGGTCGCCGGCCCCATCCCGATGCATTTGACCATGCGCGATCAGGAGGGTGCGGAAACCGAGTTCAAGAACGCACCCATGCCCCTGGATGTCTCGCAGCTGGCGATGCTGCGGGATCTGGTCGTCAGGAAGGCCGAGGACGCGGCCTGGGTGCTCCTCGGGGGTGAACTCCCCTCAATCGCTCCGGCGGCCTGGTTCGTCGATGTGGTCAGATCACTGACCCTGTACCACCCGCAGGTCAGGGTGGCCATCTCCACCACCGGGGCTCCGCTGCGGGCGGTGGTCCGACAACTGGCCGCCTCCCAACCCCACCTGCTGGTGCTCACGGGTGAGGACCTGGAGATCAGCTGTGGCAAGGAACCGGGTGAACTCAGGACTGCGTGGGGCAACGGTGACATCGCCACGGTGGTGGATGTCGCACGCGGGTTGATCAACAAGGGCATCTCTGAACTGCTCGTCATGGTCAACCGGGGCGAAGCCATCCACATCACCGGTGATGAGGTCTATGTCTCCACCTTCACGGGCACCCCGGGTAAGCAGGGGGTGTCCTGGAGGGAATCCTTCGTGGCGGGTTTCCTGTCGGCGGCCAAGCAGGAACGCACCCCCGAGGAACGGCTGTCCTACGCCATGGCCTATGCCAACGCACCGGGCAGTGAATGGGACAACTTCATCCCCACCCCTGATCGTGTCAGCCCCGGCGAGGTAGCCACGGTCCGGCAGCCCTAGGCACCACCAAACATCACGAAACCTGCAGTACATAGTTGATCCCGGCCCCCAAGGGGTGCCGGGATCAATTCCTTCTAACCTGCGGCGATGACCGCCCGCACCACATCGCGGGCCTGCTGTGAGTCCTCCGCATCGAGGGCCGCCTCCGCAGCCTGTCGGCAGGTGGCGAGGTCAACCTCTGCCAGCTGAGCCCCCACCCCGGCGAGTGCGGTGGACGCGGCCGACAGGGAGTTCACACCCAGGCCGGTGAGCACCACTGCCAGCAGTGGGTCGGCCGCGGCCTCACCACAGATACCCACGGGCACATTCTGGCGCTGGCCCTCATCACAGGTCATCTTGATCAGACGCAGGACCGCGGGTTGCCACGGATCGGTCAGGGAGGCCAACCCGGGGGCCATGCGGTCGGCAGCCATCGCGTACTGGGTGAGATCGTTGGTGCCGATGGAGACGAAGTCCAGGTGGGGCATGATCTTGTCCGCCATCAGGGCCGCGGCCGGGACCTCGATCATCGCACCCGGGATCAACCCGCGTTCACGGCACAGCCGGGCGAACCACTTCGCCTCCCCGACCGTGGCGACCATCGGTGCCATCACCCAGGTGGGGGCCGTGTCATCCCGGCCCAACTCCGTGGCGGCACGCGCGATCGCGTCGAGCTGGCGGGTGAGCAGACCCTCATTGTCAAAGGCGATGCGCAGACCGCGGACACCGAGGGAGGGGTTCATCTCCTCCGGCATGGAGGTAAAGGGAACCGGCTTGTCAGAACCTGCATCCAGGGTGCGGACAACCACCTTGGACTCGGGGAATGCCTCCAGGACCCGGGCATAGATATCCGCTTGTTCCTCCACCGATGGCTCCTCGGTGGAGGACAGGAAACACAGTTCTGTGCGGAAGAGACCGATTCCCTCGGCCGCGGTGGTGGAGGCGGTCCGGGCGGTGGCGCCATCCTGGACATTGGCCAGCAGCTGGACGCGGTGGCCGTCGCGGGTCTGCGCGGGCCCCGTCCACTGTGCGATCTTTGCAGCCAGTGCGCGGGACTCCTCCACCTGCGCCAGGGCTGTGTCCTCATCGGGGTCGACCAGGACGGTGCCCAGGGAACCGTCGATAAGCACCTTCGTTCCGGAGCTGATCCGGTTGATGCCGGTGCCGGTGGCCACGATGCAGGGGACGTTGAGCTGGCGGGCGATGATGGCGGTGTGGCTGGTGGGTCCACCGAGTTCAGTGACCAGTCCGACGAAGAGATCGGTGTCCAGCGCGGCGGTGTCCGCCGGGGAGAGATCCTCGGCGAACAGGATCACCTGACCATCCACGGCGGGCAGGCCGGGCTCGGACTCCCCGCGCAGCTCGGCGATGACGCGGTCCCGGATATCACGCAGGTCCGTGGTGCGCTCCGCGATGATCCCCCCGGCCTTCTCGAACATCGCGATGAACTTATCCGTGGCCAGGACCACGGCATACTCGGCCGGGTGACCGGCCTTGACGTTCTTGGCCACGGCCCTGCGCCACCCACGGTCATCGACCATGCCGGCGGTGGCCTTCAGCACCTCGGAGGCCGCCCCGGTCGCGGATTCGGACCGCGTGAGCAGACGGGACGAGATAGTGTCCGCCGCCACGGTGAAACGGTTCTGCTCATTCTCCCGGTTATCCTCCGGGATTTCCGCCCCGGCGGTGGGCAGCGCTGGTCGTGGAGTGATCCACACAGCACTGGCATATCGGATTCCCCCGACCACACCGGTGCCCTTGAATGAAGTGTCATGACTCACATCGGCCACGTTAACCACCTGCCCTCACGGTAGACATCTCTTTCTCTCAAGATCACCATAAAATCCACAATTTCGCAACAAATCCAACACGCCCATATTGACAAACAAACATGTACCAACATAAATTAACAGTTAATGCGTCACACTTCTTCAATTAATGAGATCTGTAACACATTGCATATCCGTTTATGTTTGGCATCGGTGGGCGCCAGTGTCCGGAAACACCTCCGGTCACATGACAACAGCCGACGCCGCGGGTTGGGTGACCTGGTCCCCCAACGGGAACACCCATGAACAACCGGGGTTCCCCTACTGCTCTCCCAACAGCTCCGCACAACTCATCCAATCCCGGAGGTGGGCATGGTCTCCGTTCGCGGGCGACAGACTGAGATCCTCGCGCTCCTGGCGCACACGGGCCGGGTCGGGGTCGGCATGCTCGCCGAGCACTTCGGGGTGACCTCCGAAACCATCCGGCGTGATCTGCGGGTGCTGGAGGACCGTGGCCAGCTCCAGCGGGTCCACGGGGGCGCCATCCCACCCGGGAAGGGGGTCCACACCACAACCCCCCAGCCCGACCCCACCACCGATGTCATCGCCCTCGCCCGGCTGGCCGTCGACTTCATCCAACCGGACACCCGGGGCATCTTCCTGGACTCCGGTCCGGTGGCCCTGGCCGTCGCCGCTGTTCTCGGGGAGATCCACGGCGATGGCAGGTGGACGGTGGTCACCACCTCCCCGGCCGCCGGCATGATTCTCGCCCGGGCGGGCCTGCCCCGGATCACCATGACCGGTGGCCGGGTGTCCCGGGTGAGCCAGTCCCTCACCGGCAGGACAGCCGTGGAGATGATCACGGCCATGCGCGCCGAGATCGCCTTCGTCTGTCCAGATGGTCTGGTGGATGCCCACAGTGTCACCGCACTTGATCCGGCAGCCGGGGCGACCCGGCGGGCCATGATCACCAACTCCTCGTTAACCGTGATGATTCTCCCCGCGGCCTCCCTGGGACAACCCAGGGGCATCACCTTCGGCGATCTCTCCGAGGCCGATGTGGTGGTCACCGACGCCGATCCCGCTACACCCCCGCTCATGTTCCCGTCCGCTAGCAATATTCAGGTGGTTACTCCTTGATTGTCACACTGACCCCCAATCCCAGTATCGATTCAACCCTCGCCCTCGGGGGCGAACTGACCCGCGGCGAGGTACAACGTCTGGAATCTGTCACCGCCGTTGCCGGTGGCAAGGGCATCAACGTCGCGCACGCGGTCTTCCTCGCCGGCGTGGATACCGTGGCGATCTTCCCCGCGGGACGCCTCGATCCATTCGTCCCCCTGGTCCGGGAGGTCGGTTTCCCCATCGAGACCGTCCTCATCCCCACCAATGTCCGCACCAACAGCACCATCACGGAACCGGACGGCACGACCACCAAACTCAACGGGCCGGGAGCCCCCCTCAGCCAGGCGCACGTCACCCGGTTGGAGAGAACGCTTGTCGACGCCCTCGTCCCCGACGTCACCTGGGTCGTGCTGGCCGGTTCGCTCCCCCCGGGAGCTCCCCTCGACTGGTACTCGCGCCTGACGGCGCTGGTGCACCGGAAATGCCCGACCGCCCGCGTGGCGGTGGACACCTCCGATGCGCCGCTGCAGGAACTGGGCCGGCACCTCGACGAGCCCGGTGCCGCCCCGAACCTGATCAAGCCGAATGGCCGGGAGCTGGGTCAGCTGGTCGGTGTCGATGGCCAGGAACTGGAGAACAAAGCACGCAACGGGGACTACGCCCCCATCATTGACTGCGCGACGCTGCTGGTCGAACGCGGCATTGAGCAGGTGCTGGTCACCCTCGGCGAGGCCGGGGCGGTCCTGGTCAATGCAGAGGGCGCCTGGGTGTCCTCCACCCCGGAGATCACCGCGGTGTCCACCGTGGGTGCGGGTGACTGCGCCCTGGCCGGTTTCGTCCTCGCCCGGACCCGGGGGCTGTCCATCCCCGATTCCGTCCTCCAGGCGGTCGCCTACGGCTCCACCGCCGCCGCCCTGCCGGGCACCACCATTCCACGTCCCGATCAGATCACCACTAAGGGTGCCGAGGTCAAGAAAGTTGTTGAGGAAAACCACTCATGAATAACGTCATTAACGCCTCACTGGTGAGGCTGGATGTCGACTTCGGTGCCACCACCACCGAGGTTATCAATAATCTCGCCTCCGTCGTCGAATCGGCCGGCCGTGCCAGCTCCGCGGAGGCCCTGGCGGCGGATGCCCTGGAGCGGGAGGCGAAATCGGGCACCGGTGTCCCCGGTGGTGTGGCCATCCCCCACTGCCGTTCCGAGGCCGTGGAGACCGCCACCCTGGCGTTCGCCCGCCTGAGCCGACCGGTTGATTTCAGCGGTCCCGACGGGGACGCCACCATCGTCTTCCTCATCGCCGCCCCCGCCGGCGGCGGCAAGGAGCACCTGAAGATCCTGTCCAAACTCGCCAGGAACCTGGTGAAGAAGGATTTCATCGACGCGCTCAACACCGCCCGGACCGAGGAGGAGATCGTCGAACTGGTCGACGCCGTCCTCAACCCCGCCCCGAAGGAAACCGCACCGGTGCGGGAATCGGTGGCCACGGAGGCGTCGACAAGCACCACCCGCATCGTGGCGGTGACCGCCTGCCCGACCGGGATCGCCCACACCTACATGGCCGCCGACGCCCTGAAACAGAACGCCGACAGCCGCGATGATGTGGACTTCCACGTGGAGACCCAGGGTTCCTCAGCGGTGACCCCGCTGGATCCCGCCATCATCGAACAGGCGGATGCCGTCATCTTCGCCACCGATGTCGGTGTCAAGGACCGCGAGCGTTTCGCCGGGAAACCGGTCATCGAATCCGGTGTCAAACGTGCCATCAACGAACCCGCCGTGATGCTCGATGAGGCCATCGCCGCGGCGCGCAACCCGAATGCCCGCCGTGTGTCCGGTACCAGGTCCGTCGCGTCCCCGGGCGAGGAGACCGGTGCCCAGCTCGGCTGGGGCAAGCGCATCCAACAGGCGGTGATGACGGGTGTGTCCTACATGGTGCCGTTCGTGGCCGCCGGTGGTCTGCTGCTCGCCCTGGGTTTCCTCTTCGGCGGTTACGACATGTCCAACGGCTGGTCCGCCATCGTCACCGATCACTCGCTGACCAACCTGCCGGGCAATACCGTCGAAGTTGACGGTGAGATGATGGACTTCGCCCGGTCCGGGTTCCTGCTCTACATCGGTGCCGTGCTCTTCGCCACCGGCCAGGCGGCGATGGGCTTCATCGTCGCCGCACTGTCCGGGTACACCGCCTACGCCCTGGCCGGTCGCCCTGGCATCGCACCGGGTTTTGTCGGCGGTGCGATCTCCGTGACCATCGGCGCCGGGTTCATCGGTGGTCTGGTCACCGGTATCCTCGCCGGTCTGATCGCTGCGTGGATCGGTTCCTGGAAGGTTCCCCGCGTGGTGCAGTCGCTGATGCCGGTGGTGATCATCCCGCTGCTGACCTCCCTGGTGGTCGGTCTGGTGATGTACCTGCTCCTCGGCCGTCCGCTGGCCTGGATCATGATCTCCCTGCAGGACTGGCTGAGCTCCATGTCCGGTTCCTCCGCCGTGGTGCTCGGTATCATCCTAGGTCTCATGATGTGCCTCGACCTCGGTGGCCCGGTCAACAAAGCCGCGTACCTGTTCGCCACCGCCGGACTCTCCACCGGCGATGAGGCCTCCATGCAGATCATGGCCACCGTCATGGCCGCGGGTATGGTGCCGCCGATCGCGATGTCCCTGGCCACCCTCCTGCGCGCCCGCCTGTTCACCCCGGCCGAGCAGGAGAACGGCAAGTCCTCGTGGCTGCTCGGACTCGCCTTCATCTCCGAGGGTGCCATCCCGTTCGCCGCGGCTGATCCCCTGCGCGTGATTCCGTCGATGATGCTCGGTGGTGCCACCACCGGTGCGATCTCCATGGCCCTGGGCGTGGGATCCCGCGCCCCACACGGCGGCATCTTCGTGGTCTGGGCGATTGATCCGTGGTGGGGTTGGCTGATCGCCCTGGCCGCGGGCACCGTGGTGTCCACCATCGCGGTGGTGGCGCTCAAGCAGTTCTGGCCGAACAAGGCCACCGAGGCGGCCGTGGCCGCGGCCGCCAGGACAGGCACTGCCGGAACTGCCGGTTCCACCCCCGCCACCGTCTGATACCCGCCGTCCGGGTTTACCCGGGCGGTCGTGGCGCCCCTGTTCGGGCATCACTAGACTTGAAACACAACATACCGGCCCCCACACCCCCAGCGGGTGGGGCCACCAACCGCACCTCAACTGTCGGATCCCGTCCGGTATCCCGGGTGCAGAGAAAGGATTTTCCATGGCTTCCAAGACCGTTACCGTTGGTTCCTCCGTCGGCCTGCATGCACGCCCCGCCTCGCTCATCGCCGAGGCCGCCGCAGGATTCGATGAGGAGATCCTGCTGACCCTCGTTGGTTCCGACGATGACGAGGAGACCGACGCCTCCTCCTCCCTCATGATCATGGCGCTGGGCGCGGAGAACGGTGATCAGGTCACCGTCACCTCCGACAACGCCGAGGCCGTGGAGAAGATCGCCGCCATGATCGAGCAGGATCTGGACGCCGAATAACACCGGACACCCCCGGCAACAACAATGATCCCGGTCGGGATCCGAGCAGCCCCACCAGTGATGGAGAGCTGTCCGGATTCCGACCGGGATCAGTTTTATCGTAGCGAAGAGTTAGGCGGTGCTGTTCCGCTACACGTGGGCCGGCACCTGGCAGACCTGCACGTAGACATCGGTGATCATGGTCTCCGGGCTCTGGAGGGAGGACGGGGTGGTGACGTACTCCTCCCAGCCGACGGTGATGGCGGGCATCCTGCACCCGAACTCCTCGATGTCGGTGAACGCCTGGTTCCAGGTCTCCTCCAGGCCGTCGTAGGCTCCGGTGTGACGGCTGTGGAAGGTCTTCATGCCGCGGAAGTGGTGGAGGGCGACATCATCGATGTCCCCGCCGGACTGGCTGAGTGCACCTCTGCGCAGGGTCTCCGCGTGGACCGGGGACACGGGGAAACCGACGAGGATGTCCACCGTGTCGGAGACCTCACCGAAGTAGTAGGCGCGGCCGGGCCCGACCGGTTCAATACCTTCAATGGTGAGCATTTTGCGGATTTCCGAGAAACCACGATCAAAGAGATCGGTGATCTCATCGGAGGAGATGATCACTCGGATGCCCACCACATCATGGGCGGGAATCTTCTCAAACCGGGTATCAGTGAGCAATGTTGGCGGTTCCTAAGCTAACTCGTGCCGTTCCCGCCACCTCGGTGGTGTGCGGGGGCCGATCAGATCATTCGATCGGGTGATGGAAGAGTAGAGTACACCCCTTTGGCGCCAGACAAAACCGCCCCGGGTCGGAAACCTCCCGATCCCGTCATGAACAGGGCATTCGCCTGATGAACCTCAGGGCTGGACAGGTCAGTGGTTGAACTTCGCCCCCTTGCCCTCACCGACGGTGACATACAGTCGCTTCATGATCGGGTACAGCACGATGATGCCGACCGAACCCCAGGCGATACCCTCCAGGGTCACGCCGAAGATGGTGAGGGTGAGGTTGCCGATGCCGGCCACCAGGGCGACCGCGGCCATGGTGAGGTTCACCGGGTTGTTGAAGTTGACCTTGTTGTCCTGCCAGATGCGGATACCCAGCATGCCGATGAGACCGTAGAGCACCAGTGTCGCACCCCCCAGCACGCCGACGGGGATGGTGAAGATGAGGGCACCGAACTTGGGGATGAACGCCAGGGCGATCGCGGTGAAGGCCGCCACCCAGTAGGCCGCGGTGGAGTAGACACGGGTGGCGGCCATGACGCCGATGTTCTCCGCGTAGGTGGTAGTACCGGAACCGCCGAACCCACCGGCGACGGTGGTGGCCAGACCATCGGCGATGAGGGCGTTGCCGGCCAGGTCGTCGAGGTTCTCACCGGTCATCTCAGACACGGCCTTGACGTGCCCGATGTTCTCGGCCACCAGGACGATGACCACCGGCAGTGTCACCAGGATCGCCGAGAGCTGGAACACCGGGGTGTGGAACTCGGGCAGGCCGACCCAGGCCGCGGAGCGGATCGCCTCGACGGAGCCATCCGCCAGATTCCCGGTCAGGGCCGCAAACACCCAGCCGACCACGACACCGATGAGGATGCCCAGGCGCGCAACCATCCCCCGGCCCGCCACGGTGGCCAGCAGGATCACCATCAGGGTCACCGTGGCCACGAGGGGCTGGGCCTGGTAGTTGGCCGCCGCGGTGGGCGCGAGATTCAGGCCGATCAGGGCGACGATCGCACCGGTGACGGTCGGGGGCATGACGGCGTCAATGACGCGTCGACCCGCCGCCTTGACCAGGAAGCCGATACCGACGAGGACGAGGCCCGCAACCAGCACACCACCGATCTGGACGCTGATGCCCTGTGTCTGGGTGGCGGTCAGTGGCGCGATAAAAGCGAAGGAGCTGCCGAGATAGGAGGGAAGGCGGTTTCTGGTGATCAGCAGGAAGAAGATCGTTCCCAGACCGGAGAAGAGCAGGGTGGTGTTGACCGGGAATCCGGTGAGTGTGGGAACCAGCAGGGTGGCGCCAAACATGGCGACCACGTGCTGCATTCCGATGCCGATGGTGCGCCCCCAGCTGAGTCGCTCACGAGGAGCGACTACTGCGCCGGGTTCAATTTTTCTGCCGTCTCCGTGGACGGTCCATCCCCAAGTTGAAGTCACGAGCACTCATTATCTGCTACGCAGGCGCTGCGGGGAAATCGGGAGGTCTGATCGTTGGGCGATCGTGACCCGGCGCGACCGCCGTGAGGGCTCAGATGAGAGGCTTAACTCGCTGCGGCTTCATCGTGTGGGGCATCCCCGCGGTCGGTGTCCACCGCGTACTTCTTCAACTCTGCAGCCAGCTGCGCCGGGATGCGCACATCCATGAGTGTGCCGTCCACCGAGTAGTCCTCCGACAGGACCGTTCCGTACTGGTGGATGCGGGAGACGATATCTCCCCGGGTGAACGGGATGGACAGCGTCAGGCGGGTGTCACGGGAGTTGAGGAACAACTCGATGCGTGCCTCCAGCTCCTTGATGCCCTCACCCGTCAAAGCGGAGACGAACACCACATCATCGAGGGCGTGCCGCAGTTCGGCCAGGGCGAGCGGGTCGGCCTGGTCGATCTTGTTCACCACGATGATCTCCGGGGGTGGGGTCTCCCCGGTGGTGCGGATGATGTCACTGATGACACTGTTGACCGCCTCGATTTGCTTGAGCGGGAACGGGTCGGAACCGTCCACCACGTGCAGCATGAGGTCAGCTTCCACGACCTCCTCCAGGGTGGACTTGAATGCCTCCACCAGTGAGGTCGGCAGGTGGCGGATGAACCCGACGGTGTCGGTGAAGACAACGTGGCGTCCATCGGCGAGTTCCGCCTTGCGGGTGGTGGGGTCCAGGGTGGCGAAGAGCGCATCCTCGACGAGCACACCGGCGCCCGTCATCGCATTGATGAGGGAGGACTTGCCGGCGTTGGTGTACCCCGCGATGGCGATCTGTGGGACGAGTGATTCCGAACGCTGTGAGCGTTTGACCCCACGGGCGGTGTCCATGCCGGAGAGTTCACGGCGCAGACGCGCCATGTCGGAACGCAGTCGACGGCGGTCCGCCTCGATCTTCGTCTCACCTGGACCACGCAGGCCCACACCACCGTTGGAACCGGCGCGACCACCGGCCTGGCGCGAGAGGCTGCCACCCCAGCCACGCACACGGGTGATGAGGTATTCCATCTGGGCCAGCGCCACCTGTGCCTTACCCTCACGGGATTTGGCGTGCTGGGCGAAGATGTCCAACACCAGCATCGTGCGGTCGATGACCTTGATGTTGAGTTCACGTTCCAGCGCGACCAGCTGGGAGGGGCTGAGTTCACCGTCACAGACCACGGTGTCCGCGCCGGTGGCCTCGATAATCTCCTTGAGTTCACGGACCTTACCCGAGCCGATGTAGGTGCCGGGGTCCGGCTTGTCACGCTTCTGGTAGAGCGATTCGATGACCTCGGCGCCGGCGGTATCAGCCAGGGCGGCGAGTTCGGCGAGGCTGGCATCGATCTCGGCGGTGGTGCCTTCGGTCCACACCCCGACGAGGATGACGCGTTCCAAGCGGAGCTTTCGATACTCCACCTCGTAGATGTCCGCGGCATCGTCGGAGTGGATGGTGGTTTCGCGGCGCCTGATGGCCTCGCGGTCCTCGAGGTCGAGTTCACCGACCGAGGGGGCGTCACCGTCCTGGGTGGGCCGTTGGTCAGCGCCACGACGGGGAGGCTCGGCGGGGATCAGACCCGAGAGGTCGAAACCGGTGGTTTCAGTAATCGGCTCACGCTTGACATGGTCGTGGAAAGCCTGGGCGAGGAGGTCCTCGTGGTTAATCTTGTTCTTTTCATCCATTGTTCACCATTGTTCCATGTATCTGACCCGGGTGGCCAGACCTTTCCCAACGCTGGTAGCGAACACACGGCATCCGCATCCACCCCGGGGTGGGCTACCACTCCCTGAACAACGTGGGGAGCGGTGATATTCCCGGGAAAGTGGTGGTGACAGATCATCCGCCCGCAACGTGACTCACGCCCGGTGCGCGGGATACACTGTTTCGCATGATTAGTGACCTGAAGAGTATCGGCATGGACTTCGCCCGCTGGCAGGATGCGGTGGAGGCGGCCATCGCCTCCCAGCGACTGGAGGTGACCGGTGAGGTACGCGGTGGGCAGCTCATCCGGTTCTCGGATGAGTCCGGTGCCCAGATCAACATCCTGGCGGTGGAGCCGTTTGCCACCTACGTCGGTTTCTCCTCCTCCACGGTGGCCTACGGTCATGTCAGCATGATCAATGATGTGCTGGCACTGATCGACATCATCGATCCCTTCGGCAACAATGTCACCACCGTCACCGCCAATCTCGCGCAGGGCCCCCTGCTTGTCGACGAACCTGTCCAGCGGTGGCAGATGCTCGCCGTCACCGCCCTCGGCGTGGATGTCCAGGTGGATGCCAGCGCCGATGAGTACCTGCTCAACGGTGGTGAGGTGGTGGGCATGCTCACCTCCGAGGGTGCCCTGCAGGTGGCCAGTGGCAGCGGTGCCACCGTCCCGGATGCCTCCGCGGAGTTCTCCGCACGTGTGCTCTCCTCCGAGTACCGCACCAACGCATTGACCGGCCAGCGGTTCATCCACGCCACCGTGGATGGTTATTTCGCCTTCGATCTGTGCCTTCCGGATGCCCCGGAGCTCCCCGCACGTGATTCCATCGTGTCGGGCAAGGTGCTGCTGGCCGCCTCCGTGATCCCCCAGGCCGGCGGTGGTTGCGGCAGCGATGGTGGCGGCTGCGGTTCCGGATCTTGCGGTTGCGGCGGCCACTAGTCCGGGCGGGGTGAACCCGCCACCGATCGGGGTGGTTTCTGCACAACCCGCGGATCATCATTAGTGTGATGTGAGATATCGCCCCACAGCTACGGCCCCGATGCCCCCCTTCCCCAACCTTCAGGACCAATATCACCCATGCCGGATCTCGCACCCTATGAACAGGGGTCACAGATGCCCCGATGGCCATTCGTGGTCATCGGGTTGTGCTGTCTGGTGTTGGTCATCTGGCTGAAGCTGCCGGGACTGGTGCTGGCCGGTCTCATCATCGCCCTGGTCTACAGCATCCGGCAGATGCGGACCCACTCCCCGGAGATCTCCTCTCTGATCACCTCCATCCAGCTGTCCGCTGATGAGATCAGGGATGTGCAGGAGGAATGGGAGACCTTCCTCAACGACCCTGCAACGGATGCCCTGGCGGACCGCACCCTGCACAGGCCGGCACTGGCCGATCCCGATTGCGCCGACCCGGATATCCAGCGGTTCCACTTCACCCTCAACAGTGCCCGCAGATTCATCCGTCGGCTCGAGGCCCGCCTGCAGGGTGAATTGACGGTTCCGCAGCTGGAGGGCATCCTGCAGGTCACCGACGCCCGTGCGCTGGACCTGCGGGAAACCTGGCTCGCCGCCCGGCGCGCCGCTCACCACATCGGGCCGAACTACGGCCCCGACGGGGACATCGAGAGCTGACCCCGCCGACGACGGACGGACCGCGGACACAGCACCATCAGATCCGCACCGTGCCCGTGGCCACGATCCGGCTCGGGCCGGTCAGGGTGGAGGTGTCCCCCAGGATCTCCACCTCCACAGCACCACCGGGTACCCGCACCGTCACCGTGCCCTCAGCGTGCCCGGCATCAGCGAGGGCGGCGCGGGTGGCGGCGACGGTTCCGGTGCCACAGGAACGGGTCTCCCCCACCCCGCGTTCCCAGACACGCATGTGGATGGTGGCACCATCGGGCCCAGCGGCCAGTTCCGTCACCAGCTCGACGTTGACGCCGTGCGGGAAGAAGGAGGTATCGAACACGGGTGCCTGCAACGCCATGATCTCCAGAGCCGCGGGGGTCAGGCCCGGCACCACGCAGGCCAGGTGCGGGTTGCCCAGGTCCACGCCCATGCCGGCGAAGGACCGGTCCCCGATCATGCAGGTGGAGATCCCGGTGATCTCAGCCGGTCCCATGTCCACACGCACCACTGCGTCATCGCGGTCGGCGGAGACAACCGTCACCGGCCGTGCCCCGGCGCGGGTCCCGATGGTGAAATCCGGTATGTCCACCAGCTGGTGTGCGGCCAGCCAGTGGGCGAACACCCGCACCCCGTTGCCGCACATCTCTGCCAGGGAGCCATCCGCGTTGCGGTAGTCCATGAACCACCACGCAGGGTCCACGCCGGGTATCTCCACGCCGAGTTTGCCGGCCCGCACGACGCGCAGCACCCCATCGGCCCCCAGCCCGGCGCGGCGGTCGCACAGTCGCGTGACCTCATCGGCAGTCAGGTCAATCGAGCCATCCGGGTCGTGGATGATGATGAAGTCATTCTCGGTGGCGTGTCCCTTGGCGAAGGCGATCTCTTTTTTCACCCGGATCAGTCTAGACCCGCGCCCGCTACTTGTCAGAGACCGAGGATCTCCCATGCCTGTGCGGTGGTGTCCCCGGCCGCGTCGATCCACCGGATGCGGTGATCACGGTTGAACCAGGCGCGCTGCCTGCGCACATAGCGACGGGTACCGGTGATGGTGCGCTCCATGGCCTCATCCACGGTCAACTCCCCGGCCAGGGCGTCGAGGACCTGGGCGTAACCGATGGCCCGCCCTGCGGTGGACTCGGCAATCAGGCCATGATCCTTGACCAGGCCCTCCACCTCCTCGATGAAACCGTGTTCGAACATCAGGTGTGTGCGCAGTTCGATGCGGGGGTTGAGCCAGTCGGCGGTGGTCCGTAACCCCAGGATGGTGGTCCCCCAGCGCGGGGGTGCGTCCTTCGGGGGCTGGCTGGCCTTGAAAGGCTGACCGGTCAGTTCGATCACCTCCAGTGCGCGGACGGTGCGCCGGGGATCGTTGTCCTCGATGATCGCCGCGGCCTCGGGGTCCAGGGCACGCAGCTCCTCGTGCAGACGCGCCACCCCGACCTCCGCCAGGCATGCCTCCCACCGGGCCCGCACCTCCGGGTCGGTCGGGGGGAACTGCCAGTCGTCGACAAGCGACTGGACGTACAGCATTGATCCGCCGACCAGGATCGGTGTTTTCCCGCGGGAGAGGATCTCCTCCACGTCGGCGACGGCTTCCTGCTGATAGCGGGCCACCGAGGCGGTTTCCGTGACGTCAAGGACATCGAGCTGGTGGTGCGGGATGCCCTGCCGCTCCTCCACGGTGAGTTTCGCGGTGCCGATGTCCATGCCCCGGTAGAGCTGCATGGAGTCGACGTTGACCACCTCACCGTCGAGGCGCTGCGCCAGCTCGATGCCGAGCGCTGATTTCCCGGAGGCGGTGGGACCGACGACCGCAATCGGTGTGATCATCCGGCAACCGTCCAGACCGCCACGTACCTGCCCACGCCGTGGGAGGTGTCGGCCGCGATGAGTTCGGCGGTCTCCACCCGGCCGGCAAGGTCGGCCAGCTCCAGCCACAGTTGCGGCTCGCGTACGGCGGCGTCGACAAGCTCCTGTTCCGTCCTGGCCTCACACTGGCCGCCCAGCAGCGCGCGGCACCACCCGTCCACCTCGGCAGCACCTTCGACGAGGGAGGAGGGGGCGCGCTGGGTCAGGCCGGTGGAACCGTCCACCGCCACGACGGTGAGGGCATCGGTGCTTATCGACGCCAGGTTGTCACGTACCCCACGTACCCGGTCCGCGTACCGTCCCAGGGCGTACCGCTGCACCAGCTCGGGGAGGTGATTCCCCCCACCCAGCTGCACCTGTGGTGCACCCCAGGCCCGGAAGCTGCCAGTGTGGCCGGTGTACCACTCCGGCGCACGGGAACCCACCAGGTCCACCGGGGTGTCGGTGGTGCCCAGATGATCGTCGAAGAGGTCGCGCACCTGCCCCAGGAGGTGGGCACCCGCGGTATCCAGCGGCGCGAGTTCGCTGACCAGGGCAGGACTTCCCGACATGATGATGAGCGTGGTTTTCACGGCTTCCACCCTATCCTGCTGACTCCCGCACCACGGACATGCCTGGCGGGTGGGCGGGAGAATCAGCATTAAGGTGGTGTTTTGGTGGATAGCCCACCCTATCTACCTGACACCCCTGGGTGTGCGCGGTATGTTTGTAGAACGTAATTCGATTTTCGGCAGCCGTGTCGCGCGGCTACGACGATGCAAGTGATTAAGGACCGTCCATGACTGAGAACCAGACCTCCAGCTCCACCACCGCTCCGAAGCCGGGTCCACGCCCGGGACCCCGTCCCGGACCGCGCCCCGGTGCTCAGGCGGCCAAGGGTGCCACCCCTGGTGCTGTGGTCACACCCGCACCGGTGACCCGGGTCAGCGACCCCTCCCGGTTCGGTCGTGTGGAGGACGACGGTTCCGCCTACGTGATCACCTCCGCCGGCGAACGCCTCATCGGTTCCTGGCAGGCCGGCACCCCGGAGGAGGGACTCGTCCACTACGCGACCCGCTTCGATGACCTGGCCACCGAGGTGGAGCTTCTGGAGCAGCGTCTGGTCTCCCACCCCGATGATGCCAACGCCATCCGCGCCAAGGCCGAGGAGCTGCGTGCCTCCCTGTCCACCGTGGCCGCCATCGGTGACCTGGACGCCCTGGAAACCCGTCTGACCACCATCGTTGAATCCTCCGAGGAGGCCAACGAGCGCGCCCGGGAGGAGAAGGCGAAGCGCCGCGAGGAGGCCATCACCCGCAAGGAGGCCCTGGCCACCGAGGCCGAGGACATCGCGGAGAACGCCACCGACTGGAAGGTCGCCGGCGACCGCATCCGCACCATCCTGGATGAGTGGAAGACCATCCACGGCATTGAACGCAAAACCGATGATGAGCTGTGGAAGCGTTACTCCCGCGCCCGTGACGCCTTCAACCGCCGGCGTGGTGCCCACTTCGCCGACCTGGACCGTGGCCGGGCCACCGCCCGCAAGCTCAAGGAGGCCCTCGTCGAACGCGCCGAGGCCCTGAAGGAATCCACCGACTGGAATGACACCGCCCGTTCCTTCCGTGACCTGATGCAGGAGTGGAAGGCCGCAGGCCGTGCACCACGCGAGGTCGATGACAAGCTGTGGGCCGCCTTCAAGGGGGCGCAGGACTACTTCTTCGACAAGCGCAATGCGGTGGCGAAGGAACGCGACCAGGAATTCGAGGCCAACGCCGAGGCCAAGAACGCCCTGCTGGCCGAGTACGATGCCCAGATCGATCCCGCCAAGAACCTCGACGGCGCCCGCGCGAAGCTGCGTGAACTGCAGGAGAAGTGGGAGGAGATCGGATTCGTGCCACGCGGTCAGGTCCGGGAGTTCGAGGATAAGATCGGTGCTCTGGAAAAGCGTGTCTCCCAGGCCGAGGAGACCCAGTGGCGTCGCACCGACCCCGAGGCCCAGGCACGTGCCGACCAGTTCACCGCCAAGGCCGAGGAGTTCAACGCCCAGGCCGACGCCGCCGAGGCCAAGGGCAACACCAAGAAGGCCGAGAAGCTGCGTGCGCAGGCACAGCAGTGGGCCGAGTGGGCCAAGACCGCCCATGAGGCAGTGGACAAGCTCTAAGGTCCACACGGGTGCAGATTATCCGGATCGCGGACCCGGTTGCTGGCGAGGAGCCCGGCGACCAGGTCCGTTCCTTTGTGTTCATGTCCAACCTGGCCGCCCAGGAGGCCTCCGGGGACCGGGATGTGTCCGTGTCCGTCGAGCGGATCATCACCGATCTCGCCGGGTCCCCCGAGCTGGCATCCATCCTGTTTGTGGCCACCCGGGATCAACCGGTGGAACTGACCGCCACGGTCCCGCCTGGCCTGGGCGATGATGAGCCCTGGGTGGAGGCCGAGGGCTGGGTGAAGATCAACCTCCCCCTCATCGACGACCGGGATTCCGCCGCCATCGAGATCGTGCTCGACGCCGGCCACCAACCCCTGCCGGGCCAGGCGCTGACCCCCGAAGCCACCACGCTTGTCGACGCCCTCCTCACCCACGCCGGGACCACCGCGGGTGCCGCACCGTGGTCACGCCGCATCCTGCACACCGCCCACATGCACCCGCCCACACCCACCACCGGGTGCGACTACTGCGCGGTGCTGGACCGTGCCGGGTACCGCCGCGCCCACGAGGAGATCCAGCAGGTGCTCGATCTGGATGAGCTCCCCACCGGGCGGACGAGCCTGGAAAGCAGTGGATTCCACGTCCACCGGATCACCGGCACCTCCTTCCCCGAGGGGCTCATCGCGGGCATCGTCGAACTCCAGGACATCGCCGCCACGGATGTCCCCCACGGCAGCCTCACCACCGATCCCGCACGCTGGTCACCACGTCGATTGGCGGAGCAGTCGGAACGGATCAACAAGACGGGCGCGCAGCTGGTCACCGTGATCATCACCGACGCGGACGGCGTGGTGGCCTTCAGCACCATCTCACTGCCACCCGGCGCGAACCCGGAGGCGGCGGAGCAGGGGCTGACCATCGTCCATTCCCGCGCCCGGGGTCAACGCCTGGGTCACACCGTGAAACTGGCCTGCCTGGACCTGCTGCGCGACACCCATCCCCGGGTGGGTCGGGTGGCAACGTCAAACGCGGTTGACAACCAGGCAATGCTGGCCATCAACCGCGCTCTCGGCGCACGGGAGGTCTCCCGGACCACGCTGTGGGAAAAGGTGCTCTAGGACGGATCCCCGGTGTCGTTGTCCTTCTCTTCGGTGGTCTCCTGCTCACCGGACGCCGCGGCACGACGGCGGTTGACGCGGGCGCGGCGGTCGTCGACAAGCAGGGGGTTGTTCTCGGGGTTGTTCTGCTGCTGACGCAACAGCTCACCCTGGGCGGCGGACACTGCATCGAGATCGCCGGCCTCCGCACGCATCTGCGCGATGTCGCGCTGGCGGTCACTGCGGGCGAGGATGATGCTGGACAGACCCCACACCGCGGCACCGGCTGCCACCGTGCTCACGATCATGCCGATGTGCACGATAGTCTCATCCGTGCCCGTGGAGGTCTGGCGCATCCACGCCGCGAACACGGAATACACCAGGGTCACACAGGAGAAGATCCAGGCCACCCAGGCCATCCAGGTGCGCCTGAGCGTCAGGGTTCCCAGCGTGAACAGGAACACACCGATGGCGCCCAGGATGTAGAAGACGTACTCGGCGAGTCGGATGCCGGCATCGGAGGCGGTGTCGGTGAGGAACAGCACCTGCCAGCCTGCCACCCCGCGGATGTGTGGCAGTACGAGGCCGATGACATACAGGACCACCGCCGCGATGAGGAAGCCCTTCTTGTCGCCCAGTTCCAGGGTTTTCGCCGCATCCTTTTCCAGCGCCGCCAGTTCCCGACCGCTCAGCTTCTGTTCACTCACTTGACTGTTCATCTCCTTGTTGGGTTCAGTAACCAATCGTAGCCGGTCGGGACGGTGTTTCCCGAAGTGGCCGACGGGCAGATGGGTGGGGACTTCACGACGTGTGGGTCAGCAGCCGCAGGCGTTCTCCTGGGTTGCGGGGGCCGGGGCCGGCGCACCGATCCGGGGCAGTCCGAGACCGACACCGATCGGCGCGGTGGTGGGCACCTGCCCGATGGCCGAGTTGTCGCCCGCCCGGGTGCGGCGGTGGGTGAGCACACCGGCATCGGCGATGAGGAAGAACGGCTTGGCCTCGGTGACCTCAACCGTCACGGCATCACCCGGGCGGATCTCTCCGTCGATGGCACCGGCAGGTGCGAAGTGGACGAGACGGCCATCCCGGGCACGGCCCGACATGCGCTTGGTGGTGTCGTTCTTCCGGCCACCGCCGGCCTGGACGAGCAGCTCCACCGTCTGACCGATGAACGTCTGGTTCTCCTCCTCGCAGATGCGTTCCTGGAGGACCATGAGACGCTCATAGCGTTCCTGAACGACCTCCTTGGGCACCTGGTTGTCATAGTCCGCCGCCGGGGTTCCAGGCCTGGGACTGTACTGGAAGGTGTAGGCGGAGGTGAAGCGCGCCTTCTCGACGACATCCAGGGTCGCCTGGAAATCCTCCTCCGTCTCCCCCGGGAAACCAACGATGATATCGGTGGTGATCGACGCGTGCGGGATCTTCGCCCGGACCTCATCCAGGATGGCGAGGAACTTCGCCGACCGGTAGGAGCGACGCATCTCCTTGAGCACCCGGTCCGACCCGGACTGCAGCGGCATGTGCAGCTGCGGGCAGATATTCGGGGTCTCCGCCATCGCGTCGATGACATCGGAGGTGAATTCAGCCGGGTGCGGGCTGGTGAAACGGACACGCTCCAGGCCCTCGATGTCACCGCAGGCGCGCAGGAGCTTGGAGAAGGCCGAACGGTCACGCTCAAGTTCGGGGTCGACGAAGTTCACGCCGTAGGCGTTGACGTTCTGACCGAGCAGGGTCACCTCGGAGACACCCTGATCGACCAGGGCCTGCACCTCGGCCAGGATGTCCCCCGGCCGGCGGTCCTGCTCCTTACCGCGCAGGCTGGGCACGATGCAGAATGTGCAGGTGTTGTTGCAGCCCACCGAGACCGACACCCATCCGGCGTAGGCGGATTCACGTTTGGCCGGGAGGACGGAGGGGAACTGCTCGAGCGCATCGACGATCTCCACCTCGGCCTTCTGGTTATGTTCGGCGCGGTTGAGCAGGGTCGGCAGCGAGGCGATGTTGTGGGTACCGAAGACCACATCCACCCACGGGGCCTTCTTCACCACGGTGTCCTTATCCTTCTGCGCGAGGCAGCCCCCCACGGCGATCTGCATGCCGGGGTGGTTCTCCTTCACCGCGCGCAGGTTACCCAGCGTGCCGTAGAGACGCTGATCGGCGTTCTCACGCACCGCGCAGGTGTTGAAGACGATGAGATCCGGGGTGTCACTCTCCCCCACCGCGGTGTAACCGGCCTCCTCGAGCAGACCGGAGAGGCGCTCGGAGTCGTGGACGTTCATCTGGCAGCCGAAGGTACGCACCTCATAGGTGCGGGCAGTGGTGCCATCCCGGTTCTCCCCAGCCGGGTTCTGACCGGCCGGAAGGGGCACGGCGGTGTTGTCCGGGTGGGCTGGATGGGTGTTCATCTGCTGGATATCAATCTGCTGCGTCACGGAAGGTAATTGTATCGGCCGTGGGCACCCTGACATAAACGGATCATCCGGGGTACGAGCAGTCGCTGTGGGTGGGGCGGTTCGGGAGTGCAGCCTCGTGGTGACGACCTAGCAGAGTGTGGAGTCCCACTTCACACTTCTTTACCTATTGAGCTATTGATAAAATCCGGGCGGAAATGGAAATCACCCCCACAAATCACCCCAACTGACCAGCGGAAAAGGGTGAAAATCCAGGGAAATGCATTTCAATCTGGACTCAATCACAGAATATACCCCACATGACCCAACATTGTTTTATGCTGTCCCTATGACGCAGACCACAAATCATCCGATGATCAAGATGACGGGAGTGCAGAAGTTCTTCGATGACTTCCAGGCCCTGACCGATATCGATCTTGAGGTCCCGGCGGGACAGGTCGTTGTTGTACTGGGCCCGTCCGGTTCCGGAAAGTCGACTCTGTGCCGCACCATCAACCGCCTCGAAACCATCGAGGAGGGCACCATCGAGATCGACGGGAAGCTGCTTCCGGAGGAGGGCGGCGAACTGGCCAAGATCCGCGCCGACGTGGGCATGGTGTTCCAGTCCTTCAACCTCTTCCCCCACCTCACCATCAAGGACAACGTCACCCTCGGGCCGATGAAGGTCCGGAAGATGAAGAAGTCCCAGGCCAATGAGGTGGCCATGAAGCTGTTGGAACGCGTCGGCATCGCCAACCAGGCCGAGAAATACCCGGCGCAGCTCTCGGGTGGGCAGCAGCAGCGCGTGGCCATCGCCCGCGCGCTGGCGATGAACCCCAAGATCATGCTTTTCGACGAACCGACCTCCGCCCTCGACCCCGAGATGGTCAACGAGGTCCTGGACGTCATGGCGAGTCTGGCCAAGGAAGGCATGACCATGGTGTGCGTCACCCACGAGATGGGTTTCGCACGCAGGGCCGCGGATCGTGTTCTATTCATGTCCGACGGCGCCATCGTGGAGGACTCCGACCCGGAATCCTTCTTCACCAATCCGCAAACCGACCGGGCGAAGGATTTCCTGGGCAAGATTCTCGCCCACTGACCTCCCCGTACACTCTCCCCCTCCCCCGCTGGCCAAGATCAGCGAATAAGACCAACAGGAGCATCCATGTCGTACAAACGCATGTTCACTCGTCTCGCCGCAACCACCAGCGCAGCTGTCCTCGCCGGCGTCACCCTCACCGCCTGTGGTGATTCCGAGGGCGGTGACGGCCTGCTCGCCGCCATCGAGTCCGGCAATGTCACCATCGGCACCAAGTACGACCAGCCGGGCCTGGGGCTGCGCAACCCGGACAACTCCATGAGCGGACTGGATGTTGACGTCGCGCAGTATGTGGCCAACTCCATCGCCGATGACAATGGCTGGGACCACCCCACCGTGGAATGGCGTGAGACCCCCTCCGCCCAGCGCGAGACCCTCATCCAGAACGGTGAGGTGGATATGATCGCGGCGACCTACTCCATCAACCCGGGCCGCTCGGAGTCGGTGAACTTCGGCGGACCATACCTGCTCACCCACCAGGCCCTCCTGGTGCGCGAGGACGACGACCGCATCCAGACCCTCGAAGACCTCGACGACGGCCTGATCCTGTGCTCGGTCACCGGATCCACCCCCGCCCAGAAGGTCAAGGATGTCCTCCCCAGCGTGCAGCTGCAGGAATATGACACCTACTCCTCCTGTGTGGAGGCACTGAGCCAGGGCAACGTCGATGCCATGACCACCGACGCCACCATCCTCTTCGGCTACTCCCAGCAGCGCGAGGGTGAATTCCGCGTCGTGGAGATGGAGCAGGACGGCGAACCGTTCACCAACGAGTACTACGGCATCGGTATCACCAAGGACGACACCGAAGCCACCGATGCGATCAACGCCGCACTGGAGCGCATGTACGCCGACGGTTCCTTCCAGCGTTTCCTCACCGAGAACCTCGGCGAGGACTCCCAGGTTGTCCAGGAGGGCACCCCGGGTGACCTCTCCTTCCTGGAGGAGTGACCTGACGGGGCCGAACGCCCGATGACCATGCGTGGCCCCCGCATCCCGGGTGCCACGCATCATCACTTCCACCACTGATCCCCTACCGAGGAGAACTTCCCCATGAGTACATTATGGGCGGATCTGGGTCCGTCACTACTACCCGCGTTCTGGGTGACGATCCAACTCACCGTCTATTCCGCCATCGGATCCATGATCCTCGGTACCATCCTCACCGCCATGAGGGTGTCCCCGGTGAAGATCCTGCGCACCATGTCCACCGCCTACATCAACACGGTCCGCAACACCCCGCTGACCCTGGTGATCCTGTTCTGTTCCTTCGGCCTGTACCAGAACCTCGGTCTCACCCTCGCCGGTCGCGACAGTTCGACCTTCCTCGCCGATAACAACTTCCGGCTCGCGGTGCTCGGATTCATCCTCTACACATCCTCCTTCGTGGCGGAATCACTCCGGTCGGGCATCAACACCGTCCACTTCGGTCAGGCTGAGGCCGCCCGGTCCCTCGGGCTCGGATTCAGCGACATTTTCCGGTCCATCATCTTCCCCCAGGCACTGCGTGCCGCCATCGTCCCGCTGGGCAACACCCTCATCGCACTGACGAAGAACACCACGATCGCATCCGTGATCGGTGTGGGTGAGGCATCCCTGTTGATGAAGTCCACGATCGAAAACCATGCCAATATGCTGTTCGTCGTGTTCGCGATCTTCGCCGCCGGCTTCATGGTCCTCACCCTCCCCATGGGCCTGGGGCTTGGAAAACTCGCTGAGAAAATGGCGGTGAAGAAATAATGTCCTCCTCCGTACGCGCAACAGTCCTCTACGATGCCCCCGGTCCCCGGGGACGCAGACTCAACACCATCATCACCGTCGTCACCACCCTGGTGGCCCTGGCCGTGCTCTTCTGGGTGGGCAGTGTTCTCCAGGAAAACGGACAGCTGGATGGCGATAAATGGACCCCGTTCATCGATCCCCAGACGTGGACGACCTACCTCCTCCCCGGCCTGTGGGGAACGCTGAAGGCGGCGGTCGCCTCCATCCTGCTCGCGCTGGTCATGGGCACCCTGCTCGGATTGGGCCGCATCTCTGAAATCCGGCTCCTGCGCTGGTTCTGCGCGATCATCATCGAGACCTTCCGTGCCATCCCCGTGCTGATCCTCATGATTTTCGCCTACCAGCTGTTCGCCCGCTATCAGCTCGTCCCCTCACGTCAGCTGGCCTTCGCCGCGGTGGTCTTCGGTCTCACCATGTACAACGGCTCCGTCATCGCGGAGATCCTGCGATCCGGTATCGCCTCCCTGCCCAGGGGGCAGAAGGAAGCGGCCATCGCCCTGGGTTTGTCAACCCGCCAGACCACCTGGTCGATCCTGCTCCCGCAGGCCGTGGCCGCCATGCTGCCCGCCCTGATCGCCCAGATGGTCATCGCCCTGAAGGACTCCGCCCTCGGTTACCAGATCGGTTACATCGAAGTGGTCCGCTCCGGTATCCAGTCCGCGTCCGTCAACCGCAACTACCTGGCTGCCCTCGCCGTGGTCGCGATCATCATGATCCTGATCAACTTCGCACTGACCGCCCTGGCAGAGCGTATCCAGCGCCAGCTGCGTGCCGGACGTGCCCGCAGGAACATCATCGCCAAGGTGCCGGAGGAACCCGATCAGGGTCTGGACACCAAGGATAATGTGAACGTGGACTGGCACGATCCCGATTACAAGGAAGTCAAGCACCCCGGTCCGTCATTCTGACCGATAACGGTGCAGGTGCCTGCACAAGACAGAGACCGGTTGTCACCCAGATATATCTGGGTGACAACCGGTCTTTGTGGTGTCTCACCTGAGTTTGAGGTCCTCTATGCGTTCATCGAGGGCCTCCCGGGCCAGGTCCATGGATATCCCCGCCGGGAATCCACGACGGGCCAGAGCCCCGACCACGCGGCGCAACGCCTTGTCATAGTCGGTGCGGTCCGCGGGGATCCGTGTTTCACTTCGTGCCTTCTTCACGGCGACGGCACGGGCGGTGGCCCGTTCATCATCGGCGTCGATCTGCTCAAGTGCACGGGCCCGGATACCTGCGTCCACGCCCTTATCCCGGAGTTCCCGATCCAACACACGGGAGGACTTGCCGCGGCGCTGGGCCCGTTGGCGGACCCATTCCTGCGCGAAGGCCTCATCATCGATGAGGTTGGCCCGGGTGAGATCACCGAGAACCTCATCGATGACCTCAGGGTCGAGCTCGAGAGCAAGGAGTCGCTCCCTCAACTCGGAGCGCGAACGGGCGCGTTGGTCGAGGAGCAGCAGGGCGCGTCGGCGGACTTCAGCCTTCTTCTCCTCCGCTTCCCGGTCGAAGAGGGTACTGGGCGCGCCCTCCTCCTGGCGTCTGCTGAACTCCTCCAGTGCGGTGCGGAGCTTGTCCAGTTTCGCGGCCTGGCTCTCCTCAGGATTGGGTGTGATCGGATCAGTCATGGGTAATGGGTGTACTCCGGTGGTGCCCACCTCCCCCATGCCTGGGAGAGGTGGTGAAGGTCATCTGCCTAGTTCTCGGTGGAGGACTCGGTGAGGGTCCCGGCCGGTGCAGTGGAGGCCTCGAAGTTGTCATCCTCATCGTCATCGTCGAAATCGACGTTCGGGATGAGTTCAACCGGGTCATCGGTGAGTTCATCGGCGGTCTGCGCGAACTGCCCGACCCCGAGTTTGCGGAAGATCTTCTCCTCGATCTCATCGGCGAGCTCCGGGGTCTCCTTGAGGAACAGGCGTGCCTTCTCCTTACCCTGACCCAGCTGATCACCCTCATAGGTGAACCACGATCCGGACTTCTTCACGATGCCATGGTCAACCGCCAGGTCGATGATGGAGGATTCCCGGGATATACCCTCACCGTAGATGATGTCGAACTCGGCGATCTTGAACGGTGGGGACACCTTGTTCTTGACGATCTTGGCACGGGTGCGGTTGCCGATCGCATCCTGACCGTCCTTGAGGGTCTGGATGCGGCGGACATCAATACGGATGGAGGCGTAGAACTTCAGCGCCTTACCGCCCGTGGTGGTCTCCGGGGAACCGAACATCACGCCGATCTTCTCACGGAGCTGGTTGATGAAGATCGCGGTGGTGCCGGAGTTGTACAGGGCGCCGGTCATCTTGCGCAGGGCCTGGGACATCAGGCGGGCCTGCAGACCGACGTGGCTGTCACCCATCTCACCCTCGATCTCCGCCTTGGGGGTCAGGGCCGCCACGGAGTCGATGACGATGACATCGATGGCACCGGATCGCACGAGCATATCGGCGATTTCCAGTGCCTGCTCACCGGTGTCCGGCTGGGATACCAGCAGCGCGTCGGTGTCTACACCGAGTTTGCGGGCGTAATCCGGATCCAGTGCGTGCTCCGCATCGATGAAGGCGGCGATACCGCCGGCTTTCTGCGCCTGCGCGATGGCGTGCAGCGCCACGGTGGTCTTACCGGAGGATTCCGGACCATAGACCTCGACGACGCGGCCACGGGGGAAACCTCCGATGCCCAGGGCGATATCCAGTGCGGTGTTGCCGGAGGAGATCACCTGGATCGGCGGACGGTTTTCATCGCCCAGGCGCATGACAGCGCCCTTTCCGAAATCCTTCTCAATGAGGGCAAGCGCCGCGTCCAGCGCCTTCTGGCGGTCATCACCCTTGGAAGCTGCCTTGGTGGTTTTCTTCGTAGCCATTGTCGTGTCCTGTCCGTTGAGGTCTTGAAGGGGGGTGGAATCCCACCGCCGATGTTGTGGAGGAGGGATATTGAGGGGATCCATTGTAGTTAGACCCCGCAAACCGGGATTAGGGTCCCTATCCGCACCAAGTTTGTCTGTCTGTGGAGGAAGTCTAAGACATGCCCCGGAACCGAATAATTATGTTCCACACCTTACACGCACAACTGTTCGAAATCGAATTGTTGAACATGGGCCGAAAGCACTCAGGAACGGGGGTCATCCCGGCCCAGGCGGCGGTCCTCCGGGACATCAAAATCGGTGCAGAGTTGAAGCCACACATCCCTGAGATCCACACCGGATTCGACAGCCTCATCAGCTGTCATCCCCAAGGTGGCGAGGGTGTGGGAGTGGGCGATCCACTCCCCCCTGGCTTCACCGAATTCATCCTCGATCAACTGCCGGAACTCCGATAAACGCATGGGGTTGATCCTACAGGCACCGGATACACCCCCGGTCTGACGCGGTTCGAAACCGTCCGCTTGCATGTTGAACACTGTTCAGTTGTATACTTCGTCCATGCATACCGATACTTCCCCGACCTCGGCCCGGCCCGAGCAGTCCAATCGTGCTTCCAGCAGGAACCGTCTCCAGGATCTTGCTCTCATTGCGGTTTTCGCGGCTTTGATCATTGTGCTGGCGTTCGTTCAGATCCCTGTGGGCACCGCAGGCGTGCCTCTCGTTCTGCAGAACGCCGCCGTGGTACTGGGGGGGTTGGTGCTCGGTGCCCGACGCGGTTTCCTCGCTGTTCTGCTCTTCCTGGGTCTCGGCATGATCGGGTTGCCGGTCCTCGCCGGTGGGCGTACGACGATCGCGGCGCTGGCTGGAATCACAGTCGGCTATATCGTGGGATATCTCATCTCGGCCTTCATCGCCGGCCTCATCGCTGAGCGCGCCCCACGGAAGCGCGGCGCGGGGATGTTCGCGGTGCTCGGTCTTGCCGCCCTGGCGGGCCTGGCCACGCAGTATCTGTCGGGGATCGTCGGCATGGTGCTGCGCGGTGGGCTCAGCTTCACCGAGGCCACCATCGCGCAGGTACCCTTCATCCTCCCGGACCTGGGCAAGTTCGCTCTCATGGTGGTCATCGCCGCGGGAGTCCACGCAGCCATCCCGGACCTGCGACGTCGCGGACGCTAACCCGTTCTCACGCCGCAGCACCCTGTGAAATCCCGAAACCAGCCCTGAGAAGAAGAGGGGTTGGTTTCTTTTCCGTTTATACCCGCTGCCCAGGGCGGATACCCCGGGCAGACCCTGACCCATAGAATTGATAATCATGCCCGAGATCATCTTCGACTCCGCGGCGGTGTCCTATGAGGGCACGCCAGTACTGGAACCACTGTCTCTCACCCTGCGCGAACAGCGTATCGGTGTCATCGGCGCCAATGGAGGTGGTAAATCCACCCTCATCAGAATGATCAACGGGTTGGGCGAGCCGAGCTCCGGACGTGTCCTGGTCGATGGTCTCGACGTGGCCGCCAACGGTCGCCAGGTCCGGAAGAAAGTGGGTTTTGTCTTCTCCGATGCCGAAAACCAGATCGTGATGCCCACGGTCAGGGAGGACATCGCCTTTTCGCTGCGTCGTCACAAGATACCCCGGGCGGAGAAACAACGCCGGGTCGAGGAGATGATGGACCGCTTCCATCTCACGGCCCATGCCGACCAGTCGCCGCACACCTTGTCCGGCGGGCAGAAACAGCTCCTGGCGCTGGCGGCTGTTCTCATCATCGAACCGGAGGTGGTCATCGCCGATGAACCCACCACCCTGTTGGATCTACGCAACCGCATGCTGATCCGGGAGGTGTTCCGGACCCTTCCACAGCAGTTGATCGTGGTCAGTCATGATCTCGACTTCCTCTCCGACTTCAACCGGGTGATCTGCATTGACAATCACCGCATCGCCGCCGACGGAGACCCCTCCGATGTGATCCCCCACTATGTCAATCTGATGATGGAGTCGGTCTGAGATGCGTTCCATTCCACTCGGTGTCTACGTCAACACCGATTCCCCGGTCCACAGGCTGCCCGCCATCTGGAAATTTCCCCTGTTGCTGATCTTCATCATCGCAGGCCCCCTGGTGGCACGGACACCCCTGACTGCGATCGGCCTGATCGTCATCGTCCTCATCACCTATGTCATTGCGCGGATCCCTGCGCGCACCGCATGGAACCAGTGGTGGCCGGTCCTGCCGGTGCTGCTTGTCCTGGGTGTTTTCCAGTGGTGGCAGCGTGGTCTTGACCTGGCCGTCACCACGGTGGCGGTGATCCTCTCCGCGGTCATGGCGGCGATGCTGCTCACCCTCACCACTAGGCTGGAGGCACTGATGGAGGCGGTGGAGAAGATGCTGCAGCCCTGGGCGCGTTTCGGTCTCCCGGTGGAGTCCATCACCCTCGCGATCTCCCTGACGATCCGTCTCATCCCCCTCCAGCTCGCCACCGTCACCGAGGTACTGGATGCCCGCAAGGCCCGCGGTGCAGGGTTCTCGGTGGTGGCTTTCGGCACCCCGGTGTTGATCCGGTCCATCCGCCGGGCACGCAATATTGGTGATGCCCTCCTCGCCCGCGGGGCGGGAGACTAAAACGGGGCGGGGAGTATCACCCGTCGTAAAGCATCGTGCCCCCCGGGGCCACGCAACCGCCCCCGGCGCCCTCTGGGTTCGGCGGGCGCCGGGGCCATGTGTTCAGTGCTTTAAGCCTCGCCGCGCAGTTCGCGCATGCGCTGGGCTACAGCGTCATCGGTGGCATTGGAGGGAGCGTTCCCGGATTCAATGGAACCCTGCTGCTGTCCACCGGTGAGCTGACCGCCACCGGCCATCTCGGCGCGGATCTGCTCGAGGCGGGAGTGACCGGCGAGCTGAACGCCAGCCTGCTCCACCTCGGCCATACGGCCTTCGACGGAGTTCTGGGCGAGTTCCGCCTGGCCCAGGGCGTTGGCGTAACGACGCTCGATCTTCTCCCGGACCTGATCCAGGTTCGGGGTGCTGCCGGAGGCGGTCAGGGAGTTCATCGACTTCAGCGACTCCGAGACCTTCTCCTGCATCTTGGCCTGCTCCAGCTGGCTGAGCAGCTTGGTGCGCTCGGACACCTTCTGCTGCAGGGCCATGGAGTTACGCTCAACAGCCTTCTTGGCCTGTTCAGCCTGCTGCAGGGCCTGGTCGTGCAGCTGCTTGGTGTCCTCGACGCTCTGCTCAGCGGTGACCAGCTGTGCGGCGAAGGCTTCCGCGGCATTTTCATACTCGGTGGCCTTCTGCACATCACCCTCGGCGCGGGCCTTGTCAGCCAGCTGAAGGGCCTGACGGGTGTTGCTCTGCAGCTTCTCGATCTCAGCGAGTCGACGGTTGAGCTGCATCTCCAGCTGACGCTGATTACCGATCACCGCCGCCGCCTGCTGCGACAGCTCCTGGTGCTGACGCTGGGCATCTTCAATGGCCTGCTGGATCTGTACCTTCGGGTCCGCGTTCTCCTCAATCTTGGAGTCGAACAGAGCCATCAGGTACTTCCATGCCTTTGTAAATGGGTTAGCCATGATGAAGTCGAGCCTTCCTAAATCTCTTTAACAGATATTATCGCTGTCTACATTTCTAGCATGCGGCACCGGGCCCGACAGCTGTCCTATGTATACGTTGTCACCATAGTAGCTGTCTGGACTCCCTGATGCGGGGGTCAAGGTGGCACTGCCCCCGGGGTTATTCCCGCAGGGGGCAAGTCAGATCCTAGACGCGCGCCAGGTCTTCCCGGGCTGCCTGCAGTGCCATGGAACCGGCGGCCTCGATCAGGACATCGGCGACGCTTGCACCCAGCGCGTGACAGACGGAGGCGAGCAGCTCGGAGGAGACTTCCTTCCGGCCACGCTCAAGTTCTGAGAGATATCCCGGCGAGACACGGGATGCCTCCGCCAGTTCACGCAGGGTGATTCCCTGATCCGCACGGAAGGAACGAAGGGCTGCGCCGAGGGCCTCACGAAGTAGCGGTTCCGGTGCGGTCCGCTTGGTTGCCTCGGTAAGTGGTTTATCGAGAAGGGCTGTGTAAGTAACCATCACTAGGTTTAACTCTCTTTCCCTCAAATTTGTTCCCAGTTTACCTTGGATCCTGAGTCCTCAGGGCTCAATAGTGCCGGTGAGACGCTCAATCAGAATCTCAAAACACCGTTGAACTGCAGATTCGCGGATTTCCTGTCGCCCCTCCAGCGGCGACCGCCGGACGAGTTCAGCCAAGCGTACCTGCTCCTGCGAAGTGAACGCCGCGATGGATTCACTACGTCCCGCTGGGCCAGCCAGACCGATCCACACCTCACCGACGGGACGGCCGTCCTGACTGTCCGGGCCGGCGACCCCGGTCAGCGAAAGTGCCCAGTCCGACGAACAACGCTGCCGGGCACCGGTGGCCATGGCCGTCGCACACTCGGGTGAGACCACCCCGTGCTTGTCGACGAGCTCCCGCGGCACCCCAGCCAACTCGATCTTCAGTTCCGTGGCGTAGGTGACCAGACCTCCCCGCAGGACCTTCGAGGCCCCCGGCACACCCGCGAACGTGGCGGCGGCCAGTCCGGCGGTAAGGGATTCACAGAAGGACAGTGTCTGACCGGCATCGATGAGCAACTCCAGGAGCAACCGGGCCGGGGGCATCGGGGTGGCTGATGTGGCCGACATTCGCTAGCTGGAGGACTTCCGGGAATCCACGATGTACTGGATTCCGGTGAACACCGTGACCGCCACCGCGGCGTACATGACGATCTGGCTCGGAATGTCCATCCATCCCGGCAGGGGCGCGAGGTAGAGCGCAACGGCCAGGGTCTGCAGGGCGGTCTTCATCTTGCCACCCTTGCTGGCTGGCACCACGGTGCCCTGACGCAGCTGGAAGAAACGCCAAATGGTGATCCCGAATTCCCTGATCACAATGAGGGCAGTGGCCCACCACGGAAGAATGCCGATGATGTTGAAGCAGATAAAGGCCGTGGTCATCAGAGCCTTGTCTGCAATGGGGTCCGCGATCTTACCGAAGTCGGTGACCAGTCCCCTGGCACGTGCGATATCCCCATCAAGCTTGTCGGTGATCATCAGCAAGATAAAGACCACGAGAGCCCACCAGGCGTGGGCGTTGTTCTCCGCCTGCCCCTCCAGCGTCAGCCAGGCGAACAGCGGAATCACGAGGATGCGCAGACTGGTCAGGAAATTGGGCAGATTCCAGTTTGATGGTTTCGGAGACACGCCGTCGGACACCGTGGCATCCGACCGGCCTTCTGGTGCGCCCATTGCGCCTGCTGAAACATCACTCACGGTTGTCTACCCTACCCTTCGTCGCAGTTTCGACAATCTCAGGCCACCCGAGGGTGGGCTGGCGGACGGTTGCCTACAATCGTTACCCATGACCTACTTCGCAGTAACCTACACCTACAACCCGGATAGCGAGGAGATCGTCAACCTGCGTCCGGTGCACCGTGAATTCATCGGCTCCCTGAAAGACAAGGGCCAAATCGTTGGATCCGGCCCCTTCACCGACGGTGAGGGTGGCGCACTGATCGTCATCGAATTAGAGGATGGCTCCACCCTCGCCGATGCCGAACAGATCATGAATCAGGATCCCTTCCACACCGGGGGTGTCCTGGACGGTCGCTCCATCCGCCAGTGGAACCCCGTCATCAGCACCTTCGGCGGATAGCAACCCCGCCTCACTCATCAGCCGGGAATCATCAAAAAGGGCGGCTGCTCCCCATGATGGGAAGCAGCCGCCCTTTGTCATACTGTGTCACACCCTGTTACCAGGAGTGAGGAACTGAAAAGCCTAGGTCCTGTCGTTCTGGTCCCCGGAGAGATCAACGCGGGTGGAGGTACCGGTGGGGGTCTCCCCATCCGCTGGGGTGCCTGCGGTATGTGCGGAATCGGCGGTGCCTGTGGCTCCGTTGCCGTTACCGTTCTCGCCGGTGGGCCAGGTGTCACCGAGGTACTTGGCGGTGTTCCACTTCGGTGGCACACCACCCATGTTCTCGTCGCGCTTGTTCTTGATGATGGAGGCGATAACGGTGATCACCAGGACACCCAGGATGAACACCAGGGAGAAGGTGGTCTCCACCTCAGGCACTGCGACGTTCTCACCGCCGTTGATGAACGGCAGGTTGTTCTCGTGGAGGGCGTGCAGGCCCAGCTTGACGCCGATGAAGGCCAGGATGAGTCCCAGACCGTAGGGCAGGTAGACCAGGCGGTCGAGCAGTCCGTCGAGCAGGAAGTACATCTGTCGCAGGCCCAGCAGCGCGAAGGCGTTGGTGGTGAAGACGATGTACGGCTCGGTGGTAATACCGTAGATCGCCGGGATCGAATCGAGGGCGAACATCAAGTCGACCATGCCGATGGAGATGATCGCCACGAACAGCGGGGTCAGACTGAGTTTGCCACCGACACGGTGGGTCAGCTTGTCACCGTGGTACCCGGAGGTGACCGGAATGACCTTGCGCAGCAACTTGATGATGAACATGTCGTTCGGGTCGGTATCCGGGGTCTCCCGGATCTCGTCCCACAGAAGCTTCACCGCGGTGTAGATCAACCAGATGGAGAAGATGTAGAAGACATCGGACCAGGCCTCGATGACTGCGGCACCCAGGAGGATGAACACCAGACGGAAGACCAACGCCATGGCGATACCGATGAGCAGCACCTTCTGCTGGTACTTCCTCGGGATCTTGAAGGAGCTCATGATCAGCGCGAAGATGAACAGGTTATCCACGCTGAGCGCCTTCTCGGTGACATAACCGGTGAAGAACTCAATGCCGTGCTGGTGCGGGTTGCCCGGCTCACCCCAGGTGAACCAGAGGAACACACCGAACACACACGCGAGGGCCACGTAGAACAGGCTCCACCACGCTGATTCCTTCATGGTTGGTTCATGCGGGGTGCGCACGTGGGAGTAGAAGTCGAAGATGAAGAAGCCTAGGATCACCGCGCCGGTGATCAACCACACTGTCAGATTTACTTCCATAGAAAAAGAACCTCCGGTTCTTGGTTGAGGTTTAAGAACCGGAGGTCTCCCCCACCCGCGTTTCCGGTGGGCCGGCATGACCGGGAACCATCCATCCGGCCACTACAGGTGAACCAGATGTTGATTGCCGTGTTGACGATCAATGCCGTGAACGGGGTACTCCCCTCCATTACGAAAGGAAACTATAACCTAATCCTTCCCTAACCGCCAGCCTCGACGCTGGCAAAACGCTAGCAACATACTTCTGGTTATCTCCGTTTCAAATAACGATGGGGCTGAGAACCACATATTACTGTGGTTTTCAGCCCCATTTCATTCCGGTTGTGCCCGCCGGACCCTGCCCGCCGGACCCTGCCCGTCGGACCCCGTCCGTCAGCCCCGGGTCACTACATCCCGGTCAGAACACCCCACCCGAGGGATTAGCGCGGACAACGGTGGTGCCGTCCGAACCGGAGGCGGAACCGTCGCTTCCGTCCCCGGATGCCCCGCCCACCGGCTCGGCATAGCCGTCATCGCCCCACTGTTCCTCTTTCGGGGCATCGGCGGGGTCAGCGCCCTTAAGCATCCAGAGGATGGTGTCCAGTTCCTCGGGCTTGACCAGTACCTCACGGGCCTTGGATCCCTCAGAGGGGCCCACCACCCCGCGGGTCTCCATCAGATCCATGAGGCGACCGGCCTTGGCGAAACCGATGCGCAGCTTGCGCTGCAGCATGGAGGTGGAACCGATCTGGGAGGTGACCACCAGTTCAACGGCCTCCAGGAGGTCCTCGAGATCATCACCGATGTCAGCGTCGATCTTCTTGGATTCCCCGGCCTTGTCCTCGGTCACACCGTCGGTGTAGTCGGGTTCACCCTGGACCTTCGATGCCTCCACAACAGCCTGGATCTCCTCATCGGTGACAAAGGCTCCCTGGATGCGCTGTGGTTTACCCGCACCCTGTGGGATGAACAGTGCATCACCCATGCCGATGAGCTTCTCCGCACCGCCCTGGTCGAGGATGACGCGGGAGTCGGTCAGCGAGGAGGTTGCGAATGCCAGCCTGGAGGGCACGTTGGTCTTGATCAGACCGGTGACCACGTCCACAGAAGGTCGCTGGGTGGCCAGTACCAGGTGGATACCGGCGGCACGCGCCTTCTGCGTGATGCGCACGATCGACTCCTCGATCTCCTTCGGCGCGGTCATCATGAGATCGGCGAGCTCATCGACCACACAGATGATGTACGGGTAGGCCCGGTACTCACGCTTGGATCCCAATGGGGTCTCGATCTCCCCGGACTTGATCTTGCGGTTGAAGTCCTTGATGTGGCGCACACGGGTCTGCTTCATGTCCATGTAGCGCTGTTCCATCTCCTCCACCAGCCACTGCAGTGCCGCGGCGGCCTTCTTCGGCTGGGTGATGATCGGGGTGATCAGGTGCGGGATGCCCTCGTAGGGGGTCAGCTCCACCATCTTCGGGTCAACGAGGATCAGGCGCACCTCCTCCGGGGTCGCACGGGTCAGCAGGGAAACCAGCAGCGAGTTGACGAAGGCGGATTTACCCGAACCGGTGGAGCCCGCCACGAGCAGGTGGGGCATCTTCTGCACGGAATAGGACACGAAATCACCCTCGATGTCCTTACCCAGACCGACCAGCATCGGATCTAGGTTGTCCACGGTGGCCGGTGCATTGAGCACATCGCCCAGGCGGACCATCTCACGGTCGGCGTTGGGTACCTCGATACCCACGGCGGATTTACCGGGGATCGGGGTCAGCAGTCGAACATTCTCGGTGGCCACGGCGTAGGCGATGTTGGACTGCAGGTTGGTGATCTTGGAGACCTTCACACCAGGCCCCAACTCGATCTCATAACGGGTCACCGTCGGCCCACGGGAATACCCCATCACCGCGGCATCGACATTGAATTCGCGGAACACATCGGTGATCGCCTCGATGATGCGGTCATTGGTTTCCGAATGTGTCTTGGCCGGGGCTCCCGGGATCAGCAGATCCGCGCTCGGCAGCACATAGGTGCTGTCGCCGTCGCTGACCACCACACCGGGGTTGACCTCCGGTTCCTCCTTCGGCGGCCCCTGTGGATCCATGCCGGATCGCTGGATCATGGCCTGGCGGAGGTTCTCCCGCGATGCCGCCACGGCATCCCTGGCGGATTCCTTCGCCGGAGCCGGAGCTTCGGCCGCAGGCTTCTCCGGGGTCTTGACCGCCGGGAATTCATCGGTTTCACTCACCGACGGTGTACGGCGTTCCGGCTCGGGGAACAGGGCGGACTCGGTGCTTGTCGACGCCTCCGTCTGCTTCCGCTCACGCGACCCGGTGGGTGCCACGCTGGGTGGGGGGCCGGCCGGGGTGGCCGACTCATCCGCCGGGTACCTGTCCAACGACGCCGCGGCGCGCCGGGGAGTCGAGGAGGTGGTACGTCGGGGCGTGACCCGCGTGGGACGGGGCTCTGCAGGCGGCAGGGACCGCCCGGAAGCCCTGGTCTCGATCTCGCGGTCCACATGGCCGTAGAGATCATCGTCATCCTCGTCATCATCCTCGGCTCGGTTACCGAAGCCGAAGAATCCGGTGACAAATCCACCGAATTCGCGGATGGTGATGCCTGTGGTCTTCAGGGCGCCGTAGAAGAGGATAAGAAGGAGGATCGGGACGGCCAGATACACGCTGAAACCCAGTTCCAGTGGGGTTCCCACCCAGGCACCGATGGCACCACCGGCATTTTTCCTGCCCGCCCATTCCGAGGGGTTACCGGCGAACAGATGGATCAGGCCGAGCATGCAGAGCAGGATGATGCTGCCCCCGATGCCGACCCGGGTGCGGGATTCCGGATTGGGGGTGTAGTTGAGCATGAGTGCCACCGCCGCGGCGATGAGCGCGACCGGGAGGACCCACGCACCGGCACCGATGGTCAGGTGGACGATATCGGCGATGAAGGTACCCACGGGACCTCCGACACCGAGCCAGACCGCCGCGCCGAGAACGATCGCGATACCCACCAGGGTCAGCGCAATGCCGTCGGCGTGCTCATCCATGAATGTTCCGGCACGTCCCCAGGAGGAGGTGCGGGGCGAGGAATCCGCCTCGCCCTCCTCATACACATCCTCGGTGGCCGCCCTGGTGGTCCGCCTGCTGCTTGCGCGAGCCTTGGGCTTCGTAGAGATCTCCTCCTCAAAATCGTCGAAATCATCAAAGTCGTCATCATCATCCCGGCGACGGGCGAGATCCCCGATGGACCGGGTCATCTTCCCCAGGCCGTTCGCCGTGGCGGAAAACAGGCTGCCGATGCCGGTGCCCACAGCACGAAAGGCGCTGCCGGTCCTCTCATCAGAGGTCTCGGCAGCGCGACGAGCGGTCATCGAGGTCGTGAGGGCCGTGGTGTCGGCCCTGTCCGTTCTCTGGGCTGGCTTGGTTCTCCGGGTCGTCGTGGTGGTCTTCGGTCCTGTTGACTTCCCCGTTGATCGTGAGCTGCCCCGCTTGGGTGCGCCGTTTCTGACAGTCATGGCCCTAAGAGTAGTCGCATCAACCACACGTATCACAGCTGCACCACACCCTCGGTGGGGAAATTCTGTGCTTCCCCGCCTCAGCCACGGTTATATGTTGAGGCGTTCCACCGAGGAATCGTCACCGGAGATGGTCAGGTTCACCACGTCGCGGCCGAGGAGCCACATCACGATCTCCCCCACCCCACCGGAGATCCGGACAACCGCCTCACCGTCGGGCGAGACACCCGGTTTGTCGTTGATGACTATTCGGCTGAAACCATCGGGATCGATGATCACGGGGCGATCAGCCTTGATTGCGCGCCCGGCCACGAGTTTGATCGCGCGGTGGAGATATGCGCGGTGCTCGGGCTCGAGGTCGCGTTCCTCCACCGGGTCACCCGGGCTGAGATGTCCCCGCAGGACATCCTCGTGGTGGACAAAATGCTCCACCCCGTTGGCCACCGGGTCAAGGATCTTCCATGGACTCAACGCCCGTGGACCCTCTGCCCACTTCCGGACTGTCTCCTCATAGGGGCGCGTCAGGGCCTTCTCGGTCTCCGCCTCCACAGCGTCCCCACCAACCGGCAGCATGGTTTTCACCTGCGCGAGGGGCCTGTTCTCCCGGATCCACAGATGCACCGCGAGATCCCTGGTCGTCCAGTCCCCGCACAGGGTCGGCGCATCCGGTCCCTTATCAAGGAGAGTCTGTGCAAGCGCTGAACGTTCACTGCTGGAAAAAGTCATGACCCCAGCCTAGGTGCTTTTCGGGCACCAGGCTGGGGTCAGACGGTTACGTCAGACGCGGGATCAGAGGGATTCGCGTGAGGCGAGGACATCGTTGTCGTCGACGACGACATTATCCGAGGTCATCGGGATGACGGTCGGCATGATGACCGGCTGACGCTTCCACTTCTGCTCCACGAAGCGTGAGAGCCTGCGACGCATCTGCTGAACCATGCGGTAGGGATCATTCTCCCCTTCGGCGGCCAGGTCATTCATGGTGGTTTCCGCGAGCTCGGCGACCTCAGGCATCATGGCCTTGGAATCTTCCGAGAAACCGGTGGTCTCCACCTTCGGGCGCTCCAGCAGACGGCCGGTGCGGTTGTCGATGACACAGGTGATCGAGATCAGTCCACCCTCCCCGAGGGAGGTGCGGTCGGCGAGGATATCGGCGTCGATGTCACCCATGGTGACACCGTCGACGTAAAGGTTACCGACTGGAATCTGGCCCACAACCTTGGCCTGACCGTTGACCAGGTCAACAACCACACCATTCTGTGCCAGCACCACGTTGTCACGATCGACACCCGTGGAGATGGCCAGTTCCTTGTTGGCGCGCAGGTGGCGCCACTCGCCGTGGACCGGCATGGCGTTCTTCGGACGCGCTGCGTTGTACAGGAAGAGCAGCTCGCCGGAGTAGCCGTGGCCGGAGGTGTGCACCTTGGCGTCACGTCCGGTGATCACGGTGGCACCGATCTGGGCCAGCATGTTGATCACACCGAAGACAGCTTCCTCATTGCCCGGGACGAGCGAGGAGGACAGGATGATCAGGTCACCGTCACGCACGGTGATCTGGCGGTGCTCACGACGTGCCATGCGCGACAGTGCCGCCATCGGCTCGCCCTGGGTACCGGTGGTGATGAGCATGACCTTGTGTGGCGCCATGCGGGAGGCATCATCCATGGAGATGATCGTTCCGCGGGGAGCCTTGAGGTAGCCCATCTTCTCCGCGATCTCCATGTTGCGGATCATCGATCGACCGTTGAAGGCAACCTTGCGGTTCGCGGCGACCGCGGCGTCGACAGCTGCCTGGACGCGGTAGACGTTGGAGGCGAAGGAGGCGAGGATGACGCGCTGCTTGGCCTCACTGACCAGACGCTTCAGGGTCGGGGCGATCTCCGCCTCGGAACCGGACACACCCGGGGTGGTGGCGTTGGTGGAGTCGCAGAGCATGAGATCGACACCCTCATCACCGAAGCGGGACAGAGCCGGCAGGTCGGTGGGGCGACCATCGGTCGGGGTCTGATCCAGCTTGATGTCACCGGTGTGGATGACCAGACCCGCAGGGGTCTTGATGGCCAGGCCCAGGCAGTCTGGGATGGAATGGTTGACAGCCCAGAAGCGGATGTTGAACGGTCCGCGGTTCTCATTGGACTGCTCATTGACCTCGATGAGCTTCGGGCGCAGGCGGTGTTCCTTGCACTTCGCGGCGATGAGCGCCAGCGTGAAGCGGGATCCGATGACGGGGATGTCATGGCGCAGCTTGAGCAGCCACGGGATGGCACCGATGTGGTCCTCATGGCCGTGGGTGACCACGAGGGCCTCCACGCGGTCCAGGTGGTTTTCGATCGGTCCGAAGTCCGGGAGGATCAGATCCACGCCCGGCTCACCGGAGGAGGGGAACAGCACGCCACAGTCGACGATGAGCAGGCGGTTGTTGTACTCGAACACGGTCATGTTGCGACCGATCTCGGAGATGCCACCCAGTGCGTAGATGCGCAGGCCGTTGGCGGGTGCCTTCGGGGGTTCAGGCAGTCGTTGCGTCAGGTCAGCGCCCTGCATGGACTTGACCACGTTACGACGTCCGCCCTGGTTCCGCTGACCGCGTCCACCCTGGTTACCGCGGTTACCCTGGCCCTCCTGGCCCTGATTGCCACCACGGCGGCTACGGCCACCACGGCTGTTGGACGACGAGCGTCCCCGTCCGGAGTTGTTGCCACCCCTGTTCGACGAGTCGGATCCGGTGGATTCCCGGTCCTCTTTACCGGTGGGCTGTTCCTTCTGGGCGGTCTGGCTGTTTGATGCTTCAGGCGCCTGGAATACGGGGGTTTCCGCGACGGCTTCCTGGCCTGCCTCCGGCGGGCCCGCCTTGCGGGTGACCTTCCGAGGGCGGTTTCGGGATTCATTCATATTTATAGAACTCCAGCTTTTTTCATATCTGCACGGAGATCCTCGAGTTCCTGCTCAGTGGGAGCAACAATCGGAAGTCGGGGATCCCCTACGTTGATGCCCTGCAGACGCAGGGCGGCTTTTGCCATGCTGACACCACCCAGGCGGGCCTGGGCAGCTACCAGCGGGGATAGTGTGGCGTTGATTTCCCGCGCACGGGCGAGGTCGCCTTCCTCGAAGCTTGTGTACAGCTCACGCAGAGCATTGGGGGCGGCATGTCCGATGACGGAGATGAAGCCGGACCCTCCCAGGGCCAGCCACACGAGATTGAGCGGATCATCACCCGAATACCAGGCGAGACCGGTTTCCTCAATCAGAGGCGCAGCTGCAACGACATCACCCTTCGCATCTTTCATTGCGAGGATCGTCGGTAATTCACTGAGACGTCTGATGGTATCAGACTCAATGGGAATACCTGAACGTCCTGGAATGTCATAGAGGCAGATCGGCAGATCAGTGGCCTGTGCGATTTCCGTGAAATGACGGACCAGACCCTCCTGACTCGGCTTGGAGTAGTAGGGTGTGACCACCAGAAGGCCGTCTGCGCCACCCTCGGCGAAGACCTCAGCGAGCTCAATGGATGAGCGTGTGTTGTTGGTGCCGGCACCCGCGATGAGCTTGGCGCGGTCACCCACCTCCTCGCGGACGGCCTTGAGCAGGGCAAGTTTCTCAGCGGTGGTGACGGTCGGGGATTCGCCGGTGGTTCCGGCCAGGATCAGGGCATCCACCCCGTTGTCCACCAGGTGTGCCGCAACCTCGCGGCCCGCGGCGACATCAAGGTCGCCGGATTCAGTGAACGGGGTGACCATGGCCACTCCGACCGTACCGAAATGCTCAACTCCGGTTTTCGCTGTTAAACCTGTGCTCATGGACACCAAGGTTACCTTCTTCTCTAATGTTGGGGTTCACCAACCCCGTAATTCTTGTACTGTTTGTAAAAATATTGTCCCCCACGGGCGGGCGGGGGCACTCCCCGGTTCCGGCCGGACTGCGTTACCTGGAATGATACCCGCCGCCCGGGAGGAACCGGGATCTAGAAATCGGTCACGTAGGGGCTGGTGGCCATCTGGGTTCCGTCGGCAAGCGTTTCCACCTGGAAATCGCCGAACACCGTCGGGGCCTGTCCCTTCAGTTTCTCCAGGCACGCTACCGCCACCGCGCGGATCTCCACGTCGGCGTGCTCGCTGGCGCGCATGCCCAGGAAATGACGCCAGGATCGGAAATTTCCGGTGACCACGATGCGCGACTCGGTCGCATTCGGCAACACCGCCCGGGCGGCCTGTCGAGCCTGCTTCTTTCGCAGCAGCGCGTTGGGCTCACCCTCGAGTTTCTCTTCGAGGGCGGTGAGCAGCTCATTGTAAACGAACCGGTTCTCATCCATCGCACGGAGGAACAGGGAACGCAGCTGTGGATCCTCGTTGATGAGGTCCGGGACGATCACCTCCTGCTCACCTTCATGCACAAAGCGTTGAGAGAGCTGAGAGAAGGAGAAATGGCGGTGCCGCACCAGTTCGTGGGTGGCGGAGCGGGAGATGCCCCGGATGTACATCGTCGCACTGGCATGCTCCAAAAGTGCCGTGTGCCCGACCTCCATGATGTGGCGGAGGTAGGCCGCGTTGGTTGCGGTCCGGGGGTTGGGCTTGTCGAAGGTCTCGTAACAGGCCCTGCCCGCGAACTCCACGAGTGCCTCCGCCCCGTCTGTGTCCGTGTCCCACACCACGGAAACGGGTGGGGTGAACGATGAGCAGGCGATGAGCTCAACTGACAGTTCGACCGGTTCGGCCACGCTTGTTCGACTCCTTGATTCTCGGGAAAATCCAGTGTGTGGTGATGGGCGGACCGGTTTAGAGATCCAGGTAGTGTTCCAGGCCGACGGTCAGCCCCGGGTGCTGGGCGATGTTGCGGATACCCACCAGCACACCGGGTGCGAAGGAGTTGCGGTCGTAGGAGTCCTGCTTGATGGTCAGGGTCTGTCCCTGGGTGCCGAAGATGACGGCCTCGTGGGCGACCATGCCGCTCATGCGCACGGCATGAACCGGGATGCCGTCAACATCGGCCCCGCGGGAGCCGTCCAGCGCCTGTTCCGTGGCGTCCGGCTGGTCAGCCATACCGGCCTCACGGCGTGCCTCGGCGATGCCCTGCGCGGTGTGGATGGCGGTACCGGAGGGTGCATCCAGCTTGTTCGGGTGGTGCAGCTCGATGACCTCGGCGGATTCGAAGAAGCGGGCGGCCTGTCGCGCGAAGACCATGGTCAGGACCGCGGAGATCGCGAAGTTCGGGGCGATGAGCACGCCGACGCCCTCGTTAGCCGAACACCAGGAACGGACCTGCGCGAGTCGCTCCTCGTCGAAACCGGTGGTCCCGACCACCGCGGAGATGCCGTTGTTGATGCAGAATTCAAGGTTGCCCATCACCGCGTTCGGCGTGGTGAAATCGACCACCACCTGGGCACCGTTGTCCACCAGGATGGAAAGATCATCGTCGTGATCGACCTCTGCCACCAGTTCGAGATCATCGGTGTCATTAACCGCAGCCACGATGGTCTGACCCACGCGGCCCTTCGCGCCCAGGACGCCAACCTTGATTGCCATGAAAACTCCTTCTCGTTGTGTGGTTTATCCCCACCAGTCTAGACCGGTGGCCCAACCGCCCCGGCGAGCGCCACGGCATCCGACAGTGGCAGTGACCCCACCACTGCGCCTACCTAACAATTCCTCAACAGTTGAGGCCACACCCTTTTTAACGCCTCATAAAAAGCATAGGGTTAGGTTATGAATACCAAAACCATAACCCTTGCACTGTTCACCACCGCCCTGCTGTCCGGCGTGGCCGGCTGCAGCGGTGATGGTGGCTCAACCGGGCCGACGACGATCACCACCACGGCCCCGACCAGCACCGTGGCGGCCCCCTCACCGACAACGCCATCCGAGTCCCCGTCGGTGACCACAACCACCAGCATGGTGACGGCGACACAGACGCCGGGGACGAGCGTCGACAAGCCTGACCCCACCCCACCTGCCACCCAACCGCTGGGAAATCCGGACATGGAACGGAAGATACGGTACCCGGAGGGTGCCTATGACCTGTCGGTCACCAATGTGCGCATGGCGGAACATGACACCTTCACCCGTGTGGTCTTCGACTTCAGTGGCACCGGGATGCCCGGCTGGTGGACGAACTACAGCGCCCAGCCGGCACAACAGGCCTCTGGCCTGCCCGTGGAGGTCGCCGGCGACTCCTTCCTCGAGATCAGTCTCGATGGCATCGCCCTCCCACCGGATGCCGCGGTCCCCGGGGTGGAATTCGGTTCCTTCGGCGGCGGCGGCATCGTGGATGAGGTCGTACTCACCACCATCTTCGAGGCCCGTGCCCAGTTCTTCATCGGTATGTCTGGACCACCCCGCAACTATTCCGTCACGCTGTTGCAGGAACCAACCCGCGTGGTGGTGGACCTCATGCACTGACACACCTGATGCACTGAGATAACGCTGGAAGCAGTACAACGGTGGCCCCCGGGATATCTATCCCCGGGGGCCACCGTCAGTTCCGTTCAAGGAGAAAATTAATCCTCTTCAACAACCGGAACGAGCGAGATCTTGCCGCGGTTGTCGATGTCGGCGATCTCCACCTGGAGCTTCTCACCGACGGTGACCACGTCCTCGACCTTCTCCACGCGCTTGCCGTTGCCCAGCTTGGAGATGTGGACCAGGCCGTCACGGCCCGGCAGCAGGGACACGAACGCACCGAAGGCGGTGGTCTTGACCACGGTGCCCAGGAAACGCTCGCCGACCTTCGGCAGCTGTGGGTTGGCCAGGGCGTTGATCTTCTCGATCGCAGCCTCGGCAGCCTCACCGCTGGACGCGGAGATGAACACGGTGCCGTCATCCTCGATGGAGATGTTCGCGCCGGTCTCCTCGGTCAGGGCGTTGATGTTCTTGCCCTTCGGTCCGATCAGCTCACCGATCTTGGAGACCGGGATCTGGATGGTGGTGATGCGCGGGGCGAACTGGCTCATCTCATCCGGGCCGTTGATGACCTCGGCCATGGTCTCGAGGATGGCGGTGCGGGCGTCACGGGCCTGCTCCAGAGCATCGGCGAGAACATTGGAGGGGATGCCATCGAGCTTGGTGTCCAGCTGCAGTGCAGTGATGAACTCCGCGGTGCCTGCGACCTTGAAGTCCATGTCACCGAAGGCATCCTCGGCGCCGAGGATGTCGGTGAGGGCGACGTATTCGGTCTTGCCGTCAACCTCATCGGAGACCAGACCCATGGCGATACCGGCCACCGGTGCCTTCAGCGGCACACCTGCGTTGTACAGGGACAGCGTGGAGGCGCAGACGGAACCCATGGAGGTGGAACCGTTGGACCCCAGTGCCTCGGAGACCTGGCGGATGGCGTACGGGAACTCCTCGCGGGACGGGATCACCGGCAGCACGGCGCGCTCGGCGAGAGCACCGTGGCCGATCTCGCGACGCTTGGGGGAACCCACACGACCGGTTTCACCGGTGGAGTACGGCGGGAAGTTGTAATGGTGCATGTAGCGCTTGGTGTCAACCGGAGCCAGGGAATCGATGTGCTGCTCCATCTTGAGCATGTCCAGGGTGGTGACACCGAGGATCTGGGTCTCGCCGCGCTCGAAGAGGGAGGAGCCGTGTGCACGTGGGATCAGCTCGACCTCCACGCCGAGGTCACGGATGTCGGAGACACCGCGGCCGTCGATGCGGAAACCCTCGGAGAGGATCTTGCCGCGCACGATCTTCTTCATCAGGGCGTTGTAGGCGGCGCGGATCTCCTTGGAGGCGACAGCTGCACCGAGGTCATCCCCGAAACGGCCGATCAGCTTCTCCTCGACCTCAACCATGAAATCGTTGGTGGCGTTCTCGCGCTCGTTCTTGCCCTTGATGGTCATCAGCTGGGTCAGCTTCGCGGAGGCCTGCTTCTCCACCGCTGCGTACACCTCATCGGAGTAGGCGGGGAACAGCGGGAATTGCTTGGCTTCCTTGGCCACGCGCTCCGCCAGACCCTCCTGTGCACGGCACAGCAGATCGATGAACGGCTTGGCGGCCTCGAGACCTTCAGCAACGGTCTTCTCGGTCGGGGCGGGAGCACCCTCCTTGATGCGCTCGATGACGTTCTCGGAGGCACCGGCCTCCACCATCATCACGGCGACATCGGAGAAGGTCTTGTTTCCACGCTTGCGTTCAGCCAGACGACCGGCGACGACGAGCTCGAAGACGGAGGCCTTCTGCTGCTCAGCGGTTGGGAAGGCCACCCACTGACCATCGGGGTGGTTCTCATCGGCGATCAGGGCCATGCGGACACCACCGACGGCACCGGAGACCGGCAGACCGGAGATACGGGTGGCTGCGGAGGCACCGTTGATGGCCACGACATCGTAGCTGTCCTCGGGGCTGACCGACATGACGGTGATGACGACCTGGACCTCGTTGCGCAGGCCCTTGACGAAGGTCGGGCGCAGCGGGCGGTCAATCAGGCGGCAGGCCAGGATGGCTTCCGTGGAGGGGCGGCCCTCACGACGGAAGAAGGACCCCGGGATGCGGCCGGCGGCGTACATGCGCTCTTCAACGTCCACGGTCAGCGGGAAGAAATCGAGGCCTTCACGGGGCTGATTGGATGCGGTGGTGGTGGCCAGCAGCATCGTCTCATCGTCGAGGTAAGTGGTCACAGCACCATCTGCCTGGCGGGCCAGCTGGCCGGTCTCGAAACGGATGGTGCGGGTTCCGAAGTCACCGTTGTCGATGGTGACAATGGCTTCAATAACGCCATAGTCGGTGTCTTCGAAATACTTAACTTCGCTCATATGCGAGTTGTTCTCCTCATGTTTAGTTCTTTCGGTGATCATCGGTGCCACCGTTAATGCTGTCTTCATACAACGTTGGAAATTCTACCAGCTCCAACAAGATAACCCCAGTACCAGTTTTCAGTGTGGACAATGGTGTTATATTCACGAAAACCGGGTAGCGGAACACGAAAACCACCCCGCCTCCCTGCCATAACGGCGGGGAAACGGGGCGGTGAGCCTTCCTATTCCCGGCCAAAGGGCCGGGAATAGGAGGGAATTAGCGACGCAGGCCGAGGCGTGCGATCAGGTCGCGGTAACGGTCGACGTTGTTGTCGGCCAGGTACTTCAGCAGGCCGCGACGACGACCGACGAGCAGCAGCAGACCACGACGGGAGTGGTGATCGTGCTTGTGGAACTTCAGGTGCTCGGTCAGGGTGTTGATGCGGTTGGTCAGCATCGCGATCTGTGCCTCTGGGGAACCGGTGTCGGTCTCGTGCAGACCGTACTCGGCGAGGATGGACTTCTTCTGCTCTGAAGTGAGAGCCATGAGGATATCTCCTAGTTATTTCAGTCCGCATGAAGTGTTTTCACCACGCACCCCTGGCAAGCAGGCAGGTGATGTACTTTCTGTAACTGTTGCGGACCACAGTCACAAAACCGTCCGTCAGCTTAACACCGGCAGGCCGAACCACCCAAATGGCTAGTTCCCCACTGCCACGCGCCCCACGCGGGTCATGAACTCGGACAGGAACCGCTCGACGTCCACGGCCACGGCGGCACGCGCGGTGCGCACTGGATCATTGAGGCGGACCTCATCGCCGATGGTGCGGCCACGGGTCTCGCCCTCCACATCCACCTTGAGGTTGATCGGCAGCAGGGTGACCAGGGACGGATCGACGGCCACACCCACGGCCAGGGGGTCGTGCAGACCGCAGCCACCCAGGTGCGGGGCGGTGGTCTCGTAGGCCTTGATGTAGAAATCGGTCATGTCGGCCAGCGCGGTGGCGGCCGGGGTGCCCAGCTCACGCCACTGCGCGGTGTGCCTGGTGGTCAGCAGGGTCTGCAGGGTGACATCGAGGCCGATCATGGTCACATCGGCAGCCGCACGGAAGACGTCGTTGGCGGCATCCGGGTCCTGGTTGATGTTGGCCTCGGCCCAGGGGCTGACATTGCCCGGGACGGTGAGCGCGCCACCCATGATGACGATGTGGGCGTTGTCGGCGAAGGCTGAATCCTTGGCGGCCGCCGCCGCGATGTTGGTCAGCGGGCCGGTGGCGATGATGACCAGATCATCACCGTGTTCACGCACGGAATCAATCAGGAAATCCACACCACCTTCGCGGGCCTCGGCGCGGGCCTTCTCCAGTGCGACCTCGCCGATGCCGTTGGCACCGTGGATGAACGCGGAGATCTCCAGGACCTCGAACCCGTCGCGCTTCACCGCGTGCGGCTCACCGAGGTAGACCGGAACCTCGGGGGCACCGAACAGTTCCAGCAGCGCGAGGTTGTTCGCAGCACCGGTCTCCAGCAGGACATTGCCGTAGGTGCAGGTCACGCCGATGACCTCCAGCTCCGGGGAGCCCAGGGCGTAGGCCAGTGCGAGGGCATCATCGATGCCGGTATCCAGGTCCAGGATGGCCTTCTTGGTCATGTGGGACATGCCTTTCCGTCAGGTGGGGTGAAACACTTCTCGGGGAACCATCCTAGGCCCGTGGGCGGGGCCTTAATCAGCGGGGGTGGGTGGTGCGTCGAGAAGCTCCCTGTCCCGGGCGAGGATCTCCCTCGTCTGCGTCACATCGTTGGCCATCGCCTCGAGGAGTTCCTCCACACCGTGGAATTTCACCATGGGACGCAGGCGGTCGACGAACTCCACCATGACGTGGTGGCCGTACAGGTCGGCCTCGCGGTCCAGGACAAAGGCCTCCACGCTGCGCCGCTCATCACCGAAGGTGGGGTTGGTCCCCACCGATACCGCGGTGGGATAGCGGACACCGGGAACCATATCGCCGTCGATCTCGCGGGAGATCTCCCTGTCGATCGCGCGGTCATCGGTGATGGTGAACCAGCCGGCGTACACCCCGTCGGCCGGCAGCGCCACGGTCTCCGGGAGGTAGAGGTTCGCGGTCGGGTACCCCAGTTCCTTGCCTCCCCGGCCGGCCCCACGCACCACCTCCCCGCGCACGGAGTAGCGACGCCCCAGCGCCCAGTTGGCACGGGCCACATCGCCCTCGACGAGGAATTCGCGCACCAGGGTGGAACAGATGCAGAGGTCATCATCGTGGAGCAGGGGCATGATGGTGATATCCACGTCATGCTGTTCACCCAGTTCACGCATGGTGGCCTCGGTGCCGGCGCCGTGGGTGCCGAAGGTGAAGTTCTCCCCCACCACCACACTCCGGGCCCGCAGTGCGTCGACGACCATCACGCGGAAATACTCCTCAGGCGACAACCCGGCGAGTTCCTGGGTGAAGTCGATGATCAGCACCGCCTCCACCCCCTGCGAGGCGGCAAGGGTGATGCGGTAGTCCAGCGGCGCCAACCGGGTGGGCTGACGGCCCGGGAGGAACACCGAGATCGGGTGCGGGTCGAACGTGACCATCACGCAGGGCACCCCCAGTTCACGCGCCTGCCGGGAGGCCTCCCGCATGAGTGTCTGATGTCCACGGTGTACACCGTCGAACACGCCGATTGTGACCACCGAACCCTCAAGGTCCGCCGGAACTTCCTTTAAACCGCGCCAAATATCCACGGCTACAGGTTACGGCATAGACTTCTCAGGCATGAATGATCCCGTCCAGAACTCAGGTCTCGTCGTGGTGGACAAACCCGCCGGAATGACATCCCACGACGTGGTGTCGAAACTGCGTCGCGCCTTCTCCACCCGCAGGGTCGGCCATGCGGGCACCCTTGATCCCATGGCCACCGGCGTGCTGGTGGTCGGCATCGAACGTGGCACCCGTTTCCTCGCGCACCTGGTGACCACCACCAAGGCCTACGACGGCACCATCCGACTCGGCGCGTCCACCACCACCGACGACCGGGAGGGGGACGTCATCTTCTCGGCTGACGCCTCGACGCTTGACGACGACCAGATCGCCGCCGCCGTCACCTCGCTGACCGGGGAGATCATGCAGAAGCCGGCGAGTGTGTCCGCCATCAAGATCGACGGGAAGCGGGCGCATGAACGGGTCCGCGACGGTGAGGTGGTGGATATCCCGGCGCGCCCGGTGACCGTCAGCGTGTTCGATGTGCTGGAGCAGCGCCGCGAGGGTGGTTTCGTGGATCTGGATGTGCGGGTCCACTGTTCGTCGGGCACCTATATCCGTTCCCTGGCGCGTGACCTGGGGGCCGCCCTGGGGGTGGGTGGCCACCTGACCGCGCTGCGACGCACCGAGGTGGGCCCCTTCACCCTGGAGGATGCGATCCCCCTGGCTGATCTCCAGGACACCGCCCGGTTATCGCTGAGCCTGGATGAGGCCCTGGCGCGTTCCTACCCCGTCCTGGACATCACCGAGGAGGAGGGTGAGGCGCTGTCGATGGGCAAGTGGCTGGAACCGCGTGGACTCAGGGGTGTGCATGCGGCGGTCACCCCGTCGGGCCGGTCGATCGCCCTGGTGGAGGAGAAGGGGAAACGCCTGGCCACCGTGTTCGTAGCGCGTCCCAACACCCTGTGACCGTATCCCTTCAGGTCACAGCGGTGGCGGCGATGACATAACCGTCGCGAAGCACCCAGCGCCCGGAGATGAACGGCACCGGGGTGGGGCGCACGAGCAGGTAGGACACGAAGGTGCCGTCGTCGCGCAGATCGATCTCGGCCTGCTCGAACCCCAGCCACCGGTGGGTCAGCGGGAACCAGGCCTTGTAGGTGGCCTCCTTCGCGCAGAACAGCAACCGGTCGGCGCAGTGGATACCGTTGTCCTCCAGGCGTTTGAGCTGGGGTACCTCCCCCACCCTGGCGATGGATCCCAGAACGTCCTTGGGCAGTGGCTCAGCCGGTTCGGCGTCCAGGCCCATGGAGCGCACCAGCAGACGCGGTGCCACCACGGCCGCACGGAAACCATCGGTGTGGGTCAGAGAACCCGACACCGACGACGGCCACAGGGGCATGCCGCGCTCACCGCGCAGGATCGGATCACCACTGTCACGCCCGAGAGCACGTAATGCCTGGTGGGCGCACCAGCGGGCATCCCCGAACTCGGCCTTGCGGATATCCACCGCATGCGCCACCAGGGCCTTCTCCAGGGGATGGAGCCGGTGGAAATTGTCCAGGTTCAGGTCCCCATCATCGGTTCTGATGAATGAGAACTTCGCGGATCCCGGAAAGAGGGACTCATCCAGCATGCTCCACCTCCATCACCGGGTACGGCCACACATGGCCCGAACCCCACTGTTCCCACTCCCTCGGATAACCGAGCGAGACCTCGATATGTCTGATTCCGTTGATCACCTGGACCCCGGGTATGTGCAGGTGGCCGTAGACCACCGCCTGCGCGTTGTACCGTTCGGCCCACCCGCGGGTGTGTCTGGTCCCGCACCACAGGGCGAGTTCCTGCCAGCGCATCCGCTGGGTCGGTTCCACCACCAGGGGCCAGTGGTTGATCAGGATGGTCGGCCCGGTGATCTTGGACAGGCGCTTGATGGAATACGCCAGGCGGTCCCAGCACCACGCACGGATATCCACGAACGGGGCGATGGAGAACTCATCGGTCATCATCACCTGACGGTCACGGGCGGCCTGGACCGCCTGCTCCACGGTGAAACCGGGGCGTCGGAAGGAATAGTCGTACAGGGTGAACAAGGGGACGATGGTGACCCCGGCGAAGACGGGATACGGATCCTCCGGGGTGAGCACATCGATCCTGCGGCACCCCTCCACCAGCTCGTTGTACTTATCCCGCCCCTGGTACCGGTCCTGGGACCGGGAGAACAACTCGTGGTTGCCCGGCACCCAGATGACGGTGGCGAAGCGTTTACGGAGACGGGCGAGCACCGACAACACCAGCTCGGTGCGTTCCGCCACATCACCAGCAACGATCAACCAGTCAGAGGGGTCTTTCGGCTGGATCTTCTCGATCGGATCGGCATTCGCCTTCACCGCTGCGTGGAGGTCTGCAACCGCCCAGAGTGTTGTGGTCACGTTCACCTCTGCCTTCATTGATCCCCATTAATCCCTACGGCCGGATGCGGCCCGGTCTGGTTTTGATAGTTTACGCGATGAGGGAGGGACTGTCGGCGACAACAAGTGCTCATCAGGACAGCGCGCTCCCCTCCCGCGCCCAGCGCATCGACCGGAAGCGCCAGACCACCGCGATGAGACGGATGACAATGAACGCCAACAACCCCACCCACACGCCGGTGAGCCCACCGTCGACGAGGTAGGAGATCCACACCCCCGGCAGGAAACCCAGCAGCACCGCCAGGATGGAGGCGTTGCGCAAAAACACCGCATCCGACGCACCGAGCAGAACACCGTCGATGGCGAAGACCACACCACCCAGGATGATCATGACGATCATGATCCACCACGGATTGTTGATGGCCTCCAGCACCGCTGCGTCCCGGGTGAACAACCGCGGGATGACGCCGTTCAGGGCCGCGAAGATGATGCCCAGGAGGCCGGCGAACGCCACGGAATACCCGATGACCCGGGTGCCCACCCTTCGTGCCACGGCCATGGACCCGGCCCCGAGCGCCGCACCCGTCAGTGTCTGTGCCGCGATCGCCAGGGAATCCAACACGAGGGTGATGAAGTTCCACAGCTGCAACATCACCTGGTGTGCGGCCAGTGAGGCCGTTCCGAAACGGGCCGCCACCGCCGCTGCGGACAGGAAGGCCACCTGGAAACTCAGCGACCTCATGATCAGGTCACGGCCCAGGAAGAGCTGACGCTTGATCACCTCCCACTGCGGGCGCCACGGCCCGTCGTGGTGCCTGACCAGCGCGATGAGGAAGAGGGCAGCCGTGATCCCCTCTGCGATGACATTGGCATAGGCCGATCCCACCAGCCCGTACCGGCCGACCATGATGGGGATGAGAACCGCGCCGGGTATCACCCCGGCCAGGGTGAAATAGAGAGGCAGTCGCGTGTTCTGGATGCCACGCAACCACCCGTTACCGGCCATGATGATCAACACCAGCGGGACGGCGAAGGCGGCTGCCCGCAACCACTGCGCCGCAGCGTCCGCCACCTCCCGGTCCCCGGAGAGCCACCACGTGAACCACGGGGCGAACAGGATCATGATCGCTGCGATGACCACACCGACAGCCACGGCCACCCACGTGGCCTGCACCCCCTCGGCGATGGCACCACGCCTGTCCCCCGCACCGAAGAGACGCGCAGAACGCGCGGTGGTGCCATAGGACAGGAAGGTCAGCTGGGTGGTCACCTGGGACTGGATGGTCACGGCGGCACCGAGGGCCGCCAGCTCAAACCCGCCGAGACGGCCGACGACGGCGGTATCCAGAAGCAGATACAACGGCATCGCCGCCAGGACACCCAGTGCCGGCAGGGCCAGGGCGAAGATCTGCCGCGCGGTGACCTGGCCCAGCTCCTCCCCGGTGGTGGAATCACCCGACGTGTCACTGCTGTGATGGCCGGGGTTCCCACTGGACGGATCAGGCGACATGGATGATCAATGACCCCTAACCGTTGGCCATGTGTGTGGTGGTCAGGGACTCCCCAAGTTCGACGGCGGCGGCGATGAGCGTGTCCAGTGCCTCCAGTTCGGTACCGCGGGCGGTGTACCCGGCGGCGGGGACATGCCCACCCCCACCGAGATGAACCGCCAGGGACCCCACGCTCAGGTGGGAGGAGCGCAGGGAAACCGTAAACACACCCGGTTCATACTCCTTGAACACCGCACCGAAATCGGCACCGTCAACCGCACGGACCATTTCGATGAGGCCCTCCACCGCGGCCTTGGAATGACCGTTGATGGTGGCGTGATCGGCCACCAGCACGGCGAGGCGGTACGGACCTGCACGGTGCATCTCAATCCGCGACATGATGCGACCCACCAGCTGGAGATCCTCCAGGGAGGTCTTGTCGATGAGCTCAGCGGAGATCTCACGGATGTCGAGACCGTGCTCCATGAGACGACGTGCCATGTCATGCATGACGGGGCGACCCCAACGGAAACAGCCCGTGTCGGTGAGCAGGCCGGCATACAGGCCGTGGGCGATGGTGCGGGTGGTCTGGACCCCCAGCACATCGAACCAGTCAAGGAGAATCGTGGTGGTGGATTCCGCCTCGGTGCTGATGAGGTTCACCCGGCCGAAACCGGGGTTGGTGGCGTGGTGGTCCACCACGATCGTCCGGTCACGGGCACCGATGATGGATTCCTCGAACTCACCGGTGCGCTCCTGGGACCCACAGTCCACCACGATGATGAGATCGGAGACCGGCGGGACGGAGGTGAAGATGATCTCCTCCGACCCGGGAATGGAATTCAGGTTCGAGGGCATCGGGTCCGTCTGGCCGATGTAGCCGCGGGCATCCTTGCCCAGCTGCCGCAGTGCCTCGACCGTCGCGGTGACACTGCCGATGGCATCCGCATCGGGGCGCAGGTGCCCGACCACACTGACCGTGTGGGCAGCAGATACCAGTTCCGCTGCTGAACGGAAATCAGAATGGATGGTCACAGACGTTACGCCTCATCCTCTTCACGGGTATCCGACTTGTACGGGTTGGGGTCACCCGCCGGAACGGCGTTCTCCTTGAGCTTGGCCAGTTCCGCATCCCGCTGGCGGGCACGCTCCAACAGGGCCTCCATGTGGGCGGAGGCCTCCGGAACCGTGTCCACACGGTAGGTCAGGGTCGGGGTGAACCGGACACCCAGCTGCTCGCCGACAATCTTGCGGAGCTGGCCGCGGGCACGGTGGAGCGCCTCGGCTGCAGCCTCCAGATCCGGCTCATCCCCCACGTTCTCACCACGGACGGTGTAGAACACGGAGGCGTCATGGAGATCGCCGGTCATGGTGACATCGGTGATGGTGATGTACTCGAGGCGACGGTCCTTGATCTCGCGTTCGATTGCGCTGGCGACGATGGTCTGAATGCGTTTGGCCATTCTGGCCGCACGGGCGTTATCCACCATGAGGACCACTCCTTAAGGTTTGACAGTTGTACTGATTATCCGCAGATTCTACCCTGTCCGCAAAGGGATTCCGCACACCGGTGTGGATTCCCGCCAGCCTGCCGGAAACAACGACAAAAGGCCCGGTCCCCCGGAAACATGTTCCGGGGGGCCGGGCCTTCAGGCTGCTACGCGACGGGCCTCACCTGGTGGTGTGCCCGGATCCGCGGGGGATCCTAGGATTCGCGTGGAACCTCGACCATTTCGAAGACCTCGATCTTGTCGCCGACGGCGATGTCCGGGTAGGACAGCACCATACCGCACTCGTAACCTGCGGAGACCTCGGTGGCATCGTCCTTCTCACGACGCAGGGACTCGATCTTCGCGTTGGGGGCAATGACATTGCCATCGCGGATGATGCGGGCCGTTGCATTGCGGCGGACCTTGCCCTCTTCCACCATGCAACCTGCGATGAGGCCGATGGAAGAAGCCTTGAAGATCGCACGGATCTCGGCCTTGCCCACCTCGCGCTCCTCGTAGATCGGCTTGAGCATACCCTTGAGGGCTGCCTCCACCTCTTCGATGGCGCGGTAGATGATGGTGTAGTAACGGATATCCACACCCTCGGTGTTGGCTTCCTCGGTGGCCTTGCCCTCAGCGCGGACGTTGAAGGCGATGATCACGGCGTTGGAGGCTGCAGCCAGGGTGACGTTGGTCTGGGTGACCGCACCGACACCACGGTCGATGATGTTGAGCTCAACCTCATCTTCCATCTCGATCTTGAGCAGTGCCTCCTCAAGTGCTTCCACGGAACCTGCGTTGTCACCCTTGAGGATGAGGTTGAGGACCGAGGTCTCCTTGAGGACTGAATCCAGATCCTCGAGGGAGACGCGCTTGCGGGAGCGTGCTGCCAGTGCATTGCGCTTGCGGGCATTGCGCTGGTTGGCGATCTGACGGGCGATGCGGTCATCCTCGACCACGAGCAGGTTGTCGCCGGCGCCGGGCACTCCGTTGAGACCCTGCACCTGGACCGGACGGGAAGGACCGGCCTCCTCGACATCGCGACCGTACTCATCAACCATGCGACGGACACGACCATAGGTGTCACCGACAACGATGGAGGCACCGACGCGGAGGGTACCGCGCTGGACGATAACGGTGGCAACCGGGCCACGACCACGGTCGAGGTGCGCTTCAATCGCGACACCCTGTGCGTTCATGTCCGGGTTGGCAACCAGATCCAGCTCGGCGTCCGCGGTCAGGCAGACAGAGGCCAGCAGTTCATCGATGTTGGTGCCCTGCTTCGCGGAGATGTCGACGAAGATGGTGTCTCCGCCGTACTCCTCCGGAACCAGACCGTACTCGGTGAGCTGACCACGGATCTTCTCCGGGGAAGCGTCCGGCTTATCGATCTTGTTCACCGCAACCACGATCGGCACGTCAGCGGCCTTCGCGTGGTTGATGGCTTCAATGGTCTGGGGCATGACGCCGTCATCGGCGGCCACGACCAGAACAGCGATATCTGTGGACTTGGCACCACGGGCACGCATGGCGGTGAAGGCCTCGTGACCCGGGGTATCCAGGAAGGTGATGGTGCGCAGGTCGTCTTCGACCTCGACCTGGACCTGGTAGGCACCGATGCCCTGGGTGATGCCACCGGCCTCGCCGGAACCGACGTTGGCCTTACGGATGGTGTCCAGGAGTCGGGTCTTACCGTGGTCGACGTGACCCATGACAGTGACCACAGGGGGACGCTTGGCCAGGTCCTGCTCGTCGCCGATGTCCTCACCGAACTGCAGGTCGAAGCTCTCGAGGAGCTCGCGGTCCTCATCCTCAGGGGAGACGACCTCGACCTTGAAGTTCATCTCATCACCGAGAAGCATCAGGGTCTCGTCGGAAACCGATGCGGTCGCGGTGACCATTTCACCGAGGTTGAACAGGGCCTGCACCAGTGCTGCCGCATCCGCGCCGATCTTATCGGCGAAGTCGGACAGGGAGGCACCGCGGGCGAGACGCAGGGTCTGGCCACGGCCGTCGGGCAGACGAACGCCACCAATGACGTTCGGTGCCTGCATCGACTCATACTCATTGCGCTTCTGACGCTTGGACTTGCGACCACGACGTGGTGCGCCGCCCGGACGTCCGAAGGCACCTGCGGTGCCACCGCGACGTCCGCCGCGACCTGCGCCACCGCCGCCACCGCGGTTGAAACCACCGGTGCCGCCACCGGGGCCACCCTGGCCACCGCCACGGCCACCCTTACCGGGTGCCTTCGCAGGCATCTGGCCGGGGGTCGGAGGCATCATGGCTGGTGATGGACGACGTCCGCCACCCTGACGTTCCTGGGAGGCTGCGCCTGCGGCGTTACCACCCTGCGGGCGTGGGCCACCGGCACCCGGTCCCGGGCGCTGGCCACGTGGGCCGCCCTGACCATCGCGCGGTGCGCCCGGACGCTGTCCGCCCTGTGGGCGTGGTGCGCCACCGGGACGGGGTCCGCCACCCGGGCGGGGTCCACCACCGCCGGGACGTGGTCCCGGACGGTCTGCGGCGCCAGTGGAGAACGGGTTGTTGGCCACGCGCGGTGCGCGTGCACCCGGCTTCGGGCCGGGCTTCGCCATCGGCCGTGGCATGGCGTTCGGACGTGGTGCCTCGCCGCCCGGCTTCGGGGTTGCCTTGTCCTCGGCAGCCTTCTTCGCGGCATCTCCCGGGGTGGGACCCGAGAATGCCGGGGTGGCTGGCTTCTGTGCTGCAGGCTGGGCCGGTGCCTTCTTCGCGGCGGCTGGCTTGGCGGCAGCTGGCTTGGCTGCAGCAGGTTTCGGTGCTGCGGGCTGGGCCGGTGCCGGCTTCGCCGGGGTCGGCTTGGCGGCAGCGGTACCCGGCTTCGGGGCCGCGACGGCACCCGGGGTCGGGGCGGCGGGCTTCTGCGCTGCTCCTGGCTTCGGTGCTGGCGCACCGGGCTTGGCGGCGGGCTTCGCCGGGGTCGGCTTGCTGTCGGTGTCGGCCTTGGCCCCACCGGTTGCCTGATAGTGTTCCTGCATCTTCTTCACCACCGGCGGTTCGATGGTGGACGATGCGGTCTTGACGAACTCACCCTGCTCCTTGAGCGTGGTGAGCAGTTCCTTGCTGGTAATACCGAGCTTCTTCGCGAGCTCGTGTACACGTAGCTTTCCGGGCACTTTTCTCCTCTAGATTTTCGCTAGAGGTCAAAGGCCCGTGACGGACCTAGAACTCTAGCAATGATTATTGACGTTCATCGCTGATGCTTCATCGTGTGCTCATCAGTGTTCGGTCTTCCTTACAATGTCGGGTCCGGTGGTCTGTTCCACCAGGTACGTGCGTACGTGACCTGTATCCACCGTGGTGGACACCCTCAGCGCACGGCCAAAGGCACGACGCTGTTCAGCAAGCTCCAATGCGGCAATGGTGGGTGTCAGCCATGCTCCCCTACCTGGCATCCGACGCTTCGGATCAGGGAGGATCACACCTGGTTGTCCCGGGTGTTCGACTACACGAAGGAGGTCGATGTCATCGACCCGTCGCTTCGTGGCGATACAGGTACGGATCCGGATCGTTTTGACAGCAGCGTTCGCCTCGGTGACAGGTGCACTTACGTTGTCCACGTCGTCCACACCGGTGTCGGGGGCCAGCTGCATTCAATCCCTTTCGCACTACCTTGGTTCACCACGCTGGTTCACCGTGACTGTCTTCTGATCCGTTCCGATCGGAAATAAAATCCGGGGTTCGGTGCAGAATCCACAGGCCGCATGTGGGCCTTTTCCAATATTACGCTATTTAGAGCAGAAATTGGAACCTGTGATTCAATAATCACCGATTCCAATCTTCATCTGCCCGTCACCGGAGTGACACCAGGGTAATTTCCAGGCAAACTTCGCACTCTAGAACGCCCCCGGTACAAGCCCGGGAAGCGCGGTCACCCCGTGCAACTACCCCATGTCGGAATGGATATCGATCTTCCATCCGGTCAGACGCGCTGCCAGGCGGGCGTTCTGCCCCTCCTTGCCGATCGCGAGGGAGAGCTGGTAGTCAGGCACAACCACGCGGGCGACCTGCTGTTCCGCATCGACGATCTCAACACTGACAACCTTGGATGGGGCGAGTGCGTTACCCACGAAGGTGGCGGGGTCATCGGAGTAGTCGATGATGTCGATCTTCTCGCCACCGAGCTCGCGCATGATGTTGGACACACGCTGACCGCGTGGGCCGATGCAGGCACCCTTGGCGTTGAGGTTCTTCACCGTGGCACGGACCGCGACCTTGGAGCGGTGGCCGGCCTCGCGGGAGATCGCGACGATCTCCACGGACCCATCAGCAACCTCGGGGATCTCCAGCTCGAACAGGCGGCGCACGAGCTCCGGGTGGGTACGGGAGAGGTTGATCTGGATGCCAACCGGGCCCTTGCCCACGCCGACCACATAGCTCTTGACGCGGTCGCCGTGCTTGAGTTTCTCACCGGGGATCTGCTCGGCGGGCAGCAGGATGCCATCCTGGCTGTCATTTTCGGTGCCGAGCTGGACCACGATGATGCCACGTTCGGCGGCCCGTGAATCGGCCTGGACGAGGCCGGACATGACGGTGCCCTCGTAGTCTGCGTAGGCGTCGAAGGCGCGCTCGGCCTCAGCCTCACGCAGGCGCCGCACGATGGCGTCACGCACCGCGCGGGCGGAGACACGTCCGAAGTTGGACGGCGTGTCATCGTATTCTGAGGAGATGGCACCCTCATCGTCGAATTCGGTGACGATCACGGCAACGGCACCGGTGGCGACATCAATGTCCACGCGGGCCTTGGAGTTTTCCGGGCCATCTGATTCCCGGTTGTCCAGATAGGAATGGAACAGGGCGTTCGCGATGGTGCGGATCATGTCCTCCACCCGGATGCCTTTTTCCTTCTCAATGGCTTTTAGAGCCTGGACATCAATATTCACTTGTCTTCCTCTCAGGGTTCCGTGGATTCTAGCGGTCTGTTTCGTCCACGGCTTCGTCGAATGTGCGTCCCGTGAGATCGAGTTCATCCTGCGCGGGTTTCGCGAATTCAATTTCTACCACTGCGCGGGGGGAATTAGCCAATTCCAGGACCGTGACGGAGAGGAGCTTTTTATCACGTTCGATGAGGATGACGGCGGTTTCCTCGTCATTGAGTGCGCCGATGCGGGCGATGCGTTTCTTGCCATCCACATCGAGGCTGACCAGGCGGGTACGGTTGCGGCGCCAGTGCCGCGGCTGCGTGAGCGGCATGTCGACGCCGGGGGTGGACACCTCGAGCAGGTAGCCCGCACCGAAGCTGAGCTCACCGCGGGCCTCGGCGGCGTCGAAAAGCTCACCGATCTCCTGGCTGACCACCTCGAGGAGGTCGAGGTCGGGGCGGGAATCCGAGTCGAGTTTGATGGCCACGGTTGATTTCGGGCCGGCCTTGGTCACGCGCAGCCCCTCCACGTCGAGATGGTGGGTGGCGACGACGGGTGTGATGAGGGCGATGAGTTCTTCAGCGGTGGGGAAAGCCATGCCCACACCTTACTGTCCGGTGGACACACTGATCACCGCCGGGTGTCCGAGGGTGTCCCACCCACCCGCTACACTTCACCGCATGCGCTTCACGAAGCACCTCATCCTCACCATCATCACCGCGCTCGCGACCACCCTGGCCGTGGCCTGCACCCCGTCGCCCACCCCCGACGAGGCCCTGGTGGAGATGTATCAGGAGGCGCTGCATGATGCCCAGGCCCTGACCGATTCCGCGCCGGGCGCCTCCGCGTTGCGGACGGAACACGCAGACGAGATCACCGCGGAGATTGAACGGCTGTGCGGTTTCACCGACGACGGCGTTCTCCCCGAGTCCTGCACCTTCAGCGTCCCGGCCATCGCCGCCGCCCCCACGGATGACGCCGCCGCACACATGATGGTCAGCCAGGAGCAGATCCTGGGTCACCTGGAGGAGATTCCCACCGAGTCGGTCCCCCTCATCATCGGTCACTACATCGATCAGGCCCGCCTGGCACCGCCCGCGGAGGAGATCGACATCCCGGAGGGCATCTCTCTCAAGGGTGAGGACCTGACCCGGGCGCAGGATCTGCTTGCCACCGAGTACGCCGCCGCCTGGGCACTCGGGGTCGCACTGGCCTACGTCTCCCCCGACCTCACGGATGCCACCCAGGAGGCCATCGACCGCCACCGCGGGTACGCCGCGGTACTGCGCACCGCCATCGACCCCTTCGCCGACACCGCCCCCTCGGAACCCGGTTATGACCTGACCGGGTTGACCGAGCCGACCGATCCGGACACCGCCCTCGCGCTGATCCGCGAGGTGCAGGACAATGCGGTCACCTCCTGGCACAATGCCGCCTCCGTGGCCACCGACCCCGCCTGGCGCCTGCTGGCCAGCCGCGTCGCCGGGTCCACCGCGCGCGACACCGTCGCGTTCGCCTGACCCCCAGGGCGCTGCTTATCGACGCCCGCCCGACGCCTCCCCCGTGCCCGGCCCCCTGCCGGGGTCGACGGCGAGCCACCTGACGCGGGTGACCCCGTCGCACCCTGATGTGCAATCGATCCCATGCTGGGGATTCAATTGTGCCCCACCTACGGGGGTAGAAACGATAACAAATCAGTCACCGGCTGCCCGCCCGGAATTCCGGGCCCTTCCGACAATGCCCAGCTAGAAGCGATTTCCTCCCTAATAAATTAATTTTTGCTGACAAACGCATGAAATTTACATCTCAAACCGGTTTGGTTGCGACATGAGTCACATTTAGGATTCAGGCACGGGGTTCCACCGACATCGCACCGGTGGAATCAACCTAAAACTCACGGAGGTCTCAAATGACTTTAAAGAAGTCTCTTGCCGTCACCGCGGCAGCGACACTGGCACTCAGCCTCGCCGCATGCTCCTCGGATTCCGAGTCCGACTCCGCCGGTGGCACCGGCGATTCCGCATCCGGCGGTGACAACTATGTGATCGTCAACGGCACCGAGCCGCAGAACCCCCTGGTTCCGGCCAATACCAATGAGGTCGGTGGTGGCCGCATCGTCGACTCCATCTTCGCCGGACTGGTCTACTACAACGTGGACGGTTCCGTGGAGAACGATCTCGCGGAATCCATCGAACTCGAGGGCGACAAGACCTACCGCGTCACCCTCAAGGAGGGCGCGACCTTCACCGACGGCACCCCGGTGACCTCAGAGAGCTTCGTCAACGCATGGAACTACGCCGTGGCCAATGATCAGCTCTCCGCCTACTTCTTCGAGCCCATCCTGGGTTATGAGGAGGGTGTGGAGGAGATGGAGGGCCTGCAGGTCGTCGACGACACCACCTTCACCATCGAGCTGAACCAGCCCGAGTCCGACTTCCCGCTGCGTCTGGGATACTCCGCGTTCTACCCGCTGCCTGAATCCGCCTTCGAGGACATGCAGGCCTTCGGCGAGAACCCGGTGGGCAACGGCCCCTACAAACTGAGCGAGTGGAACCACAACCAGGATGCCCTCATCGTCCCGAATGAGGACTACGACGGCGGTCGTGCACCCCAGAACGACGGCGTGAAGTTCGTGTTCTACCCGACCTTCGATGCCGCCTACGCCGATCTGCTGTCCGACAACCTCGATGTACTGGACGCCATCCCGGATTTCGCGTTCTCCACCTACGAGGATGAACTCCAGGGCCGTTCCATCAACCAGCCGTCCGCGGTCTTCCAGTCCTTCACCATCCCGGAGCGCCTCGAGCACTTCTCCGGTGAGGAGGGCGCGCTGCGTCGCCAGGCGATCTCCATGGCCGTCAACCGTGATGAGATCACCGAGACCATCTTCGAGGGCACCCGCACCCCGGCAACCGATTTCACCTCCCCGGTCATCGACGGTCACTCCGATTCCCTCACCGGCGCCGAGGTGCTTGAGTACAACCCGGAGCGTGCCAAGGAGCTGTGGGCCGAGGCCGATGCGATCGCACCGTTCAACGGTGAGTTCACCATCTCCTATAACGCCGACGGTGGCCACCAGGCCTGGGTCGACGCTGTCGCCAACTCCATCCGCAACACCCTGGGTATCAACGCCATCGGCAACCCCTACCCGGACTTCAAGTCCCTGCGCGATGACGTGACCAACCGCACCATCGACGGTGCCTTCCGTACCGGCTGGCAGGCGGACTACCCATCCCTGGGTAACTTCCTCGGCCCACTGTATGGCACCGGTGCAGGTTCCAACGACGGTGACTACTCCAACCCCGACTTCGACGCCAAGCTCAGCGAGGCCGCCGGCGCCGAGGATGCCGAGCAGGCCGTCACCTCCTACAACGAGGCACAGGAGATCCTCCTGCAGGACCTCCCGGCGATCCCGACCTGGTACTCCAACGCGGTCGGTGGCTACTCCAACAACGTCGACAACGTCGAGTTCATGTGGAACTCCCAGCCGGCGTACTACCAGATCACCAAGAACTAGGATCTGACACCCGTCGCTGACCAGGTTCACCCCCGGTCGCAGACCCCGAATGGCCCAGGACCCCGAAACGATTCCTGGGCCTTTCGGTTGTCAACACCCATTCTCCGTGTGGTTTGACTCACCCTCCTGCGTTTGCAGCCACCAGGCCGCCGCAGGAGGATGATGTAGGCCACACGGCACCTATCCATCCATCATCCACCCCACAACAAGCAAGGACACCCACGCTCATGCTTCGTTACGTCGGGCGGCGATTGCTCCAGATGATTCCGGTCTTCTTCGGTGCAACTCTGCTGATCTACGCCCTCGTGTTCCTCATGCCTGGTGACCCCGTCCAGGCCCTCGGTGGTGACCGTGGCCTGACCGAGGCCGCGGCCCAGAGAATCCGCGAGGAGTACAACCTGGATCGACCGTTCCTGATCCAGTACCTGCTCTACATCCAGGGCATCTTCGTCCTTGATTTCGGAACGACCTTCTCCGGACAACCGGTCATCGACGTCATGGCCAACGCCTTCCCGGTCACCATCAAGCTGGCACTCATGGCGCTGGCGTTCGAGGCGGTCTTCGGCATCGGTTTCGGTGTCTACGCCGGCATGCGCCGTGGCGGTATCTTCGACTCCACCGTCCTGGTGCTGTCGCTCGTGGTCATCGCGGTGCCGACCTTCGTCATCGGTTTCGTCCTCCAGTTCCTGGTGGGCGTTGAATGGGGACTGCTGCCCGTGACGGTCGGTTCCAATGAGACCTTCACGGCGCTGCTCATGCCCGCGTTTGTGCTGGGAGCCGTCTCCTTCGCCTATGTTCTGCGCCTGACCCGCCAGTCGGTGAGTGAGAACCTGAGGGCCGACTATGTGCGCACCGCCCGCGCCAAGGGCCTGTCCAACTTCACCGTGATGAACCGCCACGTCCTCCGCAACTCCCTGATCCCGGTGGCCACCTTCCTCGGTGCCGACCTGGGTGCGCTCATGGGTGGCGCGATTGTCACCGAGGGCATCTTCGGCATCAACGGTGTCGGTGGCACCCTCTACCAGGCCATCCTCCGGGGTGAACCCACCACGGTGGTCTCCATCGTCACCGTCCTGGTGATTGTGTATATCATCGCCAACCTTGTCGTGGACCTGATCTACGCCGTGCTCGACCCGAGGATCCGCTATGCCTAACAATGAATTCCACACCAACAAGGCATTCGGTCAGGATGACCAGACCCCTGAGAATGCCCATTTCTTCCCCTCCAGTTCCCGCCACGGTGCGTTGATCCGCCCGGGTCAGGACCACTTCATCGCCGAGGAGGATGAAACCGGTCTCGGTGCTGTCGATGCCGTCGCCGATGATTCCGCCCCGACCTCCATGTGGGGTGAGGCCTGGAACTACCTGCGCCGTCGTCCCCTGTTCTGGGTGTCCTCCGTGCTGATCCTGCTGGCCCTCGCCCTCGCGCTGGTGCCGCAGCTGTTCACCTCCACCGACCCGCAGTACTGTGTGCTCGCCAACTCCCTGGACGGCCCCCAGCCGGGCCACCCCTTCGGTTTCGACCGCCAGGGCTGTGACATCTTCGCCCGCACCGTCTACGGAGCCCGCGCATCTGTCGCCGTCGGTGTCCTGACCACCCTGCTGGTGGTGCTGATTGGAACCGTCTTCGGTGCACTCGCCGGCTTCTTCGGCGGTTGGGTCGATACCATTCTCTCGCGCGTGACCGACATGTTCTTCGCCATCCCTCTGGTGCTGGCCGCCATCGTGGTCATGCAGATGTTCAAGGAACACCGCACCATCGTCACCGTGGTGCTCGTCCTGGGACTGTTCGGTTGGACCAATATCGCGCGTATCACTCGCGGTGCGGTCCTGTCCGTGAAGAACGAGGAGTATGTCACCTCGGCGCGCGCCCTGGGTGCGTCCAAGGTCAAGCAGCTGCTCTCCCACATCATGCCCAATGCCGCGGCACCGATCATCGTGTACGCCACCGTCGCGCTGGGCACCTTCATCGTGGCCGAGGCCACCCTGTCGTTCCTGGGCATCGGCCTGCCCCCGAGCATCGTGTCCTGGGGTGCGGACATCGCCAAGGCGCAGACCTCCCTGCGTACCCAGCCGATGGTGCTATTCTACCCCGCCATGGCACTGGCACTGACCGTTTTGAGCTTCATCATGATGGGCGATGTCGTCCGTGACGCTCTCGATCCGAAGGCGAGGAAGCGATGACCGATCCACGCACCACCACCCCGAACACCCCTGATCACCCGGGTGACCAACCCCTGCTGGAACTCCGTGACCTGGAGATCTCCTTCACCAGCTCCACCGGTGTGGTCAACGCCGTGCGCGGCGCCAACCTGACCGTCTACCCCGGCCAGTCCGTGGCCATCGTGGGCGAATCCGGTTCCGGTAAATCCACCACCGCCATGTCTATCATCGGCCTGCTGCCGGGCACCGGAAAGGTCACCGGCGGCAAGATCATCTTCAACGGTGAGGACATCACCGGTCTGTCCAACAAACAGATGGAGAAGTACCGCGGTTCAGAGATCGGACTGGTACCCCAGGACCCCATGACCAACCTGAACCCGGTGTGGAAGATCGGTTCCCAGGTCAAGGAGTCCCTCAAGGCCAACAACGTGGTCCCGGGTTCCGAGATGGATGCCCGCGTCACTGAAGTCCTGGAGGAGGCGGGACTCCCCGATGCTGAGCGTCGTGCCAAACAGTATCCCCATGAGTTCTCCGGAGGCATGCGACAGCGTGCCCTGATCGCCATCGGTCTGGCGGCCCGCCCGAAACTGCTCATCGCCGATGAACCCACCTCTGCCCTGGATGTCACCGTCCAGCGCCAGATCCTCGACCACCTGGAGGGACTGACCCGGGATCTGGGTACCGCGGTGCTGTTCATCACCCATGACCTGGGTCTGGCGGCGGAACGCGCCGAGCACCTGGTGGTCATGCACCGCGGCCGCATTGTCGAATCCGGCCCATCCCTGCAGATCCTTCGCAACCCCCGACACCCCTACACCCAGCGCCTGGTCCAGGCGGCCCCCTCCCTGGCATCCGCCCGCATCCAGAGCGCACAGGCCAAGGGCGTGGAATCCGCGGAGCTGCTCACCGCCGGTGCCACTGCAGACACGGTGGACCCGACGACGGAGGAACGCGTCATCGAGGTCAAGAACCTCACCAGGGAGTTCAACATCCGGGGTTCACGTGGGGATAAGAAAACCCTCAAGGCCGTGGATGATGTGTCGTTCTATGTCCGCAAGGGCACCACCACGGCACTGGTGGGTGAATCGGGTTCCGGTAAATCAACCGTGGCCAACATGGTGCTGAGCCTGTTGGAACCCACCAGTGGGCAGGTGCTGTACAACGGCACGGATCTGTCCACGTTGAGCCGCAGGGATCTGTTCAACATGCGCCGCAAACTGCAGGTGGTGTTCCAGAACCCCTATGGTTCGCTCGACCCGATGTACTCGATCTACCGCTGTATCGAGGAACCCCTGGTCATCCACAAGGTCGGTGGGGATCGCAAGGCCCGCGAGAAGCGGGTCGCGGAACTGCTGGACATGGTGTCCATGCCGCGCTCGGCGATGCGACGCTACCCCAATGAGCTCTCCGGTGGTCAACGCCAGCGCATCGCCATCGCCCGCGCACTCGCCCTCAACCCCGAGGTCATTGTGCTCGATGAGGCAGTGTCCGCCCTGGATGTGCTGGTGCAGAACCAGATCCTGCGTCTGCTGGCGGAGCTGCAGCATGAACTGTCCCTGACCTACCTGTTCATCACCCATGACCTCGCGGTGGTCCGCCAGACCGCCGACGACGTGGTGGTGATGAAGAAGGGACAGGTGGTGGAGGCCGGACCCACCGATGCCATCTTCAACAACCCACAGCAGGACTACACCCGCAACCTCATCAACTCGGTTCCTGGCCTGGGTATTGAACTGGGCACCGGGGTGACCGACTAGGCTCCCCGGCGACGCCGACACACAACAACACCCGCCCTCCCCCACCGTCAGACAGGTGGGATAAGGAGGGCGGGTGTTGTTGTCGTTGGGACGCTGAGACTAGCCGCGTGCCTCGTTGACGAGGCGCACGATGGTCTCCACCGCCTCATCGACCGGCAGCTCGGTCTTCTCGCCACCGCGAACGCGCAGTTCCACGGTGCCCTCGGCGTAACCACGGCCCAGGATCAGGGCGAAGGGCATGCCGAGGAGTTCGGCGTCCTTGAACTTCACGCCGGGGCTGACCTTGGGGCGGTCGTCGAAAAGCACGTCGATACCCGCCCGGGACAGCTCGGTGGCGTACCGCTCGGCGGCCTCGATGGCGGCGGCGTCCTTGTTGGCGGCCACCACGTGCACCTGGTACGGGGCGACGGCGGCGGACAAGTTGAGGCCGGCATCGTCGTGGCGCTGCTCGGCCAGGACCGCGAGCAGGCGGGAGACACCGATGCCATAGGAACCCATGGTCGGGATCGCGCGCTTGCCGTTCTCGTCGAGGATCTGAACGTCGAAGGCCTCGGTGTACTTGCGGCCCAGCTGGAAGATGTGACCGATCTCGATGCCGCGGGCCAGGGTCAGGGTGCCCTGTCCCTCCGGCGCCGGGTCACCCTCCCTGATCTCGGCGGCCTCAATGACACCATCCGGGGTGAAGTCACGGCCGGCAACAAGGCCGACGACGTGGCGTTCCTTCTCATCGGCACCGGTGATCCAGGAGGTGCCGGTGACCACGCGGGGATCGGCCAGCACCCGGACACCGTTGCGGGCCAGACCGACCGGACCGACATAGCCCTTGACCAGGAACGGGTACTTGGCGAAGTCGGCCTCGACAGCCAGTTCCACCTCCGCGGGCTCCAGGGAGGCCTCGAGGCGCTTCATGTCCACCTCGCGGTCGCCCGGAACCAGGATACCGGTCAGCTCCCACTCCTCGGCACCCGGCTCGCGGGTCTTAACCACGATGCACTTGAGGGTGTCGGAGGCCTGAACCTCACGACCCTCGACGGTGACCCCGATGGAGTTGGCCCACGCCACCAGCGTCTCGATGGTCTCGGACACCGGGGTCTCATGGACCACGGCCTCCGGCAGGCCCTCGATGGAGCGCTCCTGACCCGGCTGGGTGACCACGGCCTCCACATTGGCGGCGAAGTCGCCGTCGGTGGCACGCACGAAGGTGTCCTCACCGTTGGCGGACACCGCGAGGAACTCCTCGGAGGCGGACCCACCCATGGCACCGGAGGTGGCCTTACAGATGACGTAATCGATGCCGAGGCGATCGAAGATGCGCTGGTACGCCGCACGGTGGCGGGCGTAGGACTCCTCCAGGCCGGCGTCGGTCATGTCGAAGGAGTAGGAATCCTTCATCACGAATTCACGGCCACGCAGGATGCCCGCACGGGGACGTTCCTCATCGCGGTACTTGGTCTGGATCTGGTACAGGGTGACCGGGAAATCCTTGTAGGAGCTGTAGAGATCCTTCACCGTGGAGGCGAACATCTCCTCATGGGTGGGGCCCAGGAGGTAATCAGCACCCTTGCGATCCTTCAGGCGGAACAGCGAATCTCCGTATTCGGTCCACCGCTGGGTGGTCTCATACGGCTCGCGGGGCAGCAGACCGGGGAACAGCAGCTCCTGTCCACCGATGGCATCCATCTCCTCGCGCACCACCTGCTCGATGTTGCGCAACGCCCGCAGACCGAGGGGCAGCCAGGAGTAGACGCCGGGGGCGACACGACGGATATAACCGGCACGGACCAGCAGCTTGTGGCTGGGCACCTCGGCGTCAGCCGGGTCCTCGCGCAGGGTGCGCAGGAAGAGCGTGGAAAGACGAGTAATCATGAGTGTAAAATATACCCCTTCAACTGGGTTGACCCGCTGCCGGGCGGTGTTTTGGAAAATTCCCCGCGGACACCGGCTGAGGTGTCCGTGAAGTACCTGGTGAGAGTGCCTGTTCCTGATTCCCCGCAGGCCGGATCGGCCGGGGAATCGGAGGGGACGTGAGCCAGACTAACCGGTGTTGCCATCTGCGGATAAACGCACCATACTCCCCCGCAGCCGGGTGCGCCGTCATTACCCGTTATGACCCACCGTGCAGACGGGATCTGCAGGGCCCCAGCGGGTGGGATCAGGGGGTTTTGTACGCTGTTAGCCATGCTCATCCTCCTGCCCCCTTCTGAAACCAAGACACCCGGTGGTGCGGGTGCTCCGCTCGATCTGGCCTCGTTGAGTTTCGCCGACCTCACCGGTGTCCGCGAGTCGATCATCACCGATCTGGGGGCCCTGTCCCCCGACAATGCGCTGCCGGTCCTGGGCATCTCGGAGAAACTCCGGCCGGAGGCCGTCGCCAACACCGTGTTGCGCACCGCCCCCACCATGCCCGCCGTGCTGCGGTATTCCGGTGTGCTTTACGACGCCCTCGCCGCCGACACCCTCACCCCCGCTGCCCTCAACCGACTGGCCATTGGGTCCGCCCTGTTCGGCGTGGTGCGGGCCGGGGACCACATCCCCCACTACCGGTTGTCCGGGGGCACCAAACTCCCCGATCCGAAGGGGACAACACCCACCATGAAGGCCCGCTGGGGGTCAGCCATCACCGATGTGTTGACCGGAGTTGATGACCTGATCATCGACCTGCGCAGCGGCACCTACCAGCAGCTCGGGAAGGTCCCCGGCGCGGTGACGGTACGGGTGGAGTCGGTGCAGGGGGACGGGACCCGGAAGGTGGTCAGTCACTTCAGCAAGCACTACAAGGGTGAGCTCGCCCGGGTGCTGGCCACCTCACCACAGGAGGCCACCACCGCGGGTGAGGTCGCGGACATCGCCCGCGGGGCGGGGATGACCGTGGAGATCAACGAGGGGAAGAAGGAGACGCTGACGCTGGTGGTCTAGGTGTCAGCGCTACGCGTTGATGACCGTCTTGATGTTGTCGCCGTTCATCTCCGACAGACGTACACACACCCCACCCAGGAGCTGGGCGAGCACGGCGGCGCGTTCCTTGCGCACCTTCATGCGTCCCTCGCAGTCGATGACGAGGTTGCCGGACAGACCGGACTTGACCACGGCACGGGCTGCAGTGGCGATACCGGCTTCACCGGCCTCGGAGGTGTCCTCGCCGTCGGTCATGACTACCAGCAACGGACGACGGGAGGGCTCCTTGCGGTTCTCCCTCTCCATGAGATCGCGGGCCATGATCAGGCCTTCCGCAAGAGGGGTGCGCCCACCCATGGGCATGGCGTCGAGCGATTTCTGCGCCATGTCGACGGAACTGGTCGGTGCCAGCACCAGGGTTGGTTTGTTGCCGTTGACCGCAATGACCGCCACCTTGTCGCGACGCTGATAGGCGTCGGTGAGCATGGACATGATCGCACCGGTCACGGCACGCACCCGGGAGCGGGCAGCCATGGATCCGGAGGTGTCCACCACGAACACGATGAGGTTGGCCTCGCGTCCGCGGCGCAGGGACCCGCGCAGATCCTCCGGGCGGAAATCCACCAGGCCGTCCACCACGGCGGCGCCACGGTCGGCGGCGGCCATGAGGGTGCCCACCAGGTTGATGCCGTGTCCGTCCTTCTTCGGTCGGACATCCGCACCCTGGCGTGTGTACGACTTGGAGCGACGACCCGGGGTGGAGTCCTCATCGCCCATGGTGTTGAGGCGGAAAACCCTAGGAGCGAAAGGGTTCGCCGTGTCCGGCAGTACCTACCTTTCCGGTTGACTGTGCCTTGGCCTGCGCGGTGCCCTGTTGCCCCTGTTCATCGGTGGGGTTCTCGGTGTCGACCAAGGCGGTGGCGCCGGTGTCCTCGTCCGTCTCCTCGGCCGCGGGTCCCTGCTTGGTGGTGTCCTTGTAGAAGTTGCGTGCCTCCTGCAGCACCTCCTGCAGTTTGCGTTCCTCCATCTCCGGGGCGTCGAAGGGATTGCGGCGACGACGGTGTGGCAGTGCCAGGCGGGCGGCGACCTCGACATCCTCATCGGTGATCTGGGTGCGTCCCTGCCAGGCTGCGTGGGCCAGGGCGGTGCGGGTGATCACGAGGTCGGCGCGCATGCCGTCGACCTCGATGCGGGAACACAGCCAGGCGATCTGAGAGAGCAGCTCACCGGGCAGCTCGACATCAGCCAGCAGCTGACGGGCGGCGTGGATGCGCTGGGAGATCTCCTCATCCTGCGCGGCCCAGTTCTGCACGAACTGCTCGGGGTTGGCCTCATAGGCCAGGCGTCGCTGGATGATCTCCACGCGGGTCTCAGGGTTGTTGGAGGCCACGACATCCACGGCCAGCCCAAAGCGGTCGAGCAGCTGCGGGCGCAGTTCGCCCTCCTCCGGGTTCATGGTGCCCACCAGCACGAAGTTCGCGGGTGAAGAATGGGAGATGCCATCGCGCTCGATGGAGACGCGACCGCTGGCGGCGGCGTCGAGAAGCGCATCGACGAGGTGGTCCGCAAGCAGGTTGACCTCATCGACGTAGAGCACGCCCCCGTCCGCTTGGGCCAGCAGGCCCGGCTTGTACTCGGCGCGACCGGTGGTCAGGACGGTCTCCATGTTGAGGGAACCGACCACGCGGTCCTCGGTGGCACCGAGCGGGAGGTTGATCAGTGGCGCATCACCGAGCAGCCCGGCAAACGCACGGACGGTGGTGGTTTTGGCTGTGCCCTTCTCGCCACGGACCACCACCCCACCGATGCGGGGTGAGATGGCCGTGAGAATCAGTGCGAGGCGGAGTTCATCCTGCCCCACCACTGCGGAGAACGGGTATGGGAGCACCTGACTGGTGGACATGGGGTAATCGCTGGCCTTTCGGGTAACCGGCACGGTGACCGGCGACCTAGGGTCCTACCCTGTCACCCCGGCCCTCATCACGACTGTCTGTGGGTGCCACACCGTGCATGGGATCAGGATTACCCTACACACCCTCTGGATTTCCGTCCCGGAGTCGGACGAAAACGAGTCCCAGGTGACCTGATTCACCCCCGGATGTGTGCAGGATGTTCACTGATCGAACATCCAGGGGTCAGTTGACCGCCGTTTGCCCCAGCCCGGCGACCTCGCCGATCACGTACACGGCAGGTGGTTTGATCTCCTCGCTGACCATCACCTCGCCGAGGGTGTCCAGGGTGCACCGCACCGACCGCTGTGCCTGGGTGGTGCCCTCCTGGATGATCGCCACCGGGGTGTGCGCGGCCAGACCTCCCCGGATGAGGGCCTCGGCGATCCGCCCGGCATTCTTCACCCCCATGATGATGGACAGCGTGCCACCCGTCTTCGCCAGGGCATCCCAATCCAGCAGGGAGTTCGGGTGGCCAGGGGGAAGGTGCCCGGAGATGACCGTGAAACAGTGCACCACGCCGCGCTGGGTGATGGGTACACCCGCCGCCCCCGGCACTGAGATCGCACTGGTCACCCCGGGGATCACCTCGCAGGCGATGCCATGGTGCGCCAGGTACTCCAGTTCCTCGAAACCACGCCCGAACACATAGGGATCCCCACCCTTGAGCCGGACCACCTTCTTCCCGGACCGGGCATATTCCACCAGCAGCTCATTGGTGCGGGACTGCGCCACCTGACGGCCGTAGGGCAGTTTCGAGACATCCACCACCTCCTTGGTGGACAGATCACACAGTTGATCCAGTTCACTGGTGGGGCCGAGATGATCGGCGAGGATGGCATCAGCTTCCCGCAGACGGTTCATCCCGCGCACGGTGATCAGGTCCCAGGCACCCGGCCCACCACCGATGAGAGAAACGGTGTGGACGGTGCCGGATACCTCACCGGCGGGGGTTGCAGGGGCCAAGTCATGGGAATTCATGAGTCATCATCCTAGCCGGTGGATATCACTAGGCTGGCACCATGAGTACCCCAACGAACCCGGAACGGCCCACCGATCATCCATCCGCCCCGTTCACCCTGGAGGCACACTTCGCCGGGGAGTTCCCCGAGCTGACCACCCCCTGGCGCGGTGAGGACCAGCCGGAGCCTGAGCTGGCGGTGTTGAATGAGGACCTCGCGCGCCTGCTCGGTATCGAACCGGACTGGCTGCGTTCGCCCGCGGGCGTGGAGTTCCTCCTCGGGCTCAACCCGGAACCGACCACGAAGATGGTGGCCCAGGGGTATGCGGGCCATCAGTTCGGGCAGTTCGTGCCCAGCCTCGGGGACGGGCGCGCCCTCCTGCTCGGGGAGATCCGCGGCACCGACGGCGTCCTGCGCGACATCCACCTCAAGGGGTCGGGCCGAACCCGGTACTCCCGTGGGGCGGACGGCCGGGCCGCACTGGGGCCCGCACTGCGTGAATACCTCGTCTCCGAGGCCATGCATGCGCTGGGTGTGCCCACCACCCGGGCGCTGGCAGTGGTGACCACGGGACGGAAGATCCAACGTGACCGGGTGCTGCCCGGCGCTGTGGTGGTCCGGGTGGCCACCAGCCATATCCGTGTCGGTTCCTTCCAGTACGCGAACATCACCGGGGGCATCGACCTGACGCGTCGGCTGGCCGATCACGCGATCACCCGGCATTATCCCCAGCTGGGGGCCCAGTTCCCCGAACCCGGTCCGGAGCGTTATTCCGGATTCTTCCAGCAGGTCATGGACGCCCAGGCGCAGACGGTGGCCCGGTGGATGCGACTTGGGTTCGTCCACGGCGTGCTCAACACGGATAACACGCTGGTTTCCGGTGAGACCATCGACTACGGCCCGTGTGCCTTCATAGACCGCTACCGGGAGGACGCGGTGTTCAGCTCGATCGACACCTATGGCCGCTACAAGTTCAGCAATCAGCCGCTGATCCTGGGGTGGAACCTCGCCCGCCTGGCGGAGACCATCATCCCGCTGTTCGGCGAGACGCCCGACGCCGGGGTGGACCGGGCCCAGGAGCTGATCAACACCTTTACCGACCGCTACAACGATGCCCTGCACCGGGAGCTGTCCGCCGGGCTGGGATTGGACGCGGACGCGCCGGAGACCGCCGGCCTGATCGAGTCCTATCTGGAGCTGATGCGCACCCACTCACCCGATGCGACCACCCTGAACCGCACACTCAGTGAGTGGTCGGTGGAGTCCACCCCGCCGACTGGGTTCGAGGACTGGATCCCGCGGTGGCTGGCCGTCCAGCCGGATCTCATCCGCATGCAGAAGCTCAACCCCGTCTACGTGCCCCGCAACCACCTGGTGGAGGAGGCGCTGTCCCAGGCCGTCGACGGCCGGTGGGATGCCTTCACCACCCTGCTGAGCCTGGTCACCGACCCCTTCACCCGACGGGCCGGGATGGACTTCTACGAACAGCCAGGCCCTGATGGATTCGAGGACACCTATATGACCTTCTGCGGCACCTGATCAGTCGAAGTCGGCGATCTCGATCTTCTTCATCGCCAGCAGCTTCCCGAAGGCACCCGGACGCGTCATGAGTTCGTCCATGGTGTCGGGCACGATCTGCCAACTGACCCCGAATTCATCGGTCAGCCACCCACATTGTTCCGCCTCGGGAACCGCGGACAGTGCAGCCCAGATACGATCCAGTTCCTGCTGTCCGCGGGCTGCAAACAGCAGGGAGACACCCGGGGTGAAGGACCCGGGTTGTTCCACAGCTGAATCCATGGCGGTGAACCACAGCCCCGCCAGTTGAAATTCGGAGAACATCACCGCTCCCTCGACTGCGGGACCGGCGGGTTCGGGATACACGGCTCGGGCACCCAACCGGGAGTCGGGGAAGACCTCCACCCAGCGTTCCTGGGCAGCGGCGGCCCTGTTCTGTTCCCTGGCCCCGAACATCAGGGAGGGCATGATGAACGGCCGGGGCTCGCCCTGCGGATCGGTGAGGATGAGTTGCCAGCTCACGCCATAACGGTCCTCCACCCACCCGTAACTCCCGCTGAAGGGGTACTGTCCCAGATCCATCAGGACACGACCGTCCTCAGATAAGCGGTCCCAGACGAGTTTTTGGAGTTCACCCATGTCCGGGCCGAGGATGGGGTCGAAGTTGAGCATGAAGTTCAGGGCCGGGGTGGGCCGGAACTCATCACCGGCGTTGAGGAGAATGAACTGGAAACCGGCGATCTCCAGGGTGATGGTCAGCGTCTTACCTGCCAGAGGTCGCTGAAAATCGAGAAGCCCCTCTTCCGGGTACCGCTCGACCTGCCGGATGACTACCCCACCCGGGACAGTTTCAAAGACGTGTTCGTAGAATGCAGCAACCTCATCTGCATTGCCAGCGCACCATATCGTGGGTGTGATCCTCTGCATGCCTGAAATTTTACCCAGCCGGACGGATCAGGGGGTCGTCGACAAGCAGCAGTTAACGGGGCCGCAACGACGACCACCCCCTGTCGCCGGCAACAACCGGCGACAGGGGGTGGTTTGAAGAACGGAATTTAAGCCTTTTCCAGCTTCAGGGTCTTCTGGGTGTACTCCCACAGCTCGGCGAACATCTCCGGCTCATTGGCCAGCTTCTTGCCGTAGGACGGGACCATCTCCTGGATCTTGTCGCCCCACTCGATCATGCGGTCACCGAAGCAACGCTCCAGCAGCTCGATCATGGCGGCCGGTGCGATGGAGGCACCCGGGGAGGCACCGAGCAGACCGGCGATGGAGCCCTCGGAGTTGCTGATCAGGGTGGTGCCGAACTCCAGGGAACCGAAGCGCGGTGCGCCGACAGGCTTGATCACCTGGACGCGCTGACCTGCGGTGATCAGCTCCCAGTCCTCTTCCTTGGCGTTCGGCATGTACTCACGCAGGGATTCCATGCGGGCCTTGGTGTCCTTGACCACCTCGGTGATCAGGTACTTGGTCAGGCCCATCTCCTGGACGCCGACACCGAGCAGGGATGCCAGGTTGGTCGGGCGCAGCGAGGAGAACAGATCGGTGTAGGAACCCTCCTTGAGGAACTTCGGCGTCCAGCCGGCGTAGGGGCCGAACAGCAGGCCCTTCTCGCCGTCGATCACGCGGGTGTCCAGGTGCGGGACGGACATCGGCGGGGCACCGACGGATGCCTTGCCGTAGACCTTGGCGGCGTGCTGCTCGATGAGTTCCTCGTTGGTGCAGCGCAGCCACTCGCCGGAGACCGGGAAGCCGCCGAAACCACGGATCTCGGGGATACCGGACTTCTGCAGCAGGGGCAGGGCCATGCCGCCGGCACCGACGAAGACGAAGTTGGCGCGGATGGTCTGGGTGTCACCGGTGTGGACGTTCTTGACGGTGACCTTCCACTTCGCACCATCCTTGGTGATGTCCTTGACCTCGTGGCCGTAGCGGATCTCGGTGCCACCGTCCTCGGCGGCCTTGAGGAACTGCTTGGACTGGGAACCGTAGTTGATGTCGGTGCCCTCCTTGATCCAGGAGATGGCGACCGGATCGGAGAAGTCACGGCCCTCGGCCATCAGTGGCAGCTTCTCCGCGAAGGTCTCCTGGTCATCGGCGTACTCCATGCCGGGGAACAGGGGGTGATCCTTCAGTGCGTTGTAGCGGTTCTTGATGTAGGCAACCTGGTCGGCACCGTGGCCGAAGGAGACGTGGGGAACGGCGTTGATGAACTCCTGCGGGTCAGAGAGGATGCCCTCCTCGACCTGGTGTGCCCAGAACTGGCGCGACACCTGGAACTTCTCATTGATGTTGACAGCCTTGGAGATGTCGATCTTGCCGTTCTTCTCCGGCGTGTAGTTGAGCTCACACAGCGCCGAGTGGCCGGTACCGGCGTTGTTCCACGGGGAGGACGACTCCTGTGCCGCACCATCCAAACGCTCAAAGATCACCTGGGACCAGCCGGGCTCCAGCTGGCGTAGCATCGCACCGAGGGTGGCGCTCATGATTCCAGCACCGACGAGGACGACGTCCGCCTCGTCAGTGACCTTGTGTGCGTTCTTCGGGGAATCTGACATGTTCAACTTCCTTTTATCTCCGCGAGTGGTCTGCCGAACACACCCTGCGTGCTGCACACAACTATCCACCCGGGTGACTGCACAGGGGTGGATGGCGCTGCAACACGTGGTGAACACCTGTCCCGGTCTAGACCTTGAGGGGGTGCAGGTGCACGTTGTCCGTAGCTCAGTAGTGTACGCCTGCTGATACGGGGGTACGTAAATACCCTCGACATAACCTGGCCCGTATGCCCATAATCTCCCCCGTTCACCACCCCCAGGAAGATTCCGGGCACACCGGAGGATGCGAGGAGGGTGTGATGAGGGAAACCGCACCGTCCGGACCCGCTGCCCAGTCGCGCGCCAGCCCGATTGCCGCCACCTGTCCGGAAGACATGCCCTATCGTTGACACATGCCGACAATCAACGATCGTGCCGCAGGAGATGCACCGTCCCCGGACGGTGACTGGCAGCAGGACATCCTGGGTCCCGGATACCAGAGTCTGACCATCCCCCTGGGCCGGGATCCGGACGGGGAAACCGACGTGGTGTGCACCCTGGTGCGCTACCGCCCCGGCACCACAGATGACGGGGAGTTCGGGCAACGACCGGCCGTCATGTGGGTCCACGGCATGTCCGACTACTTCTTCCACACCGAGGTTGCGGAATTTCTCCACGACCAGGGTTTTGCGGTCTACGCCCTGGATCTGCGCAAATGCGGCCGCTCCTACCGCGAGGGGCAGAACTGGCACTACACCACCGATCTCGCCCATTACTACCCGGATCTCACCAGGGCCACGCAGCTCATCACCCGGCAGCACCCCACGATGATTCCGCTCGCCCACTCCACCGGTGGGCTTATCGTCACCCTGTGGCTGGATCATCTGCGCACCTCCTCCCCCGACCTGCACGCCACCATCCCGGCGGTGGTCATGAACAGTCCCTGGTTGGACTGGATGTACCCGGAGCCGATCCGTTCCCTGCTCATCACGGTGTTCCGGGTTGTGGGACGGTGGCGGCCCACCCGGTTCGCCCCGGGTGGCGGTCTCGGTCTCTACGGCCGGTCCATCCACCGGGACTACCGCGGAGAGTGGGAGTTCGACACCGAGATGAAACCCGTCAGCGGACACCGGAAACCCTTCGGATGGCTCCGCGCGATCACCCTCGGCCAGCGGGAGGTCCAGAAGAACCGGGTCAATGTTGGAGTCGATGTACTCACCCTGTGTTCGGGGAAATCCTGGTTGAAGAAGATCCCCAGCCCCGACCTCATGTCCTCCGACGGTGTCCTGGATGTCAGACAGATCAGGAAATGGGCACCGCACCTGGCCCGCCCCTCCTCCCGGGTGACCGTCTCACCGCTGGAGGAGGCAATGCACGATGTCTTCCTCTCCCGGGAACCGGTGCGCACCCGGGCCCTTGAGGTCACCGTGGAGTGGCTGCGCCGCCGGTGACCTCTTCACCCCGCCCCACCCGGGTGGGGTGTGACCCGGGTACCGATGGGATACTGAGGGAAGAAAACCCCCCGTTCACCTTGTTGTAGGACGATGGGCCGGACACTGGGCTGCTCACCGCAGTTCTGCCGTGGAAGGGACACCCGACCATGACTGTTCGCCCCCTGTTTCACCCGCCCAGTTCCACCGACACGTAGATTCCAGGAGTCCACATTTCCATGACTGAGACCAAGCACTATGACCTCATCATCATCGGCACCGGTTCCGGCAACTCGATTCCGGGTCCGGAATTCGACGACAAGTCGATCGCCATCGTGGAAAAGGGCACCTTCGGTGGCACCTGTCTGAACGTTGGATGCATCCCGACCAAGATGTACGTCTATGCCGCCGACATCGCCCGCGAGATCAGCGACTCCTCGAAGTACGGCATCGACGCCACCTACAACAGTGTCGACTGGCCGTCCATCGTCGACCGCGTCTTCACCCGCCGCATTGATCTCATCGCCGAGGGCGGGGAGGCTTACCGCCGTGGCCCGGAAACCCCCAATATCGATGTCTGTGACATGCATGCCCGGTTCATCGGGGAGAAAACCATCTCCACGGGTCAAGCTGGCGTGGAGAAGGTCATCACCGGTGACCAGATCGTGATCGCCACCGGCTCCCGTCCCTTCATCCCGCCGGTGATCAAGGAGTCCGGCGCCCGGTACCACACCAATGAAGACATTATGCACCTGCCGGAACTCCCCTCCTCCCTGGTCATCGTCGGCGGTGGTTTCATCGCCCTCGAGTTCGCCCACGTCTTCTCCTCCCTGGGCACCACGGTCACCCTGATCAACCGTTCCGAGGTGCTGCTGCGCGACGCTGATGCAGATATCTCCGCCCGCATCGCCAAGATCACCCGGGAACGTGTTGATGTCCGCATGTCCACCTCCGTCACCGGTGTCACCGACAATGCCGACGGTTCCGTCACCGTCAGCCCGGACTCCGGAGATCCGATCACAGCGGATGTGCTGCTGGTGGCAACGGGACGAACCCCCAACGGTGACCAGATGGATCTGGACACGGCAGGCATCGAGATGGACGGCCGTCGTATCAAGGTGGATGAGTACGGCCGCACCACCGCACCAGGCGTGTGGGCCCTGGGGGATGTGTCCAGCCCGTTCAAGCTGAAGCATGTGGCCAACGCGGAGATGCGCGCCGTGCGCCACAACCTCCTCCACCCTGATGCACTGCAGACCATGCCCCATGACCACGTTCCCTCCGCGGTGTTCACCAATCCCCAGATCGCCCAGGTTGGCATGACCGAGGCCGAGGCGCGCGCTGCGGGCCACAATCTGACCATCAAGGTGCAGAACTACGGTGATGTCGCCTACGGCTGGGCAATGGAGGACACCACGGGATTCGTCAAGCTGATCGCCGACCGTGATTCGGGCAGGCTGTTGGGCGCCCACCTGATCGGACCCCAGGCATCCACCCTCATCCAGCAGCTCATCACCGTCATGGCGTTTGATCTGGATGTCCGCGAGGTGGCCACTCGCCAGTACTGGATCCACCCGGCCCTGCCTGAGGTCATCGAAAACGCACTTCTGGGCCTGGAGTTCTAGGTTCCGGTCGCAGCCTCCCCTTGAATGCTGCTCCCCTCTCCCCTATGTGGGGGGGGGAGTGATGATTATCACTCTAATTGCAGGCCCAGCGTACATCGGTAAAAGCATCCACCTTTGAGAAGGCTTGGAAAAACTTGGCCTTATGTCGGCCTTCTCCGTTGAATGCTCAGCATTTTTCTATAGACTCGTGTGCGTCAGATGGTCTAACCACCAATTGGGACAATCTGGGCAGCACACCGGGGTTATATGATGGGAATTGTTTTGCTGGACTATTCCCAGCGATCTCCCACCTTCCGTGGTAGCTCTCGGTACACTGCGTCTTAAGCGATCCGCCCAGTTGGCGCTTCATCTGAGGTTGCTGACTAATCTGTTCAGCCCCTCCCATAAGGGTGGGAAATAACTAACAACTACAAAGGACTATCTCATGCGTTCTTTCCGCACCGCTGCAGTCGCTGGCATCACTGCACTCGCCCTGTCCATGGGTACCGCCTCCATCGCCACCGCCCAGGAGGACACCAACTCCAACGCTAATCTCTCCTCTGCATTCCCTGCACTGTCCTCCGGTGGCTTCGCTGCCGTCGGCGATGAGTGGGATGCCGGCACGCCTGTCACCGGCGAGGATGCCCTCGGTGAGGAGCACAACCGTGACGATCTCCCCGCTTGGGTCCAGAACATGTACGACCTGACCTGGATCGGTGCCATCGCCTCCGTTCTGGGTGTCATCGTCTTCCCTGCCTACAACTACCTGGTCTACACCGGCGTTCTGAAGTAAGTCACCCTCCCACCACTGCCTGATCTGAAAGGTCCGCATCCCATGCGTAAGTTCCGCAACTCTGCCATCGCCATTGTTTCCGCCGCAGCCATCTCCCTCGGTGGCATGACCGTCGCCGCCGCCCAGGACACCAACCAGCCAGAGGACACCCCTCCCGGCCTGATCGAGATGATCTCCTCCAACGGTTCCACCGCCTCGGAGTGGGGTCAGGACCTCAACGCTGACGAGCCGGGTTACGGCACCGATGGCTTCGGTTCCTCCCGCGATGACAGTGGCGAGCCCGTTCCCCGCTGGCTGCGTGCCTGGGAGAATGTCTTTGACACCCTCACCGTCGGCAGTATCCTCGGCGTCATCGTCTTCCCGATCATCAACTTCCTGAAGTACAACGGCATCATCCAGTAATCAGGCTGATCATCCGATCAGTTCACGTCTGACAAGGCACCCCCGCGGCAGCACAACGCAACCCACCGGTGGGTGCCTTTGTCTTTTCCGCCACCTCCTGACCGGTCACCACCGCCTGGGACTGTACGCACCCGGGGCGGCACCGGGGATGGGGTGGTGGGTGGGTAGACTGAATGGCGATTCCGCTACTGTCCGTTCCCCCTCCCCCGGAAGAATACTGATCCCCAACGTGTCGATCCCCTCCCTGCACGGCTCCCTCACCCCGCGCCCCCGAGACCGCGATATCCGGGCGGGAACGGCCAGCCTTGCCACCGCGGGGGCGGTTCTGTTGGCGGTCATCGCCGCGGCCCTGGTGCCGGGAAGCCCGATCTATGCGCTGGTGTCCGCCGCCGGGGTGGCCCTCGGAGCCACGACGGTGGTCACCCAACTGCGGCACCGTCACGCCCCGCGGATCTACCAGTGGCTCTCGGCGCTCGGTGGTGTGGTGATCCTCGGCATTGGCATGATCGTCGGTATCGCGCGGCTGGGGTCGTCGCCGATACTCGCCACGGTGGGGATGACCGCATCGTTCTACCTCATGCCGGCCGCAGCATTGGCCTGTTATCTCGGTGGGCTTGGACAGTTGCCCTTGAAATGGGCTGGCCCCACGCTGCTGGCCACCGGGGGTGCCGGGGTGGTTGCGTGGCTGTCGCTGGGGGCTGACACCACCATCACCACCATCATCATCGTGGCGGCTGCGGTGATGTCCATCGCAGGGTGCATCTTCCCGCTGGTACGGGCGGTCAGGAAACCACCGACGACCCTCCCGGGGTGGATCATCCCGGTGCCCGCCATCATGATGATTCTGCTCATGGTCTACACGATGGGGCAGGCAGTCCTGCCCGCACAGGTCCCGTGGCCGTGGTTGTCGCCGGTGATCGTGGCCTGGACCTATCTGGTTTCCGGTGTGCTGGCCACGCTCGCGGGGCTGCTGACCTCCTCCAGGAGCTGATCCAGGTCCCAGTGTTCCTCGAGAACATCGGCGATGCGATCGAGCTGCTCGAGCCGGGCACCATCGAAGGAGGTGTCGGAGGAGACGGTGAAGCCGGGTTTCCCGGCACGGGCAGCCACCTCTGTGAGGAACCGCCGTCGGGCGCGGTCATCTTCCAGGTACCCATGCCGGTGGGTACCGAAGAGTGCTTGTCGACGCGCCCCCTCCCCCTCAATCCACGCCTGCTCGCCGTGGTGCTGCACCCGCCCGTGGTGCACCTCATAGGAACCGTCGCCGTGATTGACCATGGTGGTGTCCGGGGTGAAGGTGATGTGGACGTCGAAAAGCGCAAGGCCAGCCACCGGCGACGGGGCGTGACCCTCCTCGGTGATCGTGGTGGCCATCATCTGGTACCCACCACCGATGCCCAGGATCGGCATCCCACGGGTGGCACGGTCCCCCAGCGCACGATCCAGACCCCGGTGCCGCAACCAGGCGAGATCAGCCACGGTGGCCGTCGTGCCGGGGATGATGACCAGATCAGCATCGGACACCGAGTCCACATCATCGACCCAGGTGACCGTGACCCCGGGTTCCGCCGCCAGCGCCTCCACATCCGTGGCACCCAGCATCCGGGGCAGTCGGATCGCGGCGATGGTGAGACGCTGGGTTCCCAGGGGGTGTCGCCCGCCCGGACCGACCACGCGCCCCACCGGGGACTGCAATGAATCCTCCGCGTCGATCCAGACACCATCGATGAAGGGGATCACCGCCTTGGTCGCCACCCCGGTCAATTCCTCCAACTGGACCAGGCCGGGCTTCAGCAGGTCCTGATCCCCGCGGAACTTGTTGATGACAAACCCGCGGATCAGCGCGCGGTCCTCCTCGGAGATGATCGCATGGGTGCCGAACAGGTGGGCGAGCGCCCCACCCCGGTCGATGTCACCGACGATGTAGACGGGCAGCCGTGCCGCCTGCGCCAGACCGAAATTGGCCACATCCGTGGCCCGCAGATTGATCTCAGCCGGGGATCCCGCCCCCTCGCACACCACGATGTCAAAGCGTTCCCGCAGACGTGCCAGCTGTGTCGCCGCGATGCCCCTTAAGTCATGGCGGTGTCGGATATAGTCCCCGGCACCCACATCCCCCTCTTCCCGGCCCATGATCACCAGTCGTGCACGGTTGTCCAGGCCGGGTTTCAACAGGATGGGATTGAACTCCACGGACGGTTCCAACCCGCAGGCCAGGGCCTGGAGCGCCTGGGCACGGCCGATCTCCCCACCGTCTGAGGTGACGGCGGAGTTGTTGGACATGTTCTGCGCCTTGAACGGTGCCACCCGCAGCCCGGCGCGCGCGAAGGCACGGCACAACCCGGCGGTGATGACCGATTTCCCGGCATCGGAGGTGGTGCCGGCGATCAGGAACGCGGACCCTGCGGCCATGGGTGTCAGATGTTCTCGTCCGGGAGGGTGAGGATCTCGTTGCCGTCCTCGGTGATGACGATGGTGTGCTCGAACTGGGCGGTGAACTTCCGGTCCTTGTTCTGGACGGTCCAGCCGTCATCCCAGATCTCGTAGTCGAGGGAACCCAGGTTGATCATCGGTTCAATGGTCAGGGTCATGCCGGGGACGAGGATATCGCGGTACTGGGTGTTGTCGTAGTGCAACACGATCAGGCCGTTGTGGAAGGTCGGGCCGATACCGTGGCCGGTGAAGTCGCGGACCACGTTGTAGCCGAAGCGCTTGGCGTAGGATTCGATGACGCGTCCGATGATGTTGATCTCACGTCCCGGCTTGGCGGCGCGGATGCTGCGCATCAGTGCCTCCTCGGTGCGCTCGACCAGCAGGCGGTGCTCCTCGGAGACATTCCCGGACAGGAACGTGGCGTTGCAGTCACCGTGGACACCGTGTTTGTAGGCGGTGACATCGATGTTGACGATATCGCCGTCCTGGATGACGGTTGTGTCCGGGATGCCGTGGCACACGATCTCATTGAGGGAGACACACACGGATTTGGTGAAGCCCCGGTACCCCAGGTCCGAGGGGTAGGCGCCGTTGTCGCACATGTACTCATGGGCGATGCGGTCGATCTCATCGGTGGTCACACCCGGTGCCACAGCGGCACCGGCGACCTTGAGTGCGTTGGCTGCGATGCGGGAGGTCTCGCGCATCGCCTCGATGACCTCGGGGGTCTGCACATAGGGCTCACCGATGGCTTCCTGCACCTCGTCCTTCCACACATATTCAGGACGTTCAATGTGGGCGGGGACCTTCCTGATGGGGGTTGGTTCTCCGGGGACAAGCGGTGCGCGCAGTGTAGACATGGTCACCATGCTAGTACCCCACCCTCAGGGGAGCCGAACCGGTAGTGGCGAGGCTTCCCACATCCGCGGGCATCACTCCTGTGCGGTGGTGGTCGGCTGCCGTTCAGTCCGCATCTCATCGAGCCGGATGAAGAACCGGTCGGTGATGGCGGTGGCGGTTTCCGATCCCCCACCGAGTACCACCAGGGTGGCAAAGGCGATGTCGTCCTCGCGGTATCCCGTCAACCAGGAGTGGGACCCCTCGTTGATCTCGGCCTCACCGGTCTTCGCGTAGATCTGGCCACCGGTCTGTTGCATACCGCGTGCGGTACCACCGTTGACCACGGAGGCCATCATGGACTGCAGCTGGGAGATCGCGGCCGGATCAGGAGCCGGTGGCTGCTCGCTGGCGGTGGTCTCGTGCCCGGAGATGAGCACCGGGGTCGGGGTCCGTCCCGCCGCAGCGGTCGCGGCCACCAGTGCCATGCCGAACGGGCTGGCCAGGTCGAGTCCCTGACCGTAACCGGCCTCGGTGCGGTCGAGGGCGGTCTCCCCTTCGGGGACACTGCCGGTGATGGTGTCCAACCCAGGGATCTGGTAATCGATCCCCAGGCCGAACTGTTTGCCCACGTCCTGCAACTCCCCCGGCGCGAGGCGGGTGGACAGGTCGGCGAAGGTGGTGTTGCACGAGGAGGCGAACGCCCGGTCGAGGGACGTGGTGCCGAGGGAGAAACCGTTGTAGTTGGTCACGACGCGCCCGAGGATGTTCATGGTTCCGGGACACGGTACCGGCGTGCCCGGTGTCATCCCCTCGTTCTGGATGCCGGCGGCCGCGGTGATGATCTTGAACGTGGAGCCGGGTGGGAACATACCCATCAGCGCGATGTTGCCGTCCTTATCCGCCTCCCTGGTCTGGGCAACGGCGAGAATCTCACCGCTGGAGGGGCGCACAGCCACCAGCATGGCCTGCATCTCCTGCCGCATGTCCACCGCCTCCTGCGCGGCGCGCTGCACATCGTGGTCGAGGCTGATGCGCACACTGGGTGCCAGCTCAGGGGCATGGTAAACAACATCATCGATGACCGCGCCGTTGGCGGTGACGATGGAGACCCGCCAGCCGTTGGAACCATCGAGCTCCTCATCGACGATCCGCGCCACACGGGAGACGATGTCAGGGGCGAAGGACGGGTCGGTTGAGACCATGGCGGCCTCATCGTTGAAGACGATCCCCGGCACCCCGGCCAGTTCCTGCTCCATCTCCCGGCCCAGTGTCTCATCGACGGTGGCCAGGGAATAGGGGGTGTCCCCCAGTTGGGAGACCACCTCCTCGGCGTCGATGCGCGGGACCCGGGGGTCACGGGCGTGGGACTGCTCTAGTGAGGTGGCGACCCTCTTCACGGCTGCGGCGGCATCGGAGGATTCGGCAGGGTCCACCAGGATGCGGTAGGTGGTGCCCGGTTGCAGGACGGGAACACCGTCGGAGGAGATGACGCTGGCGCGCTGGGCGTTGACGGCGCGCAGTTCCAGATGCTGGTTGGCGCCCAGCTGCGGATGGACCAGTGACGGTTGCCAGCGCACGGTCCACTCGTCGCCCATCTTGGTCAGGGTCATCGACGCGTCATAGGTGAGCTCGCGTTCCCGGGGAAGTTTCCAGGTGACGGTGTAGGTGGCGGTGGCGATCGCCTCACGCGACTGGACGTCACCGAGGGTCAGTTCCACATCCTCGGCCTGCAGTCCCGCATAGGTGGTCTGCATCGTGGTGGCGGCCAGGTCGGCCTGGTCCGTGATCCCGGTGAAGGCCTCATAGTCCTGGTTGTCCCAGGCCTCCAGGAAATCCGCGGCGACCGGGTCGGCGGTGTCCGGGCGTGGGGTGCAGGCGATGAGACCTCCTGATGCCATGACCGTCGTCATGACTGCTGCCACCACGGATCTGCGCCACGCCTTCTTCATGCGTGAAGATTAACAAAGCTCCCCGCCTGCTTCCGCCTCCCACACCGTGGGTGTTTTCAGATCATCCCCCGCAGGCCACCCGCATGAAAAACCGGCCGTTGATCACACGAGGTGATCGACGGCCGGGAAGGAAAGAAGGTCTAGCGGGTGACCTTGACCTCGGCCTTCATGCCGGAGGCCTCGGCGGCCGCCAGGACCTCAGGGTCCATGGTTTCGGCGATGCGCATGGCCTCCTCGATGAGGGTCTGGACAATCTGGGATTCGGGCACGGTCTTGATGATCTCGCCCTTGACGAAGATCTGACCCTTACCGTTGCCGGAAGCGACACCCAGGTCGGCGTCACGGGCCTCACCGGGGCCATTGACGACGCAACCCATGACCGCCACGCGCAGGGGGACCTCAAGTCCGTCGAGGCCCTCGGTGACCTCCTCTGCCAGCTTGTACACATCAACCTGGGCACGACCACAGGATGGGCAGGAGACGATCTCCAGCTTGCGGGGACGCAGGTTCAGCGACTGCAGGATCTGATCGCCGACCTTGATCTCCTCGACCGGATCAGCAGACAGGGACACGCGGATGGTGTCACCGATGCCCTGGGAGAGCAGTGCACCGAAGGCCACAGACGACTTGATGGTTCCCATGAACTTCGGGCCGGCCTCGGTCACACCGAGGTGCAGCGGGTAATCGCACTTCTCCGCCAGCTGGCGGTAGGCCTCGACCATGAGGACCGGATCGGAGTGCTTCACCGAGATCGCGATGTCACCGTAGCCGTGCTCCTCGAAGAGGCTGGCCTCCCACAGCGCGGATTCCACGAGGGCCTCCGGGGTGGCCTTGCCGTTGTACTTGTCCAGGATGCGCTTATCCAGGGAACCACCGTTGACACCGATACGGATCGGGATACCGGCATCACCTGCGGCCTGGGCGACCTCCTTGACGCGACCATCGAACTCCTTGATGTTGCCCGGGTTCACACGGACGGCGGCACAGCCTGCGTCGATGGCGGAGAAGATGTACTTGGGCTGGAAGTGGATGTCGGCGATCACCGGGATCGGGGACTTCTTCGCGATGATGGGCAGCGCCTCGGCATCGATGGGCATCGGGCACGCCACGCGCACGATGTCACAGCCACTGGCGGTCAGCTGGGCGATCTGCTGCAGGGTGGCGTTGATGTCGTGGGTCTTGGTGGTGGTCATCGACTGCACCGAGATCGGATGATCGGATCCGACACCGACCGATCCGACCATCAGCTGGCGGGTTTTACGTCGCGGAGCCAGAACTGGTGGTGGGGTTGGGGGTAGACCGAGACCGATTGGCATAGACACGTTAGATGCTCCTTGGTGCGGCAGAGTCAGAACCGGTGGGGTTCCCCGGCTGCCGTGAAACGTTCCGGGTTGAAGTCAGTTATGTCAGGAAAGTCTATCACTGCAGGCGGATTCAGCAGAGACGGCAATTGCCGGGCCCTGTTGTCACCGACGCCCTAACCGAACAACCTGATCGGGTTGACCACATCGGCGATGATGACGGTCGCACCGACGGACATCAACAGGGCCGCCATGCCCACGGTGATCGGCATGAGCCTGGTGTAATCGGCCGGGCCACCCGGGGTCTTGCCGCGCAGTTTCCGGAAGAAGTCCCGGATGCGTTCGTAGAGCACCACCGCGATGTGCCCGCCATCCAGTGGGGGCAGCGGAACCAGGTTGAACAGGGCGAGGAAGAAGTTCAGGCTGGCCAGCATCATCATGAACATGTCCCACATGGACCGCTCAACCAGTTCGCCGCCGATGCGGGAGGCGCCGACCACGCTCATCGGGCCGTCGATCTCCCGCTCCGCACCGAAGATGGAGGCGACCACCCCGGGGATCTTGCCCGGGAAGGCCAGCAGACCGTCAAATGTGGCACTGATCATGTCGCCGGTGAAACGTGCAGTTGCTCCCACACCCTCCACGGGGCCGAATTTCTTGTACACATCGGTCGGCGGTTGGCTGGTCACACCGATGGCTCCGACGGCGACCTCCCGGCCACTCGCATCGAGGCGGGTGGCCTCCTCGACGATGACGGGGACGTCGATAAGCATCCCGTCGCGCTCGATGCTCAGGGTGACGGTCTCGCCCGGCAGCTGCTGAACGGTGTCACGGACCTCCTCGAAGGAGGCGACCTCACGGTCACCCACGGCGAGGATCCGGTCCCCGACACGCACGCCCGCATCCCCGGCCGGTCCGGTGCCGACACAGTCCGACAGGGTTGTGGCATCAATCTGGCGGTCGGGTACACACTGCACGGAACCCACCGTGGCCGTGAAATCGGCGTCCGGATTCGGGATGCCGGAGGTGACCGCGACGCCGTAGAGCACGACGAACCCGACGAGGATGTTCATCACCACACCGCCGGAGAGCACGATGATGCGCTGCCACCACGGCTTGTTGTACATCGCGCGGTGGTGTTCGTCCGGTGCCAGCTCATCCTGCGCGGTCATGCCCGCGATGTCACAGAAACCACCGACGGGGACGGCCTTGAGGCCGTAGACCGTCTCACCGCGGCGCACGGTGAACACGCTCGGTCCGAAGCCGATGAAGAACCGGCGGACCTTCATCCCGAAGGCCCGGGCGGTGATGTAGTGGCCCCACTCGTGAAGCGCGATTGTTACTGCGATGCCGAGGAAGAACAGCACCACACCGACGAGATAGGCTGCCACGCGGTGGAGCTCCTTAACTGACTACTGGTGTTACCGAGACATGATCTTATCGGGCCAACCGGTCAATGAGCTGATTCGCCCGCGTGCGGGCCTCGGATTCGGTGGCCAGAATGTCTTCGATATTTGACGATACACCAGCAAACCCGGAAGCCCCCTGGAGTATTTCCGACACCACATCCACGATCTGCGGGAAACGGATCCGGCCGGCGAGGAAGGCGGCCGCGGCCTCCTCGTTGGCGGCGTTGTACACCGCGGGGAAGGTGCCCTTCTGCTGTGCGACGTCCCGCGCCAACTGCACGGCCGGGAACGCGGCGTCGTCGACAGGCTCGAAGGTCCACGTATGGGCCTGGGTGAAATCGAGCGCAGGCTGGGCCCCGGGGACCCGGTGGGGCCAGTTCATCGCCAGGGAGATCGGCAGCTTCATCGACGGCGGGGATGCCTGGGCGATGGTGCAGCCGTCCTTGAAGGTGATCATCGAGTGGATGATCGACTGGGGATGCACCGTGACATCGATGAGATCGGCGTCGGTGTCAAAGAGCAGGGTCGCCTCGATGAGCTCCAGGCCCTTGTTGATCAGGGTGGCGGAATTGAGGGTGTTCATCTGCCCCATGGACCAGGTGGGGTGTGCCGCCGCCTGCTCCGGGGTGACCTCCCACATCTGCTCGCGGGTCCAGCCACGGAACGGCCCACCGGAGGCGGTCAGCACGATGCGTGCAACCTCCCCCTCGGCGCCACTGCGCAGGCACTGTGCCATCGCGGAATGCTCGGAATCCACCGGGATGATCTGCCCGGGACGCGCCTGAGACATCACGAAATCACCACCGGCCACCAGTGATTCCTTGTTGGCCAGCGCCAGATGGGCACCGGAGCGCAGCGTGGCCAGTGTGGCCCCCAGCCCCATGGAACCGACGAGCGCATTGAGTACGGTATCGGCCGGGTCGGAGACCTGGACGGATTCCACCAGTGTGCGTGCAGCGTCGGGACCGTCGATGACCGTTCCACCGAGAGCCTCACCCACCTCGGCGGCAGCCCGCTCCCCTGCCACCGCGACCTGGTGTGGCCGGAGGTTGAAGGCCCGGGCCTGCTCGATGACCAGGCCGGGGTTGGACCCGCCCGCGGCGATACCCACGAGGGTGAACAGATCGGGGTTGTCAGCTATAACCTCCAACGCCTGGGTTCCGATGGATCCGGTGCTGCCGAGGATGAGAATCTTTGTAGTCACAGGGACCATTGTTGCACCCTCCCCGGGGTTTGGTGGATTCCAGGGCTGGGCACGGCACAGGGTGCGCGGTGAGGGGTGGGGACGCGGTATGAACGTGGTGGGGACCCGGCTGATTTGGCTGATCGGGGTGCCCGGGTACACCCGTTTGGGGCAATACTAAGGATGGGGTTCTGGAAAAACCCAGCAGGCGAACCCCATTCCGCCAGCTCAGCGCGACAGGGAGCGACATGCACCACAGTGGTTTTTTAGCGTCGCCAGGGGAAATGTGAGAACATGAACGGAAGTAAACCAAGTTCTGTAGGTGCGCGCCGATCTCCATCAGCGGTGTGCGAATGAAGGAGTATGACGTGGCTGGTTCCTCCCACAAGATTGAGCCCGAGATCTACAACGGTGTCTCCACCCTTGATGAGCCGTCGGCAGCATGGGGCTGGCATGACATCGGACGCAACGCAATCCAGATTTCCGGCTGGATCTCTGTGCTGTTCCTGCTCGGTTTCAACTTCGGTAACCACCAGGGTCACGTCGAGACGATCTGGCTGCTTGTCCTCGCCGCACTGATCGCCATCGGCCTGCTGATCCACCTGTTCGAGCCCAAGCTCTCCCAGGTCCGCACCCTCACCGCCCGCAACAAGCCACTCGGCCATGTGGAGCCTGACTGGAACTACGACCAGTCCACCCTGTCCGGCACCTGGGGTGAGCTGACCGACAACCAGCTGCGTTCGGTCAACATCGATCCTGAGCGTGTCCGCCAGCTGCGTCTGGAGGAGAAGAAGTAGGGGTTTCCTCCTTCTCTCCTGGGAGTCCGAATACTGTTCGGGCTCCTTTTTTCATGCCTTCTTCCCCCTCTGATATGCGGGATCATACCGGGAGTGTTCCGGAAGTGAGCATATCTCCCCACACATAGTGGGCACTCCCCCGCGGTCGATGGCTCACAGGAACACCCCCTCATGACGGAGCTATCCTTCCCCGGCGTGCGCTGGGGAAAGAAACTGCTCCGCCCACTCGAACCGGTCAGGTCGACAGACCTGCCCCCAGACCGGTCCCGCCGACCGGCTTGTCCCCCGGCCGAGTCCACACACCCCGGTTAGCCCACGTAGCTTTTGACCTTATCGAAGATCTCCGGCATCCGGTCCTCCACCCGTCGGGTACAGATCCGGATCATCAGGGTGTAGAGGGCGAACGGAATCACCAGGGCCAGGACCTGACCCAACACCACCGCCCAGGTCACACCGCCGGCATAGCCATAGATGGTGAGCGCGATGGCGGGCAGGGAGGGGATCCACCCCAGCAGCAGTGTGGCAAACGCCGAGACGAAGGCCGCGCCCGAATACCCACTGCGATCACCCCAGGGGCTGGTGCCGGGTTTCGCGGTGGCGAAGGGATTGAAGGTGGTGGCAAACAGCGCGATGCCCGCGGTGGTGGCCAGGATTCCGAAGGTGATCACGATGATGAGCATGCTGAGATACAGGTTCCCGGCGATCACCAGGGTGAGGATCGCAAACAGCAGCACCCCGGCGGCCACGGGGGTCATCTGCGCCAGGTGACGGCCCAGCAGCAGGGAACGAGCCGGGGCACCGGAAACCATGTTTACCCAGGTGGAGGGCCCGTCATAACCGAAATCGTTGGTGGCGATGGCCCCACCGAACACCGCCAGGATGACCAGTCCCGCGTAGATCATGAAGGTGTCGATGGTGTAGGCCTGCACCAGGAAGATGATGCCCAGCATCGGGAAGATGATCAGGGAGGCCAGGAGTCTGGAATCGCGGACCAGGTACAACAGGGACCGGAAGTAGACCGCCCAGAAGGGTGTGCTCGGCAGTGCGGCCGGGATGAGGACCCGGGCCGTGGGGTCTGCCTCCTTATGCGTCTTGGTCGGAGATCCGGTTCCCCCGTCGAGTGGCGCTGTCAACGCCCGGTTGATCAATGCCACCCACAACCGGACACCGAGTGCGAGGTAGAAGGCCGTGAGCATGAGAAGGATCCCAGCCATCAACCACTGCCCCGCTGCCGCGGCTTCGATGACGCCTGCAGTGGAGGCGAAGGGGGTCCACCGCACGATCTGTCCGAAGGCGTCCACATGGGCGGAGGCGCCCTGGGAGGTCATCAGCTGGTAGGCGATGATGACCACCATGAACCCGACGGAGGCGTACAGGCTCATGCGTTCCTTGCTCACCCTCGAGGATGAGGAGGAACCGAGGGAACTGATCAGCTCACCCAGCAGCAGTGTCATCACCAGGGCGCAGGCCAGCATCACCCACACCACGGGGATCATCGCCGGTGGGTAGAACAGGGAGGACACCACGGCGGTGGTCACGGTGCAGATCACCGCCAGGATGCCCCGTGACTGCATGAGAGTGGCCACGGCCATCGCCGGGAGGATATCCCGGGCGCGGATCGGTATGAGCGCGAAGGCTGCAGGGTGCAGCTGCCCCTCGCCAGAGGGCCACATGATGGCCGCGATGGTGTAGGCGATGGTTCCGGAGGCAACAATGCCGGCCAGGATGCCCATCGAGCCACCGGACAACCCCTCCCCCAGCATCAGCATGAAGCTGAACAGGCCGATGATTCCGTAGATGGACACCAGCGTGATCATGGTGATTGCGGCGTTGTTGCCGGACACCGTGCGTTTCCACATGGTGGCCTGGAGCCCCAGCAGTGTCCTGGTCACCGTCGCTTGTCCTCTCCGGGCTCATCCCGGCCACCGAGCCAGGACAATGATCCCTCCCCCAGTGCCGCACCACCGACCACATCCACGAACACGTCGGTCAGGGAACGCCCGCGCCGGATGTCATTGACATGCCCGGCAACCACCACGCGGCCCTGGTTGATGATGGCCACGTGATCACATAATCCCTCCACCAGTTCCATCACATGGGAGCTCAACACCACAGTGCCCCCGGCGGCGGTGAAGTTCCGCAAGATCTCCTGGATGAGTCTGCCGGATACGGGATCGACAGCCTCAAGTGGTTCATCGAGGATGAGCACCTCGGGATTGTGCAGCAATGCCTGGGCCAGCAGGATCTTCTTGGTCATGCCGGCCGAGTAGTCCACGATCCGCTTGGCCCCCGCATCGGCGAGGCCCAGTGCGTCGAGAAGCTCCATGCTGCGTTCCTGGACCACAGTTTCGTCCAGACCGCGGAGTGCACCCACGTAACTCAACAGCTCACGACCGGTGAGCCGGTCGAAGATGGGCAGACCGTCGGCAAGTAGTCCCATGGCACGCTTGGCGCGCAACGGGTCCTCCCACACGTTGGCCCCGGCGACCCACGCCGTACCTCGGGTGGGGCGCACCAAGCCGGTGGCCATGGACAACATCGTGGTCTTACCCGCGCCGTTGGGGCCGACGATACCGTAGAGAGCCCCCCGTGGAATGTCCAGGTTGATACTGTCCGCGGCGGGCTGGCCACCGTAGATCTTGGTGAGATCACGCACGGCCAGTGCCTGGAGGGTGGGGTCGGTCAGGCGTATTCCCTGAGTCGGATCGGTCATCGGCTCATCAGCTTTCCATGAAACAAAAATCGGGCGGGACTATCCTGTTCATGGATAGTCCCGCCCGAGATTACCAGCGTTACCCTATGGATGAATGCTGATAATGCCAATGATCAGCAGATGCAGGTTACTTCTCCTCCGCGGCAAGCTGACCACAGGCCGCCGCGATCTCCTGGCCCTTGGTGTCACGCACGGTACAGGGCACGCCCTGGGCGATGACACGACGGACGAACTCGTCCTGGCGTTCGCGTGGGGAGGCGTCCCACTTGGAACCCGGGGTCGGGTTCAGGGGGATGAGGTTGACGTGCACGCGGGAACCGAGCGCCTTGTGCAGCTTCTCACCCAGCATGTCGGCACGCCAGCCCTGGTCGTTGATGTCACGGATGAGCGCGTATTCGATGGAGACACGCCGGCCGGACTTGTCGGCGTAGTAGCGGGCGGCGTCGAGCACCTCGGCGACGGACCAGCGGTTATTGACCGGCACCAGCTCATCGCGCAGTTCATCGTCCGGGGTGTGCAGGGAGACAGCCAGGGTGACGGACATGTCCTCGTCGGCAAGCTTCCTGATCGCCGGCGCCAGGCCGACAGTGGACACGGTGACGCTGCGCTGGGAGATGCCGAAACCGTCCGGGGACGGCTGGGTGATCTGACGAACCGCGGAGACCACACGCTTGTAGTTGGCCAGTGGCTCACCCATGCCCATGAACACGATGTTGGACAAACGCCCACCCTCGGCATGCATGGTCGCGGCGGCGTTGCGGACCTGATCGACGATCTCACCGATGGACAGGTTGCGGTCAAGCCCGCCCTGACCGGTGGCACAGAACGGGCAGGCCATGCCACAACCGGCCTGCGAGGAGATGCACAGGGTGGCACGATCCGGGTAACGCATGAGCACAGATTCCAGGAGGGTGCCGTCATGGAGTTTCCAGAGGGTCTTCTGGGTGTTCTCATCATCGGCCTCCACGACGCGGAGGGGTTCCATCAGCGTCGGGAAGAGGGCCTCCTTGACCTTGGCGCGGGCGTCCTCGGGCAGGTCGGTCATGGTCATCGGGTCAGCTTCGAGCCGGCCGTAATAGTGGCGGGCGATCTGATTGAGTCGGAACTTGGGCAGGCCGAGCTCAGAAAGCGCCTCGATCCGTTGTTCATCGGAGAGGTCTGCGAAGTGAGCCGGTGGCATACCGCGCTTGGGGGCAGAAAATACCAGGGGTAAGGGTGTAGCCATAATATTCCCATTGTTGCACGTCGGGGACCCATCAGTCTAACTCCGGAGCCCGGGATCACCGGGGCGGCCCGGGTGTGACGCGCGCGGTCACCCGACGGGATGCTTGTCGACGCCCACCCCACTGTCCATCAGTTATGTATCAATAGCGTGGATAGGTGGCGGAATCCCGGGTTCGCGAGTTCAATGATGTTATGACCAAGGACCGATCACATCCCGACGATGTCCCGCACACCGACCCCCACACCGCCCCCTACGCCGGGGATATTCCGCCTGCCGGTGATGCTACCGCCTCGGTACCGGCGCTGCGGGGGGAGGATACCGACCCGGTTGACCATCCGGACAACCTGCACCAGGATCCCGCACCGGCATCCACACGCACCCTGGTCGGTGGAACCTGGGTCGCACTCGTGGTCGGGGCGCTGCTGCTGGTGGCCCTGCTCATCTTCATCCTGCAGAACCAGGCCCCCGTGGAGATGAACATCCTGACCTGGACCTTCGAGATCCCAGCGGGTGTCGCTTACCTGCTCAGTGCCATCACCGGTGCGTTGATCATGGCGATGGTCGGCGGGGTCCGCATGTTCGAGTACCGCCGCAAGATCAAGAAGATCCAGAAGGCACTGTCCTGATCGTCCCCTGAGAGTCACAGAAGGGGCCCGCGCCGGGGGTTGAACCACTACCCCGGGGCGGGCCCCCTTTGCTGTTTGAACCTACCTGTCACCCCGCGTAGGAGCTGCTCACCACGCTGAGGATCAGCCAGGTGACCATCGCCGAGGGCAGCATGCCGTCGAGACGGTCCATCAGCCCACCGTGTCCGGGTAGGAGGTTGGACATGTCCTTGATGCCGAGGTCGCGTTTGAACTGGGATTCCACCAGGTCGCCGAGGGTGGCGCAGATGACCAGGCAGATGCCCAGGATCACACCGAGCCACCAGTGGTGGTGCAGCAGGAAGTGCACCGCAAGCGCACCGGTGAGCGATCCCAGGAGGATGGAACCGGCGAAACCCTCCCAGGACTTCTTCGGGCTGACCGCCGGTGCCATCGGGTGGGCGCCGAAGAACACGCCCGCTGCATAACCACCCACGTCGGAACCCACCACGCACAACATGAAGGTGAGGATGAAGAAGGTTCCGGGGACGTTGTTGTTCTCCATCAGCGACAGCATCGCCGCGAAACTGCCGAACAGCGGGATCCAGGTGAGGACGAAGATGCCCACGGAGGTATCGCGCAGGTAGTTCCTGGCCTCCTTCTCCGGGCCGTTGTAGAAGATCCGGAAGAACATCAACACCAGAACGGTGGCCACATAGGAGGCCAGGATGCCGGAGGTCTCAAACGGCCAGGAGAACCACACCATGGCCTGCCCGCCGATGATCATGATGGGCATGGGCAGGTGGTAGCCGGACTCCTTCAGGCGGCCACCGACCTCCCAGGTGGCGACGGCCACGGCACCGGCGACCACGAGGTACCAGCCCCAGGGGCTGAGCACGATGCCCGCGATCACCAGGAGAGCGAGACCGACGCCCACGCCGATCGCGGCCTTGAGATCACGACCCGCACTATTTTTCGGTTTGGGCATCCGCACGGTCCGGTGATGGTGCTCCGGCTCACTCATGGGGTTCTCCTCGGGGGTTCAAACTGATGAAACGCAGATCGCGTCGTCCGCTTCCCCAGGGGTGACTCCACGGGGCACGCGGGAAACAGAAGAAAGCGCCGCTCCCCCGCCCTGACTGTGACGATGAAACGACGACTCCTAAGATGATGGGGTCTCTAGACCTCCATCAACTCCGCTTCCTTCCGGGCAACAATCTCATCGACCTGCTCGACGTAGCGGGCGGTGACCTTGTCCAGCTCCTTCTCGGCTGCGGCGACCTCGTCCTCGCCGAACTCGCCGTCCTTCTGGAGCTTCTTCAGCTGCTCCATGCCCTTGCGGCGGACATTGCGGATGGCGATCTTGCCGTCCTCGCCCTTGCCCTTGGCGATCTTGACCATGTCGCGGCGGCGTTCCTCGGTGAGCTGCGGAATGGTCACGCGGAGCACCTGGCCGTCGTTGGTGGGGTTGACACCGAGGTCGGAGTTGCGGATGGCGTTTTCGATGACACCCATCGAGGTCATCTCGTACGGCTTGATGATCAGCATGCGCGGCTCCGGCACGGAGATGCTGGACATCTGGGTGATCGGGGTGGGCACGCCGTAGTACTCGGCCAGGACACCGTTGAACATCGCCGGGTTGGCACGCCCGGTACGAATGGTGATCAGGTCCTCGCGGGTGTGCTCCACGGTGTTGGACATGCGTTCTTCAGAATCGAAGAGGATCTCATCAATCATTAAAGTTTCTCCTGTGCTTTCGCAGTTCAGGACTCCTTGCGGAAGCCATGTTCTCTAGACAAATCTATCAGGACTGGACGAGCGTGCCGATACGCTCGCCGTTGACGGCGCGGGCAATGTTGCCGTCGGTCAGCAGGTTGAAGACCAGGATCGGCATGTTGTTGTCCATGCACAGGCTGAAGGCGGTGGCATCGGCGACCTTGAGGGACTTCTCGATGACCTCCTTCGGGGTGATCTCCGTGAACAGCTCGGCGCCCGGGTTCGTGCGCGGATCGGCGCTGTACACACCGTCGACGGCCTTGGCCATGAGCAGGACATCGCAGCCGATCTCCAGGGCACGCTGGGCGGCGGTGGTGTCGGTGGAGAAGTACGGCATACCCATGCCCGCACCGAAGATGACCACGCGGCCCTTCTCCAGGTGGCGCTCCGCACGGAGCGGCAGGTAGGGCTCGGCGACCTGCGCCATGTTGATGGCGGTCTGGACGCGGCATTCCACACCGTGCTGTCCGAGGAAGTCCTGCAGTGCCAGACAGTTCATGACGGTGCCGAGCATGCCCATGTAGTCCGAGCGGGCGCGGTCCATGCCCCGCTGCTGCAGCTCGGCGCCACGGAAGAAGTTGCCACCGCCGATGACCACGGCGATCTCCGCGCCGCTCTTGGCCACTTCGGCGATCTGGCGGGCGACATTGTCGACCACATCGGGGTCGATGCCGACCTTGCCGCCACCGAACATTTCACCTCCGAGCTTCAACATCACACGCTTGTAGCTGTTGCGGGGTTCTGCACTCGAGGTGGTCACCGTGGCGTTCTCCTTCGGTTGTTGTCGACAGACCTCTTTGGGGTCTTCGTCTGTCTCATGGGCATGCCTCTGGGGCATTCCCGTTTCTGGCATCTGATCTTACAGTGTCATGGGCGCACCGGCGGGTAGGGTGCGCAGATGTGTGAGGGTGTCACGGCGGGCCCCACCGGCTGGTGGGGATTGTGCACATGATTCAGCCCCGCGCATCAGAGCAATGTCGATGGGCGGGGCTGATGGTGGTGGTGAGTTCCCCGAAACGGGGTGGTCACCACTGCCGGGGATCAGGATCCCCGGGTGGCAGGCTTAAGCCTGGCCGACCTCGAAGCGGGCGAAGGCGGTGACGGTGGCGCCAGCCTCGTCCAGCAGAGCCTTGACGGTCTTCTTGCTGTCAGCGACGGAAGCCTGCTCCAGGAGCACGTTCTCCTTGTAGAAACCGTTGAGGCGACCCTCAACGATCTTCGGGATGGCCTGCTCCGGCTTGCCCTCCTCGCGGGTGATCTGCTCGGCGATGGAGCGCTCCTTCTCGATGACCTCGGCGGGGACGTCCTCGCGGGTCAGGTAGGAGGCGCGCAGTGCAGCGATCTGCATGGCAGCCTGACGTGCAGCAGCCTCAGCCTCGGCACCTTCACCGGAGTACGCAACCAGAACGCCGACTGATGGTGGCAGGTCAGCGGAACGGTGGTGGAGGTAGACAGCGGTGTTGTCACCCTCGAGGGTGACTGCACGACGCAGCTCGAGCTTCTCGCCGATCTTGGCGGAGAACTCCTGCAGTGCGTCCTGTGCGGACTGGCCGTCGACGTCCACTGCTGCAAGCTCCTCAGGGGAGTTGGCCTTGGCGGCGGCAGCAGCCTCGGCGATCTTGGCAGCGAAGTTCTTGAACTCATCGTTCTTGGCCACGAAGTCGGTCTCGGAGTTGACCTCGATCATGGTGTCGCCGGAGACGGCAACCAGACCCTCGGTGGCGTTGCGCTCTGCGCGCTTGCCGACATCCTTGGCGCCCTTGACGCGCAGGATCTCAACAGCCTTGTCGAAGTCTCCAGCGGACTCCTCCAGGGCCTTCTTGCAGTCGAGCATGCCGGAACCGGTGAGTTCGCGGAGCTTCTTAACATCCGCAGCGGTGTAGTTCGCCATTAGGGGGCGATCCTCCTTATGTATGGATAATTAATGCTTTACAAGCCTAGGTTAGGGCACATCGGCCCAGCCCGCCCGTCCTAGGTGATCGTACATGGACCACCCGGTAGCCGGTGCGGGAGACTGCCCGAAAAGCCCCCACGTCACGTGAAATTCTTAGGTGAAAAGTTCCATCGTCGTGGGGGCTTGAAGGTGCAGCTGATGTTTACAGCTTATTCAGCTGCGGTCTCCTGCTGTGCCTCGGCTGCAGGAGCCTCGGTTGCGGGAGCCTCTTCGGTTGCCGGTGCCTCAGCTGCAGGAGCCTCGGTAGCCGGTGCCTCTTCGGTTGCAGCAGCCTCAGCTGGTGCGTCCTCGGACTTGGGCTCGCCGGCGGCGTCGCGCGCAGCTGCCAGCTGGCGCTCCTCGCGTGCCTTCTTGCCCTCTTCCACGGCGGTGGAGATGACGCGGGACAGCAGAGCGGTTGCGCGGATGGCATCGTCGTTGCCCGGAACCGGGAAGTCGACAACGTCAGGGTCGCAGTTGGTGTCCAGGATGGCAACAACAGGGATGTTCAGCTTGTGCGCCTCAGCGACAGCGATGTGCTCCTTGTTGGTGTCGATGATCCACAGAGCGGACGGGATGCGGGACATGTCAGCGATACCGCTGAGGACGCGCTCCAGCTTGATGCGCTCGCGGGTCAGCATGAGGGTCTCGCGCTTGGTGCGGCCCTCGTAGCCGTCCTCAGCAGCATCCATTGCCTGGAGTTCCTTCATGCGGTGCAGACGCTTGGACACGGTCTGGAAGTTGGTGAGCATGCCACCGAGCCAGCGGTGGTTCACGTACGGCATGCCGACGCGATCTGCCTCAACCTGGACAGCTTCCTGGGCCTGCTTCTTGGTGCCGACGAACAGGATGGTGCCACCGTGTGCGACGGTCTCCTTGACGAACTCGAAGGCCTGATCGATGTAGGTCAGGGTCTGCTGGAGGTCGATGATGTAGATGCCGTTGCGCTCGGTGAAGATGAAACGACGCATCTTCGGGTTCCAGCGGCGGGTCTGGTGGCCGAAGTGCACACCAGCATCGAGAAGCTCTCGCATGGTTACGACTGCCATGGTAAGCCCCTTTCTTTAAGTTTTGAGTTTCGGTTTTGAAAAATGTTGTGCAGGTTTTGATCCTGCACCCTAGCGATGGGTTACCTGCCCAACACCCACAACAAGTACTGTTCTGGGACCTGGTTGAGCTGGGTTTTCGAAGAGATCTTCAAAATGCCACCGCGCGTAGTCAATGACCTGGGACTCTCATCCGCCTGGGCGGGGACAGATCCGGGCACACTGCTGGGAACAGTTTACACAGCCTGACCTGCACCTCCAAACGGTGGGAGGAGACTGTGGATAACCCCTCCCCGGATCACTTCCCACCGGTCACAACCGCTCCACCATCCACAGGGCCGCGTTGTCGCCGGTGACAGTGCTGCGGTTGTGGGCGACCATCACACTATGAGAATCACCAGTTATCCGATCCACCATGATGAGCGGCGCGTAACACACCACCTCCGACATCTGCTCCGGGCGCTGCTTGCAGTCCTTATTGTATTGGCGCTACCGCTTTCCTTCCTGTCGGACGCACGGGCCTATGTCAATCCGGCGTCGGGACTGCCCCGGGCTGGCACGGTGCTGCGGGCCTTCGACAAACCGGAGCACAACTGGTTGCCGGGACACCGCGGGGTGGACCTGCCCCTGGAGATCGGCGCGGAGGTGGTCAGCGCCGGTGACGGCATCGTGGTATTCGCCGGGATGGTGGCCGGCACCCCGACGATCTCGATTGACCACGCAGACGGGGTGCGCACCACCTACCAGCCGGTGCACGCCCACGTCTCCACCGGCGACCCGGTCGTCGTAAAGCAGGCCATCGGGACGCTGGGGCACCCGACCACCGCCCACCCCGGACTGCAGTGGGGTGCGCGGATCGGTGATGACTACATCAACCCCGTCGGACTGCTGCCCACCCCCACCATCCGGTTGAAACCGGTCAGGCCCGCGGGTGTGCCTGCCGGAAGGCCTCCAGCAGGCGTTGGGAACTGACGTGGGTGTAGATCTGAGTGGTCTGCAGGGAGGAGTGCCCCAGCATCTCCTGGACCTGGCGCAGGTCCGCCCCACCGTCGAGGAGGTGGGTGGCGGCGGTGTGACGCAGGGAGTGGGGTGAGAGGTGATCCGTCCCGGCGACCTGCGCCGTCCGCTCGACGATCCGGCGGATCTGCCGGGTGTCGATACGCCCCCCGCGCACCCCGACGAACAGCGCGTCATCGACCTTCGCCATCTGGTCCCGCACCTGCAGCCACTGCTCCAGCGCGTCCGCGGCCGCCTTGCCGAAGGGGATCATGCGCTCCTTGTCACCCTTGCCGAGCACACGGACCATCCGCCGGTGATGGTCCACATCGCCCAGGTCCAGGCCACAGAGTTCGGAGACACGCATCCCCGTGGCATACAGCAGTTCCAGGATGGCACTGTCGCGGCGGAACTCATCCTCGCTGCCGGAGGCGGCACTGCCCATGAACTCCCCCGCCTGGACCTCACCCAACACGCGCGGCAGGTTGCGCGTCACCTTCGGGGACACCAGACGGGCGGCCTCGTCCCCGCCGATGAGACCGCTCTTGACCGCCCAGGTGGAAAACGACTTCACCGATGCCGTACGCCGGGCCAGCGTGGCCCTGCTTTTGCCCTCCTCCACGGCCCGGCCCAACCAGGCCCGGAGATTGGGCAGGGTGAAATCCGTCAGTTCGGGGATGGTGTCAGCCATGTGGCGCAGATCCGACCGGTACCCCCGGACCGTCGCCTCGGACCGCCCCACCACCAGGGTGAGGTAATCGCAGAAATCCTCGATCGCCTCGGACATCTGTGAATGTCTGTGGTCATCACCCATCGTGTCCTCCCGTCCTTCCCTGTCGGCCGCTACCGGCCCCTACCTGCCATCATCAGCTGTAGAGAACAGAAGAAGGCGACACGTCCACCGGAGAACGTGCCGCCTTCACTTCTGACTCACCCATGATGCATAACCCTAGCGTCCCCGGAACCAGGTGGTGGTGCCGCGTGTTTCCACAGTGACACCACCACCCGGTCATGAGGTGGGCCTCCAGGGAACCAGCCCGAACCCTGAAGAACTTTACTTAGGCTTGCCTCACCCACAATATCTGCGCCCGAATCCCCGCGCAAGCCTTTTCCCACACTTTTCTGCTCTACCCACCACCGGTGTCACCTCCCGCTCCGGCACCCTGTTCAGCGATCCGGACCCACCGCACGCCCTCCCTGGCAACCAGACCGCGGGAGTTGAGATCCACCAGCAGATGGATCACCAGGGCCAGCGTCAGACCTGTCTCGGTGGCCACCTCAGCAGCCTCACGTGGGTGTCGGCCCAGCGCATCGTAGACCCGCAGTTCATTTCGGCTGAGTCCCTGGATCGGGTTGGCCGCAAAGTTGAGTTCATACTGCTCCTGGGCATCCATGCCACCGATCGCCCCCAGTAGCGAGCGGATCTCATCACCACTGCACACCATCTGCGCGTGACCGTTGCGGATGCGTTCATGGCAGCCGAGGGACCCGGCTGTGGTGACCGGTCCCGGCACCGCCATGGCCACCCGCCCCAGCCCCGCGCACCAGCTCAGGGTGTTCAGCGCCCCGGAACGCCACGCCGCCTCGGTGACCACCGTCCCCTGGGACAGGGCCGCCACCAGCCGGTTGCGGGTGAGGAACCGGTGTCGCTGCGGTGGTGTACCCGGGGGATACTCCGTCACGATGGCCCCACTCCTGCTCACGATCTCCTCGAACAGGGCACGGTTGTGGGCCGGGTAGGAACGGTCCAGGCCACATGCGGCAACCACCACGGTGGAACCCCCGGCGCGCAGGGCGGTGGTGTGGGCTACGGTGTCCACCCCGAGCGCCCCGCCGGAGATGATGGTCCACTGGTGGGGCACCAGGTTGTCCACGATCAGGGCGGTGACCTCGCGGCCGTACTGACTGACCGCCCGGGTGCCCACCAGCGCCACCGCCTGGGCGGTCAGGGATCGCAGGTCACCACCCCGCACCCACAGCGCATGGGGTGGGACGGCATCGTCCTGGTAGGTGCGGACATGATCACTCATGCCCGAGGCTGCGAACCCGAAGGCGTGGTCGAGTTCCGTCGCCGGCCACTCCCGGTCCTCCGGTGTGATGAGCCGACCACCCAGCGCGAGGATCTGTTCCAGGTCCTGCTGGGCCACATCCCATTCATACCGGGACAGCGTCTCGCGCAGCAGGTCCCCAATCCACGGTTCCCGGTGTTTCACCGCATGCGCAATGGCCTCGGGGTCGCGCCCCTGTTTCAGCAGTGCCTGCAGGTGCGCGCTCGGCCCCTCCACCACGCGTGAGAGATAGGCCCACGCCTTGAGCCGGTCGGTGATCATCGCGCTCATGCCGCCACCTCCACACCGGTCGTGCCCCGCAGTTCCAGGGCCCGCGCCACGTGATCCAGATCCGGCCTGGCGCCACCGTCGAGGTCACACAGGGTCCACGACAGTTTCAGTGCACGGTCCACCCCGCGTTGTGAGACCACCCCGTCGGCCAGGAAGACCCCGAGGTACGCCATCGCCTCCTCCGAGGCGGGGAACTCCCGGCGCATCCGGTGCGGGTCGACGGTGGCGTTGACCGTGTCGCGCAGTCCGGCCCGCGACCACCGGGATGCTTGTCGACGCCGCGCCTCCCGCACCCTCTCCGCAATCGGCGCGGTGGCCTCCTCCCCGGTGTTAACGAGCACCGATCCCTTCGCGTGTGTCCGGACCACGAGATCCAGCCGGTCCCGCAGCGGTCCGGACAGGTTGGTGAGATAGGAGGCCCGGGCCGCACCGGTGCACGTGCACTCGGTGGGCTGCTCCGCCCCGCACCTGCACGGGTTGGCCGCCATCACCAGTTGAAACCGGGCTGGGAAGGTGATGTCCTGCCGCGAACGCACGATCCGGACACTGCCACATTCCAGCGGTGTGCGCAGAGTATCAAGGGTGGACGCTGGAATATCACTGACCTCATCCAGGAACAACACCCCGTGGTGGGCCAGACTGACCGCGCCGGGCATGGGGTTGCCCGATCCCCCGCCCAGCAACGCGGCCCTGCTCACGCTGTGATGGGGAGCCACGAACGGGGCACGCAGCACCGCCCCGTTGAAGGTCCGCCCCGCCACCGAGTGCACCACGGTCGCCTCGATGCGCTGTTGCTCATCCAGAGGTGGCAACAGTGCAGGCAGGCGTTGGGCGATCATGGATTTCCCCGACCCCGGGGGACCCAGCATCATCATGTGGTGTCCCCCGGCGGCGGCCACCTCGGCGGCGAACCGTGCCTCCGGCTGCCCCACCACATCACGCATATCCGGGTGGTTATCCACGTCCAGATCCAATCCGCGGGACGCCTGATCCAGATCCATCAGCCCATCCAGCCAGGCGACAATGTCACGCAGGTGGGTGGCTAGATGGACCCGGGGCTTCTCCATGAGGCCTGCCTCGGCGAGGTTGCCCGCGGGGATGACCACATCCCCCACCCCGTGGTCACGGGCAGCCAGCAACGCCGGGAGCACCCCGGTGACCGGCACCAGGGACCCGTCGAGCGCCACCTCCCCCAGGAACATCGTGGCGGCGGCCCTGCTCCGGAAATCCCGGTCCTTGTTCTGCGCGGCCAACACCGCCACGGCCATGGCCAAATCGATGTGGGAGCCACTCTTGCGCACGGAGGCGGGTGACAGGCTGATGATGACCTTGGTTTTGGGCCAGGTCAGGGAGCTGTTCATCACCGCCGTCTTGATCCGGTCGCGGCTCTCCGTGATGGAGGCGTCGGGAAGCCCCACCACGTAGGTGCCCGGCAGTCCGGCACCGACATTGGCCTCCACCTGCACGACGGTGGCGTTCACCCCGGACGGGGCAGTGGTCAGGGATCTACCGAGCGCCATCGTCAACCCCCTCATAATGATCCAGCACATATCCGCCGGTGGCGGGATCAATGACCACCGTGACCACGTCGAATCGGATCTCGCGGTAATGCCTGCCCTGCAGCCAGGTGGTGGCCGCCCGCCGCATCCGGGTGAGTTTGCGTCCCGTCACCGACTCGGCCGAACCAAACCCCGTCCCCCGCCGGGTTTTCACCTCCACGAACACGGTCGTGCCGTCTGAATCCTCCACGATCAGATCCAGCTCCCCGAACGGATAGCGGACATTGCGTTCCACAATCCCGTAGCCGCGCCGGACGTAGTGGGTTGCCACGAGGTTCTCCCCCACCGCACCCAGTTTCTGTTTCTCAGTTTTCATGTGTCCCCCTGTCGATCGGTCATGTGACCTGATTCGACCCCGGGAGACCCCACCCCGACAAGGGCATGACAAAAGCCCCACAGGTGGGCCGGGGATGAAGGTGATTCATCCACAGGCCAGAACCCATGGGGCTTGACAGAAAGACCGTCAGTGGTTGCTTACTCTAGCGCGGATCCCGCTCGCAACCGATGCCGTCGCTATCCCCGTCGAGGTGGCTGGCGTAACCCGGTTCCCCCCTCTTGATGGATCGGCCGAGGGCGTTCCACACAGCGGTGCAGTTCTTGTAGGAACGTGCTGCCGGAGCAGGCGCGGGGGCTGGTGCCGGTGCGGCCTGACGCTGCACCGGGGCTGGCGCGGGAGCCGGGGCTGGAGCCGGAGCTGGTGCAGGTGCGGGAGCTGGTGCAGGTGCGGGAGCCGGAGCGGGGAGAGCTGGCGGGTTGGGGATGATCCCGGGCAGTGGGTTGGCGATCAGTCGCTGCTGAACAGCCCAGGTCAGACCTGCTGCGATGATGCCACCGGTGGCCAGGACAGCGATCGCGATGGTGAGATCGTCCCCGCTGCTGGTGGCGGCGAACTCCTCACCGGAGTCCTCTGCTTCCGCGTCGGAGGACACACCGGAGGACAGCTCGGAAGAACTGTATCCCTCGCTGGAGCCCAGGCTGGACAGCCCACTCTCCGAGGATGCCTGAACTGGGGAGATGGTGGCGGCAACCGCCACTGTGCCGGCGATGAGGCCGGTGAGTATTCTACGCATGGATAAATATTGACACACACTGTGTCAAACCTTGGAATCCCCTGTCAGAACCCACCTCAAACGGGGTTGGTGGGTCACCTGCAACCCACCTACCCGGCAGTGTTCATGTCCGCATTGATGTGGCCACTGCGTATCGACCCGTGGGACCCCACCCCCCGGGAACGGCAGCGATATCCCCACAGAACCGGGTTCTCCATCCCACCGACCACTAGAATCCGCCGAACCTGCGATACGGGAAAACCCCGGCACAGAGGCCGGGGTTAGTCGGAATGGAGCCGTCGCCAGGGACAGCGGGGTAAGAAAGATGAGGAAATTACCATTGGTACCGATTGTTGAAGTCGATTGTGACCACGTAGTAGTACGTGTTGTCACTGACCACCTCGACGGCAACCTTGTCGCCTTCATCCGCCGGCATCACGACTGAGCTTGCCGGGTCAAAACGGAGGTTATGTCCATGGTGTGCCAACCTGCTCACACTGGGAGAATAGCCTTCCAGGAGATGAGCAAAGCTGTCCTTAAAAAGTCCATTCCCATTCGGCAGGTAGGTCACTTCACGTTCGTCACGGACCTTACTGGCATATCCGGCAATCAGCTTGGGGGCTTCGACGATCTCATAGCCCTTACGTTCATAGAACGCCTTAACTCCTGATTCAAAATCCTCCGGGGAGCCCGTTGAGGAGCCGAAGCTACTGCTGCCACTGGAAAATGCAGCGGCCTGAGGAGTGTTAACAAGTGCTAAAGACGAGGCCAGCACAAGTCCAACTGTGGCCTTCAACCATTTCTTCACAGAAGAAAGCTAGCACCTTGCTGGGAATGAGCGTGTATTTTGCTGAGTTTTATTCACAGCAACAGTTGTCACGCGGGCTGGTCCTATTTCATGTCCCTACTCCGGGATGATCATGTCCGGCTTGTCCAATTCCTCGATGTTGACGTCCTTGTAGGTGATCACCCGGACATAGCGCACGAAACGGGCGGAACGGTACATGTCCCAGACCCAGGCATCCGACATGCGGACCTCGTGGTAGACGTCGTTGCCGTTGGTGTGCGGGATCAGCTGCACGGCATTGGCCAGGTAGAAGCGTCGCTCAGTTTCCACAACGTAGGAGAACTGGCTGACCACATCGCGGTATTCGCGGTACAGCGACAGCTCAACCTCTGCCTCGTAGTTGTCGAGTTCCTCAGCGCTCATGTTCCACCTTCCCTGTGTTTTGAACCTCGGTGCCCGGGTGGGCCAGTGCCCATTCCCGGTGTGCCTTCGCCACGTTGGCATAACTATATCGGTGCTGGGGGCTGGCACCGTGACGGCGCACCGCATCCATGTGCACCTTGGTGCTGTATCCCTTGTGCCCGGCGAATCCGTACTGGGGAAACTCCTGCGCCATGCCGGTCATGATCTCATCGCGGGTCTGTTTGGCCAGCACGCTCGCGGCGGCGATGCACCGGGCGGTGGCGTCACCGCCGAGGATGGGCAGCGAGGGACACGGCAGGCCGGGGATGCGGAAGGCGTCGGTGAGCACATAACCGGGGCGCACCTCCAGGGCGGCCACGGCACGGCGCATCCCGGAGATGTTGGCGTGCTGGATCCCGAAGCGGTCGATATCCGCTGCAGAGATGTGGATCACCGACCAGGCCACCGCGTGTTTCTTCACCAGGGGCATGAGCCTTGCCCGTACCAAAGGTGAGAGCTGTTTGGAGTCGGTGAGCACCGCCAGGTCCGCGATGGGCCGGTCGGGCAGGATGCAGGCGGCGATGGTGATCGGGCCGCAGCACGCTCCCCTGCCGGCCTCGTCCACACCGGCGACGGGGCCGAGCCCGTGGCGCGAGAGCGCAACCTCGTAGGTGCGCAGCTGTTTCAGGCGACGCAGCGTTGCCATGCGTCACCCCCTACCCGGGTGGACGGGTGGCAGGTGGTGCGGAAGGGGGCGTCGACAAGCGAGCTGTTAACCCTGGATGTCCGGGTCATCCACGCCACCGATGCGGCTGAACGGCAGGAAGATGAACTGGACCTTGCCCTTGATGTTCTCCTCCGGGATGGTGCCCTGGTGCTCATCACCGATGTGGGCGCGGGAATCCAGGGAGTTGGTGCGGTTGTCGCCCATCATGAAGTAGTTGCCCTCCGGCACGGTGATGGGGCCGAAGTAGTTACCGCCGCAGGCCTCGGACCCGGAGTTGGGATCCACCGGGTACTGCAGGGGCTGCAGGGTGTAGCTGTCATCCACCTTCGCGCCGTCAACCATGATTCCGGGGTCACCCTCCTGGCAGGACACGGTCTGCCCACCACTGGCGATGATGCGCTTGACCAGGTCGTTTTCATCCGGGGCCACAAGGCCCACATAGGATCCCAGGTTCTGCAGACCGCGGATGGCCGCGTTGTCCGAGCGCTGGGTGGTGAACCCGACATTCCAGGAATCGGTGCCCTTGAACACCACGACATCACCCGGCTCGGGATCGGTGAAGTAGTAGGAGACCTTCTCCACCATGATGCGGTCGCCGGTGCAGCCCTCACAGCCGTGGAGAGTGGGTTCCATCGAACCACTGGGGATCATGTAGGGACGTCCCACAAACGTCTGCAGTACGAAGATCAGCACGAGGGTGAGCACCACGACGATGGGGATCTCGATGTACCACGGGGTGGTTTTCCGCGCCGATTCCCCGGACGTTCCCTCTTTCCCGGCGCGGCTGCTACCGTCGGCTCCGTTATCCTCCGGAGCCTGGGAGGGGTCGTTGGCGTTCGGGTCACCTGCAGAATCAGTCACGGGTGTTCACTCTAGCAGCGCCGGGCCACGATCCCCGGCAACCACCGCACGGACGGGCGGATTGGCCGGTATCACGGGCACGTAGACTTGTCTGTTGTGACTGTCAGCCAGAAAACCCCCTCTCCCGCCGTGATCACCGCATCACGTCCACCGTTCCGGGTGTTGCTCAGCATGCTCGCCCACCACAAGGGTGCCCTGACCCTGGCCCTGGTGCTGTCGGTGGCCGGTGCCGTGCTCTCGCTGATGCAACCACTCCTGATCAACAACATCATCTCGCGGATCGGCGAGGTGTCGGTGACCCCGCTGGTCTGGGGCCTGGTCGGCCTGCTCATCGTCTCCTCCGTGGTGAGCGCACTGCAGTTGTACGTGATGACCCGGACCGCGGAATCAGCGGTTCTGACCACCCGCAGGCAACTGGCCGCGCGCATGCTGCGCCTGCCGGTACGCGTCTACGACCGGCACCGGTCCGGCGACCTGGTCACCCGCCTGGGGTCGGACACCACCCTCATCCGCGCCGCGTTCACCGGGGGGCTTATCGACGCCATCGGTGGCACGGTGATGATGATCGGTGCGGTGATCCTCATGGCGCTTATCGACGTCCTCATGCTCTCCATCGTCCTCGGCGTGGTGGTGTTCACCATGGTGGTGGTGATCGGTGTGTCCCGCCTGATCCAGAAATACACCAAGAAGGCCCAGGCCGCGGTGGGTGAACTGGGTGCGGACATGGACCGCGCCCTGGGTGCGATCCGCACCATCCGCGCCACCGGTGCGGAACCGCGTGTGGAGGAGGGCCTCAACGCCGATGCGCAGGAGGCCTTCGACATGGGTGTGGTGGTGGCCAAGATCAGTGCCGCACTGCGTCCTGCCACCGGTCTGGCCATGCAGGGCAGTTTCCTGGTGGTCCTCGGCATCGGTGGTGCCCGGGTGGCCACCGGTGATATCACCGTGGCGGACCTCGTCTCCTTCGTGCTGTACCTGTTCATGGTGTCGATGCCCCTGGGCCAGATCTTCGGGGCGATCACCACCGTGCGTCAGGCCATGGGTGCCATCGAGCGCATCTCCGAGATCATGGATGAGGAACCGGAACCCACCACCGGTGCACCGGCGAAACCCGCCCGGGATCTCACCTTCGAGAATGTCACCTTCAGCTACGACGGACAGACCACGGTGCTTGAGGATGTCAGTTTCCACATCCCGGCCGGGAAGAAGACGGCGTTCGTCGGTCCCTCGGGGTCGGGTAAATCCACCACCCTGGCACTGATCGAGCGGTTCTACGACATTGATTCCGGTCGCATCCTGCTGGGTAGTCAGGACACCGCAGAGCTGTCCCGGGCCTCGGTGCGCAGCGTCATCGGCTATGTGGAACAGGAGGCCGCGGTGCTGTCCGGAACCGTCCGGGAGAACCTGCTGCTGGGGTCCGCCGACGCCAGCGATGAGCGGTGCTGGTGGGCTCTGGACCAGGTGAATCTGCGGTCCCGCATGGAGGAGGCCGACGGGTTGGACACCGTTCTGGGTGACCGGGGGTTGAGTCTGTCCGGTGGTCAGCGCCAGCGTCTGGCTCTGGCACGCATGCTCCTTATGGACACCCCGGTGCTGCTGCTGGATGAACCCACCAGTGCGGTGGACTCCCAGAATGAACAGCTCATCCTCGATTCCATCGACGCCATCGCCGAGGACCGCACCCTCGTGGTGGTCGCCCACCGCCTGTCCACCGTCACCGATGCGGATCAGATCATCGTCATCGAGGGCGGACGCGTGGCCGCCACGGGCACCCACGCCGAGTTGCTGGTCAGCAGCCCGATCTACCGGGATCTGGCCTCCCGGCAGCTGCTGGACAAATAGTCACAGGGATGGAAGGGCGGCGAGGAGGGCGTCGAAAAGCGACGCGTCATAGCGGCGGTCCCGGGGACGCAGCGTGTCGATATCCACGTCCCACCCCAGCACACGCCCCGGATCAACCGAGTCCAACGCCCGGTACCATTCACGCATCGGTTCAATGAGCTGGAGGTGGAACTCGAAGTCGGTGCGCTCACGCGAGGTGTCCGTGTCCCGGCGGTCCCGGAGGACCTCGGGTGCGGGGAAATCCACCAGCACGGTGTCGACGAAACCGATGCGTTTTTCCACCAGGGCTTCCCGAACCAGCACGCTCTCGATCTCGAAACGCTCGGCCGGCACCGCCCCGATCCGGGCGAGGGACCAGGTGTGGTGCAGTTTCATGGGATCGGAATCACACACCGCCAGCCCGGTATCACCCTCCAGCATTCTGGCGGCATTCCACCGGGAGGTGCTCACATTCGCCCAATAATGGGCCGGCACCTGCGGATCGTCGCTGTCCGGTTCCCTGCCCGTGGGCCGATACTCCGTGACAAAGGTCTGGTCCAGCCCCCGGCAGAAGGTGGTCTTACCGGCGGCGCTCGGCCCCTCGACTGCGATGATCATGAACTCCACACTAGATGAGAGACACCTGATCACACCGGGATTCCGCCCCATCGCACAAGAGGGTACTTTTCTGTACACTATCGGTATTTCCCGCGGGTCCGGTCACCTGATCGGCCCTGCGTCCCCCGAGAGAATGAATGAGGTATCGACTCCTAATGGAGCCTCCCGCGCGATCTATCTGGCCCGCCCACACTGACTTCGACGTGTTGAGGCGGGTGAACAAATGATAGGTGCCGCACTCACCCTTCTGCTCGGCTTAGTGGTCATCGCCGTGATCATCGTGATCAACGGTTACTTCGTGGCCCAGGAATTCGCCTACATGTCGGTGGACCGCACACAGCTGCGCGCCCGTGCCGACGCCGGGGACAAGAAGGCAACCCAGGCCCTGGCCATCACCAACCGGACCTCCTTCATGCTCTCCGGTGCGCAGCTGGGCATCACCGTCACCGGCCTGCTCGTCGGCTTCATCGCCGAACCCCTCGTCGGTGAATCCCTCGGTGTCCTCCTCGGCGGCGTGGGTGTGCCCACCGCCGTCTCCGTCGGTGTGGGCACCGTCCTGGCGCTGGCACTGTCGACCGTGATCCAGATGATCTTCGGTGAACTGTTCCCGAAGAACTACACCATCGCGGCCCCGATGAAATCCTCTCTAGCCCTGGCCCCGTCGACTTCGATCTACCTGAAGGGCAGCGGTTGGTTGATCAAATTCTTCGACGTCTCCTCCAACGCACTGCTGAAACTCATGCGGATTGAACCGGTGGAGGACATCGACTCCTCCGCCACCGCCGAGGACCTGGAACATATTGTCTCCACCTCACGTCTGAGTGGTGACCTCGATGACAGCACCTTCCTCGTGCTGGACCGCCTGCTGGACTTCCCCGACCACACCGTCGGGCACGCGATGATCCCACGCTCACGCACCGACGTGCTGTCCCCTGACAACACCCTGGGTGAGGCCCGGGCTCTCATGGCCGTGGCCCACAGCCGTTACCCCGTCATCGACGAGGACCACGTGCCCACCGGCGTCCTCCACCTGGTCGATGTGTTGGCCACAGACCTCCCCGACACCACCCCGGCCACCACCCTGGCACGCCCCGCCGTGGTGGTCCCTGAACTGATGACCCTGCCCGATGTGGTGGACGAACTGATCGGACAGGAGGAGAAGATGGCCTGCGTCATCGATGAATACGGTGGCTTCATCGGCATCATCACCCTGGAGGACCTGGCCGAGGAGATCCTCGGCGATGTCAGCGACGAACACGACCTCCCCGAGAGCGAGGACATCACCGAAACACGTGAGGACCAGTGGCTTGTCGACGGTGACACCCCACTCGATGAGGTGGAACGGGCCATCGGCCACGACCTCCCCGAGGGCGAGTTCGAGACAATCTCCGGGCTGTTGCTCTCCCACGCCGGTGGGCTTGTCGACGCCGGCGAGATCCACGACATCCCCCTGGCCGCAGAACCCGAGGACTTCATCGACCACAGCGAACCCCCGGTCCGCATCCTGCGCATCCGGATCGAATCCATCGAACGCAATGTGCCCGCCACCGTGCAGCTGACCCTCATCGAGGACCACCCGGCAGACGGACACGCCACCAATCGCACCACCGAGGAGGGTCGCTAGAACATGACCGAATGGTATATCGCTCTACCGGTGACGATCCTGCTGATCGTGTTGTCCGGTTTCTTTGTCATCATCGAATTTGCGCTGCTGGCAGTGCGTCGCAACCGTCTGGAGGAGACCGCGGAGACCTCTGCCTCCTCCCGCGCCGCGCTGCGCAGCCTCAATGAACTGACCCTCATGCTCGCGGGTGCGCAGCTGGGTATTACGGGGTGTACCTTCGCCCTGGGTGCCGTGACCAAACCATGGGTGCACTATTCGATGATGCCCGCCTTCGAAGCCCTGGGGATCCCACTAGCGGTCGCCGATGTCATCGCCTTCATCCTGGCGCTGTTCATCGTCACCTTCCTGCACCTGGTGATCGGTGAGATGGCCCCGAAATCCTGGGCGATCACCCACCCGGAATCAGCGGTGAAACTCATCGCCCTGCCGGCCCGCGGGTTCATCAACATCTTCCGTCCCCTGCTGTCCTGGATCAACAGGATGGCCAACCGTCTGGTGGAGGCCGCCGGTGAGAAACCGGTGGAACGCGCCGCAGCCCGGGGATACGATGCCGACACCCTGCGGATGCTCGTGGAGCATTCCCGCGTCACCGGCACCCTCGATGATGTCTCCGCCACCCAGATCACCGGGGTCATCGCCCTGGATCTGACCACCGTGGGTGAGGCGGTGGATTCCCCCGTCAACCAGATGCGGTCGCTGCCGTCCACAGCCACCGTCCGCGATATCCAACGCACCGCCGCCGAATCCGGACAGCTGCGGGTACTCCTCGAGGACCCCACCTGGGATGTTCCCCACGTGGTGCATGCCCGCGACACACTGCTCTCGGACAAATCCACCCCGGCCCTGGAATGGTCGCGCCCGGTGCTGACCCTGCCGGAGACCGCCACCATCCAGGAAGGGTTGGAGCGGATGCAGAGTGAGAATGAACAGCTTGCGGCGGTGATCTCCGTGAACAACGGTTACACCGTGCGCGGCGTCATCACCTGGGAGTACATCCTCCACCAGCTGTGGCCCAGCATCGAGGAGGAACTGGGCCGCAGCCGCAGCTGATGAGTGTGGGTGGTCTGCCCAACCCCTACCGGGATTGCGCAGGCCACCACACCTCACCATGGACACGAGAAAACCCCTGTGACCTTCTGCAAAGAGCAGATGGACACAGGGGTGAAATCATCACATCCTAGGCAGCCGCAGCTGTAGCCACGGTCACCCGGATGGTCAGATCACGGGCGCAGTAATTAGCGCTTCTCCTTGATGCGGGCAGCCTTACCGCGCAGTTCGCGCAGGTAGTACAGCTTGGCGCGACGGACGTCACCACGACGGATGACCTCGATCTTCTCCAGGTTCGGGGAGTGAACCGGGAAGGTACGCTCGACGCCGATACCGAAGGAGACCTTACGCACGGTGAAGGTCTCACGGATGCCACTGCCCTGACGGCGGATGACAACACCCTTGAAGAGCTGGGTACGGGTGTTGGTACCTTCGATGACCTTGACGTGAACGTCGAGGGTGTCACCGGGGCGGAAAGCAGGAACGTCGTCGCGCAGGTATGCGGAGTCGACCTTATCCAGAATGTTCATGTAGACAGTCCTTTGACAGTTAGGGAAAGAGGACCCTGGCGGCACTTCCCCTGTGGTGGGGCGCTCGGCCGGTTCGTATCCGTTTCAATTTTGCGCCACTGCGGCCTACCGCAACCCCTTCTGTGCAGAAGGCACCGCGATACGCACAGTCAACCTGAACATTGTTTCATGTCTGCGTGGCTGATATCAAATCCCGCCCCCTCCCTTCACGGCGTGCACCACATCATCTACACTCAGGTCCCAACCCCCACGGGCGCCCGGGGCACCGGGCTGAGATTGCGCTGTCTTGCCGCGCGAGGACCGTATGAACCTGTCTGGTTAGCACCAGCGAAGGAAGAGAGGCGTACAAGGACATGCGTCCCACCCCTGATCCACGTTGCTATTTCATCACCGGCCGGGGCAGCCGTGACCACATTGTCGATGTCGCCCGCCGCGCTGTGGCCGGTGGGGCCCGCATGGTGCAGGTGCGCAGCAAACCGATTACCGCGCGTGAGCTCTACGCACTGACCGAGGCCGTCGCGCTTGCCGTGGGTGAGACCGCCCATGTGCTTGTCGACGACCGCATCGACATCGCCCTCGCCCTGCGCCACCGCGGTCTCCCCGTCCACGGGGTGCATGTCGGACAGGATGATCTGCACGTCCGTGATGTCCGTGCCCTGCTGGGTGAGGATGCCATCATCGGTCTGACCACCGGCACCAGGGCACTGGTGGAGGCAGCCAATGAGCACGCGGACGTGCTCGACTACATCGGCGCGGGACCGTTCCGCCCGACCCCCACCAAGGATTCCGGTCGCCCGCCGCTGGGTCTGGCGGGTTACCGGGAGCTGGTGGAGCTTTCCCAGGTTCCGGTGGTGGCCATCGGGGATGTCACCGCCGATGATGCCCCCGCGCTTGCCCACACCGGTGTCGCCGGTCTGGCGGTGGTGCGTGGCCTCATGGAATCCGACGATCCGACCCGCTACGTCCAGCGTCTGCTCACCGGTTTCGGGGAGGGACGCCGATGAGTAGTGTCACCGTCGTCGGTGGTGGTCTGGTGGGTCTTGCCACCGCGGTCCGGCTGGCGGATGCAGGTCATGCGGTGACCCTGATGGACCCGGATCCCGCATCCGGTGCCACCCACCACGCCGGTGGGATGCTGGCCCCGGTTGCGGAGGTGATCTACCGGCAGGAGGCCTTGTTCCCGTTGATGCTGCGCTCGGCCGCGCTGTATCCGGGGTTGCTCCGGGTCGTCGACAAGCACACCGACCTGCCCACCGGGTACCGCACCGAGGGCACCCTGGTGCTGGCTGCGGACCGGGCGGATGCGGCGCATCTGGCGCAGTTGTCGGAGTATCAGTCCGCCAACGGCATGGAAGTCGAACGTCTGACGCTGCGTGCGGCCAGGAAGTTGGAACCCGCGCTGAGCCCACAGCTGGCCGGTGCCGTGCACATTCCGGGCGATCACCAGGTCAACCCCAGGATGTTCGCCGCCGCCCTGCTCGATGCGCTGAACAATCTCGGGGTGGTCATCCGCCGGGAACATGCCACCACGATCCCCGATGATGAACAGGTGGTGCTGGCCAATGGTCTGGGGGCAGCGGCACTCCATCCGGGGTTGCAGCTGCGCCCGGTCTACGGCGATATCCTGCGCCTGGGCGTGCCGGATCATCTCGCCCCGCTGCTCACCCGGGTGGTGCGCGGGTTCGTGGAGGACCGCGCCGTCTATCTCATCCCGCGTACCGACGGCACCCTCGCCATCGGGGCGACCTCACGTGAGGATGACCGTCCTGTCCCCCGCGCGGGCGCCGTGCATGATCTGCTGCGCGATGCCACCCGACTGGTCCCCGGCATTGGGGAATGCGATTTCCTGGAGGCCACCACCGGTGCGCGCCCGGGCACCCCGGATGATCTGCCGTACCTCGGGCGGGTGGATGATCAGCTGATCATCTCCACCGGGTATTTCCGCCACGGGATCCTGCTGACCGCCCTGGCCGCCGAGGCAACCCTGGCACTGGTGGAACGCCGCGACCCAGGCCTTGATCTCCATGCCTGTGCCCCACACCGACACGCCACCCAGAAGGAGCATCCATGAACATCACCCTCAACAACCAGTCCGTGACCACCCAGGCCACCACGCTGAGCGCCCTGGTGGAGAACACCCTCGGGCAGCTGCCGGATGCCGGGGTCGCCGTGGCCGTGGACGGTGAGGTGGTGCCCCGCTCCCAGTGGGACCGCCCGCTTGCCGACGGCCAGCACATCGACATTCTCACCGCCGTCCAGGGAGGTTAACCCATGCTCACCATCGCCGACCGCACCTTCGACTCACACCTGATCATGGGCACCGGTGGCGCCACCTCCATGGCGATGCTGGAGGAGTCGCTGGTGGCCTCCGGGACGGAACTGACCACGGTGGCGATGCGTCGACACGCGGCCACCACCACCGGGGAATCCGTCTTCGACCTGCTGCGCCGCCTGGACATCGCGCCCCTGCCGAACACCGCGGGATGCCGCACCGCACGTGATGCCGTGATCACTGCCAAACTCGCCCGGGAGGCGCTCGGCACCAACTGGGTGAAGGTGGAGGTCATCGCCGATGAGCACACCCTGCTGCCCGATGTGGTCGAACTCATCGATGCCTGCGAACTGCTCGTCGCCGAGGGCTTCGTCGTGCTGGCCTATACCTCCGATGATCCGGTGGTGGCCAGGCGTCTGGAGGATGTCGGGTGTGCCGCGGTCATGCCGCTGGGCTCGCCCATCGGCACCGGCCTGGGCATCCTCAACCCGCACAACATCGAGCTGATCTGTTCGCGCGCGACCGTCCCTGTGCTTCTCGACGCCGGTGTCGGCACCGCCTCCGACGCCGCACTGGCGATGGAGCTCGGCTGCGACGGGGTGCTACTGGCCTCCGCGGTCAACCGGTGCCAGGACCCGGTGGCGATGGCGCGCGCGATGCGTTATGCGGTCGATGCCGGCCGTCTCGCCCGTGCAGCCGGCCGCATCCCCAAACGCGAACACGCCGTGGCCTCCTCCAGCTTCGACGGGCTGGCGTCCTGGTCGGATCAGGTGCTCTAGATGGCACTTCCCAACACCGAATTGCGCCGCACCGCCCGCCAGTTGGCGCTGCCTGGATGGGGCATGGAGCAGCAGGAACGTCTCCACCGTGCCCATGTGCTGGTCATCGGTGGTGGAGGCCTGGGGTGTCCCGCCATGCAGTCGCTCGCCTCCGCTGGCGTTGGACACATCACCGTCATTGATGATGACACCGTGGACATCACCAACATCCACCGGCAGATCCTCTTCGGTGCCTCCGATGTGGGCCGGCCCAAGGTTGAGGTGGTTGCCGAACGCCTGGGTGAACTCCAACCCGACATCATGGTGACCGCTCTGCAGGAGCGCCTGACCGTGGACAATGCGGTGGAGCTGGTCGGCGGGGTTGATCTGGTACTCGACGGATCCGATTCCTTTGCCACCAAATACTTGGTGGCCGATGCCGCCGAGATCACCGGCACTCCCCTGGTGTGGGGTACCGTGCTGCGTTTCCGCGGGGATGTCTGCCTGTTCGCCAATGGTGTGGGCCTACGTGATCTCTTTCCCGTCCAACCCACCGGCGATTCCATCCCCGACTGTGCCACCGCCGGTGTCCTCGGTGCCACCACTGCCACCATCGGTGCGCTCATGGCCACCGAGGCCATCAAGTTCCTCGCAGGACTACCCACCCACCCGGGCCGCATACTCAGCTACGACGCCCTGACCTCCACCACCCGCAGCTTCACAGTGGGAGCGGACCCGGCGCGTGACCGCGTCACTAGACTCCAGCCGAGCTACAACGATGCGGTGTGCGCGGTCGGCCCCTCCCCCGAGGAGCTGCTCGATCAGGTCCGATCCGGCGCGGCGGTGCTCCTGGACATCCGGGAACCGCATGAATACCTGCTCAATGATTCACTCGCCGACCTGGATCCGGTGCGCCTGCCGCTGTCGGAGATCACCGGTGTGGACACCGTGCGACATGCCCTCGATGACGTGCGGTGCGATGCCCGACGCGATGCCCGGCGCGTGGTGGTGCACTGCGCCTCCGGGGTTCGCAGCGCCACCTTTGTGGAGCGGTACGCCGACCTGGGTTATGACCTGGTCAACCTCCCCGGTGGGATCAACGCGCTGGGGTGAGCGGCCGGGATCTGCAGGGTGTTAGGCCGCGCCCGCCACGGCGTTGAGGCTCCCTAGAGCATCTGTCGCAGCATGTACGGGAGAATGCCGCCGTGCTGGAAGTAGCTCTCCTCCGCGGGGGTGTCGATGCGGACGGTGACGGTGAACTCCACCGGATCCTTCCCGTCGGATTCCGCTCGGACGGTGACCTCCTCCGGGACATCGTCGTGGCCTTCAAAACCGGTCACGGAGAAGATCTCCTCACCGGTGAAGCCCAGACTCTCGGCGTTCTCACCGTCCTTGAACTGCAGGGGCACCACACCCATGCCGATCAGGTTGGAGCGGTGGATCCTCTCATAGGATTCCGCGATGACGGCGCGCACGCCCAGCAGTGTCGTGCCCTTGGCTGCCCAGTCACGCGAGGAACCGGAGCCGTATTCCGCGCCGGCGATGACCACCAGTGGAACACCCTCCTCGGCGTAGCGCATGGCCGCATCGTAGATGCTGGTCTCCTCCCCATCCGGGAAGCGCCTGGTCACACCGCCCTCAGTGCCGGGGGCTACCTGGTTGCGGAGACGGACGTTGGCGAAGGTACCGCGCACCATCACCTCGTGATTGCCACGGCGGGAACCATAGGAGTTGAAATCCCTTGGTTCCACACCCTGCGACTGGAGGTACTTCCCGGCCGGTGAGGACGGGTTGATGGATCCCGCCGGTGAGATGTGGTCGGTGGTCACCGAGTCGCCCAGCAGGGCCAGCACCCGGGCGCCGGTGATATCGCGTACCGGTTCCGGTTCCAGGCTCATCCCATCAAAGTAGGGGGGTTTACGGATGTAGGTGGATTCCTCACTCCAGGTGAACTTGTCCCCCTCGGGGACATCCATCCCGCGCCAGTTCTCATCACCGGTGAACACATCGGAGTACCCGTCCACAAACAGCTCGGCTGCGATGGTGGCGTCCACCACCTCCTTGATCTCCGCGGAGCTCGGCCAGATATCCCGCAGGTAGATATCCTCGCCGTCGCTGTTGGTGGCCAGTGGTTCGGTGAGCAGATCCGTGTGCAGACTGCCCGCCAGGGCATAGGCGATGACCAGCGGCGGGGAGGCCAGGAAGTTCATCTTCACCTCAGGGTGGATGCGCCCCTCGAAGTTGCGGTTGCCCGACAGGACGGAGGACACATTGAGGTCATTCCCCCGGACTGCACCGCTGACCTCGGGGATCAGCGGTCCGGAGTTGCCGATACAGGTGGTACAGCCATAACCCACCAGATCGAAGCCCAGCTGGGACAGATAGGGGCTCAAACCCGCCCGGTCGAGGTAGTCGGTGACCACCCTGGAACCCGGGGCGAGGGTGGTCTTGACCCACGGACGGCTCGTGATGCCCGCCTCGACAGCTTTCTTCGCCACCAGTCCCGCACCGATCATCACTGAAGGGTTGGAGGTGTTGGTGCACGAGGTGATGGCGGCGATGACCACATCACCGTGATCGACGATCGCGGTGGTGTCTCCGATGACCACGTCAACCGGGTCACTGGGCCAGCCGAGCTTGGCGTTCGCGGTCAGCTGTTCCCGGCTCAGGCGCCTCGGTGGTTCGTCGGGGGTCTGGCCCGGTGTGGGAGATACCGGGTCACTGGCGGGGAAGGAATCAGCGGAGGCATCATCAATGCTGCCGTCCTTGAACTGGGAGATGACTCCCTCCCCGTGGAGGATGCTCAGCACGGTGGCCGGGGCGTCACCCAGTTCGATGCGGTCCTGTGGGCGGCGGGGACCTGCGATGGAGGGCACTACCTCAGCCAGGTTCAGTTCGAGGACCTCGCTGTAATCCGCCGGGTTGTCCGGGTCGTGCCACATGCCCTGTTCCTTGGCATAGGCCTCGACCAGGTTGATCTGGTCCTCCGCCCGGCCGGTCAGCCTCATGTAGTCCAGCGTCTCCTCATCGATGGGGAAGATTGCACAGGTAGCACCGTATTCGGGGCTCATGTTGCCCAGGGTCGCGCGGTTGGCCAGGGGGATGTTCCTGACACCGGGACCGAAGAACTCGACAAATTTGCCCACCACCCCGGTCTTGCGGAGCAGCTCCGCAACTGTGAGCACGAGGTCGGTCGCTGTGGTTCCCTCAGGCAGTTCACCGGTCAGTTTCAGTCCGATCACCTCGGGGATCAGCATGCTCATCGGCTGGCCGAGCATGGCGGCCTCCGCCTCGATGCCGCCGACTCCCCAACCGAGCACACCGAGGCCGTTGACCATCGGGGTGTGGGAGTCGGTACCCACCAGCGTGTCCGGGTAGGCCTGGACAACGCCGTCGTCCCCGTCCCGCGTGAAGACCACCCGGGAGAGGTATTCCAGGTTGACCTGGTGGCAGATGCCGGTGTCCGGTGGGACCACCACGAAGTCGTTGAAGGACTGCTGCGCCCATCGCAGCAGCTGGTAGCGCTCGTGATTGCGCTCGAACTCCAACTCGGAGTTCTGCCTGGCTGCATCCGGGGTGCCGAACACATCGGCGATGACCGAGTGGTCGATCACGAGTTCACCGGGGATCAGGGGGTTGATCCTCTTCGGGTCACCGCCCAGTTCGGTCATCGCATCACGCATGGCCACCAGGTCAACGACGCAGGGCACACCGGTGAAGTCCTGCATGAGCACCCGGGCCGGGGTGTACTGGATTTCGATGTCACCGACGTTCTTGGGATCCCAGGCCTGCAGCGCCTCAACCTGCGCGGCGGTGACAACGCGGCCGTCCTCATTGCGCAACAGGTTCTCCAGCAGCACCTTCAGGCTGTACGGGAGCCGGGTGGATCCGGGAATGCTGTCCAGTCGGTGGATTTCATAGGACTTGTCCCCCACCTTGAGGGTATCGCGGGAATTGAAACTGTTTGAGCTCATCTTCATCGTCCTTTCGACGATTTCAGTGATCAGTGGAACAGTCGGGCTCAGCCACAAGCATCTCTTCTCTGGCGACATATGACGGTCGCGGCGTCTGACGGGTCATCTCGTCCGACTGGACCCCCTACCCCTGTGATCTACGTTACACGGGCGTGGGTGTGTCCCAGCCTAGCCCAGAACCTCCCCGGATTCCGGACGTCAGGAGCCCAGCGTCGATACCCGGAGCGCCTTATGTCCAGGCCGCAGGAACATGGGAGCAGGTTGGATCGGAGGCCAGAGGGTCACCGGTGATCGCGTAGGCCGTGGACCGGGAGCCCCCGCAGACCGTGGCGAACTCGCAGACCGAACATTTTCCCAGCCATGTGGAGGGGTCCCGCAGGGACCGGAAGACCGGGGAGTCGGAGTAGATCTCCGGCAGGGGTGTCTCCTTGACGTTTCCGCAGTGCAGGGGAAGGAACCCGTTGGGATACACATCGCCCAGATGGTCGATGAACACGAAGCCACTGCCCGCGTTGACCGCCATCGGCGGCCGGGGCCGACGGGGCGTGGTGGGCCTTTCACCCAGCAGCCGGGTGGTTTCTGCCGTCAGGTACCGGTACAGCTCCCCACCCTCATAACTACGCCCCTGCGTACGTTGCAGCACGACGCGCCGATACTGGGGCGCCTCGGTGGTTTTGATGGCCACGCGGTCCGAGACGTCGTGAAGCCAGTGGAGGACCTCCTCCCGCTCGTCGGCATCCAGTGCGCCCAGACCGGCACCACGCCCCGTGGGCACGAGGAAGAACACGCTCCACAGCCGCGCGCCCAGGTCAATGACACGGGCCAGCAGCGCCGGTGCCTCACGCACGTTTCCCGCGGTCAGCGTCGAATTGATCTGCAGCCGGTAACCGACATCAGTGACCACCCGCGCCATCTCCACGGTCTGGTCAAAGGTGCCCGCGAAACCCCGGAAATGATCGTGCGTTTCTGCCACGGCACCGTCCAGGGAGAGCGATAACGCCGACCCGCCGGCCTCCCGCAGCTCGACGAGCCTGTCGCGGGTCAGGCGTGGTGTCACCGAGGGTGACAGCGAGATATTGAGCCCGAGACCGGTACCGTACCGGGTCAGTTCCGTGATATCGCCACGCTCGAAGGGATCACCGCCGGTGAGGACCACCAGCGGACGCGGATGATCATAGGTGGCCAGCGAGTCCAGGAGGGCGAACCCCTCCTCGGTGCTCAACTGGCCGGGCGCGGGCTCATGCTGGGCATCGGCCCGGCAGTGCCGACAGACCAGCTGGCAGGCCCGCGTCACCTCCCAGATGGCGATGAAGGGTTTGACGTTGAGGTCATGTCGGACCTGCCGGACCATCGGACTGCGAGTCATACACTCTATATTAAACCCGGATAGTCCCGTAGAAAAATCTAGCGCCCCAGGCCCGCCCGCCTGAGTGCATCGGACATGGCGCCACCTGCCGGTGCGGACGGTGCTTGTCGACGCTGCCCCTGCCCACCACGGGCCGGGGTTCTGCCGTCGTTGCGGCCTCCACGTGGGTTGTTGCGCTGGGGCTTCTTGGCAGGCTGGCCCGGTTCATCATTCAGGCGTAGGGACAGGCCGATGCGTTTGCGGTCCACATCCACCTCCATGACCTTCACCTTCACCACCTGGCCGGAGCGGACCACTTCATGCGGATCGGAGATGAACTTATCGCTCATCGCGGAGACATGCACCAGCCCGTCCTGGTGGACTCCCACATCAACGAAGGCACCGAACGCCGCCACATTGGTCACGGTGCCCTCCAGGATCATGCCCGGGGTGAGGTCGGAGATCTTCTCCACGCCCTCCTTGAAGGTGGCTGTCTTGAACTCCGGGCGGGGATCGCGGCCGGGTTTGTCCAGCTCGGCGATGATATCGGTGACGGTGGGGATACCAAACTGCTCATCGGCGAAATCCGCCGGGCGCAGGGAGGAGAGCACCGCGGTATTGCCGATGAGGTCGCCGATACCCATGCCGGTGGCCTTGACGATGCGTTTGACCACCGGATAGGCCTCGGGGTGCACCGCGGAGGCATCGAGTGGATCCTTCCCACCGTCGATGCGCAGGAAGCCGGCGCACTGCTGGAAGGCCTTCGGCCCCAGGCGCGGCACCTTGTTCAGCTCCCTGCGTGAGGAGAACCCACCGTGCTCATCACGGTAGGCCACGATGTTGGTGGCCAGGGTGGTACTGACACCCGCGACCCGGGTGAGCAGCGGCGCGGATGCGGTGTTGAGGTTCACGCCCACGGCATTGACAGTGTCCTCCACCACGGCATCGAGTGTTCTGGCCAGGGCTGTTTGGTTCACATCATGCTGGTACTGACCCACGCCGATGGCCTTGGGGTCGATCTTGACCAGTTCCGCCAGAGGATCCTGCAGACGCCGGGCGATGGAGACCGCACCACGCAGGGAGACATCCATGTCGGGGAATTCCTCCGCGGCGATCTCGGAGGCGGAATACACCGACGCCCCGGATTCCGAGACCATCACCGGGGTCGGGCGGGTACCGCCGGCCTGTTTGATCAGATCGGCGACCTCACCGGCGAGTTTCTCCGTCTCCCGGGAGGCGGTGCCGTTACCCACGGCCATCAGCTCCACCCCGTGCGTGGCGCACAGACCGGCCAGTTCCTGCACCGCATCCGTCCACCGGTTCTGTGGCTGGTGGGGGTAGACGATGGTGGTGTCCAGGGCCTTACCGGTGGAATCCACCACGGCCACCTTCACACCGTTGCGGAACCCCGGGTCCAGGCCGATGGTGGCGCGCTGCCCCGCGGGTGCGGCCAACAGCACATCACGGAGGTTGGTGGCGAAGATGTCGAGTGCACCGGCCTCGGCCTTTTCCTTCAGCCGCATGCGGACATCCAGGCCGGAGGAGACATAGAGTTTGGTGCGCCATCCCCACCGCACCGCCTCAGCCAGCCAGCTTGAGCCCCTGGTGTCCAGGGAGAAACGGTCGGCGATCATGCCCTCGTAGATGGTGTCATCGCCGGCGTCCAGGTTCAGCTGGAGCACGCCTTCATTCTCACCGCGCAACAGCGCCAGGATGCGGTGTGAGGGCAGGGAGTCGAAGGGTTCATTGAACTCGAAGTAATCCTTGAACTTCGCACCCTCGGTCTCCCTGCCCGCCACCACGGAGGCGGTGAGGGAACCGGTCCGGGACATCTGTTCACGGACCTCGCCCACCAGGTCTGCGTCCAGGGCAAAACGGTCGATGAGGATCGCACGGGCACCCTCCAGCACCTTCCTGGTGTCCTCGAAGCCGTCGGTGATAAAACGTGCCGCCTCACCGGTGGCGTCGGTGGTGGGGGCGTCGATAAGCACATCAACCAGCTCCTCCAGGCCGGCCTCGCGGGCGATGTCGGCCTTGGTGCGGCGACGCTTCTTGAACGGAAGGTAGAGATCCTCCAGGCGCGCCTTGGTCTCACACCCCAGGATCAGGGTGCGGAGGTCATCGGTGAGCTGGCCCTGCTCCTTGATGGCCTCGAGGATTGTCTTCTTGCGGTCCTCCAACTCACGCAGGTAACCCAGACGGTCCTCCAGTTGGCGCAGCTGGGTGTCATCGAGGCCACCGGTGACCTCCTTGCGGTAGCGGGAGATGAAGGGGACGGTGTTTCCCTCGTCGAGAAGCGTGATGGCCGCAACCACCTGCTCCTCACGGACACCGAGTTCGCGTGCGATCGTGCTGGAAATCGAGATTACTGACATTCTCGCGATTCTAGCCGGTACGCCCGGTTTAGAAGTCGCTCAGCTTCTTCTTGGTGAACGGTACCCGGGCTGCATTGAGGATGGCGAGCACATCGATGACCTCCTGGGCGATCGCACCCATCAGCGGGGTCAGCAGGCCGAACACCGCCAACACCATGCCGATGAAGGACAGCGCCATGCCACCGATCGCGGTCTGTAGTGCGATCCTTCGCATGCGGGCACCAATATGGATGAGGTTGTCCAGACGCTCCAGGGAGGAATCCAGGACCACCGCATCAGCGGCTTCCATGGTCACATCCGAACCGGCACCGAAGGCCACACCGACGGTCGCGGTGGCCATCGCCGGGGCGTCGTTGATGCCGTCACCCAGAAACAGTGTCTTGCCCCGTTTGTTGTGTTCACGGACCAGTTCGAGTTTGCCCTCCGGGCTCACCCCCGCGTGGACGGTCTTGATGCCGACCTTCTCCGCCAGGTACTCCGCCTCGGAGGCGCGGTCACCGGAGATGATCATGGTCTCGGTGGTGCCGTGTTTCTTGCCCAGGTGGGCGATGAAATCAGCGGCAGACCTGCGCGGTTCATCACGGAACTGGATGAAGGCGGCGAATTCACCGTCGAGAAGCATCACCGATTCCATTCCCGCCTGGTCCTGGGGCAGGAAGGAGGAATCCGCCAACGCCTTGCGGCTGGTCAGTTTGACCTCAAGACCGTCGACGACACCGGTCAATCCCTGGCCGGGTTTCTCAGAGATCGAATCCACCGTGAGTTTGTCTACTCCACGGGCGTCAGCCTCCTCAACAATGGCGGTGGCCAGGGGATGGCGGGAATAGCGCTCCACGGCCGCTGCCAGCGCCAGGGCATAATCCTCATCGAGGCCGCCGGTGGTCTGGAAGTGGGTAATCACGGGACGTCCGTAGGTGAGGGTTCCCGTCTTGTCGAACATGACGGTATCCACCCGGGACACCGCCTCCAGGATGCCCGGATTCTTGATGATAATGCCGCGCCTGGCCGCCAGGTTGATCGCACCGATGATGGCCACCGGGACACCGATCAGCAGCGGACACGGGGTGGCGATGACCACAACGGCAAGGAAGCGGGTCGGATCCCCGGAGATGATCCAGCCGATCGCGCCCATGGTCAGGGCAAGCACGGTATACCAGGCTCCAAGACGGTCAGCGAGCCGACGCATCTCCGGACGGTTGGTCTCCGCCTCACGCAGCACACCCACGATGCTGGCATAACGGGAATCCTCCGCCAGGGCCGTCGCCCGGATCACCAGGGCATCATCCGCGTTGATCGCACCCGAGATCACCTGGGACCCTTCAGACTTGCTCACCACATAGGGCTCACCGGTCAGGAAGGACTCATCCATGGCACCGTGACCGGAGATCACCTCACCGTCCACCGGACACAGCTCATGGGGCAAGACCACCAGTTCATCACCGATGCGGACCTCCTCGATGGCAATGTCCGCGGTGGTACCGTCCGGGTTCCTGCGGTGGGCGATCTGCGGGGCACGTCTGGCCAGGGCGTCAAGTGTCGCCGAGGCCCTCTTGGAGGCCGCCTCCTCCAGTGCCTCACCACCGGAGAGCATGAGCACCACGATGGCGGCCACCAGCCACTCCCCCAGTAACACGGAGGCGATGATGGAGACCGCAGCAAGGGTGTCGGCACCGCCACGGGTGGCGATGGCTGATTTGACCACATCAATCCCCAGCGGGATACCGCCACCGATGACGATCACGACGAGCGGCCAGGAGGCGGCAAAGCCCTCCAGGCCCACGGCGAAACGCAGAATCAGGAACAGCGCGATGGCCACCAGGGTTGCGGTGGCGATCACGCCGTCACGGGAGCCGAAGAATTCCCGCATTCTGTTGGGTTGTGTCGGAACGGTGGCGGGAGATTTCACGGCTGGGGTATGCGTCGCGGCGTTCATGCCTCCACCATAACCAATAAAAAGCTAGTTGACCAGGCAGGATAGGATTCCCTTATGAAGCCTGATGCGGTGTTATCTCACTGTTTCATCTCCGGTGCCACCCGTCACGCTGTGCGTTCGTGTTTAGCTCAGAAGTGCTCGTCGCGGTGACTGCACGCATGCGTATATCACCGACGGGATACCTGATCCGGTTCTGCTGTAGACCGGTGTCAGCTCCCGGTCTCGGACACCGGCACAGGCACCGGTACTGGCGAGGGCTGGCGGCAAATTCACCCGGACACGTCGTGGGGTTTTCCACCCCTGCTGTCCTGTTCCCACCATCATCTACCCCACCCCTCCACCCCTAGAGTTGCATAACGATACTGTCACAGGGATACTTGGCCGAACTCCCGATGGGAAGGCCCAGGCGGAACCACCGCTTAGCGCGGGTCATCACAAACCCACCCACGGGGGAAGAACTCTGATATCTCAATAATGCGTATGTGACAGCACCCTGATGCAGTCCACCCGTCCCTGTGGTCATCCCGGGGATGCAGGGGAGGGGGTCAATGCCATACGTAAATCCGTAGATCCTCTATCAGGGGTCCACTGTCACATCATGTCTGAGATCCCATCAGAACACTACTGATGCATCCCCGCGGGGATCATCCCCCAAAAAAACAAACAGTATCGCTGCGTTTTTGCAGACCCCTTTTTCCACGCGCAATCCCCTCACTCCTCACACAGGAAGGACACCGCTATGTCCACCATGGTGTTCCTTGGCCTCGTCGCCTCAATTGCCCTGCTCGCCGCCTTCGCCCTGCTCAACATGGGCAAGCTGACCCCAGATCACTACACGTATCAGATCCTCAATTTCCTCGGGGCCGGTTTCCTGGCCGCCTCCGCAGCCAACCCCATGAATGCCGGTGTCTTCTGGGCCGAACTGATCTGGGCACTGCTCGGTCTGTACGGCATCATCACCATCTGGAGGAAACGCCGCGCCCAGAAGGCCCTGCCGTCCCCATCAGCTCCCCCACTGCCCCAGACCCTGCACCCCGTCGCCGCATAGCGGATTAAGAAATAGAGCGTGAACCGTGGAAACCTTAATTTTTTCCCACGAGATCGGCATCGTCGCCGGTATCTTCCTTGTCGCGGCGTACGGCCTGATGAACTTCGGCATCTTGACCACGAAGTCCCCGTTGTACCAGTCATTGAATATTCTGGGTGCGCTGGGCTTTGCCTATACCGCACTCTCGCCCTTCAACCCCGGTCTGTTGATCACCGAGCTCGTCTGGATCGGGGTGGCTGTGGGATTTCTATGGAAGATCTTTTTCGGCAGCAAGGGTGCGGAGACCGTTGTGGATATCAACGTGGCTGACAACAACTCCCCCCAGCACAGCAGCATGGCCAGCTGAAACCGGATTGAGGGCAGGTCCGAAAGGTAAATCTGAACGACCACATGTGGGGTGTCAGATTGCACTCACCTTGTTCTCTGGTGAGCGCTCCGGTGGGGAAACCCGCCGATGCCCGGTGGCGGATGGCTGAAGGGACACAGATATCACTGGCAGGATGCGGAGAAATCAGCTTCGGCGATAGCGACATTGCGGATCAGTTCCTCACCACCCACCCACTCATTGATCAACACCTCACCCGGTGCGAGGGCGGCAATCTCACTCATGGTTGCGGAGACCTGCGGGATGGCTTCATCCTTACCCGCCACAGATCGGTCGGTAATGGTGGATGAGATGATGAGCAGGTCAGGACTTTCTCTGGGTTCCAGGGGTTGTTCCACCCGCCAGGGTGATTCCGGGGTGATCATGTTCACGGTGAATCTGCCTTGTTGTGGTTGGTCGGTGACCACGGTTCCCAGGGTGGGGTTAACCTCGCTGCCCTGTAGATGTTCCCGGCCTGCAACTATATTGATCTTGACGGCGGAGTAGTCACAGGTGTCGAGGTGGACCAGTAGGTCGCCACGCTCATTGAGGGAAAAAGCGGTATCGCCCCGGACGTCGGCGGTAATGACGTTTCCACAGGAGACCAGGCCGGTGGCCAACATGGTCAGCGCGACCACTCCCGCCCGGGCGGAGCGGAGTTTCATTCCCTCAGCCTAGCAGTATGCGATGACGCTGTTGGGGGAACGGACGCATGGTGAACTTTGGACAATGATCACCTCATGCAGATCAGTTACCGTGCTGCCACGCGCAGGCAGCGTTCACGCCCGGTTCGGTGGAACCCTCCAGCGAGGTGCCGTACCAGTAGACACCCTTCGGCAGGTTCTTCACCACCTGTTGGGTGAGGTCCTTCAGGGCAGCATCGGATTCGCCGTTGAGAACGACGCGGTGGAGGACCTCGTTGATTGGTGGGTATCCCTTGGTCTGGGCGAACTGGGTGACCAGCATGTTGTCCGGCTCGCAGGTCAGGTCAACGGCCTGGGCATGGATCTCCGTGACCCGGTACCCGGCTTTCTTCAGGCCTTCCGGCATGGTCGCGATGGCCTGGGTGAGTTCCTCGGGTCGGATGAGGATGTTGAGGTCGGTGGATACGGTGCGCATGGCAGCCTCCTTCAGTGGTTGCTCTGTGCTGCCCACGCTACTCCGGGTTCTGCACCTATAACAGGGTCCCTCCTACTTCTTGGCCACCTGTTTGCGCGCCCGGTACACGGCCACGCCCACCAGGGCCAGGGTGATCCACAGCAGGTATTTGTTGATCACATTGACCACATCGAGCACCTGATCACCGAAGCTGTAGCCCAGCCACATCATCAGTCCGTTGACCACCAGGATGCACACCACATTCCAGGCCAGCATGATGCTGAACCTGATCTTGAGCAGGCCGGCGACCGCGTTGAGTATGGTGCCCGGCACCGGTCCCGGCAGGTAACCCAGGGGGACCAGGCCGATCACCCACGCGTACATGGTGGAGGATTCCTTCTCCACGGCAGTGCGGAACATCCGGTGGGCGCGGGGCATGTACTGCAGGGACATCTCAATGAACTCCATGCCCCAACGCCGGCCCATGAGCCAGTAGACGGGCATGAACTTCACCGCGCCCACCACGGTGCACAGCAGGTAGACCCAGAACACCCCGTTGCCCACCGACGCGTTGGCGCCACCGACCACGGCGCTGGTATAACCACCGACCAGCAGGGTGTAGGCCAGCGGGTGGGTGAGCAGCCAGGCGCGCAGGGGGATCATGCAGATGGAGTACACCGCCATGGCCATGAGCAGGACGAACAGGACGATGTCCATCTTCTCCGGGTTGGAGAGGAACCTCGGCAGCTCCGGCTCGGGCTTGGTGGCCGGGGCAGGTGTGCCGACAGCTTGCTCATCGACGTGTCCTGCGGTGTCATCGGGCTTCTCGGTCACGCATGATCCTTAAATGTGTAGGGGTATCCGGAGTGATGTTAGTCCAGTCCGAGTACTTTCCGGTCTTCGGTGGTGAGATCCACGGCGTCGAGAAGCTCGGGTCGCACCCGCTGGGTGCGCAACAACGCCTGGTCACGCCGCCACCGGTCCACCTTTGCGTGATTGCCGGAGAACAGCACCTCGGGCACGTCCAGCCCGCGCCAGGTCCGGGGTTTGGTATACGACGGGCCCTCAAGCAGCCCGTCGGAGAAGCTGTCCTCCTCGTGGGACCGGCGGTTGCCCAGCACGCCGGGGATCAGGCGCACCACGGCCTCGGCGATGACCAGCACCGCCACTTCCCCGCCGATGAGCACATAGTCACCGATGGACACCTCGCGCACGCGGTACCGGGTGCGCGCATCGTCGATGACGCGCTGGTCAATGCCCTCATAGCGGCCACATGCGAACACGATGTGGTTCTCATTCGACCACGCCTGCGCATCGGCCTGCGTGAACGGCTTGCCGGCCGGGGTGGGCACGAGCAGCAGGGGCAGGTCGGCGTCCTCACCCTCATAGGAGTGCTTGTCGACGCCCGCCAGCTCGTCGTGCCGCGCGACGTTTCTGTGCGGGGTTGCGGACTCCAGTTCCCAGCCCGCGACCTTGCCTGCGGCAACGTCATCCAGGGCCGGTCCCCACACCTCCGGTTTCATCACCATGCCGGGGCCGCCACCATAGGGGGTGTCATCGACGGCCTTGTGCCCACCGGTGGCCCAGTCACGCAGGTCATGGACACCGACCTCGAGGTACCCATCCTCGATGGCCTTGCCCAGCAGCGCGTGGCGCAGCGGATCGAGGTACTCCGGGAAGATGGTCACCACGTCCAGACGCAGGTGGCGGTTATCGGTGTTGTCGTTGGCACTAGTCACGGCATTCAATCTACCAATGACCGCCACAACCCCCGACTAGAGATCCAGCAGGCCGTCCGGCGGGGTGATCGTGGCGGTCCCGGCCTCCAGATCCACCTCGGGAACAATGGCGTGAACAAACGGAATGAGCACCTCCTTGCCGGCGGTCAGCTCCACCTCGAGGATCTCACCGGCGGGACCGTGCATCACGCCGGTGACCACACCGATATCCGCACCGTCATGGATGATGCGCAGGCCCTCCAGCTCGTAGTCGTAGAACCCCTCACTGTCATCCTCCCGTTCCAGGGGTGGCGCGAAGAAGCGGGTACCGCGCAGGGAGTCCGCCGTGGTGCGGTCTGGGATCTCCTCGAACTTGATGAGCAAGCGTCCCTGGTGGGCGCGGGCGGTGTCGATGGTGAGGGTGTGTTCCCGGCCGGTCTGCCTGCCGTGCAGCACCTCGCCCGGGGCGTAACGGGTATCGGGATCATCGGTGGTCACCTCGACCACGACCTCACCCTTGATGCCGTGGGACTTGATCACTCTGCCGATCTGCAGCTCTGTCGTCATGGGTAGAAATTCTAGGCCACCGGGTGCGGGTCGGTGCACACCGCGCCCTTCATATCAGGGACTACGGTGGGAGGTCACCCACCCGGATCAACGTACTGAGGAGACCGAAGACATGAACACCGACATCCCGGGCCTGAGCGTGGTTGAGCTCCCCGGCTCCGTGACCACCCCGGACCCCGAGCGCGCACTCCCGGCCACCCGACGCATCCTCAAGGCCGATGGGGTGGATCTGATCAGTTTCACCTTCTCCCCCGGCCAGGTACTCGGCGAGCACCACGCGGCCCATCCCCTCACCATCCAGTGTCTTGACGGGGAGGTGGATCTTATCCTGGCGGACACCACGGTGCGCATGAGGCAGGGCACCCTGGTGCACCTCGAGGAGGCGGTAACCCACCATGTGCAGGCCACCCCGGATGCCACCGAACCCGCCACTATCCTGGTCACCCTGCTCACGGGACACCGGAAGGTGGATTAGATGGAGTTCTTCAACATCCTCGAGGCGGCCCCGCCCGCCCAGCCGGATAAACCACGGCCGGCGGTGAAGAGGATCCTGCAGGGTGATGGTGCCAACCTCATCGTGTTCACCTTCTCCCCCGGCCACTGTCTGCCCGATCACCGGGCGGCCCACCCCATCACGGTGTGCTCCCTCAAGGGTGAGATCCTGTTCAGCTACGGTGATGAGACGGTCACCCTGTCCCCCGGTTCCGTCGTGCACCTTAAGGAACACATCACCCACCGGGTGGACTATCCGGTTGATGCAGAGGGGGAGGCGGTCATGTTGCTGACCATGCTTACCGGTGAGCGCCACCGGCCAGGAGATTGAATCGGGGCGTTCGCAAGCAAAAAGAACCGCTCCCCCGGAAGGGAACGGTTCTTTTAAACGAAGGTGGCTTTATGCCTCTTCGGAAGCAGCCTCTTCAGCTGGGGCTTCCTCGGAAGCCTCGGCCTCAGCAGCGGCAGCCTTCTCGGCAGCAGCCTTCTCAGCTGCTTCCTTGGCTTCCTTCTCCTCGCGGGCCTTCTTCTTCTTTTCGGTGATGGCCTCAGCGGTCGGACCGTTGTTGGCCTCGGAGAGAGCCTGGTTGAACAAGTCGAGCTTGGATGGCTTCTCCTCGGCGACACGCAGGGTACCCTCGGCACCCTCGATGCCCTTGAACTTCTGCCAGTCACCGGTCACCTTGAGCAGTGCAGCAACAGACTCGGTTGGCTGAGCGCCAACGGAGAGCCAGTGCTGGGCGCGCTCGGAGTTGATCTTGATGACGGATGGTTCCTGCTTCGGCTCGTAGATGCCGATGTTCTCGATGACCTTACCGTCGCGCTTGGTGCGTGCGTCAGCGACGACAACGCGGTAGTGCGGGGTACGGATCTTACCGAGACGCTGGAGCTTGATCTTGACAGCCATGTGTGTTCCTCACGTGGTCACTGGGCAGTACAGACACCCACCTCTTGTTGGTGAGCCGGTTCAACCCTTCTTGTTTAACCTGCGTGTGACGGCACCGGACGACCGGGGTCGTTGGCGGCATTACGCAGGAAAGTCTTAGGCGCAATCCACACCCATGCGGGTGCAGACAACCTAAACCACCTTAGCGGGTGCACGACAGAAAACTGAAATCCCCGGTGTGTGGACGTGTGGAACGCTGGCAATCCACCGCTGAATAGGTGCGTTCCTCCCGCTCAGGGAGTAGATTCTTCTAGTGTGTTTCCAATTGCCTCTGGTAATGACGGCCATAACCTGATCACTCATGTGGATGGTGGCCGCTTCGATGACATCATGCTTGCAGGGGATCTCACCGGCATCAGCAGATTCCTCGGCAACGCCGGGCCCAATGCCCGTGATGACAGAGACCGAACAGTACTCATGCGTGCCGCCGAGGCGGGCAACCTCATGGTGGTCGCCCGCCTGCTTGATCTGCATGCCGACCCCACCCTGACCGACCCCCGGGGCACCACCGCCCTGCACCTGGCTGCGGTTGCAGGTGATGACGGTGTCGCGGAGATCCTCATCAATGCCGGGGCCCCCGTGGATCCTGTGGACTGCCACAACCGCACCCCGCTCTGGCACGCCACAGCCAATCACCTCCCGGATTCCGCCGTCGTGGAGGTGCTCCTGCGGGCCGGGGCGAATCAGCGCCTGCGTGACTGCAACGGTGTCAGCCCGGAGGACCTGATGTAACGGCACAGCAATGGCCCCGGACCCCATCCAGTGCGGAGGGGTCCGGGGCTGCTGGCTTTCAGGTCACCGTCAGATCACCTGATGACGCTGCGCATCCGTGAGATCGCGATGCCGCCGAAGATCAGACCCCAGACGGCGATGATGCCGACGATCATCCACGGGCCGATCTCGGTGCCGAAGAGTTCAATGCGGGTGCCATAGCCGAACTGCAGCTCCTCGACCATCTCCGGTGGGAAGCCGACATCCATGAGCGCCGGTTCCGCCACCGGTCCGCGCACCAGCATCGCCGCCGGGGCGAAGGGCAACAGGTTCATCATGTTGACCACAAACGACGGCAGTGCCACCGGTGGGATATAGGCACCGGCGAGGAAACCCGCGAGCGTGCCCACGAGACTGGCCAGTCCCGACATGGCCGCCTGGGAGGTGACCAGGGTGACCATGAACGCCGCGATACCGGAGAACGTGGCGGTGAGCAGAAGCAGGACACCGTAGAGTTCCACCAGGCCACCGAGGGTGAGCGAACCGTGTCCCAGCAGCGCCAGGATCGTGGCACCCACCACCACCTCCACGGTGAGGATCACCAGGGTGATGATGATCGCCGCGAGAATATAGGAACCGGTGAGTTGTCCGCGACCCACCGGGGAGACCAGGAAGTCCTTCACCCTGCCCTGCGTGCGGTCCTCCACCAGCACCCCCAGACCGGCCTGGGGCACGGTGATCGCTGAGGTGACCAGGATGCCGGAGAACACCCAGTTAAGCACAAAGGTGGAGACATCATCACGGGCCTCCGGTGGCACGCTCTCCGCGAGCGAATCGATCTGCATCTTGCCCAGGAACAGGACATAAAGCACGAACAACACCAGTGCGCCGAGCACCGAGAACAACACCGCCCACCGGTCGCGGAAGAAACACAGGAGGTGGCGGCGGGTCAGGGTCCAGATCACGAAACCGCCCCCAGGGTGTGCCGTGTGGTGTGGGCACCGGGAACGTTGGTCACCGCGAGGAAGACATCGTCCATGGACCCGTGACGGATCTCCACATCCAACACACCCTCCAGTCCGACGGCGATCCGGGTGGCCTCCAGTCCGTCGGCGACCAGCACGCGGACACGGTCACCATCGACGGTGACATCACGGCCGGGCAGCTGGGCGATGAGCTGATCCGGGTGGTCGGTGCGCAGCACCAGCTGTGTCGGGGAATACCGGGCACGCAGCTGCATCGGGGTTCCCGATGCCACCTCCTCACCGCCTTCGATGATGAGGACGTTGTCGGCCAGTTCGGTTTCCTCCATGTAGTGGGTGGTGAGAAACACCGTCAGCCCGGAATCATCGCGCAGGGAGTTGATGGTCTCCCACACCTGGTAGCGGGACCGGGGATCCAGGCCGGCGGAGGGTTCATCCAGGAAGAGGATGACGGGGCTGTGCAGCAGGGCACGGGCGATGTCGGTGCGGCGTTTCTCGCCCCCTGACAACAGCCCATACCGGCGGTCCTGGAATTCGGTGAGACCGATGCGGGTGATCAGTTCGTCGATACGCTCGCGGGTCACCCCCGGGTACAGGCGGGCGCGGGTCTCCAGATTCTCCCGTGCGGTCAGCAACGGATCCAGCACGGACTGCTGGAAAACCACCCCGATGGACTGGGACGCCGGGGTGTCCCCCAGGATCTCGATCTCACCGGAGGTCTGTTCGATGATGCCGGTGAGGCAGGAGATGGTGGTGGTTTTACCAGCACCGTTTTCCCCCAGGAATGCAAAGATCGAGCCTTTTTCCACGTCAAAGCTCAGGGAGTTCACGGCAGTGCTGTCGCCGTATTTCTTCACCAGATCCTTGACTCTCAGAATCGCGGTCATGATACCTTCCACAGAATTGTCGGGGAAGGCCATTCATGAGTTCCCCACTGCATTTAAGGTACTACCCCCGTGAGTCCACACGAAATTTCCGGACAGACCATCCGCACAGCAGGATCACCAGCCCGATCGCGGTGACAATCCACCACAGCGGGGTGTAGGCGGCAGCCGGGTCCACCCCGCCATCACCAGCTGTTTCAGCCATCCGGGCAACGAGGATAGACCCGAAGATCGCCGCCCCCAGCGAGTTGCCTCCTTGCCGCGCGGTGGAGGTGACCGCCGCGGCGGTGCCGGACTGGTCCCGGGGCAGTCCGGACACGGCCGCGTTGGTGATCGGGGTGTTGACGAGACCGAATCCGATGCCGTAGACCCCGAAGGCCAGACCCAGGTGCCACAGGGGTGTGTTCTGGCCGAGGAAGGTGAGCAGAAGACCACCGGTGGCCATGACCGCACCGGCGATCATGAGGGAGGGCGCCGGACCATAGGCGGCGACCAGCCGGCCGGACACCGGTGAGGACACCGCCACCATCACCGCCAGTGGCAGAAGCATGAGCCCGGCCTGCATCGGGGTGAGCCCGCGGGTGTTCTGCAGGAACAGGGTGATACTGAACAGGATGCCCGTGGTGGAGATGAACGCGAGCACCGCGGAGATCACCGCGACGCTGAAGGTCCGGGACCGGAAGAACGCCGGTGCCAGCAGTGGCTCGGTGGCCCGGTTCTCCCACCAGATGAACAGGATGATCGCGGTGGTGGCCACGAGGAAGGCACCGAGCACGAACGGATGCGTCCAACCCAGCGCACCACCCTGGATCAGGCCGATGTTCAGACCTGCCAGGAAGAAGATCATCAGGACCTGACCGGGTGGATCAAGTCGCCGGTGGGTGGCGGCCCGGGATTCGGGGATGAACTGGGCTGCCAGGACGATCGCGGCCACGGCGATGGGGATGTTGAGCCAGAAGACCGCGCGCCAGGAGATCAGGTTCACGAGCAGACCCCCGATCGGTGGCCCCAGGGCCATGGAAATACCGATCACGCTGCTCCAGATACCGAGCGCCCGGGCGCGGGCACCGGCATCGCTGAAGGTGTTGGAGATGATCGACAGGGCCACCGGGTTCAACATCGATCCACCGAGGCCCTGCAGGACACGGGCGGCGATGAGGATCTCCACGGTGGGCGCCAGGGAACTGAACAGGGATCCCAGGGTGAACAGGGACAGGCCGAATTGGAAGACCTTCCTGCGCCCGATCCGATCCGCCACCGACCCCGCCAGCATGAGGAACCCGGCGGTGGACAGCGCGTAGGCACTGATCACCCACTGCAGCTGGGAGACATCCGCCCCCAGGGACACGCCGATCTCGGGCAGGGCGACGCTGACCGCGTACCCGTCCATGCTGACGATGAACACGCTGAGACAGCAGGTGTAGAGCAGGATCATTCTGCCCCGGGCATCGAGATCTGCAAGAGTCCTGGTCACGCGCACCTCCTTGGGTTTTTCACTGTACGGGCGCAGGGCCCCGGGTGACCGTTGCGGTCATCCCGGGGCCCTGCAGGTGGTGCTTGTCGACGTTTATTTCTTCCCGAAGTCCAGATTGTCGAGGTCGATGTTCTCCATCCCCTTCGGCAGTTTCGGCATACCCGGGATCTTCGGCATGCCACCGCCTGCGGCACCGGCGGCACCGAGCTGTTTCTGCAGCTCCGCCAGGTCAGGCATTCCGGCACCACCCATGCCGGGCATGCCACCCATGCCGGGCATACCCGGCATGCCGCCCATGGGCATCTTCGGCTGCGTTGGGCCCTTCTTGGCCGGTTTACGCTTGCCGTTCTTACCCTTGCGGCCCTTGGCCTGCTTCTTGGTGGCACTGCGGGTGCCCGGGCCCATGCCGAACTGGCCGGCCATCTTGCCCATCATCTTCTTCGCCTCGAAGAAGCGCTCCACCAGCTGGTTGACCTCGGAGACGGTCACGCCGGAACCGTTGGCGATGCGCTTGCGTCGGGAGGCGTTGAGGATCTTCGGATCCTCACGCTCCGCCGGGGTCATGCCGCGGATGATGGCCTGGATGCGGTCGAGGTGCTTCTCATCGACCATGTCCGCCATATCTGACATCTGCTTGCCACCGGGCAGCATCTTGAGGATGTTGCCGATCGGGCCCATGCGACGGATCATGAGCATCTGGTCGAGGAAGTCCTCGAGCGTCAGCTCACCGGAACCCAGTTTCTTCGCCGCGGCCTCCGCCTTGTCCTGATCCATGACGGACTCGGCCTGCTCGATGAGCGAGAGCACATCACCCATGCCGAGGATGCGGCTGGCCATGCGCTCCGGGTGGAAGACATCGAAGTCCTCGAGCTTCTCACCGGTGGAGGCGAACATGATCGGCTTGCCGGTGACCTCACGGATGGACAGGGCGGCACCACCACGGGCGTCACCGTCGAGCTTGGTGAGCACGACACCGGTGAAATCAACACCGTCGCGGAAGGCCTCCGCGGTGTCCACGGCGTCCTGACCGATCATCGAGTCGATGACGAAGAGAACCTCATCGGGGTTGATGGCGTCACGGATGTTGCGGGCCTGGGTCATCAGGGTGTCATCGATACCCAGGCGGCCGGCGGTATCCACGATGACGATGTCATGCTGGGTGCGCTTGGCCTCCTCGATACCGGCCTGCGCCACGGCGACGGGATCACCGTGGCTGGTGCCCATCTCATGCTCATAGGAATCAATGCTGGTGCCGGGATCCGGTGCGAAGGTGGTGACACCGGCGCGCTCACCGACGATCTGGAGCTGCTGGACCGCACCCGGGCGCTGGAGGTCACAGGCGACCAGCATCGGGGTGTGTCCCTGGGCAGCCAGGTGCTTGGAGAGCTTACCGGCGAGGGTGGTTTTACCCGCACCCTGCAGACCGGCGAGCATGATCACCGTCGGGGGGTTCTTCGCCAGCTGGATCCGGCGGGTCTCACCACCGAGGATCGTCACGAGTTCCTCATTGACGATCTTGATGACCTGCTGTGCAGGGTTCAGTGCCTGGGAGACCTCGGCACCGGTGGCACGTTCCTTGACACGGCCGATGAAGGAGCGCACGACGGTAAGCGACACGTCGGCCTCAAGCAGCGCGAGGCGGATCTCACGTGCTGTTGCATTGATGTCAGCCTCGGTGAGCTTGCCTTTGCCACGCAGGCCCTTGAGGGCATTGTTCAACCGATCGGACAGTGACTCAAACACGAATGAACTCCCAGTGGTTCTAGAGTGCGGGGTTTCTAATCCCCCAATGGTAGCCGGTCGCCCCCTGTCAGGTCACGTCAGCTGGTGGTTTACCGGTCTCAACTCCCCGCCAGCGCCCGGTTGATATCCCGTTCCACCCTCGAGCGGTCGAAACCCGGCTTGAGGGCCGCCTGCATGACGAGTGTGGCACCGGGTGTTCCCGTGGCGATCCACGAACAGTCCGGCAGCACGCGCAGGAGCGCGAAGATCGCCCCGCGACGCAACTCGGTGCGCACCTCGATGGTGTCGCCATGCCAGAAGGTGGCGGTGATGCCGGGGTCCGGGGTGGGCACCTCCGAGTAGAGACCAGATTTATAGGCCTGCAGGAAGGACTGGGGATCGAAGTCCTGTGGCCCGTTGGCGCGGACATCGAATTCACAGTGCCAGACCCCGTTGTGGATCATCCGGGCGGCGTCGATCATCCAGCCCTTGGCGGCGATGACGCCCAGGATGGTACGCAGATCCTCCCCGTGCCAGAAGATGGTGGGGATATCGTTGCGGATCCGCAGGCTGATATCCCTGTTGCGGGCGACCATGGGGGCGGTGGGTCGGACGTCGACAAGCCGGGCGCGCGCCCGGGAGCAGACCACGCCGAGCGCGCGCTGCAGCGTCGGGGTCCACACGCCGGGGCCGGTGGCCTTGGCGTCGGCCTCGGTGAGTACCTCCAGCAGGTTGAGGGTGACCACGTCATAGCGCACGGCGTCCAGGAGGACATCCACGGCCTCCTCCGAATACGGGTCCATGCGGTGCGCGAGACGTGCGATCGTCGTGTGCTCGGCGACAAGGGTCTGCACGCAGGCGCGGTCACGCAGGTTCAGGCCCATGCGACGGGCGGTGCGTGCGACCATCTCCGCCCCGACCTGCTCATGCGGGCGGTCGGTGCCCTTGCCCATGTCGTGGTAGAGCGCCCCCAGCAGCAACAGGTCGGGCCGTGCGACGGTGACGGTTTCCAGGGCACAGTTGGCCACCGTGTTGAGGCTGTGTTCATCAATGGTGGACACATGACTGGGTTCACGGGGCATCAGACCCCGGATGCGGTCCCACTCCGGCACATACCGCGCCCAGAGACCATGCCTGTCCATCTGTTTGATCACCCGGCGCGAATGCACGGGACTGGACAGCACGCGGAAGAAGTCCCCGGCCAGCGATGCCGGCCACGGATCAGGCAGATCGGGGCAGTCGGTGAGACGTTTCCAGGTGGAGGCCGCCACGGGCAGACCGGTCTTCGCGGCGGCCGCCGCAACGCGCAGGGGTAAGGCAGGATCGGTGAGGTCGGCGTTGCGGGCCAGGCCGATGGTACCGGAGATATCCACCACGTCCACATCCAGGGGGCGGCGCTGGGCAGTGCGGAACCCCAGGCCGGTACGCCGGGGCAGGACACCGCGGGCGGTGGCGAGTGCATCGGTGAGGGCGTCATCGATGGCGCGGGCGGCATCGGCGATCTCACGGCCTAAGTGGTAACGGTCCGCGAACCCGAGATCGAGGGAGACATCCACGGCGAATTCCGGGTCGAGGACATCACGGGCGCGGCGGGCATGGACGTGCAGCAGGGTGCGCACATCCAGCAGCAGGCGGTGGTGGTTGTCCAGCCGGGGCAGATCGCACAGGTTACCCAAGGCAAGGGCCTTGATCAGCTCATAGTCACGCAGCCCTCCCCTGCCGTGTTTGAGATCCGGCCGGGTCATGGCCACCACCGGCCCGGAGCGGCGCCACCTGCTGATGGCGGTGTCCACCACCGCGTTGAAGTTGCGGTTGAGCTCCCGGCGCCATTTGGTGAGGATGCGGTGGCGGGTGTCATCGAAGAGTTGTTCATCGCCGCTGATGAACCGCAAATCCAGCATGGCCAGGGCTGCGGTGGAATCCGCGGAGATCATGTCCGCACACTCCTGCGGGGTGCGCACCGAGTAGTCCAGGCGTTTCTTCGCATCCCAGATCGGGTACCACAGCTGCTCCACCCCGTCCGGCACGGCGCCGGGCGGGTGGATGAGGAGGAGATCGATATCCGAGTACGGTGTCATCTCCCCCCGCGCCAGCGAACCGGTGGCGGCCAGGGTGGTTCCGGCCGGGAGGGTAAGCGCACCCAGCAGGGCCAGGGCTGATTCTTCTGCTTCCCGACGAAGCTGGGCGGGGTCGTTCATGGGTGGAGGGGATTCCTAGCGGTGGTGGTCGGGTGGTGTACCGGGTGGTTAGAGGGCTGCGTCGCCACGCTCGCCGGTGCGCACGCGGATGAGCTCCTCGACGTGGGTGACCCAGACCTTGCCGTCGCCCATCTTGCCGGTGCGTGCGGTGGTGACGATCGCCTCGACCACCTCATCGAGCTGCGCGTCGGAGACCACGACCTCGATCTTGACCTTCGGGACGAAATCAACGGCGTACTCCGCGCCGCGGTAGACCTCGGTGTGGCCCTTCTGCTGGCCGAAACCCTGGGTCTCGGTGACAGTCATGCCCTGCACGCCCACCTGTTCGAGGGCTTCCTTGACATCGGTCAGGGTGAAGGGCTTGACAATGGCGGTGATGAGTTTCATTTCAGTGCTCCTAGCTGGGTATATAGCGGCTTGTATCACATGGTCCACCGGCGGCGGGTTTACCGTCGAATTTAACGAATTTCCGGGCCGGCGGTGTCATAGGCTGATTCACCGTGTTCGGCGGTGTCGATCCCGTGCTGCTCCTTATCCTCGTCGATCCTCCAACCCATGGTCGCCTTGAGGAGGTAGGCGATGACCGCGGTGATCACGGCGGCGAAGATCATGGCCACCACCGCGATGACGATCTGGATGATAAAGAGTCTAAAACCATCCATGCCCCCGCCGGTGAACCAGCCCACGTCTGTGGCCAGCAGACCCACACCGATGGTTCCCCACAGGCCGGCGACCAGGTGCACGCCGACCACGTCGAGGGAGTCATCGTAACCGAACCGGTACTTCAGTCCCACGCCCAGGCAGGCCAGGATGCCACCGATCACACCGATGATCAGGGAGGTCAAAGGCGTGAGGGAACCCGCGGCGGGGGTGATGGTAACCAGGCCGGCCACCACGCCGGAGGCGGCGCCCAGGGAGGTGGCGTGCCCGTCGCGCAGCCGTTCGGTGGCCAGCCAGCCGAGCATGGCGGCCGCGGTGGCGGCGGTGGTGTTCAGCCAGGCCATACCGGCCAGCCCATCGGCGGCGAAGGCGGAGCCACCGTTGAACCCGAACCATCCGAACCACAGCAGTGCGGCACCGAGCATGACCAGCGGGAGGTTGTGGGGCCGCGATGCCACCGTCGGGAAGGTGCGGCGGGTGCCGATGATCAGCGCGAGCACCAGTGCCGCGGTACCTGCGGAGATGTGCACCACCGTGCCACCGGCGAAGTCGATGGGGGCGATGGCGGCCTCCCCGTCGGTGACACCGAAGATCCAGGCGGCGAAGCCGGTCTCACCGTGTGCCAGCAGTCCCCCGCCCCAGACCATGTGGGCCAGCGGGAAGTAGACAAGGGTGGACCACAGGGCGGTGAAGGCGAGCCAGGTGGAGAATTTCACACGTTCAGCCAGCGCACCGGAGATCAGCGCAGTGGAGATCACCGCGAAGGTGAGCTGGAATCCGATGTCGATGACATTGGCATATCCGGAGGCGCCCTCGAGGTAATTTCCCCCGTCATCGGTGATGGCGTCCCTCAAGCCGAAGAACTCCAGTGGGTTGGCCACGATGCCTGCCCAGGACTGGGTGCCGTAGGACATCGACCATCCCCACAGCACATAGATGACGGAGACCACCCCGAGGGTGCCAAACGACATCATCATCATGTTGAGCACGGACTTCTGGCGGGACATGCCTCCGTAGAACAGTGCGAGTGCCGGGGTCATGAGCAGGACGAGGGATGCGGATATGAGCATCCATGAGGCGTGGCCTGATGTGGCTGCGATCTGATCAGCGGTCATGCTGAGCAACCTCCTTGGGTTGTGGTGCCGGTGGGTTGTGAGGAAAACCCTGCAGGTGGGGGATGTGCCCGGCCACCTCGGCGGTGACCCGCCGGATGGCACTGTGCTGGCCAGCAGCTCATCTCCTGAATTAACTATAGTGCTACAGAAACACTTTCAATAGCTCAATAGAATCCCCTGCCGAGGCCGCCCGGTCACACACGCACGAAAACCTATAGTCCAACAGGTAATTTGTCCGTGATGTAATCTCCGGCACACCGGGGTGGTACGGGGTTATCCCCGCTCCCTCCCCGACCCCTCCCCCAGACATGGAAAAACCCGGTGGAACCGCTACTCCTGAGAGCGGTTCCACCGGGTGCGGTGACCGTGACCGGGTGTTATCCCAGCAGCGCGTCTACAAAGCCCTCCACCTCGAACGGGGCGAGATCATCCGCACCCTCGCCGAGGCCGACGAGCTTGACCGGCACACCGAGTTCCTCCTGGACCTGGAAGACGATGCCACCCTTGGCGGTGCCATCGAGCTTGGTCAGGACAACACCGGTGATATCCACGACATCGCGGAAGATGCGGGCCTGCTGCATACCGTTCTGGCCGACGGTCGCATCGAGGACCAGCAGGACCTCATCCACAGGGGCCTTCTTCTCCACCACACGCTTGACCTTGCCCAGCTGATCCATGAGACCGGTGGAGGTGTGCAGACGACCGGCGGTGTCGATCAGCACCACATCGGCCTGCTGCTCGACACCCTTGGCCACGGCATCGAAGGCCACGGACGCCGGATCGGCGCCTTCAGCTCCGCGGACGGTGGTGGCACCGACACGACGGCCCCAGGTTTCAAGCTGATCCGCGGCGGCCGCACGGAAGGTATCGGCGGCACCCAGCAGCACCCTGTGCCCCATGGACACCAGGACGCGGGCGAGCTTGCCGGTGGTGGTGGTCTTACCGGTGCCGTTGACACCGACGACCAGGACCACCGCAGGCTTGCCCTCGAATGGCATGGCCCGGATGGAGCGGTCGAGGTCGGGGCGGCAGGCGTCGATAAGCGTGGCCCGCAGCATGGCGCGCGCCTCGGCCTCGCTGGAGACACCGTGCGCGGCGATCTTGTCGCGCAGTTCCTCAACCACCCGCATGGTCACGGCGGCGCCGAGGTCTGCCTTGATCAGCATGGCCTCGATGTCCTCCCACGCGTCCTCATCCAGGTCGCCGGCGGTGAGGATACCCAGCACGGACTTACCGAAGACATTCTGGGAGCGGGCGAGGCGACCACGCAGCTTGCCGATACGGCCGGCCGCCGGTGCGATCTCATCGAGGGGTTCCGGCGCGGGCTCGGGAGCAACCTCCGGGACCGGGGTCTGCTCACGCGCAGCCTCCGCGAACTCGGCGGTGACCTGTGCGGCCTCTGCGGCCTCCACAGCCTCATCCTGCACCAGGTTGGACTCCGCCGGGGTCTCCTCCTCCGGCAGCGCCGGCTCCTCCACAACCAGTTCCTCCACTGGCACCTCGGGCGCCTCAGCCAGCGCGGCCGCGGCATCCACGGAGAGCTCCTCGGGGATGGCCTCCGGTTCGGCGGGGGCGGCGGGGGCGGCAGGCTCGACAGGCTCGACCTCGCGCTTGTCGACGTCGCCCCCGTCCCACTTGACCGACTTTCCGGTCGGGGCAGTCGGGGTGGGTTCCGCGGGTGCTGCAGGCTCGGTCGGCTCAGGTACCGCGACCGGGGTGGTCTCAGCCGCGGGTTCGATAATGGGTTCTGCGACCGGCTCGTCGTGGATCACGGGCTCAACCGGGGTGGCGTCCTCGCGGATCTCCTCGGGTGCCTGTGGCGCCTCCGGAACATTGACCGGATCGGCCTGGGGGGCAGGCTCCGGCGTGGGGACCGGTTCCGGGAGGATCGGGGTCACCCCGGTGGAATCCTTCTCCCGGGTCCGGTCCGTGGTGTCCGGTTCCCACAGCTGCTTGGCCTGTGGCGGGTTCAGCTTCTGATCATCGCGGAGCACCGGCTCCTTTTGATCAGCGGGTTTCGCCGGGGCGAAGTTGAACCCGCCCTGGGCCTGGTAGTTACCGGATTTCTCCTGCTGGGTGAGCTGTTTCTTCTCCTCCTCAGCCGGTTTTTCAAAACTAACGGTCTTTGATTCTGCCCGCTTCCTACCCACGATCAACACGATGATGATCGCCAGTATGACGAGGAGAACTAATCCTACAATCCAAAAAGTCGCATCCATGCCCTCTATAGTGGCAGGTTTCCTTGTCGCGCACACCGCTAGCCCACGGTTTTTGCTCCATTTCCTGAGTAAGACATGCAGAGGCACGGATCAATGCGTGGAAAACGCAGGGTGCTGATCATGCCATGGTGGAATGATTAGGTCGATGGATATCTTCTCGGGGGAGCATCTGTGGACGGTACGGAGAGCACCGCCGTTACAGGATCAGCTCACCTGAGTCCTGACAGAAGTGATGACCTGACGCGGTATTCCGGTTGACCGCACCACGAGATCGGGGCTCTTATCGCACCGGTTTCCGGATACCACCAACCCTGTGAGGGATGCCTTCCCCGTGACTTGTACAAGATGTACGCTAGGGGCATGAGTACCACCGTCACTCCCAGCGAGTTCCGTCAAGAGCAGAGCCACTTCCTCGAGATTGCACAGCGCGAACCCGTCGCGATTCTCAGCAGGGGAACCCGCCGTCGCGCGGTGGTGGTGTCCCCGGATTTCTATGACCGTGCCGTCCAGGCCCTGGAGGATATCGAAGATATCCGCGCGGCCGCCGCTGCCCGTCAGGAGACCGGCACCATCTCCCACGAGGACCTCAAAGCCGAACTCGGACTTGACTGACCCACCAGTTCATGACAGATTCGCGCTACTCCATCACATATAAACCCTCGGCTGCCAAAGCCCTCCGCAAACTGGATCGACAGCACCAACGATCGATCATCGCTGCTATCGATGCCCTGGCGCATGATCCCCGCCCCGACGGCGTGAAGAAGCTACAGGGCGGCATGGGTGAATACCGCCTACGGGTAGGTTCATACCGGGTTATCTATGACATCAATGACGGGGAGTTAATCATCCTGGTTCTCCACCTCGGCCACCGCAGAGAGATCTACCGGAAACTCTAACCACACGCGCGATCAGGGCGTTGATACCCCGTGAAAAGCCGGGACTCACAGGTGAGCTCGTAAGGGAAAACCCGCCCCCGGTGCGATCACAGGGGCGGGTGGTACGGGAACAGGGGAATTAGTCCACCAACCCGGGGTTGGTCACGCCCAGCACCATGGCCTCCGCGGAGATGAGATCCCCGGTGACCAGGTCCGGAACCAGATCGGCGATCCGGCTCCACCCACCGGCGGCGCGGTCGAGGGTACGGGTCTTGCCGATGAGATCATGGGCGTGCAGACGCGAGGAGAGGGCGAACACCAGGGAGACCACCGGGGTCAGCGCCCACATGTTCTCGGCCTTGTTGGTGTCCACACCATCGAGCTTGTCGAAACGGATGCGCGCCGAGGAGTACAGCTGACGCTGGGTGCCGCGCATGGCGCGCAGCAGATCCACCGCTGTCTTCATCAGGCCCTCTGCCTGGAGGACCTCATTGAGCTCCGCACGTTTTTTGAAGGTCTCGAACACCGCCATGAGACGGGTGTTGTCCGCCATGAGCGGGCCCGGGACGATATCGGCGTTGCTGAAGAACATCTCCAACAGTGCGGCCTGCTGGGCGGCGTTCATGCTGGCGATCGCCACGGTGGACTGATCCACACAGGCGGTATCCAGGGTGGAATCACGTCCGGTGGCCAGGGTGGACAGGATGTTGCGTCCCGCGACCTCCTCCAGCTGGCTCAGGATCGGCAGCAGCGGGGTGCGGTTGCCCAGCTCCTCGGCCTCCTTGAACGCGCCGGGCAGTGCGCCCAGCAGCTGGAGGGTACCGATCCACGCGGTGCGGTGGATCTCGGTGGCCGGGGTGTCGGTGGTGAACGGGGAGGCCGCCAGACCGGAGGAGATCACCTTGCCGGGCAGGGCATGCGCCGGCACCAGTGAGGCGGACAGGCCCTTCAGCGCCGCCGCCGGGTGGGCACGCAGCGCGGAGTGGACGACCGGCAGGTGCTCGGTGTTGCCCTGCTCCGACCAGATGTGGGAGACATCCCACAGCGCGGGCACCACGGCCTCTGAGACCGGTGGTTCCTCCACTGCCCCGCCGAAGAAGGCGGAGAGCTGGGCGAAGTCCTCGGACTGGTTGGCGTAGTAGCCCTCCTGCTCCACGGTCACCGCGGTGGAACCCGGGGACAGTGGGGTCAGCAGAGTGGTGAACGGATCGGCGGTGTGCAGCTGGACCAGCAGGGGGCCGGCCCCCACCAGGCCCTCCGGCAGGGCGACGCGCTCACCGGTGACCGGGATCTCCACGGCCCGGACCCACGGTGCGGTGGTCGGCCAGATCCAGGCGCCGAGCTTGCGTCCGGCGACCAGGTCCTCGAAGACCAGATCCGTGCCGTCGATGGTGATCCCGGTGCAGTGCTCCACCTTGTCCAGGACGGCGATGGTGACGCTGAGTCGGCGGTCAGCGCGCAGTTCCGTCCACTCGAATTCGATGGAACCACGCGGCACCACCAGCGTGCTGGCGGCGATCTCCTTCATCGGGGCGACCAGGGTGCGTCCGTTGTCCGGGGTGGTCATCCGGATGGTGCGCAGGGGCGAACCATGGTGGTTGCGCACACTGATGCGGGGATCACCGACCTGGACACCGGTGCGGATACGCAGCTCACCGGCACCATCAAGATCCCGGGGACGGCACACCGTGCGGGTGACGCGCCACATCGGGGGTTCGGTGGTCACCGGCAGCTCGATGGCGATCTGTGGTGGGACGAACCGCAGCGGCATCTGGTCACCCTCGTCGGTGGTGACCACGAACCCGGCATTCGGGTCAGTTGCGCCGACGCCCACGAGGCGGGGCTCCGCGGTGAAGTGCTTCTCACCGGGGCGCACCCTCAGGGTGGCCTCGGACAGGCCGGCGGTGGTGGGGATGCGGAAGGAACTCTCCGCACCGACCATCTCCAGCTCGGTGGTCATGCCCTCGACGATGGCGTACTCGTGACGGAAGGATTCATTGCGTGGTCCACGCAGGCGGACCAGGTACTCCCCCACCCACGGGGCGTCGTAGGCCTCGGGGTCGAAGATGTAGAACACGCCGCCCTCAGCCGGGACCTCCAGGGGTTCCGGTTCCGCGATCTCATCACCGGCGCTGCCGACACCGGCATAAGCGGAGATGGACAGCATCCAGGTCTCATCCCGCCCGCTCAGCGTCGGGGGGAATTCCGCGATGAGCGATTCGGCGTGCACGGCCAACCCGGTGGTGGAACGCACATGCGGAACCAGCGCCTGGTGCGGGTGGTGGAAGGCCACGCGACGACGCGGGTCGATGCAGCGGATCTCCTTGTTCACCTTCAGTGAGGCCAGTCCACGGGCATCCACACGCGAACACGTCCAGGAGGTCCACCCCTCCACCTCGAAGGAGTCGAGCACCGGGATCGGTTCCCCGGTGACCACGTCCTCCAGGGTGGATTCGGTCGGCGCCAGCACATAGATCTCCTGGTGGTGCAGGGAGAGCTTATCGGTGAGGTTCTCACCACGGGCGGAGAACACCAGCACCGGATCGGTGAAGTCAACCACCGGCACCACCCAGGTGATCTGGTTGGTGGTGTCGGTGACGGTGGTTTCCCGGATCTGACGTTCCAGCGTCACATCCAGGGCCTCGGAGTACCCGGAGGTGTCCCCCCAGGCGCGGCCGGTGCTGTAGATACGGGTCGTGCCCTCCAGGCTGACCCGCCAGGTGACCTCACCGTCGTTGACACGCTGTTCGGGTAGACGCAGGCAGACCTTGCGCCGCTCGGCGTCGAGGATCAGTCGGGGACGCAGCTCACGCAGGGCAACACCCACGGAGTTCTCCCGGTCCTCGGTGCCCACGGGGCGTTCACGCAGTTCCGCGACGAAGAGTTCATCCACCATGGCGGGCAGGGTGGTCTCCCGCTCACGGTCGGGCCAGGACGTCGGATGGGACTGGGCGAAGTCGCACAGTTCACGCACGCCGCCGAGCAGGGCATCCGCCCACTGCGGGGCCAGCCTGCGGACGGTATCGAACATGGCGGGGAACTCCTCCGAACCGGTTTCCACCGCGGTGAGCACCGCCGCCACCTCCCTTCCGGTAACGCCACAGTGCAGGGAGAGGATCTCGATCGGATCGGCCTCCTCGGCGGGGACGGTAAGGCCGGCCTTCACCAGCAGCCTCTCCACCTCATTGGCCATCACAGCACCCTGATCGGGTTCCAGACCGAGGCCACCGAAGTACTCGGTGAAGAAGTCCTGCGGGTCCACCACGCGCGCGGCCCGGGAGACCAGGCTCGCCACAGTGAGACCGGGTGTCATGTCCAGCAGTTCGGTGATATCCGCGCCTGCAGCGAGCTGGCGGGACAGGAAGGTGCCGTAGAAACGGTCGATGCGCTCCAGTTCGTCGCTACGCAGCTGGGCCTGGGCGAAGTACTCCACCCCGGCCAGCCGCTGGGTAAGTTCCAGCTCGGTCTGGGATGCCCATCCGAGTAAAGAATCATTGAAATCGGCGATGCCACCAGGCATGTATACACTCTCCCCGCGTGAACGCGTTCCACATTGAAACCGGCATGACAGCTGTTAGGCGTCATTGAAATGCCCTCTCACCCTACCCCACCACTGGAGTCCCGCCCGCGCAGGGAATGCCTTCCAGCCGGTCACGCAGCCGGTGCAGTAACCAACCCCACAATCACGATTGGGCAGGTCGGGGGATACATTCCAGTCCCACAGGTGCTACCCGGCTACCGTGGCGACGGTATCCGCGCGCTCCATGCGCTGACTGATCACGCGGGTCACCCCGTCGCCACGCATGGTCACGCCGTAGAGCACATTGGCCACATCCATCGTGGGTTTCTGGTGCGTGATCACGATCAGCTGGGAATCGCGGCGCAGTTCCTCGAACAGGGCGATCAGGCGACGCAGGTTCACATCATCAAGTGCGGCCTCCACCTCGTCCATGACGTAGAACGGGCTGGGGCGGGCACGGAAGATGGCCACCAGCATCGCCAGGGCGGTCAGGGACTTCTCACCACCGGAGAGCAGGGACAGGCGTTTGACCTTCTTGCCCGGTGGCCGGGCCTCCACCTCGATGCCGGTGGTCAGCAGATCATCGGGGTCGGTGAGCAGTAGTCGGCCCTCGCCACCCGGGAAGAGGGTGTCGAACACCTTCGGGAACTCGCGTTCCACATCGTGCCAGGCATCGGTGAACAGCTGCAGGATCCTGGCGTCCACCTCCTCGATGACACCGCGCAGATCGGCGCGGGCCTGTTCCACGTCACGCACCTGGGTGGCCAGGAACTCATAACGTTCCTCCAGTGCCTTGAACTCCTCCAGCGCCAGGGGGTTGACCTTGCCCAGGGATGCCAGGTCCTTCTCCGCCTGTTTCAGCCGGGCACGCTGGACGCCCTCGTCGAAGTGTTCGTCGGGGGTGTAGTCGCGCAGCAGCTCCGCCACCGGGACACCCAGTTGTTCGGTGATCTTGGCAACGGCCTCCTCCATGCGTACCTGCGCCTGGGAGCGGGCCAGTTCCAGGGCATGGGCGTTGTCATGCAGACGGTCCAGCTGGCGTCGCGCGGCGCTGACGGCATCGCGTGCCCGGGCCAGCTGTGTGGCCAACGCCGCCTTCTCCCGGTTGTAGGCATCCCGGTCCTTCGTCGCCTGTGCCAGGGCAATGGAGACACGTTCAGCCACATCGCGGGCACCACGCTGGACGGTGGCCGCCAGGTCGGTGCGGCGACGGCGTTGCGCCACGGCCTGCTCATGTCGCATCTTCGCCTGACGCTCCTGCTCGGCCTGCCGACGCAGACCATCTCCCCGACCCCGGACCTGCACGGCGCGTTCCTCCGCGGTGTGCAGCGCCAGTCGTGCCTCCATCTCCATGGCCCTGACCTGGGCCAGTGCTGTGGTGGCTGCATCCCTGTCCCGGGTGGAGGGTTCCGTCATCTCGGTGTCATCCTCGATGCGGGAGAGACGGTCGACGATCTCCTCCAACTCCATGCGCAACTGGTCCCGGCGGTGCTCCGCGTCGGTGAGCCTGCCGGAGTGGCGGTCACGTTCGGATTCGACCGTCCGGTGCTGCCGGTCCAGCCGGGTGATGTCACGGGTGATGGCTTCCAGCGCCATGTCGGATTCCCGGAGGGCAGCGGCCCGCGCAGCAGCCTCGATGCGGGTGTGCTCCGCGGCGACCCGCGCCCCCTCCACGGTTCCGGCGAGGTCACCCAGCACACGGGACACCTCAGCCAGTTGTGCGCGGGCATCATCGATCTGGGCGGTGATCTCCACCGTCGAGGTGCCGGTGCCGAGCTGGATCCACCCGGAGCCTGCGACCACGCCCTCCCGGGTCACCGCGCGCAGGCGTGGATCATCGTGGATGACGGTGCGGGCGGTGGGCAGGTCGTCGACAAGCACCACGTCGGCGAGCAGGCGGGTGACCGGGCCGACCACGGTGGCGTCCAGGGACACATGATCCAGCAGCCAGGTGGCCCCGGTCGGCAGGACCGCGTCGAGACGCCACGCCCTCTGTTCGTCCGTCGCGGCGACGAGAACGGTGCGGGACACGCCAGCGTCGACAAGCTTGTCGACGACCTCCCCGGTCACCACACCCGCGAGCGCGTCGGCGTGCGCCCCGAGCGCGGCGGCCAGAGCCTTGTCGACGCCATCCTGTGGACGCACAAGCTGGGCCAGAAGCGGATAGTCAAGCACCTGTTCCGCTGATGAGCGGGGGCGGTTCTGGGCGAGGGTGTCGATGCGTGATTCCAGTCGGGACACCTCCCGCTCCAGTTCACCACGCCTGCCACGCAGTTCCTCGAGACGGGTCTCGGCCATGTCGGCCTCGGCGCGCGCCTGGGTGTGCGCGGTGTCCAGGGGATCACGCCCGGAGAGGATCTCCGCGTGGCGCTGCTCCGCGCGTCGGCGTTCCCCCTCCGACTCGAGGACACGCTGGTTGAGCTCCGCACGCTGCTCGCCGAGACGCTCCACCTCATCCTCGGCAGCCTGCAACCGGGTGCGCAGGGATTCCTCGCCGGCCAGCAGACGGACGACACCCTCCCGGCGGTCAGAGATCGCGCGGACCTGGGCGAGGTGTTCACGTTCCGCCTCCCGGGCTGCCTCCGCCCGGTCCTCGGCCTCCTCCCGGATGGAGTCGAGCCGCTCGGCGGCCATCTCCACCTGCATCTCCAACTCCTCCAACTCCCGGTCGGCCTGTTCCGCACGGCGCAGCAGGTCATCGGGGTCGGGGCCGGTGTAGGCGGTGTCCAGCACCCCGGAATTGGCCCGGTCCGCGGCGATACGCATGGTTGCCGAGACCCGTTCCGCCAGGGAGGACAGATCAAACCAGAGCTGCTGGGCCTGTTCCGCCCGCGGGGTGATCTCGGCGAGGTGCAACTCCAGCTCCGCCTGGGTGCCGGCGGCCTCCTCGAGTGCCTCCCGGGCTGTCTCCACCTGGTCGCGGATCATCTTCTCGCGGTCGGTGGAGGTCTCGAGTTTCTCCGAGAGCCTGACGATCTCAAACCCGGCGATCTGGAACCGCGCATCACGCAGATCCGCCTGGACGGTTGCTGCCCGGCGTGCCGCCTCGGCCTGACGCGCCAGGGGTTTGAGCTGTCGACGCAGCTCCTCCGTGAGATCCATGAGGCGGTCGAGGTTGACCTGCATGCCCTGGATTTTGCGCTGGGCCTTCTCCTTGCGACGCCGGTGCTTGAGCACACCGGCGGCCTCCTCGATATAGGCCCGGCGTTCCTCTGGGCGGGATTCCAGGATCTCGGCGAGCTTCCCCTGGCCGACCATGATGTGCATCTCCCGGCCGATGCCGGAATCCGACAACAGTTCCTGAATATCCATGAGCCGGGCACGGGCACCGTTGATCTCATACTCGCTGGCGCCGTCCCGGAACATCCGGCGGGTGACGGAAACCTCGGTGTAGTCAATCGGCAGGGCACCATCGGAATTGTCGATGGTGAGGGTGACCTCCGCGCGACCCAGCGGTTTCCGGTCACCCGCACCGGCGAAGATCACATCCTCCATCTTGCCGCCACGCAGGGTCTTGGCGGACCCCTCCCCCATGACCCAGGCCAGGGCGTCCACGACATTGGACTTGCCGGAACCGTTCGGGCCCACCACGGCACAGATGCCGGGTTCGAATTTCAGGGTCGTTGCAGAGGCGAAGGACTTGAACCCCTTGAGCGTCAACGATTTCAGATACATATCGGCTTCAGAGTCTAGCGTTCAGTGAAGCCCTCCACCCCACGCGACTCGCTCCACTGTTCGATTACGGTGTTCACCGTTCCCACCCGGCGATGACGGCTGGGCTGCTCACCGAGTCGAATCAGCAGCTCCCGACAACGCCCCTCCGGACCCTCCGCGACAACACAGACCCGGCCGTCATCGAGGTTGGTGGCAGACCCTGCCAACCCCAGTTCCAGTGCCTGGGATCTGGTCCACCACCGGAAACCCACGCCCTGGACATGGCCGTGAACAAAGGCGGTGAGACGGACGTGATCAGTCATGGTGAGTTTCTCCTCAAGAAGTCTCGGAACTGTGTTCGTGCCCGGGACTGCATTCCTTTTATTTTCGTAGAAGTTTCGGGGGGCTCATCTTCAACCAGGAAGACTGGGGTTCCCCGGAACCCTCAGCCGGCCCCGCAGGCTTGAGCCCGTTGTCTGTCAGATAGGTCAGGGTCCTCTCTACCGATATGAGTTTGCGCTTCAATTCTGTCACCGATGGTGCCTGCTCATCCGAGAACTCATCAACACGTTCTAATTCTCTGCGCAGTTTTCTCTCGGCCAGGGTGAGATCCATCCAAATGGTGGGATCCTGTTCGTAACCCTTCAGTTTCCTCAAGATGACAACTGCGAGCTGGTAGTGCACCACGGCCTCCATCGATTCCGCGGAGGTACCCGGGCTCATCATGCCCACCGCGATTCCACCACCACCCGCAGACACCAGCGTTCCAGCGGTAAGGAGACCACCGATCATCCCACCCGGGCCGAAACTGGCAAGTGCACTGGTGATGACCGCGGCACCGGCCAGTCCCGGCGCTGCCGCAAGTGCCAGACCACCAGTTGCCGCCACGATGGCCACCGCGCCGGCCCCCAGGCTCCCCCACTTCAGCAACTGGGTCTTACGACTGACAGGCGACAGAACCTTGGCGGCGGCATCCAGCGCAGTGAACACTTTGTCACCATAGTGGGAGCCCAGCCCCATCTCCGCTGTGAGCTCTTTAAGCGCTGTACGACGGACATCGTCCTTGACGGAGATTTCATAGGGGCGGATCAGATTCTCTGCGGCGAGAGCGATCACCGTGGCAACCGCATCCTCCCCGGAGAAGTGGTGGCCTGGCCGGGGTTCGGGTGCCTCCGCGTCGGGATTAGTGAAATCAAAACCGAGAGCCATGATCTGCTCCGGGATGGGCCTGTTCTGTGCTCTTTTCCTGACCTTGATGTCCTCAATGAGAGCCACCTGGACCCGTCGCAACGCCCCTGAATACCGGCTCAGCTGATCACCCTTCAGTTGCCTCTTGATCAAATGCGCATAGCGGAGTGCCACTATGGCCATAATCTCGACACCATCAAGCGCAATGTCTATTCCCTTGTCAGCAGCAACAAGGTCCTTTGACCGGGATCCGAACAGGCCGAAACCGACAGCTTTGGCAACCAGGTCATCGGCGAGGTACTGCTCCGCATAATGAGCTTGCGTGGGGAGGAGAGGGGTCTTGACACGAACATCCAGCATCCAGGGAAAAGCTGAGGAGACTCCACGTAGTGCTGCCACCGGGTCGGTGTTACTCCAGAAATTCACCCACCACTCCAAGTTCCTCGGCGGTTCCTGGAGAACATCCGTCAGCTTATCCACCTGGAAGTGTCCATTGGCTAGAGGGCTTCCAATGGTGACCAATCCCATCACACGAACTGCTTCCGGAAGACGTCTCAGCAGATCCACTGCGATGACTGATCCGAGGCTGTGGCCCACGATGACAATAGGACCGGACTGCGGAATATTATCTAAGACCCGTGTGAGGACGCTCGCTCTGACATTGGGAGTTGAGAGGTAGTTTTGGGCCTGCGTGAAGTATGGATTACCGAGGGCCAAGTCCACCACGGTATCTGCTATGACCCCACCATTTCCTTCTGCATGATGTCTTAGCCGGTACTCCATCGCTGCGATGCGGTGCTCGAATGCCCTGCGTTGGGATTTCGCTTCCTTGGAAGACCAATCACTGATGGTGATCTTGGGAACTTTGAGATCCTCATCAGTGCCCTGTAGGAGATCGCTGTATTTGGGTGCAGACGTCTCAACCCCATCGAGAGGTGGGAAACCCGCATGAACGAGAGCGGCTGAAAGATGGGTTTGCCACTTGTTGTCGAGATCCCCTGTCCCCACTCCATGCAGGAATAGTAACGACGGTTCTTCAGCCACGGTTTGGACTCCATTCAACGGTGAGATGCAGGCAAAATCTCATTCAAGCACGGTTCACGTCGTAGCGCGAGGAATACTCCTCCGTCGACGAGCAGAGGCACACGGGTATACCCCACCAGGCCGAAGCTGCACCCACAACCTGATCAATCGGTTTTCCGAACAGTCAGGGGATCGGACCCATCCCAGCATTCCATACCCTCCCAGCCACGCAGGCCCCTGATCTCCTCATCGTCGCGGCTGAACACGGGATCCAGGCCGGCCCGGCGCTGGCGACCGTAGTTGCGCAGCACTGCCAGGGCCACACCCGTCAGCGGCACCACCGCGATGAGGTTGGTGATGGCCATGAGACCGGAGAACACATCGGCCAGTGCCCAGACCAGCGGTACCGAACCGATGGCCCCACCCAGGACGCAGAGGGTCACCAGGACACGGAAGGCCTGCAGGTAGGAGCGGTTGTTGGTGAGGAATTCGATATTGGACTCGCCGTAGTAGTAGTTGCCGATGACCGAGGAGAAGGCCAGGAAGATGATGACCACGGTGAGGAAGTGGATGCCCCACTCACCCACCGAGTTGGCCAACGCGTTCTGGGTCAGTTCCATACCGCCCTCGGAGGCATACAGATCAGGTTCTGCCAGCAGGATGATGAAGGCGGTGATGCTACAGACGATCAGGGTGTCGAAGTACACACCCAGGGTCTGGATCAGGCCCTGTTTGGCCGGGTGGGAGACGGATGCGGTCGCGGCGGCGTTGGGCACGGAACCCATCCCGGCCTCATTGGAGAACAGACCACGGCGCACACCCTGCATGATCACTGCACCGAGGGTGGCTCCGGCGAACTCCCGGATACCGAAGGCGTGGGTGACAATCGAGGTGACCATCGCGGGGACCTCACCGATATTGATGACCACCACGACAAGACCGATGGCGATGTAGAGCACCGCCATGACAGGGACGATGACCTGGGTAACGCTGGCGATGCGCTGCACACCACCGAAAACGATCGCGGCGGTGAGCACAGCCAGGACCAGACCGACGATCCACTTGGTCAGCATGCCGTCGGCGCTGAAGGAGTTGGCCACCGCGGCGGAGATGGAGTTGGCCTGCACGGCGTTGAACACAAAACCGTAGGTCACCGAGATCAGCACGGCGAAGATGGTGGCCAACCACTTCCAGTTCAGTGCCTTGGTCATGTAGTAGGCGGGGCCACCACGGTAGGAGTCCTTGTCCCGGACCTTGTACACCTGCGCGAGGGTTGATTCCACGAAGCTGGTAGCACCACCGATGATGGCGATCATCCACATCCAGAACACGGCACCCGGTCCACCCACGGCCACGGCGATGGCCACGCCGGCGACGTTGCCGGTGCCCACGCGTGAGGCAGCGGAAATAGTGAAGGCCTTGAAGGCGGAGATGCCCTTCTGCCCCTCGGAGATATCCGAGGGTTTCTCGACGATGGCCCTGAACATGTCCGGGATGTACCTGATCTGCACCAGAAGGGTGGTGGCACAGAACCAGACACCGGACCCGACCAGGACCACGATAACCAGCAGCCACAGCTTGTCGTTCACTGCGGTAACAGCATTGAGTAAGGATTCCATACGGGAAACCTACCGTATGAAAGTGAGTCAGCGCACTTTCTGGCAACGATTGCAGAAGTGGCTGCCCCGGTTCATGAAGGTCTCCCGGGTGATCGGGTTCCCGCACCGCGCGCACGGCTTGCCCGCCTGCCCATAGGCATTGAGGGACAGCGAGAAGTACCCGGACGCGCCGTTGACATTGACGTAGAGCGCATCGAAGCTGGTCCCGCCCTGATCCAAGGCGCGGATCATGACCTCACGCCCGGCCTCCAGCAGCGCCACCAGACGTGTGAGGGAGATCCTGCTGGCCTTCTGCCGGGGATGGATACCCGCCTCCCACAGCATCTCATCGGCGTAGATGTTGCCAATGCCGGAGACGATCTCCTGGTTGAGCAGGAGACGTTTGATCTCGGTGTTCTTCGTCTTGAGCACTGCGGCGAGCGCCGGGATGTCGAGGGCGTCATCGAGGAGATCGCGGGCGATGTGGGCGACGCGTCCGGGGACCCCGTCGACAAGCTCCCCCAGCCACCAATACCCGAAGGTGCGCTGATCGACGAACCAGACCTCGTTGCCGTCGTCAAGCTCCGCCCGTGCCCGCAGATGCGGGTTGGGGGACGTGTCGGGGGATTTGACCAGCATCTGCCCACTCATACCCAGATGGACGAGCAACCCCAGACCGGAGGGGGCCTGCTCGGCAACGTCATCGAGTTCCAGCCACAGGAATTTTCCACGCCGGTTGGTGGCGCCGACCTTAAGTCCGGTGAGGTTGGCCTCGATCTCGGCGCCGCCGCCGGCCTGGTTGCGGGCGGCACGCGGATGCAACACCGAGGTGGAGACGATGGTGCGTCCCACCATGTGGTCCTCCAAACCCCGGCGGACCACCTCAACTTCGGGCAGTTCAGGCACGCTTCTCCCTGAGCTTCAGGAAGGCCTGGCGGGCTGCCTCCTGTTCGGCGAGTTTCTTGTTCGGCCCCTCTCCCCTGCCCATCTCCACATCCTCGAGATGGACCACGGCGGTGAACACCAGGTCATGGTCCGGACCCACGGAGGTGGTCTGGTAATCCGCCATCGGCTTCCTGCGCTGGGCCAGTTCCTCCTGCAGGGTGGTCTTCCAGTCCTGGTGGATGCCCTTCGCGGAGGCGTGGTTGATCTTGTGGTGGAACAGTGCGAGCACGACATCACGCGCCACCTCGAAACCGTGCTGGCGGAAAATCGCGCCCAGCAGCGCCTCGGTGGTGTCAGCGAGGATGGATTCCTTACTACGCCCCTCGGTGAGCAGCTCACCCCGACCCAGGAGGATGAACTCACCCAGGTTGATCTCCCGGGCGATATCAGCCAGACCGTACCGGCTGACGATGGATGCCCTCATCTTGGAGATATCGGATTCCGGACTGCTGGGATACAGCTCGTACAACCGGTTGGCCACGGCCAGACCCAGCACGGCGTCACCGAGGAACTCCAGGCGCTCATTGTTCGGCAGCATCCCGTTCTCATTGGCAAATGACCGGTGGGTCAGCGCCAGGATCAGCAGATCCCGGTCGATATCCACGCCGAGGCTAGCCAGGAGGGGGGCATGATCGACCGCGTCGAAGGCCTCAGTGAGCGCATCGACCCCGGTGACCCGGGTTTTCTTGCGGCTCACAGGAACTTCTCCAGGCCCGCCCATCGCGGGTCGACCCGACCTTCACCGTCATCATCCTCGTCGTCGACGGTGCCGTCGGGTGCGGGGACCTCACTGTCATCGCAGGAATCGTAACCGAGTTCCGTGCACAGTGGGTTGAACGGCAGATTCAGACCGGCCGCGTCGATGACGGACTGCAGCAGATCGATGGAATCCTGATTGACCTGGGGCAGCTCATCCTCGTTCTCGACGGCCTCACCGGTGATGAAATCATCATCGACGGCGAACACCTCGGAGACGTTCAGGGTGGTCTGGGGGGACAGCTCACGCAGGCAGCGTGAACACTGTCCCTTCAGCTGAGCCTGGATGGTTGCCTGGACGGAGATACCCCCGCCGAGGGGAATGAGGTGGGCGTCGATATCGACGTGGCCCCCCTCGGGAATGGCGATCATCTCAGGACCGATACGGGCCGGGCTGGGCCCGGACTGCTGGATGTTCTCTGGGAGACCGCTACCGCGCAGCAATGCTGCGACATCAAATACAAATGGAGATTTCATGACCTGCCAGATCCTACCCGCATCCCGCCTCACCTGTTACATCGACGGTGTGGTGGCCGTGTGTAGACCGTGGTCTGACCGGCCCCCCGGGCACGGGTCGAACCGGCAGGAGACGCGATGCGCTTGTCGTGTGGATGGGTGACGGTGATGCCCGCGGCATCAGCCGGTATCAGTAGTCGCGGTCGTAGCCGCGTGGCTCGCGTTCGATGTCCCGGTCATAATCCCGGGCCACCGGTTCCCTGGAATCGCGGCCGGTGACTCCGGCACCGCGGCGCAGCGCGGTGCGGTCGGAGGACACGCTGCGCAGGGTGGTCGACAGCATGGTCTCGAACTCCGCCAGTTTGGAATCGACGAATTCGTCACACTCATTGCGCAGCTTGTTGGAATCGGCGTGGGCGGCATCGACGATGCGGTGTGCCTCCTCGTTGGCGCGACGGACCACCTCGGCCTCGTTGACCAGACGTTCCTGCTCCGCCTGACCCTCCGCCACAGCGCGTCGGTAGGAGTCATTGCCGGAGGCGATGAGACGGTCCGCCTCAGCCTGGGCGCGCTCGGTGAGGCTGTCAGCCTCCCGCCGGGCATCCGTGACGGTGCGGTCTGCGGTGTCATTGGCGTTGGCGACCACGGTGTTGGCGTGATTGGTGGCATCCTCGATCATGGCGTCGGCCTCACGGGTGGCACGCTCCAGGATGTCCCGGGCCTCGATCTCGGCATCCTCGACGAGCACCCGGGCCCGCTCCCCGGCCTCACGGAGCACATCATCACGGTGATCGAGCACATCCTGGGCATCATCAAGTTCGGCGGGCAGGGCATCACGCAGATCATCCAGCAGTGCGAGCATTTCCTGGCGGGGAACCACGCAGTTGGAGGTCATGGGAACGCCATAGGCCCGCTCGACGTTATGGACCAGTGCATCAAGTGACTCGAAGACTTTGTACATGCCCCTTAGCGTACCCAGATTCACCGACGGGATAGGGCAACCACACGGAACTGTGGCTGGGAATACTGCGGGGACCACGGGAGTGTTTTCTGTACGTCACCTGTGAACTGGGTGGTGTCCACCGCACCGGCTAATGTGAACTGCTGATGGCGATGTTTTCGTGAAAGGAAGTACACATCGTGCGTTCGCTTCTGCAGGATGTCCCGCGGGTCGGCTGGTTGATCACTCTGTTGATCACGGTTCGTACAGCGGTGATGGCGGTGATGATCCTGGGTCTGGCGGACCTGATCACCGCCCAGCTCGGTGACACAGCCGGGGATCCCACACCCGCCCTTGTGGTGACCATCCTGGCCGCTGTGGTGGCCGGGGTCCTGCTGGTGGTGGAGAATGTCCTCCCCGGGCGCCTGCGCGCGCGTCAGGAGGCCCGGTGGCGGGAACAGCTCGCCCGCGTCAGCCTGTCCCTCGGCCCCGATACCTCCCGCGACGATGCCCAGGTGATCACGGAGGCCACCGACGCCACGGAGAAGGCCTCCACCTACACCGTGTTGTTCCTCGGCCCCTACCTCGCCGCGGTGATCGCCCCGGTGGTGGTGCTCATCATCCTCGGCGCGGCGGTGTCCTGGCCGATCGCCGGTCTCCTGCTCGTGGGCATGCTGGTCATACCCGTGATCCTGGGGTGGGCGTCCCGTTCCCTCAAGGGTGCAGGTGCCGGGTACGGACGTGCCTCCGGGCAGCTGGCCGGGGTGTTTCTGGAATCGGTGCGCACGCTGGGCACCACCATGATCCTCAATGCCACCGGTTCCCGGCGCGCCCGGATCCGCGGCATGGCGGAGAAGATGCGCACCCAGGTGATGACCCTGCTCTACCGCAACCAGTTGATGATCCTGATCACCGATGGTGCCTTCGGTCTGGCCACCACGACGGTGGCGGCGGTCTCGGCGCTGATCGGTCTCACCCGTGGGGATCTGGGGGTGGGTGAGGCTGTGGCGGTGGTGCTGCTGGCCCGTCTGCTCATCGATCCGGTCAACCGCATGGGCCGGACCTTCTACACCGGTCTGGCCGGTAAGGCCTCCCTGGGCACCATCCGCCGTGCACTGGGCAACCGGGGTGATGCCCCGGATCCCGGGGAGGTTCCGGAGGGTCGGCTGCAGGTGGGGGCGGTGGACGTCGACAAGCTCACGGTCGCCCGTGGGGAGCGCACGGTGATCACCGACGTCTCCTTCCGTCTGCCCCACGGGGCGCACCTGGCCATCGTCGGTCCCAGTGGTGCCGGCAAGTCCACCCTGGCGCTCGCCCTCGCGGGTCTGCAGGGGTTCAGCGGTGCGGTGCGCATCGGCGGCGAGGAGTGTACGGCGGCGGATCTGCGCAGGTCGGTGGCGTATGTGCCACAGTCGGCGACGCTGTTCTCAGGCACGCTGGCCGATAACCTGGACCTGGCCGGCCGGGGTGTGGACAGCTCCACCACCGCGGACATCCTGGAACGGGCGAGGTTGCCACTGGATCTGCGTATCGGGGAGACCGGGCGTGGTGTCTCCGGGGGTCAGGCCGCCCGCATCTCCGCGGCCCGAGGCCTGGTCAAGGGTGCCGGGGTGATCGTGCTGGATGAGGCGACCGCCAACCTGGACACCGACAACGCGGCCCTGCTGCGTGAGACGGCGCGTGCCACCGGCGCCACGCTCATCGAGATCACCCACCGGCCCGCTGAGGCCCTGGATGCGGACCTGGTGCTGGTGCTCGCCGGGGGCCACATCCAGGCCTTCGGTCCCCCGGGGGAGATCGCCACCCACGGCGGGTTCTTCACCCGCGTCCTGGAGGAGGAACAGTGATCAACCGTCTGCTGCGTACCGCCGCCCCCGTGCGGGGCACACTCATCGCCTCCACCGCGTTGCGTCTGCTCAGCCAGCTCACGGCCGCGGGCCTCATCATTGTGCCGACCTGGGTGTTCACCACCGGCCCGGACCTGTCCGCCTGGGTGCTCGGGGTGGTCATGGCGCTGCTCGCGCTGACAGCGGCGATCAGCCGGTGGGGTGAGCAGGTGTGCGGCCACCGCGCCGCGTTCACCCTGCTCGCCCGGATGCGGGTTGAGCTTTACGACGCCCTCGTCCGCCAGGGCACACCCCGTGTGCGGTCCGGCAGCGGTGCGGTGCTCGCCGTGGCCACCCGTGACATCAACTCCATCGAGGTCTTCTTCGCGCACACCATCGCCCCCACCGTCACGGCGGTGCTGCTCAGTCTCACGGCCGGGGTCGCCCTGTTCGTCCTCGACCCGGTCGCCGGGATCATCGGCGTGGTGGGCATCCTCATCGGGTGGCTGATTCCCCTACTCGGCCGCGCTGCCCCCGGTCCGGGTGAGGCCGGCATCCGCAGTCTGATCTCCCAGCACCTGTCGGAGGATGCCGCTGGGCGCCTGGAGATCCAATCCCACCATGCAGAGGCCAACCGGCTGCGGCAGCTGGCGGGTCTTGAGGACCGGCTGAACCGCGCGGTGACCGCCCAGGGGCTGCGTGTCGGGTTCCGTCAGGGCCTAGCACTGGCCTGGCCGTGGATCGCGGCGGCCCTCATCATCTGGGCAACCTCTGATGTGGTGGCGGCCGTCATCGTGGTGGGAGTGGCACCCGCCCTCGATGCGGTCGAGGGCTTCGCCCGCACCCTGCCCACCGCCCTGGAGAGCGCACGGCGCTACTACCAGCTCATCGACGCACCTGTGGCCATCCCGGAGACGGTTGAACCAGCCCGCCTACCCGACGGACCCCTGGATATCCGCTGGGAGGACGTCACCATCGGCCAGGGGCGCCCGATCCTGAGCGGGGTGTCGATCACCGTCGATGCCGGTGAGCACATCGGGCTGGTCGGCCCCAGCGGTAAAGGAAAATCCACCCTGGCCAGCACGCTGGTGCGCCTGCAGGATGTGCAGGCCGGCCAGGTCACCCTCGGTGGCGTGGATGTCCGCGAGATCCCCCTCAGGGAACTGCGCGACACCGTTGCCTTCGTGGAACAGACGTCCACACTCTTCCGGGGTTCCGTCCTGGACAACCTGCGGGTGGGTAACCCGGATCTCAGCGAGGAGGAGGCGATGGCGGCGATGCGGGCGGCCTCCATCGGTGACATTGATCTGGAGACCAGTGCCCTGGCACTGTCCGGCGGCCAGAAACAGCGTGTCTGCCTCGCCCGGGCGCTCGCACGCCGCCCACGGGTGCTGGTACTAGATGAGGCGACCAGCCACCAGGATGCCCTCAACCAGGCGGAGCTGTCCCGCACCCTGTCCAGTCTGCGGGACACCACCGTGATCATCATCGCCCACCGCCGGGCGGCGCTGTCCGGCGTGGACCGGGTCATCGAACTGGCCTGAGTCAGCCGGTCCGGGTTGGCCTGCGCGAACCGCAGAACCGCAGAAACCCAGAAAACAACCGCCTGCCCTGGGAAGGATCTCCCGGGGGCAGGCGGTTGTGTCGATCTGGTGGCTGTGACCGCACCGTGGTTCTTACCGTGGTGTTTGGCTGGGCTTAGATAACACCCTGGGCGAGCATGGCGTCGGCGACCTTCTTGAAGCCGGCGATGTTCGCACCGACCACGTAGTTCTTCTCGTGGCCGTACTCCTTGGCGGTGGTGGCGCAGGACTTGAAGATGTTCTTCATGATGCGGTGCAGGCGCTCATCGGTGTACTCGAAGCTCCAGGAATCACGGGAGGCGTTCTGCTGCATCTCCAGTGCCGAGGTGGCCACGCCGCCGGCGTTGGCGGCCTTGCCCGGTCCGAAGAGAATGCCGCGCTCACGGAAGACCTCGATGGCCTCGGGGGTGGAGGGCATGTTGGCGCCCTCCGCCACGAAGCGGCAGCCGTTGTCCGCGAGGGTGCGGGCATTGTCGCCGTCGAGTTCGTTCTGGGTGGCACAGGGCAGCGCGATGTCCGCGGTCAGATCCCAGATGGAACCGTCGGTGTGGTACTCGGCGCCCTCCACCTCGTCGGCGTAGGAGGACACGCGTGCGCGGCGGACCTCCTTGATCTCACGCAGCTTCGCCACATCGACACCGTTCGGGGTGGAGACCCAGCCGCTGGAGTCGGAGAAACCGACCACAACCGCGCCCAGTTCCTGGGCCTTCTGGATGGCGTAGGTGGCCACGTTGCCGGAACCGGAGACGATGATCTTCTTGCCCTCGAGGGCCTCACCCTCAGCCTTGATCATCTCCTGCACGAAGTAGACGGTGCCGAAGCCGGTGGCCTCGGTACGGACCAGGGAACCACCCCAGGTCAGGCCCTTGCCGGTGAGCACACCGGACTCGTGCTGGTTGGCCAGGCGACGGTAGTGGCCGAAGAGGTAACCGATCTCGCGGCCACCGACTCCGATGTCACCGGCCGGGACATCCTTGTACTCGCCGATGTGGCGGTGCAGCTCGGTCATGAAGGACTGGCAGAAGCGCATGATCTCCAGCTCGGACTTGCCCTTGGGGTCGAAGTCGGAACCGCCCTTGCCGCCACCGATCGGCAGACCGGTGAGGGAGTTCTTGAAGATCTGCTCGAAGCCGAGGAACTTGACGATGCCGAGGTTGACGGAGGGGTGGAAACGCAGACCACCCTTGTAGGGGCCGAGTGCGGAGTTGAACTGGACACGGAAACCACGGTTGACGTGCACCTGACCATTGTCATCTACCCAGGGGACGCGGAAGATCAGCTGACGTTCCGGCTCGCAGAGACGCTGGATCAGACCGTAGTCGGCGTAGTGGGGGTCCTTCTCCAGGACGATCTTCAGAGATTCGAGAACCTCCGCGACAGCCTGGTGGAACTCAGGTTCCCCGGCGTTGCGCTTCAGCAGCATGTCGTAGTAGTTGGAGACCTGCTCATCTACAGTCATGAATTCAACGTTCCCATCTCGGCACCGCGGGCAGGTGAATTTGCAATGAAATTTCAACTACACCGAGGGGCACGGCTTGTCATACCTAACGGTTAATAGTTTTAAACCACGCGGGCCCTAAAGAGCAACTCTCAACCATGAGAGTTGACTCACAAGGGCCACAGTGGCAGGTCAACACTCACGTCCGATTATGTCAGTCCGATGACGATATGACCACAATGTGGAAAATTTCACACTCCGGAGCATTTGGTTCACCCGCCGAACCTGCCTCCTTAAGGAACAGTATCCGAGATGACCGCCGGAGCCCACGCCGATGAAACCGGTGGCCCCACTGGTATTAATACCACCACCTGTGATCCCCGCCCGGGCCCGCCGGTTGCCGAACACCACCCGCCGGACGATAGAGTTTCTTGTGACAGCGCCCAGTGCCCCGGGACGCCCCACGCAAGCGAAAGGTCCTCCATGCCATCCACCCCCACCATCATCATCGCGCCGGATTCCTACAAGGGCACCGCCACCGCCGGCCAGGCGGCGACCTGGCTGGCCGAGGGTGTCCGGGAGGTCCTGGCCGACGCGGAGATCACCCTGGCCCCCATGGCCGATGGCGGCGAGGGCACGTCCGAGATCTTCGGCGGGGAGAGGATCACCCTGCCCACCACCACCGCGGCGGGGCGGCTCACCGAGGCCAGTTACACCTTCGATCAGGCCACAGCCACCGCCTACATCGATGTCGCGGCCGCCTCGGGTCTGCCTGCAGTGGCGGACAACCCCGTGCCCACCACGGGTGACACCTACGGCACCGGTGTGCTCGTCGCTGATGCGGTGAGCCGGGGTGCCACCCGTATCACGCTGGGTCTGGGCGGTTCGGCCACCACCGACGGCGGCACCGGCATCCTCGTTGCGCTCGGCGCGGTCCCCCGCAACAAGCAGGGGTACGCCCTGGGTAAGGGCGGTGCTGACCTGGTCAACCTCGATAACATCGACACCACGCTGCTCAACATCCCCGCGGCCGTCGCGGAATGGGTGCTGTTGACGGATGTCACCGCGCCGGCCACCGGCCCCCACGGGGCGGCCCACGTCTTCGGGCCCCAGAAAGGGGCCACGCCAGAGGAGGTGGAGCTTCTCGACGCCGGATTGTCCCACCTCTGCGATGTCCTGGACGTTGACGGCACCATCCCCGGCATGGGTGCAGCCGGTGGCATCGGGATCGGGTTGACCTGGTTGTCCACCCTTATGCACGGCACGACCGACCACATCCACATCCTGCCCGGTGCGCCCCTGATCGCCCGAGCCACAGGACTGGAGGAGATGATCCCCCAGGCAGATCTGGTCATCACCGGTGAGGGGCGTCTGGATGCCCAGTCCCACACCGGGAAGGTGGTGGGCACCCTCCATGCGCTCACCTCGGCGGCCGGTGTCCCCCTGGTGGTGGCTGCCGGTGAGATCGACGGGGAGGTCCCGGCGGGGATCATCCCCGTCGAATTGGAGAAGACCACCGATGTGGCAGCCCAGCTGCGTGCCGCCGGCAGGCAGATCGCCGAGAGGTTCGCAGAAGGATTGACTTCCGGCCTCTAGCGTCCCTAGCGGATGATCTCCACGGTCCACGGGTAGGTCGCGGGGAGCTCATAGGCCAGTTCCTGCTCGAGCAGGAAGGCATCCTTGGGCAGCTCAGCCGGTGGGGTGAGCAGGCGGGCGAAGATCATGGTGATCTGGTTGACGGACCCCTTCACCCCGTCCACCTCGATGAGGTAGCGGTTGACGGAGGCCTCCTCCAGGTCGGTGTCCTCATGCTCATCCCGGTAGGTCTGGCGCAGCTGCTCCTCCACCGCGGGGGCCACCGCCGGTTCCGGATCATGGACCACCAGGGCCGAGCTGAGCAGCTCCTTGTTCCTCAACAGGTCGGATACGGCGGTGAAGCGTCCCGCGAGATCGATGGAATCGGTGTCCGGGACAAGTACATCAAATTGGATCTTCGGCATGACAACACAGTAGCCAATAATCTGGGTGTCATGAACAGTCCCTTCCGTATCCAACCCACCCCCATCCGCACGATGGCTGACGGCACCATCAAGCAGATCCACCCCTTCACCGGCACCGAGGTGTGGACGGTGCCCGGGCGGGGCAATCGGCCCCTGTCACGTCCCGCCTCGGATCCGGTGCCGCTGAACCCGAAGGATCACACCTCCTACTGCGCGTTCTGCCAGGACAATCAGCTCTCCACTCCCCCGGAGAAATCCCGGATGGTGCGTTCCGGCAAGGGGGATTTCGAGATCCTGCCCGGTGGGTTGCCGAAGGATCTGGGTGACACGGTGGCGGAGTTCCGGCGGGTGCCCAACCTGTTTGAGATCGTCACCTACGAGTACTGGAACAAGAACTTCGGTTTCGAGATGGATCCCGAGACCGCCATGCGCATGGCCACCTACCTCGCCGACCCGGAGGGGCGTCGACATGTTCTGGCGATTGTGCGCACGAGGATGAAGGCCGCCGGTGAGGATGGTGCCAGCCTGACGGAGGTGGAGCTCCTGGAACGTGCCCCGAGCTATTTCTCCGGGGGCCATGACGTCATCGTCGCCCGGCGCCACTTCACCGACGATGCCATCGATGACTCCGAGCTGGCCTCCTCCGGCACCCTGACCAGTGAGGAACACGCCGCGTTCATCCACTTCACCCTGGACGGCATGCGTGATCTGTATGCACGCAACCGGTACGCCCCTTACGTGGTGGCGTTCCAGAACTGGCTCAAACCCGCCGGTGCGTCCTTCGACCACCTGCACAAACAGCTCGTGGCCATCGACGAGCGCGGGTACCAGAATGATGTGGAACTGGCCCAGCTGCGCCAGAACCCCAACATGTACAACGAGTGGGGTGTGGACTACGCCGGGTACCACAACCTCATCATCGCGGAGAATGATCACGCGGTGGCCTTCGCCGGTTTCGGCAACCGCTACCCCACCCTGGAGATCTACTCCAAGTCCCCGGTGTCGGAGCCGTGGCTGCAGTCCGAGGAGGAGATCCGTGCCATGAGTGATCTCATCCATGCCTGCCACGCGGCCACCGGCCCCGATGTGCCCTGCAATGAGGAGTGGCACCACAAACCGGTGGATGTGGACATGCCGATGCCCTGGCGGGTCACCATCAAGTGGCGGGTGTCCACCCTCGCCGGTTTCGAGGGTGGCACGAAGATCTACCTCAACACCCTCTCGCCCCAGAATGTCCGCGACCGGGTGGTGCAGGAACTGTACCGTCTGCGGGACGAGGGGTGGATCGACGAGGAGATAAAGATCGCCACGGAGTGTTCCGTGGAACGCAACAGTCTCAAGTACAACCCGTTGCTGCAGCGGTGACAGGGAGGCGTCGATAAGCACCCACCGACCGCGCCGGACGCGCGAGCTGCCCTAGTATCGTATCCATGAGTCATATCTCCGATCTGCTGCGCAACCACGGCGTTGACCTGTCATGGCAGGAATCTCTCTACCAGGATCTCCACGAGCACCCGGAGCTGTCCGGTTTCGAAACCGAGACATCGCGCACCATCCTCAGCCAACTGAACCGCTTCGACTGCGAGGTGATCTCGCCGGTTGGCGGGTACGGTGTCATCGCGATCTTCCGCAATGGTGACCATGAGAATCACCCGGTCGCGCTGATGCGCGCGGATTTCGACGGCCTGCCCGTCAAGGAGACCACCGGCGTGCCGTGGGCCTCGACGCGGATCCGTCCCCTCGACGGCACCAACGTGCCGGTCATGCACGCGTGCGGGCACGACATGCACACCACCGCGCTGCTGGGGGCCTGTGCGCTTCTCGACGAACGACGTGACGCCTGGCAGGGCACCTTCATCGCCCTGTTCCAACCCTCGGAGGAAAACGCCCGCGGGGCCAACGCCATGATCGCCGACGGTCTGGCACAGAAGATCCCCCGCCCCGATGTCTGCTTCTCCCAACATGTGGTGCCTGGACCGGCCGGCGCGGTGATGAGCCGACCCGGCGCGGCCCTGGCGGCCTGCGACTCCATCGACATCCGCATCCGGGGACGCAGTGCCCACGGATCGATGCCCCACAACTCCATCGACCCGACCTATGTGGCGGCGATGATCGTGGTGCGCCTGCAGGGCATCGTCGGTCGCGAGGTCTCCCCCGAGGAATTCGCGGTCATCTCGGTCTGCACCCTGCAATCCGGCAATTCCAACAACACCATCCCCAGCGAGGCGCGGCTGGTGCTCAACTGCCGGTTCTACAACGACAAGGTGAAAAAGAGGATCTACCGGGCCATTGAACGGGTGGTCAAGGGCGAGTGCATGGCTTCCGGGATCGAGCATGAACCGGTCATCGAGTACTTCGCCCACGGTGAACTCACCGACAATGATGTGGATGTCTTCGCGAAGGTCCGCCCGGTCTTCGATGAGGTCTTCGGGCCCGAGTCGGTGACCGCCGACCGGTGGACCGCATCGGAGGATTTCCCCAACATCCCGCTGGCGCTCAACAGCCCGTATCTGTACTGGACGATCGGTGCGACCCCCGCCGGTGACTGGGCACGTGCCGTGGCTGCCGACCGGGTGGCCCAGGATGTCCCCGCCAACCACATGGGTGATTTCCTGCCCGATTTTGAACCGACGGTGAAGTCTGCTACCACCGCGGCCGCCGCGGCGGTGTTGACCTACCTGGGTGTCCGCTCCCACCGGAAGGTGTAACTTCCGGGAAAGCCGGACGGGCCCCCACCCGCGGGGTGGGGGGCCCCGTCCGGTTTTCTGACGCGCCTGGTACTGGGCCTGGTATTAGGCGTGGTAGTAGGTGATCAGTCCGGTTTCAGCGGCATTGACCAGCATCTCGTGGCAGGGCACCACGCGGGCGGTGTAGCCGACGGTGCCGGGGAGGTCACGGTGGATCGCCACGGTGTAGGTGGTCTTGCCGGTCTTCTCCATGTCATAGATCACCGGATCCACGATCTGGCCGTGATCATCCTGATCACCGACGACGGCCTGGACACGGATGTCCTTATCGCGCAGCGACCCGGGATCGACATCCACGGTGATCAGGGTTTCCGCCTCGGTATCCGCGTGGGTCTCTCCACCGGCAGCGGTGTCCGCAACACGCAGGTTGGACAGTGCCACCGTGGACCACTCTGACTTGACGGTCTCCAGCCAGGAGGCGTAGGAACCGGCGTCCTTCGGCTTGGCGATAAGCGTCGCCTGGTGCTGTGTCGGACGGTAGTAGTCGGTCGTGTAGTCACGGACCATGCGGGTGGAGGTCACCATCGGTGACAGGGTGGTCCAGGACCTGCGGATCATCTCCAGCCAGCCCTGTGGGATGCCGTTGTCATCACGGTCGTAGAACAGCGGGGCGACATCATTTTCCAGCAGGTCGTAGAGGGCCTGGGATTCGAGGTGGTCGCGGTACTCGAAGTCAGGGGTCTCCACTGTCGGGATGGTCCAACCGGTCTCCTGCTGGGGCATCTCATCCCACCAGCCGTCGGAGATCGACAGGGTGAGCCCACCGTTCATGACGGCCTTCATGCCGGAGGTGCCGGAGGCCTCCTGCGGGCGCACCGGGTTGTTCAGCCAGACATCGGTGCCGGCGACCAGGTAGCTGGCCAGGTTGATGTCATAGTCAGGCAGGAACAGGAAGCGGTCACGCACACCGGCCTGGTCTGCGAACTGGACGATCTCCTGCATGAGCTTCTTGCCACCCATGTCGTGCGGGTGGGCCTTGCCGGCGATCACGAACTGCACCGGGCGTTCCTCGTTGAGGAGGATGGAACGCAGCCGCTCCGGGTTGCGCAGCATCAGTGTCAGGCGCTTGTAGGTGGACACGCGACGGGCGAAACCGATGGTCAGCACCTCCGGGTCCAGGACGCGACGGGTCCAGCCGAGCTGGGCGTCGGCATGCCCACGGGTGGCCCAGGATTCGAAGGTGGCGTCGCGGGCGACCTCGACGAGATCGGCGCGCAGCTTGTTGCGGACCTCCCAGATCTTCTCGTTGGGCACCGCGTCGGGGTTGCTCCAGGTGTCGGCGACGGCGAGGTCAGCCCCACCGGAGACACGCTCGATCAGTTCCATCATCTCGGGCTTGACCCAGGTGGGGAGGTGGACACCGTTGGTGACATGGCCGATCGGGACCTCCGCGGGTTCATAACCCGGGTAGAGGCTGGCGAACATCTCGCGGGAGACCTCACCGTGGAGTTTGGCCACACCGTTGGCGTGCTGGGAGGCACGCAGACCCATGTGTGCCATGTTGAAAAGGGAAGGGTCATCCTCACGTCCGAGGTCAATGGCCTTGTCCAGCGGGATACCCGGGCAGAGCTGCTGATCCTCAGGCAGCCCGTCACCGAGGTAACGGCGCACCATGGACATATCGAAGCGGTCGATGCCCGCCGGGACCGGGGTGTGGGTGGTGAAGATGTTGGAGGCGCGGACCTGCTCGAAGGCGGCGGCGTAGTCCATGCCCTGCGCCATGCGCTGGCGGATGCGCTCCAGGGTGAGGAAACCGGCGTGACCCTCGTTGAGGTGGGCGACATCCGGACGTGGGATGCCCTTTGCCTCGCAGTAGGCGACGACGGCGCGGATGCCACCGACACCGAGGACGATCTCCTGCTTGATGCGGTGCTCGGAGTCACCGCCATAGAGACGGTCGGTGACAGAACGCATGTCCCCGGGGTTCTCGTCGATGTTGGTGTCGAGCAGGAGCAGCGGGACGCGGCCGACGTTGGCCACCCACAGGGCGATGGTGATCTGACGGCCCTCGGGGAAGGCGACGGTGACCTTGAGCTGCTCACCCTTGTCATCGGTGACGGCAACAATCGGAAGGTTGGCGGGATCGTGGTACTCGTACTTCTCCTGCTGCCAACCATCGGAGGTCAGGGACTGGGTGAAGTAACCGTGGGTGTAGAGCAGGCCGACGCCGATCAGGGGGACGCCGAGGTCAGAGGCGGACTTCATGTGGTCGCCGGCGAGCACGCCGAGGCCACCCGAGTAGATCGGGAGGCTGGGGTGGATGCCGAATTCCATGGAGAAGTAGGCGGTGATGGGGGTGTTGCTGCGCTCAGACTCGGCGCAGGTCTTCTGGTACCACAGCGGGGCCGTCAGGTACTCGCTGAGGTTTTGGGATTCGTTGTTGATGCGTCCCAGATATTCGTCATCATCGGCGAGCTCGCGCAGGCGGGAGGCAGGTGCCTGGTGCAGCATCTGCTTGGGGTCCTCCCCGAGCTTCGCCCACAGTTCCGGATCGATGTCCCGGAACAGCTGCTTGGTTTCCTCACGCCACGACCAGCGCAGATTGTGCGCGAGCTGAACCAGCGGTTCGAGCTGGGTGGGGAGCTGATTGCTGAATTTGACTGTGCCTACTGATTTCACGCCCTCCAATCTGGCCCGAACCAGGTGACTCTGCTACCGGAATGGAAACTGGGTTCGTGCCCGAGCTCAGCGGGGGTCACCAAAACCGCGGCCACCGACATCGTATATGGTGCCTATCGACGCTCGAGCAGCTCCTGCGTGGTGACCCCCGGGAGGGAGACAGTGACCGGGATGCCCCACGGGTCGGTCATGGTCACCGAGGTTCCATTGTCGGAATGCTCCCAGTCACCGAGGCGGCTGACCAGCATGTCCAGATCCTCCCGCTCGGGTACGAGGATGGACACCTCGGCGAGTCCGAGGGTGGCGGCCCGAGGCCCGGCACCGCCGGAATGCCAGGTGTTCATGGCCACATGATGGTGGTACCCACCGGCGGAGGTGAACAGCGCGCCGGGGATGGAGGTGGTGCGTTCGAAACCGATGCGGTCGAGGTAGAAGGCGGCGGCCTGCTTGAGGTCACCGACCTGGAGGTGGACATGCCCGATGGTGGCAGGCTGGGATCTGTTGGACTCCAGAACCTCCTGGTCGAGGTGTTTCTGCAGGTAGGCGTTGGGGTCGAGGTAGACGGTGTCCATATCCACATCACCGTTGGTGTAGGTCCAGGCCTCCCGCGGCCGGTCCACATACAGTTCGATGCCGTTGCCCTCTGGGTCGGTGAAGTAGAACGCCTCCGAGACCAGGTGGTCGGAGGAACCGACGAAGCTGGACCGGGGATCCCGCGCGGAGCGATAGACGGTGGCGGCGAGGGCCGCGGGGGTCTCGAACAGGAAGGCGGTGTGGTAGAGACCCGCCTGGCGGGGATCGACACCCGGCAGGCCGGGGGTGGCCACGAGACGCATCAGAGGCAGGCCGTTGCGGCCCAGCACTCGGTGGATCTCTCTGCCCCGGGACTTCTCCTCGATCGGGTCCATGTCCAGGATGGTCGCATAGTAGGAGGACATGTTCTCTAGGTCGCCGACGCGGAGGGTGACGGCGTCCATGTGGGTGGCGGTGCTGATGGTCTGCTCGGGGGTGGTCATGGGGGTCCTCACTTCAGATGGGGTGGCGGTGTTGCGGTGTGCTGTTGCATTTAGTTATACGCCAGATTTAGTTGATGTGTCAAGCACTTTGTTGTCAGTGCCCACAATCGACCCCTCACCGGGACCCCGGTCCCTCCCCTCCCGGAGATGCAAAAAGAGCGCCGACGGTAACCATCAGCGCTCTTTTTCTGGACTTCCCGACTACTTGGGAACCCGGGTGTCCTCGCCCAGCAGGTGGACGTGGATCATGTTGGTGTTTCCGGTGACTCCCGGAGGGGAACCGGCGACGACGACCATCATGTCGTCCTTCTGGTACTCGTCCATGGCCAGCAGCGCACGGTCGACCTCGCGCATCATGCCGTCGGTGTCATCGACCTTCGGGCACAGGAAGGTCTGCGCACCCCAGGTGAGCGCCAGCTGGGAGCGGACGTTCGCATCGGGGGTGAACACCAGCAGCGGCAGGTGGGAGTGCAGCCGCGCCAGACGCTTGGCGGTGTCACCCGAGGTGGTGAAGGCGACCAGTGCGCGGGCGTTGAGGCGCTCAGCGATGTCACGGGCCGAGTAGGAGATCACGCCGCGCTTGGTGCGCGGAATGTGCGTGAGATCCGGAACCCGGCCGTCGGTCTCGGCGAAGCGGACGATACGGGACATGGTGCGGACCACGTTGTGGGGATCCTTACCCACGGAGGTCTCACCGGAGAGCATGACGGCATCGGCGCCGTCGAGCACGGCGTTGGCCACGTCGGAGGCCTCTGCGCGGGTCGGACGGGAGTTCTCGATCATGGAATCGAGCATCTGGGTGGCCACGATGACCGGCTTGGCGTTCTCACGGGCGATCTGGATCGCGCGCTTCTGCACGAGCGGAACCTCCTCGAGTGGAACCTCCACACCGAGGTCACCGCGGGCGACCATGATCGCGTCGAAGGCCAGCACGATGGATTCGAGGGCCGCGACGGCCTCCGGCTTCTCCAGCTTGGCGATGACCGGGACACGACGTCCCTCCTCGTCCATGATGGCATGGACGAGTTCGACATCCGCCGGGGAGCGCACGAAGGACAGGGCGATGAAGTCAACGCCGAGGTTCAGGGCGAAACGGAGATCCTTGATGTCCTTCTCGGACAGGGCGGGAACGGAGATGTCCATGCCCGGCAGGGAGACACCCTTGTTGTTGGAGACGGGGCCACCTTCGGTGACCTCGCAGATGACGTCATTGCCCTCAACGGAGACGCAGACGAGGCCGACCTTGCCGTCATCGACCAGCAGGCGGTCTCCCGGGCGGGCATCGTTGGCCAGGTTCTTGTAGGTGGTGGACACGCGGTCATGGGTGCCTTCGACGTCCTCCACCGTGATGCGGACCGTCTCACCGGTCTCCCATACGGTTGCGCCGTCCTTGAACCGTCCGAGACGGATCTTGGGGCCCTGCAGGTCGGCGAGGATGCCGACCGCACGACCGGTCTTGTCAGTGGCTTCACGGACCCACTTGTAGTTCTGTTCATGGTCGGGGTGATCACCGTGCGAGAAGTTCAGGCGGGCGACATCCATGCCGTCCTGAACCAGTCGGAGGATCCCATCCGCGCTGGCGACCGCCGGACCGAGGGTGCATACAATTTTAGTTCGTCTTTCCACATCGACCAGCCTAACCCTTCCAGGTTGAGGCGGCTACAATGGCTGCGGGAAAGTAATGCCCTGTTCACCTGCCCCACACCCGGTTCCGGCACCCCTGCTCCGTGTCAGAGTTCACCGATCATGCCCGAACACAACGTGATATGACGGCATTTCCGGAAGAAACGGACATTAGCAGAATTAGCTGATCGTCTTTCCCCTGACAACCCCCGTTCGGCGCGATGATGATCACACCTAGCGGGTCAGGCCTATTTCTGCTTCTTCCCGGTCGTTTCAGGCTTGTCCCCCGGCGCGGTCCCGGCGCCGGTCCCTGTGCCGGTGCCGGTGCCGCCAGCCACCCCGACCGCGTCCGCCTCATCCTGCTCAGCCAGGGCTGCCTGGTAGGCAGGATCCACCTCCACCGGGGTCTCCCTCCCCTTCCCCAGACGGAAGAAGACGATGACCGCCAGGATGAACACCACCGCGGACACCAGGGTGTTGATGCGCATGCCGAACACCATGGTGGCCTCGTCGGTACGCATCTGCTCGATCCAGAACCTGCCGAGGGTGTAGCCGGCGACATACAGGGCGAACACCTTGCCGTGGCCGAGACGGAAACGGCGGTCCGCCCAGATTAGCAGCCCGAAGATGAGCAGGTTCCACAGCAGCTCATAGAGGAAGGTGGGATGGACGGTGGCCATGACCTCGCCCGTGGAGACACCCGTCACGGGTGCGAAACGACCATTCTCATCCACGCGGTAGTAGATCTCCAGTGCCCAGGGCACATTGGTCTCGGCTCCGTAGAGTTCCTGGTTGAACCAGTTGCCCAGGCGTCCGATGGCCTGCGCCAGGATCACACCGGGGGCCACGGCATCGGCGAACGGTGCCAGGGGGATCTTCTTGTAGCGGAAATAGGCCCACACCGCCAGACCTCCGAGGACCACGGCACCCCAGATACCCAGGCCTCCATTGGTGATCTTCAGGGCATCGACGGGGTCACAGGTATCGCAGAAGTACTTCTGGTTGTCGGTGATCACATGGTAGATGCGACCACCGATGATGCCGGCCGGAACAGCGACGATCGCGGCATCCAGGACCACCTCCGGGTTGCCACCACGGGCGGCGTAGCGCTTCCTGGTCAGCCAGATGGCGACGATGATGCCGGCGATGATGCACATCGCGTAGGCGCGGATCGGGAGTGGACCGAGGTACCACACTCCCTGGGGAGGGGATGGAATTGCTGCCAGTGTCATGACGTCCACAGGATTATTCAGAACCTAACCGCTTGAAAAGCGCAGAAGTGTCAACGGGGAATGACACTCAACTTAGCAACAACCCCCTATCGGGGTCAGGGTTGCGTCGACAAGCGTGGACGGCGACCCACCCGGTGCGGGCCGGTAGCGCCTACCGCGATGGGCAGGCCGGATGCATCCCCGCAGAGATCAGCGACCGCGTGGACGCGAGGGGGTTGTGGGGCACGTAGATGGCGTCGGCGGACTGACGGGCGAAGGCCATGAGCTCCTTGGGCGTCCAGCACCCGCCGAGGACGATGCGGGCGGTCTCCGGCGGAAGCTGGGAACAGACCCCGGCGAAGGCCTCCGGCAGTGTTTTCGGCCCCTGGTAACCGGTGATGTCAATGGCCACCACCGAGGCACCCACCTCGACGGCCCGCGCGGCCTCACCCGGGTTGCGCACCTCCACCAGTGCGGTCATGCCCAGGGATTCGGTGCGGTCGAGCAGGGCGGCGAGTTTGTGCTGATCCATCGTCCACACCGCCAGCGCCAGGGCATCCGCGCCGAGGACGCGGGCCTCATGGATCTGATAGGGATCAACGATGAGGTCATCGAGCAGCAGCGGGAGATCAACCGCCGCCTTGATATCCCTGATGTCCTGCGCCGCGATGTCGAACCGCCCCCTGCGGACCATGTAACTGAGCACGGAGGCACCGCACTCCTCCAGGCGGGTGGCGAAATCAACGGGGTCCTTGTGATCCGACCAGTCCGATGCGAAACGGTCAAATCCCGCCACCAGATTGCATCCGGACCCCAGGAATACCGAGCGGACATCAAGCGCCGCCGGCAGACCGGGTGAACGTGACTGATCCTTGACGTCCCGGAACGTCACCCGTGCTTCCCGTGTCGCGACCTCTGCTGCAACATCCTGGAGAATACGGTTTTCCACCGTTACCATGCTTGCCCTCCTCCGTGCCGTGCAGAAATAACGTTAGTCCGGACACGGTGTGGTAGGAAAATCAGGTCGGCTTGTCAACCCCCGATCACTATCATTAACCTGTGATTTTTCCCCTACCCCGCTGGTGTCGGTTGGGTCAATATCCTCATCAAGTGCGTCCCACATCACACGACCGGAATCGGGTGCCTGCTCAAGGTCGGTGCGGATCTTGTCCGCACGTGCCTGACGGCGTTCGAACCTGCCCGCCTGCACACTGTCGACACCGGGACGCATGGCCAACAGCACACCCCCGAACAGGGCTAGAGCACAGCCGATGAGCGCCACAATGGCCGCCGCCGGGTGCGTGGAGAGGTCCGTGATCTCCGCCCACTCCGACAGGAGGGTCCCCTCAGAGGCGCGCTGACTGGCCACCCCGGAGGTGAGCAGGGTCCGTGCCCGCTCCGCATCCTCCGCGGTCGCCTCCCCCGTGAGCAGGGACAGCGGCGACAGGCTCGCACCGACGGCGAGCACCGCGGAGATCGCACCGACGATCCTGCGACCCAGACGACGCAGCACGAGCCCGGCCACACACGCGGCCGCCAGCGCCAGCGCCAGCGCCATGATCTCCGTCGACCAGGTGGCACCCACCAGCGACTGGGTGGTGGCCCCGGACTTGTCATCGAAGGCCTCGACGGTGATCCAGTTCATGCGCGAGCTGATCCAGACCACCAGGGCCCCCGCACCGATCAACAGGGCTGACAGCACGTGACGTTTCATCGTGTTTCCTTCTGGTTGTGGCTAAAGCGGGGGGTGGTGGGCTGGACCGTCGGGGTCGTGCGTCGGGATGCTTATCGACGCACTACTGCTCCGGCCCCAGCAGCGGATCCGCATCAAAGCAGGTGCGGGCACCGGTGTGGCAGGCCCCACCGGTCTGGTGGACGGTGACCAGGATGGTGTCGCCGTCACAGTCGAGGGCGACATCGGTGACCTCCTGGACATTGCCGGAGGTCAGTCCCTTGATCCAGTATTCGTCCCTGGACCGGGAGTAGTAGGTGCCGCGGCGGGTGGCCAGGGTGTAGGCCAGTGCGTGTGTGTCCATCCACGCCATCATGAGCACCTCACGGGTGTCCACCGCCTGGACAACTGCCGGGATGAGACCGGCGTCGTTGAGCTTGAGGCGGGCGGCGATCGCCGGGTCGAGGGTGAACTCAGCCGGGTTGTCGCTGATCTGTGTGGTGTCGTCGCTCACCGGCGCACCTCGAAGCCTGCGTTCTCGATGGCGTCCTTGACCTCGGAGATGGTGACCTCACCGAAGTGGAAGATGGTGGCGGCCAGGACGGCGTTGGCGCCGGCGCGGACCGCGGGTGGGAAGTGCTCGGCGGTGCCTGCTCCACCGGAGGCGATCACCGGGATGGACACCGCGGCGCGGACCTTCTCCAGCAGCTCCAGATCGAATCCGTTCTTGGTGCCGTCGCCGTCCATGGAGTTCAGGAGGATCTCGCCGACACCGAGCTTCTCACCCGTGATCGCCCATTCCACCGCATCCAGACCGGCGGACCGGGTGCCACCGTGGGTGGTGACCTCGAAACCGGAGGGCTGGGGTGTCTCCCCGGCGGGCACACGACGTGCGTCGACGGACAGGACGATGCACTGGGCACCGAACCGCTGGGACAGCTCGGACAGCAGCTCCGGGCGGGCGATCGCGGAGGTGTTCACGCTGACCTTGTCCGCACCGGCGCGCAGCAGCTGGTCCACATCCTCCACGCTGCGTACTCCACCACCGACGGTGAGGGGGATGAAGATCTGCTCAGCGGTGCGACGCACCACATCGAGCATGGTTCCGCGCCCGTCCTTCGAGGCGGAGACATCCAGGAAGGTCAGTTCATCCGCGCCCTCCTCGCCGTACCGCTTGGCCAGCTCCACCGGATCACCGGCATCGCGGAGGTTCTCAAAGTTGACGCCCTTGACCACGCGACCGTTGTCCACGTCCAGGCAGGGGATAACCCTGATTGCCACACCCATGTCATTGCTCTTTTCTTGCTAGATTTCTCACTAGATTTTTCCTCCGGGGATCCATGCTCACGGCTCCCCCGGCCTTGTCTACCGGCCCCTGGACCGACCAGGACCAGCATCTACGATCCGTGCTCGGCGCGAACCTTCTCAATCTTATCTACCAACACCGCATGGGCTTTCGCTGTTCCCGCGATGACGCCCTTGCCGGGTGCCCAGTCATTGCCCTCGGTGTCGGTGACCACTCCCCCGGCGGCACGGACCAGCATGACACCCGCGGCGTTGTCCCACACATGCGGGCTGAAGGACACACAGGTGCCGAAGATCCCCTCGGCCGTGAACGCCAGATCCACCCCGATGGAGCCGGTGATCCGGGGGCGGAGGTAGGACTCCGCGAGTTCCGAGAGCAGATCACGGCGCATCTCCATGGGGAACCGGGTGTTCTTCGGGGTGGCCATGGAGCTGAACCCCACGTGGGCCACCAGAGGGGATTTCTCCTCCAGCGGCGGCACGGGCTGACCGTTGATCATGAGTGGGGAGCCGGCGTAGGCGGTCAGGCGCTTGCCCAGCATCGGCAGGGAGGTGATCCCCAGGACGGGCTGGTCATCAACAAGCAGCGACACCAGGATCGCGGACATGGGGTTGCTGGCGGCGTAGTTGGCGGTGCCGTCGATGGGATCGATCACCCATCGGGTACCGGAATCAGCTCCCCCCTCCTCCTCCCCCACCACGGGGATGCCGGTGAGGGTGCCCAACATGCCGCGGATGTGGGATTCGATGGCGTAATCAACCTCGGTGGCGAAGTCGCCGGCGGATTTCATCGTCGAGGGTGCCGAGCCGAATCCGTTGGTGAAGATGTTTTCGGCATCATCCACGACGGCCTCGGCGATGGCGAGCAGCTCACGGGTGTCCACGGGATCAGCCGAGCTTTTCGACGGCTTCCAGCGCCTCCGCCAGCGTGAACCGGTGCTCGTAGAGTGCCTTGCCGATGATGACGGAGTCGATGCCCTCATCCTGGTACCTGGCCAGTTCCAGCACATCCTCCAGGGTGGAGATACCGCCGGAGGCGACGATCGGTGCGTCGGTGGCTGCGGCGACATCACGCAGCAGATCCACATTCGGACCGGTCAGGGTGCCGTCCTTGGACACATCGGTGACCACGAAGCGTGAACATCCCTGGGAATCCAGGCGTTCGAGCACCTCCCACAGGTCACCACCATCGGAGACCCAGCCGTTGCCCTTGGTGCGCCATTCGCCGTTCTCGAGGCGGACCGCGATATCCACGGCGATCCTGTCACCGTGCCTCCTGATCACATCGGCGATCCACTCCGGCTTCTCCAGCGCCGCGGTACCGATGTTGACGCGGGTGGCGCCGGTGGCCAGGGCACGGTCCAGGGAGGCATCATCACGGATTCCACCGGTCAGTTCCACCTTGATGTCCAACTGGCGGGTGATCTCCGCCATGAGCTCATGGTTGGAGCCACGGTTGAAGGCGGCGTCCAGGTCCACGAAGTGCAGCCACTCCGCCCCCTGTTCCTGCCACCGCAGCGCGGATTCCAGCGGGGTGCCGTAGGACTTCTCAGTCCCGGCCTCACCCTGGTCAAGACGGACAGCCTGGCCGTTGACGACATCAACAGCGGGAAGAATCGTGAAGGTCATGGTCTGTAGATCCTAACTGTTAGATGTGGTTGATCCAGTTACGCAGCAGCTGCGCGCCCGCGTCCCCGGATTTCTCCGGGTGGAACTGCGTGGCCCACAGCGCACCGTTTTCCACGGCGGCGACGAACCGGTCATTCTCGTGGACGGCCCAGGTGACCAGCGGCGGGGTGGTCAGATCATCGGTGACCAGGGTCCAGTCACGGACACCGTAGGTGTGGACGAAGTAGAACCGCTCATCCTCACTCAACCCGGCGAACATCTCACTACCCGGCTGCTTCTCCACGGTGTTCCACCCCATGTGCGGGAGGATCTCCGCCTGCAGGCGTTCCACCCGGCCGGGCCACTCACCACAACCACGCGACTGGATACCGTGCTCGATGCCCTCGTCGAAGAGGATCTGCATGCCTACGCAGATACCCATGACCGGGCGTCCACCGGCCAGGCGGGTGCCGATGATGCGATGGCCGAAGACCTCCCGCAGCCCCTGCATGCAGGCGGCGAAGGCTCCCACACCGGGCACGAGGAGCCCATCGGCGTTGGCGCAGATATCGGGGTCACTGGTCACGATGACCTCCGCGCCGACGTGTTCAAGTGCACGCTGGGCGGAGCGGAGGTTGCCTGATCCATAGTCGAGTAGAGCGACGGTTTTGGTCATGCGAACAGTCTAGGACATGCACTTTCGCATGCTATAACCGCGACCTACTTTATCTCTGTGGATGGTTGGGTCGGCCTGGATCGGCCTCCGGGGTCCTGCGCCCACCCACTGGCGGTAGCCTGGCCGCATGCCAGCCTTCCCCCTCCGCAGACCCGCCGGTGTGGCACTGATGTTCGCCACCAACGGGGCGGCCTTCTCCTCGATCCTGCCCTGGTATCCCACCTTCAAAGTGCAGTGGGGGCTCTCCGATGCCGTGTTCGGGATCATCGTCGCCTGTTTCGCCGCGGGGTCACTGCTGTCCACCGTGCTGCCCAGCCTGGCGGTCACGCGTTTCGGACCCCGCCGGGTCGTGGTGTGGGGCACGCTCCTGCTGTGTCTGCTGGTCGCAGCCGTGGGGTGGTCCCCGTCCGGTCTCATGCTGGCGGTGGTGCTCCTGCTCATCGGTGTCACCGATGCCATCATCGATGTCTCCCAGAACGTTGCGGCTGTCCGTGTGCAGGACAGTCTCGGGATCTCGATCATGTCCTCGGTGCACGCCTTCTGGAGCCTGGGGGCGGTCGCCGGCGGGGTGGTGGGCACCGCGGCCGCCTCCGCCGGTGTTGATGTGCGTATCCACCTGGCGGCGGTGGTGACCGCGGTGGCTGTGCTGGTGGTGCTCGCCACCTGGTTGACGGGTCCGGTGGGTCGGGGGGCGGATCCCACACCGGATCCGGGCTCCGGGACTGACCCCGCCAGACCTCGTGGCCCGGGGCTGGGTCGGGTGTTGCTGGTGGCCCTGCCGGTGGCCATCGTGGCCACCTCCGGCACCGTGGTCGAGGATGTGGCCAACAACTGGGCCGGGCTGGCATCGGTGGAGCTCGCAGGGGTGGCGGTGGGGACCGCCGGCGTGGCCTTCACGGTGGTGCTGGCGGCCCAGACCATCGGCCGGTTCACCGGCGACTGGTTCATCCAGCGCTTCGGGCGGGTGGCCACAGCCCGCGCCGGGGGTGTGCTCATCGCCCTCGGCGGTGTCGTGGTGGTGTCCTCCGCCACTCCACTGCCGCTCTACACCGGCCTGGCGTTTCTCGGGCTGGGGTGCGCCACCCTGGTGCCCAGTGCCTTCGCCGCCGCCGCCCGCCTCCCGGGTATGTCGGAGGGGGCCGGGGTGACGGTGGTCAGCTGGCTGATGCGTCTGGGGTTCCTGGCCACCAGCCCGGTCATCGGGCTGATCTCCTCAATGACGGGCCTGCGGTGGGCCCTCGGTCTGCTCATCGTGGTGGGTCTGCTCGTGGTGCTCAGCGCACCGGCGCTGCGGGCGTCACCGCGCACCTGACAACGGGAGCTTCTCGACGCCCCACTGCCCCCGCTCCCGCCTACGTCCCGGGGGTGTCCGGCTCCGGATCCTTCCAGCCGGGCTTTTCCGTGGGGCGGGTCAGCAGGTCGTCGACAGGCACCGGTTCCGCCGCCACCCTGCCGCGGACCGAGCGGACGGTCTGCACGGCACGGCGGGCGACGGGGATCTGACGCAGCCGCGCACGGGTGTTGTTGTATTCGGTGAGCCGGTGGTTACCCACGACGCGGTCGGCGACGGTGAGCACGATACCGACCGCGATGACCACCGCGCCCGCGGCGAAGGCACCCTGGTAGGCGAACACCGCCGCGACCATGCCCAGGAGGAAACTACCCAGCCCGGTGCCCGCATCGTAGGAGATGTTCCAGACCGCGGAGGCCTCGGAGACACGGGACCGGGGCAGGCGGAAGAACATCGACAGCAGAGCCTCATTCTGCACCATGCCGAAACCACCACCGAACAACACCGCACCCAGCACCAGCAACCACACCGACCACCCCTGGTAAAGGGTCAGGGCGATGATGCTGATGCCGAGCAGCGCGAGAATCTGCGCGGGGATCGTGGTGGCTCCCGGCACACCCCGACGATCGGCGATGACACCCGCGAGGTAGCGGAACACCATCGCGGATCCACCGGTCAGGGAGAGGATCAGACCACTGAACACCGCTCCGAGCACCGGGTCCACCTGGATCACCGCTGCGGGGAGGAAGGAGGACACGGCACCGAAACTCATCGAGATGGTGGCCACCGCCAGGGCCGGGATGAGCACGAGCTTCCAGGCGGGAACCCGCGGGGCCCTCGTCTCCTCGGGGTAGTCGTACTTGTTGGGCTGTTGTTTCGGTGCCGCCTTGATCGCGGGGATACGCAGGCACATCACCGCTGCCACCAATGCGGTGACCGCGCCGAGGATGTAGACGTAGTCGAAACTCCACCGGTCCCCGATGGCCAGGCCGATCGGGAGGAAGATCATCTGGGACAGTCCGATGAACACTCCCAGCATGCCGGAGGCCTTGCCCAGGAACCTCACCGGCACCAGTTCCGCCACCAGCGCGGACTCCGCCACGGTGAGCGCACCGAAACCGATACCCCGCAGCGCGGAGACCACCAGCACGGGCAGAGGTTCCATGCCAATGATGTAACCGATGGCGGGGACACCGAGCATGAAGGCGGAGAACACCATCACCGGGTTGTACCCGATCCGGCGCAGGGCCATCGGCGTGAAGATCTGGGTGATCACCGTGGCGGCCATGAACACACCGGTGGTCGCGCCGGCGAGGGCGCTGGATCCACCGTCCTTGATCACCGCCAGCGGAACCACCGGCAGCAGGAGGGAGAAACTGCCGAAGGCGGCGGCGACCGCCACGAGCACCGCCAGAAAACCAGGACTTTTCCACATGCTGGGTAGCTGTTCGATCTCAGCGCGTGTCAGGGCCCTGGTCTCCAAATTAAGTCATCTCTCCCATCGTCCACAGGATGCCGCCGACCGCGGCGATGATACCGATCGCCCCGGCGACAAACATGCCCATCTTGTTCTCAGCCTTGTATGCGGACCACGCACCCCCGATGAACAGACCGGCGATGATGAACAGTCCGTAGATCATCCACCGGTTGCCCACATCGGGCTGGGTGGCCGTAGACGCAAGGACAGTATCAGAAAAATGCATAAGGCTCATCTTCTACAACGCGCCCTTGGTGGAGGGGATCCCGGTCTGGCGGGGGTCCATCTCCACGGCGGCGCGCAGGGCGCGGGCGACAGCCTTGTACTCGGCCTCGGTGATGTGGTGGGGATCGCGTCCGTAGTGGCAGATCACGTGCAGGGTGATCCGTGAGTTCAGCGCGAGGGTCTCGAAGAAGTGCTCGTTGATCACGGTGGCGTAATGCCCACCGATGACGGCACTGATCATGTGGTCGGGTTCGCCGTTGATGACGAAGTATGGGCGACCGGAGATGTCCACCACGGCCTCCACCAGTGCCTCATCCATGGGCAGCTGGCAGGAGGCGAAACGGCGGATGCCCTTCTTGTCGCCGATGGCGTCCAGCAGTGCCTGCCCGAGGACGATGGCGGTGTCCTCGACGGTGTGGTGGGCATCGATCTCGATGTCCCCCTTGGCGTGGACCGTGAGGTCGAAGCTGCCGTGGACACCGAAGGCGGTGAGCATGTGGTCGAAGAATGGCAGGCCGGTGTCGATGTCAACCGTGCCGGTGCCGTCGAGGTTGATCTCGACGGTGATGTCGGATTCGCTGGTGGTGCGGGTGGCACGACCGATACGTGGTGCGGTGGTCATGTGATGATTCTCCCTGGGTGGGTGATGGACGTCGGATCGCTTAGAGGTTGAGACCGGAGATCTCGGCGGCGGCGGCCAGGAAAGCGTCGTTCTCCTCCGGCAGCCCGATGGTGACGCGCAGGTGTCCCGCCACGCCGACATCGCGGATGAGCACTCCCCGATCCAGGAAGGCCTCCCACGCGGTGTGCTGATCGGTGAACTTCCCGAAGAAGATGAAGTTGGATTCGCTGGGGACCTGGGCGTATCCCAGCTCCTCCAGGCGGGCGGCCACCCGGATGCGCTCGGACGAGAGCTTGGCGACGGTGGCCAGCGTGTCCCCGCGGTGACGCAGCGCCACCGTCGCGGCCGCCTGGCTGAGGGCGGAGAGGTGGTACGGCAGGCGCACCAGCATGACGGCCTCGATGAAGGCCGGTGCTGCAACGAAGTAACCGAGACGCCCGCCGGCGAAGTCGAAGGCCTTGGACATGGTGCGCGAGACCACCAGCTTGGCCGGGTACCGGTGGATCAGGGTGGTTGCCGACGGCGAGGGTGAGAACTCCGCATAGGCCTCATCGACGATGACGATGCCCGGTGCGGCGTTGATGATCTTCTCGATGTCCTCCAGGCTGGTGACATCCCCGGTGGGGTTGTTCGGGGTGGTCACGAAGATGATGTCGGGGGCATGCTGCTCGATGGCTGCGAGGGCGGCGTCCATGTCGATGCGGAAATCGGCGCCACGGGGGACGGCGATGAACTCGGTCTGGGTGCCCTTGGACAGGATCGGGTGCATGGAGTAGCTCGGCTGGAACCCCAGGGCCGTGCGTCCCGGCCCACCGAAGGCCTGGAGCAGCTGCTGGAGGACCTCGTTGGAGCCGTTGGCGGCCCATAGGTTCTCCCGGGTGACCGTCACCCCGGTCTGGTGGGTGATGTACTCGGCCAGGGCGTCGCGAAGCTCCACGGAGTCGCGCTCCGGGTAGCGGTTGAGCTCGGTGGCGGTGGCACGGACGGTGTCAACCAGGTCCGCGATGAGCGCCTCGGAGGGCGGGTACGGATTCTCGTTGGTGTTCAGGCGTACGGAGACATTGAGCTGGGGTGCTCCGTAGGCGGTCTCACCGCGCAGTTCCCCGCGCAGTGGCAGGTCGGACAGGGTGACCTCGGGGGCGAGGGTCGTGTCAGTCATGGTGTGTGGGCCTCGTGCTCTACGCGGTTGCGTCGGTGGTGTCGGTGGCGTCGGTGGCGTCGGTGGTGTCGGTGGTGGGCAGGGTCTCGAACCGGGCGCGGATCGCCTCACCATGGGCGGGCAGGTCCTCTGCATCGGCGAAGTTGATGACCACCTCGGAGATGTCCTTCAGCGCGGCCTCATCGTATTCGATGAGGTTGACCGGGCGCAGGAAGGTGTGGGTGGACAGTCCGGCGGAGAACCGTGCGGTGCCAGACGTCGGCAGCACGTGGTTGGAACCGGCGGAGTAGTCACCCAGCGGCACCGGGGAGAAGTCACCGACGAAGATCGCGCCGGCGTTGGAGATCCGTTCGGAGACCTCGCGGGCGTTGGCGGTGTGCACCTCCAGGTGCTCGGCCGCATACTGGTCGGCCACGGCGATGCCGACCTCGATGTCGTCGACAAGCACGATGCCGCTCTGCTTGCCGCGCAGGGCTTCCGCGACGCGGTCGGCGTTGCGGGTGATGGCGTAGCGTGCCTCGATCTCACGGTTGACGTCCCGGGCCAGCTGCTCGGAGTCGGTGATCAGGACAGACGCTGCCATGACATCGTGCTCGGCCTGGCTGATGAGGTCGTAGGCGACGTTGACGGGGTTGGCGGTGTCGTCGGCGAGGATGGCGATCTCGGTGGGGCCGGCCTCGGAGTCGGTGCCCACGACACCACGGACCAGGCGCTTGGCCGCGGTGACGAAGATGTTGCCCGGGCCGGTGATGATGTCCACCGGCTCCAGATCTGCCTTGTCATCACCGAAGGCCAGCAGGGCCACGGCCTGGGCGCCACCGACGGCCCACACCTCGTCCACCCCGAGGATGGAGCAGGCGGCGAGGATCGTCGGGTGTGGCCAGCCACCGTGGTCTGCCTGCGGTGGGGATGCCACCACGAGGGTTCCCACCCCGGCCTCCTGCGCCGGCACGGCGTTCATGATCACGCTCGATGGGTAGACGGCGTTACCGCCGGGTACGTACAGGCCCACGCGGTCGATCGGCAGGAACCGCTCGGTGACGGTGCCCCCCGGGCTCAGCTCGGTGGTGTGTTCGCGCGGTTTCTGGTCGGCGTGGACCTTCCGGACGCGTCGGATGGACTCCTCGATGGCCTCGCGGACCCTGGGGTCCAGGGTGTCCTCGGCTGCCTGGAGCACCTCGGCTGGAACCCGCACGGATGCGGGACGGATATGGTCGAATTTCTCGCCGTAATCCAGCGCGGCCTCGGCACCGCGGTTCTGCACGTCATCGACGACCGGCTCCACGATGGGCAGAACGGACACAACGTCGGTTCCACCACGTGGCAGCGCACGTCGGATGTCGCTCTTGGATGGTGTGTGACCACGGAGGTCAGTGACATTCAGCATGGCGAGAATTTCTCCCTAAAGAGTGTGGGGGCTTCTGCAAAAGGCCGGCGGTGTCAAGACGACCCCAGGTTCACCGGTTGTGATACCTCCGGACGATCCTGTGGCGGGCTGCTTCACACCACCCGGTGATCTATTGTATTCCCCACTGGTTCGAAAGCGGATTTGGGTACAGAATGGGGTGTGTCCCTTAGACTGTTTAGTCAGACCCCGTAACCGGACACTGGCCGGGGAATCCCTCTCCCGGCCCGCACGGAAACAGGTGAACCGCCGTGTGATCATCTCCACCCGCGGGGGAGGACGATACCCGGCGCGGTATGCCTCCCATGACCGACACCCAGATCGCACCAACACAGACAAGAGACAAGGACCGGGCTTCACGCTTTGACTGATCGTAATTTCAACATGCCAGACACACTCCTCCCCCGGCCGGTTGACCTGGACCGGGTGGAGGATGCTGTGGATGCACTGGGCTACCAGTTCCTGGCTGCGGATGACCGGTTGCTCCTGCCGTGGCCCAATCACCGCATCTCCATGTACTTCGGCCATGAATCCGGTGTGCATCTGACCATGCTGGCCCGCATGCGGATGTCGCTGGACCTGTCCATGATCAATGATGTCGCCCATGCGTTGAACAGGTGGAACACCGAGCGCATCGCACCGGCCGCCATGCTGCATGTGGGTGATCTCGGGGAGATCGAGATCCGGTTCCGCTCCTCGTTGAGCGTGGACGAGGGTGTGTCCACGGATCAGCTCCTCCAGTTCATCCAGCTGACCATCAACACCGTCGAGATGGCGGTGGATACCGTCATGGAGTTGTTCTCCGAGCTGGACATCACCGGCGCCGGCAGTGAGGAACTGCGTGCCGAACAGGACGAGGAGGACCTCGTCGCGGAGATTGTCGGTCTGTGGGGCCCACCGTCAGCCAACCGCCACGGTTTCGAGCGCGGTTCCGAAAGCAGGAACATGGATACGCCCCGTCACCCCTCCTCCCACCATGATGATCATGACGATCACCCCGATGCGGAGGTTCCCGGCTCCCCGGGCGGGGAGGATGGATCCGAACCTGTCCGGGAGACCCCGGACGAGCCGTTCCTGCCGATCTTCTCGGAGTTCGCGGGAACGGACCTGACCGGTGGATCGGATGAGTCGGCTGGTTCCTCCGGTCCCGCCGCCGGTCGCCACCGGGATGATGATGACGACGAGGATCTGCTCGACCTGCTCGCGTCCATGCGTGATCACGGGGACGAGGAGACCACCGGGTTCGATCCGGTGATCCCGGCTATCGGGGACTCCTCAGTCACGCTGCCTTCTGACGATGACGACCACGATGCCGGTGACCTCACCGACATGACCGACATCGGTGACCGGGACCTCTACGACCTGGAGGACAACCACGCGGAATATCCCCGGGAGGTCACCCTCGACCGGGTCCGGGATCACCTCGCCGACATCGGTGTGGTCAAGACCAGCGGTGAGGATGACTTCCTGGTCGCCTGGATCAATGAGGTGTTCATCGGGTTCTTCATCGACAACGGCCCCACCTTCCTGGTCAAGGGGCACTGGGATCCGGACATGGACCCCGACCGGGATTTCATCAAACTGTTCATGATGTGCAACCAGTGGAATGAGCGCTCACTGACCACCAAGGCGTTCTGCCACAAGGACACGCAGGGGTTGCAGGTGCGGGTGGAATTCGCCGTGCCCACCGCGGAGGGCCTGACCGACGGGCAGCTGCGGCACAATATCGCGCTGTCGATCCATCACATCCTGCAGGCGGTTGATTCCCTCAGCATCGAGGCCACCGGTTCATCGATCGTCGACTGGCCCGACCAGAATTAGGCCGGTGTCCGGAGCCTCATCGTCCGGGGCGTCCAACGGTGTGACGAAGACGGCGCACCAGTACATCAACACCGCCAGAAACGGCGCCATGAACAGGGCGCTGCCGGGTTGGATGGGTGGAACCACCTGGAAGGTCTCCCCCACCCCGGCGGCATGCTCGGACGGATCGCCGTGCAGCAGGGTGGCCACGGTGTCACCGAAGGCGAGGAAGGTGGCCGCCCCGAGCAGGCTGACCAGACCGATCCAGATCAGCATGGGCAGGCCCCGGGTGGATTCCGACCGGAGGAACACCACCAGGGTGATCACCGCACCGATGATCCCGGTGCTGATGGCGAACCAGATGAACCCGGTGAAGGCCACATCCGCCTCAACGGCGATGGAGGCGGTCTCTGCGTCCTCGACATAGGCGGTGTAGGTGGGGCGCAGTAGCCCCCACACCATCCCGCCCAGGGCGTAGACCACCAGGGACAGCGCCAGGACCCCCGCGTACACGCCGGTGTTGCGACTGGGCCGGCGGGACCGCCGTGGGGCGGGCATCGGGGGTTCGGGTGCTGCGGTGTAGCCCTGGTACGGGTTGCTCATGGAGTGCCAGGTTACCGTCACCTACGTACCCGACCATAAAAGCGCTTGTCGACGCCTCCCCCACAATCACTCCCACTGGATATCGGTCAGATCCATCCCCTCCTGCTGTGCCTGTGCCTCCACCAGCGAGAGCAGATACTCAGCCCGGCCCTGGTAGGTGGCGTTAAACCGTTCGTCCTGGATATACATCCGCGCGAGCAGCACCTGCTTGGATCTGCTGATCTCATACCACTGGCCGATGGACTCACGGTGGCGTTCCACCAGCTCAGCGGCCTCGTCGGACCCGGGTGCCACATCGCGTTCGGCGGCATCAACCAGGTCCGACACGAAGGCATCCTGTTCCTGCTTGACGCGGTGCCAGTCCGCCCGGGTCATCTGTTCCTGGACTTTGCGGGACTGTTCCCATTCGGGGGTTTCACCCCACCGTTGTTCGGCTTCGTCCTGGTATTCGGGTTTCCAGCTGCCGCCGAAGAGTTCCACCTTCTCCTCGATGCTCATGTCCCTGTCATTCATGGTGTCCTCCCTGAGGATGTCATCAACTGCCCGGACCATCCGGTGCAGCTGACCGATACGCTCAACCAGAAGTTCCCGTTGTCGTCTCAGCGCGTGGGAGGCATCCCCCGGGGCGGCCAGCAATCCGGCGATCTCACCCAGGGGGAGTCCGACCTCGCGGTAGACCAGAATCTGCAGCGCGGTCTCGAGGTCCTCCCCGGTGTACACCCGGTGGCCGGACCAGGTCCGGTGGCTCGGCACGAGCAGGCCGATGGAATCCCAGTACCGCAGGGTGCGGGTGCTGACGCGGAGAATCTCGGCTGCCTCGCCGATCTGGTAGTCGGTCATGGTTACAGTCTCCGCCATGACGCGGCGTCAAGGTCAAGAGCAGGCACAAAAAGACAGGAAAAAACCCTGAAGGGTGGTGTCCACTTCAGGGTTTCATCAACTAACGGTGCGACTAGTCGCAGAACTTCCACTGGCCGCCTTCGCGGAGGAAGCGCTGGGTTCCGGAATCGGTCTGTCCGTTGGCGGAGGCCACCACCCAGGCGGAGGCGCTGTTGCCATCAACCTGGATGTCCGTGATGGAGTCCACGGTGCCCGGGTCGGCACCGGGGATCTGGTTCAGGGGCACATCCGGGATGGTGCTGAAGTCCAGGGCTGCGGCGCCACCGTTGGCCTCGATGACACGGCCACAGGTGTTGCGGGGGATGTACTCCATCATCGAACGCAGGGTGGTGTGCTGCAGGGAACCACGAACGAGGGATTCAATGGCTGCGGCATCCTCCGGGCTGGCGGCCCGGCCACCCTCGACCGGCGCGAGGCTCTGGTAGGTGATAACCGGTTCAACCGGGACATTCTGCTGGGGGGCAGGTTGGCGCACAGCAGGCTCGGATGCAGGGGTCGGGGCGGGCTCCTGACCATCCTGTTCGGGTGCTTCCTCGGCCACCTCATCCGTGGTGGTCTCCTCCTGTGAGGACTCCTCGGATGTGCCCTCCCCGGTCACCTTGGTGGTGGTCGTGGTGGAGGACGAGGTCTGCTTGGTGGTCGATGATGCGGTGGTGTCCTCATCATCACTGCCGCAGGCAGCCAGCACAAGCGGAGCCACCATGATGGCGGCGACGGCGGCCTTCTTCGCAGAAATACGAATGGACAAGTTCTTCTCCTGTAAGTCATCAACACGTTCGCGCCCCTTGGGTGAGACACGAGTTGGCTCCGCTCACCCTATCAAGTCAGAGGGGGTCGGTGCCGTTTTAACGGCTGTCATTATGCTGGCAATCGTGCAATTGAACCAGGGAACCATCATTGATGCCGCCATCTCCATCCTCAATTCCTATGGACTGGCCGATATGACGATGCGCCGGGTGGCCAAACAACTCGAGGTCGCCCCGGGTGCTCTCTACTGGCATTTCAAGAACAAGCAGGAACTGATCGGTGCGACAGCACGCAGGATCCTGGAACCCTTGTTGACACAGCGGGGTGAAGAAGGCGTCGACAAGCTCGACGCGACGACCACGTGCGCGCAGTTACGCGCGCTGATGATCAGCCACCGGGATGGCGCGGAGGTGGTCAGCGCGGCGCTCAGCGACGCCACCCTGCACGATGAGCTGGAAACCCTCATCGCCGCGTCCCTGCCCACCCAGGAGGGTGTCGGGGCATTCACGCTGCTGCATTTCGTCATCGGCGCCGTCCTGGCGGAACAGACGCAGCGTCAGCTCAAGGAACTCACAGGCGGTGACGACACCCTAGTCAGCGGGGATTTCGAGGCCTTTGAGGAGCGGTTCCTGACAGGCATAAGAATCATCATTACCGGTCTAGATGCGCTCGGCAGGATAAGATAGCTTCCCATGACATCAAGCAGTGAACACAGCTATTCCGTATGGCCGGGTGATGCCTATCCGCTCGGCTCGAAATACGACGGTGCAGGCACCAACTTTGCACTGTTTTCAGACGTTGCTGAAAGCGTCGACCTCTGCCTCGTCGACGAGAACGACAATGAGACCAGGATCAAGCTGGAGGAAAAGGACAACAACGTCTGGCACTGCTACCTTCCGGGCATCCTGCCCGGCCAGCGGTACGGCTACCGCGTACACGGTCCCTGGGACCCCGACAACGGCAAGCGCTGCGACTCCAGCAAGTTCCTGGTCGATCCCTACGCCCGTGCATTCGTCGGTGAATACGACGGCCACCCCTCACTGTTCAGCTACGACATCATGGACCCGGAGAACCCCCACGGTCGCAACACCGAGGACAGCCTCCCCCACTCCATGAAGTCCGTGGTCGTCAGCCCATTCTTCGACTGGGGCAACGACCAGCTGCCACGCACCCCGTACCACGAGACCGTGATCTACGAGGCGCATGTCAAGGGCATGACCATGACCCACCCGGACATCCCCGACAACCTCCGGGGCACCTACGCCGGTCTCGCGCACCCCAAGATCATCGAGTACCTGGTGGATCTGGGCATCACCGCCATCGAACTCATGCCCGTGCACCAGTTCATGCAGGATGACCGCCTGCGCGAACTCGGCCTGCGCAACTACTGGGGATACAACACCTTCGGGTTCTTCGCACCCCAGAACGACTACTCCTCGGCGGACACCCCCGGTGCCGCCGTCGCCGAGTTCAAGGCCATGGTGCGTTCCTTCCACGAGGCGGGCATCGAGGTCATCCTCGACGTGGTGTACAACCACACCGCCGAGGGCAACCACATGGGCCCGACCATCTCCTTCCGCGGTATCGACAACCAGGCCTACTACCGCCTGGTCGATGGTGATGAACGTCACTACATGGACTACACCGGTACCGGCAACTCCCTCAATGTGCGCGACCCGCACTCCCTCCAGCTGATCATGGACTCCCTGCGGTACTGGGTCACCGAGATGCATGTCGACGGTTTCCGCTTCGATCTCGCCTCCACCCTCGCCCGCGAACTGCACGATGTGGACCGTCTCGCGACCTTCTTCGACCTGGTTCAGCAGGACCCGGTGGTCTCCCAGGTCAAGCTCATCGCCGAGCCCTGGGACATCGGTGAGGGCGGCTACCAGGTGGGTAACTTCCCACCACTGTGGACCGAGTGGAACGGCAAGTACCGCGACACCGTCCGTGACTTCTGGCGTGGTGAGCCGGCCACCCTCGGTGAGTTCGCCTCCCGCCTGACCGGTTCCTCGGACCTGTACGCCCACAACGGCCGCCGCCCCACCGCGTCGATCAACTTCGTCACCGCCCACGACGGCTTCACCCTCAACGACCTGGTCAGCTACAACGACAAGCACAACATGGCCAACGGTGAGGACAACCGCGACGGTGAGTCCCACAACCGCTCCTGGAACTGTGGTGTCGAAGGCCCCACCGACGACCCGGAGATCCTGCAGCTGCGCGCGCAGCAGCGCCGCAACTTCCTCACCACCCTGCTGCTCTCGCAGGGCACACCGATGATCTCCCACGGTGATGAGATGGCCAGGACCCAGGACGGCAACAACAACGTCTACTGCCAGGACAATGAACTGGCCTGGATCGACTGGGAGCAGGCAGTCGAGCACAAGGACCTGCTGAGCTTCACCCGCCGTCTGCTGCGCATCCGTGCTGAGCACCCGGTGTTCCGTCGCCGTCGTTTCCTCGCCGGTGGCCCCCTGGGCGCCGATGTGCGCGAACGCGACATCGCCTGGTTGGTGCCGGACGGACAGCTGATGACCCAGGACGACTGGGACTTCGCCTTCGGTAAATCCCTCATGGTCTTCCTCAACGGCGATGCCATCGTGGAACCGGATTACCGGGGCCAGAAGATGGAGGATGATTCCTTCATCCTCATGTTCAACGCCCACCACGAGGCCATCGACTTCACCCTCCCCCCGGAGCATTTCGGTATGAAGTGGAAGCTGCTGGTGGACACCACCGAGGCGATCGGCTACCCGCTGGAGGAGCTCACCATCGAGGCCGGCGGCACCCTCACGGTGCCCGCCCGCTCCAGCATGCTGCTGCGTCAGATCGAGGCACCGGATTACACCAAGCTGGATGAGCGCATCGCGCGCGAGGCCCGCGAGGTGGAAGAGGCGCGCAAGCGTGAATCCACCGATGCCGAGGCTGCACTGCGTGCCTCCGTGGATGCGGCTCTGGAGGCCGAGGAGGAGGCTGTCCAGCACTTCACCGAGCGCACCAAGGCCAGCGTCGGTGCCGGTGAGGAGGAATCCGAGGCTGCTGAGGCTGCAGATTCTGCCGAGGCCGCTCCGGAGGAGAACGCCGCGGAAGATATCGATGACGCGGAGGAGGTGTCCCCGGAGGCCGCTGCGGAAGCAGATACCGAGGACGACACGGAAGACGACACCGAGGTTGACGGGGAGCCCGACACGGAAGACGACTCCGAAGGCGACATCGAGGATGACGCTGAAGACGATTCCTCCACGGAACCCGCAGCTGATGACAAGGTCGTCCATGTCTCCCGCGTGGGCAAACCCGCCGAGAAGGTTCTCGAGGAGGATGAGGAACTGATGCGCAAGCGTCAGACCGCCGCGCAGGAGGACGACTACGACTCAGCCGAGGATGAGTACTAGAATCCGCTGACGTCAGTCCCTTGAGGGGCGCCTGGGTATCACCACCGGGCGCCCCTCATGCATTGTCACCGCCACATTCGCCCCGTAGATCTCGCGGATCCGCGACACGGTGAGCACCTCTCCGGCGGTCCCCTCGGCGATCTTCCGGCCGCCTGCCATCATGAGCACGCGGTCGCCGTACTGGGCGGTGAGGGTGAGGTCATGCATCGCCGCGATCACGGTGAGCCCGCGGCGGGCACGGACGGAATCAATGAGTTCGAGGGTTTCCTGCGCATGGCCGATATCCAGCGCCGAGGTGGGTTCATCCAGCAACAGCACCTCGGGTTCCTGCGCGAGTGCTCGGGCCAGACTGACGCGTTGGCGTTCGCCCCCGGACAGGGAGGAGACGAACCGCCCGGAATAATCGTGCAGGTTGAGTTCATCAAGGCACCGTTGCACCACCTGGGCATCGTGTTTCCCAGGGACCCGGCTGTGGGGGTGACGCCCCAGGAGAACATAGTCATAGACATCCATGCCCTCTGGGATGGTGGGCGTCTGGGGCATCAGTGCAACGGTGCGCGCGAGGTGCCGGCGGTGCCGCGCGGCGGCCGGGCTGAGGGCAATGCGTGTCGACGCGGCGGTGATGTCGATGTCGGCCACCGTGATCCTCCCGGCTTCCACCGGGAGCACCCTGGCGAGCGCGTGAAGCAGGGAGGTCTTGCCGCACCCGTTGGGGCCGATGATGTTGACCCACTGTCCACGCCGGACGTGGGTGGTCATCCCGGCCACCGCGGTGCGTTCCGCCCCCGGGTAGCGCACGGATACGTTCTCACAGTCAACAACGTTCATGCTGTCCTGCCTTCCCGGCGGGGCCTGCTGGATCGTCTCAGGATGAACAGGAAGAACGGTGCCCCCACCGCAGCGGTGACCACACCCACGGGGAGTTCCTGTGGTGCAAGGATGGTGCGGCCGATGGTGTCCGCGGTGACCAGGAAGATCGCACCCCACACCAGGGTCAGGGGCAGCAGGAGGCGGTGGCCTGGGCCGAATAACAGACGGAGGGCGTGCGGGACGATGATGCCCACAAAACCGATGAGACCGGAGATCGCGACCACCGAGGCCGTTCCCAGGGTCGCCACCGCCACCAGGGACATCCGGACCACCGTGGGGTCGATGCCAAGGGTGCGGGCCTCCACATCACCGACGGTCATCACGTCGAGCAACCGCGCCGAGGAGAGAATCAGCACTGCGCACACCACCGCGGGGATGGCGACGCTGACCACGGATTCCCAACGACTGACATTGAGGCTGCCGAGCATCCACACGTAGATCCGTGACACGGTGTCGATGTTGCGCTGCTGGATATAGGTCTGGATGGAACTGGCGAACGCGGCGACAGCCACGCCGGCGAGGATCACGACGGTGGCTGAGGACCCGAACCCCACTCCCCTGCTCACCAGGACGGTGGCGGCCACGGCGGTGATACCGCCGATGAACGCCGCACCGATGATCCCGAACCCACCGGCCGTCAACCCCAGGGACACCCCACCGACGATGACCAGTGTGACACCAAGCCCCGCGCCCGCGGAGACACCCAGGAGATAGGGGTCGGCCAGCGGATTGCGGAACACCGCCTGGTAGGCCGCGCCGGAGAGCGCCAGCGTCGCCCCCACCACCATGGCGGTGACAATGCGGGGCAGGCGGATGTTGAAGAACACCGCCTGCTCACGCTCACTGAGCGTCTCGGTCCCGGTGAGGTGGGCGAACACCTGTGCCGGGCTGAGGTCGATGATGCCCGAGAATCCCGAGTAGGTGGCCACCACCACCAGGACGACAAGTGATGCCGCAGTGGCGATGAAGGGATTGGTGGCCGCTGTTCTGATCTTGTTCACAGTGGTGTCTGGACCCGACTATTCCTGGTTACTCCCGGTGCGCGAAGTTGGTTAGGCTGCCGCCGGTGCGGCGGCATTCTCCATGGTTGGGACGACCTGCTCATTGAGCTGACGGGCGATCTCCTCAACCAGTTCATCCACCCGGGGTCCCCAGCGCGAGGCCAGGTCATCGTCGAGGCTGATCACCTGGTCATCGCGCACGGCGTCGATGGTCTCCCAACCGGGGCGGGCAGCGACGGTCTCCGGGTCCATGCCCTCCGCCTTGGTGTTGGCCAGGAAGATGATGTCCGGATTGGCAGCGACCACGGCCTCGCTGGTCAGCTGGGGGTAATCATCGGTATCCGGTGCAATCGAGCTGAGACCGAAGGCGGCATAGATCTGTCCCAGGTAGGTCCGGTCGGAGATGGAATGGTAGCTGCTGGACAGCTCGTGGTAGTAGGTCAGACCGGCGTCCTTGACGTCCTGCGGCACGGTGGCGAGGGCCTCGTCGATGGTGGTTTGCATGTCGTCGACAAGCTCGGTGGCGTTGTCCCGGTTGCCGGTGGCCTCACCGAGGAGCTCAATCTGCTCATAGGTGTCCTCCAGTACCTCGGAGGCGTCGAGCATGAGGGTGGGCACGCCCGCGGCGGTGAGTCCGTCGACGATCCCCTCCCCGGTGGAGGTGAGCACAACCAGGTCGGGGTCATACTCCAGGACCGCCTCCACGTTCGGGGTGTAACCCGACAGGCCATCCACGCGGGGCGCCTCCTCCGGATAATTGGAATACTCGTCCGCGGCGACGACCTGGTCACCGGAACCGATAGCGAACAGCATCTCCGTGCTGGTGGGCGACAGACTGACAATGCGTTCGGGCCGGTCCTCGATGACCACCTGGTCATTCGGGGTGACCGTGACCGTCACGGGGAAACCCTCGGCGGTGCTGTCTGTGGTTGCGGTATCGCCGTCGGCGGACTGCCCCGCCTCCTGGTCGCTGCCGCATCCCACGAGGGCGGTCGCGGCCAGGAGTGCCGAGGCCACCAGGGCCGGGATGGAACGACGCCTGCGGGGTCGTGGGATTCGGGTGCCGGGGAAGGTGTGTGGTGCCATGAGCTGAAACTCCCTTGGATACTCGTGCGCGGAGACGGGCCACCTCACAGCACCGGGGAACGGGTCACCGCCGTGCACATCCGTAAAATGCACGGCGGTGACCTCACCTCGGGAGCCTGGGGTGGGCGGGTGAAGATCACTTCCACTCTAAACCCTAGCCCTCCTGGTGTATCCGGGGGCGTGTGTCCGCAACCCCGCGGGATGGGGTGTCAGGAGGCCCTGGTCTGGCGTTTCCTCGTTTTCCTGCGGACATCCATGACCTCATCCATGTGGGAGACCGTCCACTCATACACGCTCTGCAGGGGTTCGATGACGGTCTCGCCGAGTTCGGTGAGTTCATAATCCACCCGCGGTGGGATCTGGTGATGGGAGGTGCGGGTGACCAGGCCATCCTCCACGAGGACCCCGAGCCGCTGGGTGAGCACCTTGGGGGAGATTCCCTGCACCTTCTCCCTGATCTCCCCGTTGCGCAGGGGCCCGTCCTGGATGCTGAGCAGGATGAGCATCGCCCATTTATCACCGATGGTGTCGAAGAGATCCCGGCTGAGGCAGGACCTGTCGAAGGGGTCCCAGGAGGGGATCCGGTTGTTGGCATCGAGCCGTTCGACATCTTCGCGCTCAGCCGACTTTTTGGTGACGACCGAATCTGTGGCAGGTGTGACAACCAGCTTCACCGGCACGGGGGCCGGAACCTGGTCGGAGCCGTGCGTGGGGGTAACCGACTGCGACGCTTCGTTGAGCAACCGCATTGTCCTACTCCTCATCCCTATACTCTTCCTTACCTTGAAGTTCAGTCCGAATTAACCACAGGGTACCGAAATACCCGGGAGGATCCCGGGGGCACCATCGCTGTGACCAGACTGTTGGCGGACTCAATGTTCTACTGACGTTCTACTTAATGCGTCGTGGGGCAGGTCGGAACCGTTACGGATTCATCGCTATGAAAGTTCGCAGAATTCGCTGTGTGCTTGCTGCGGGGTGTGCCGGGGTGCGCAGATCCGTCCCTGACGGAGCGCGTGTCCCCGGGGCCAGCCGAGCGGTGGTCACCTATCGTGTCCACCCCACCTAGTAGTGTGGTGACCATTGATTCACACCGAAAGGACACCACCTGTGATCGCGGCACACGGCGCAACCATCACCCTGGATGGCTCCACCCTCACCATCACCTATTCGCCCCTGTTGACTGCCCTGTCGCAGTCAGGGGAGCACACGCGGGTCATTGACCTCGCCTCCGTCACCGGGGTGGAGGTCACCACCCCCGGTGCCCTGTCCTGCGGTGCGGTGGAACTCACCGGTGAGACCCCCACGGTGATCACCTTCTCCCCCAACCAGGCGCAGCAGGCGCAGGCGCTCGCCACCGATATCACCACCATTCTCCGCGGCGGGACCCCCACCGCGCCGGCCGACGGTGAACAGGAGACCCCGGACTCGCCCACTGTCGACGGGTTTGATTTCGTCGCCTTCGACGTGGAGACCGCCAACGATGACTGGGGATCGATCTGCCAGATCGGCCTGGTGCGCTATGAAAACGGGGTGGAGGTGGACTCCGTGTCCTGGTTCTGCACCCCACCCGAGCCGCTGAACTTCTTCGAACCGGCCAATATCGCCATCCACGGCATCACCGCCGAACAGGTGGCGGGTGAACCCGCCTTCGCCGAGGTGCTGCCGAAGATGGTGGACTTCGTCGGTGACCTCCCCCTCGTCGCCCACAATGCCCAGTTCGATTTCACCGCGATCTCCCGGGCCTGTGCCGCAGCCGGTATCGAGGCTCCCGTCTTCAATTTCGGTTGTTCCCTGGCATTGTCACGGTCCTCGCGGTTGAAGTTCCACAACCACCGCCTGCCCACCGTCGCCCAGGTACTCGGGGTGGAGCTGCGCAAACACCACGACGCCACCGAGGATGCCCGCGCCTGCGCCGGCATCACCATCGAGCTGGCCCGCCGACAGAATCATCAAGGCGGATTCATCGACTTCATCCACAGCCAGGGCTTCACCCTCGGTTCCCTGGACACCGAGCGGGTCTACCCCGTCCTCCGTGACCGGTCCGGTGCCAACGTGGCGGTCCAGCGACGCCGACTGGGCCTGGACACCCGGGTGACGGGCACGCCACCCACACCGCCCGCCCCAGCCAGCCCGGCCCCGGCTGCGACCGGCGGGAGGGCCGACGGTCAGGCGTCGCAAAGCACCCCGCAGGAGCCGGCTGCCAAGGAGAAACCGCGGGGCCGCGCGCCGTGGGACAAGGTGTCCACACCGGAGGTCATTCCCGATCCCAATCCGGACGCCGACCCGAACGGCCTGCTCTTCGGGCAGAATGTCACGCTCACCGGTGATTTCGAACCCTATGAGAAGGGTGCGCTGTGGCAGCGCATCGCCGACCAGGGCGGACAGGTGGGTAAGAACGTGACCAGGAAGACCACCATCCTCGTTGCAGGTCCGTGGGCCACCATCACCAGCAAGCAGAAACGTGCCGAGGAGTTGAAGGAGAAGGGCCAGGACATCCAGATCTGGGATGACCAGCAGCTCTTCGCCGCGCTCGGGCTGGATGAACAACCCCCGTTTTAGCCCCTCGGGAACCGAACCGGGTGTAGGCGCAGTCAAACCCTGACACAGACGTTCACACACGGGTCGAAGGCCCGGGGACACCCAGGGGGATAGATGCTCGCCACCGCCACGACACCGGTGCACCCGGTGATCCACTCACTGCCCACAGCCGCCACCATCCAACCGCGGCTCCACCACCGGGCGTGGCGGGAGCGGGTGAGGTTCAGCAACGACGGTTTCTGTGACAGCCCCGCCAGCATCAGCCTCTCCCGATCCCTGACCATGGGTCTGGTGGCCGGGGACACCACGCTCAGCTACCGCGGGCTCGCCGAACTCGGCCTGGGCATCCGCCAGGGGTGGGACCTGGCCGCGGACAACCTTGTGAGGGCCGCCCGCTGCCCCGAGGGCACCTGCTTCTACCTGCGCGATGCGGTCCACACCGGGCTTATCGACGCCCCACCGACCACCTCCGACGGTGGTGCCGGGGTGACAGCTGTGCAGGTGAAGGTACCCGGCGCGCCGGTGACCTCCTGGTTGGCCCATCCCCGCACCTTCACCATCCTCCACCGGCACCTGCAGACCCGTCTGGGACCTGAGCTGATCTACCTCGCCCCGCTTCCCGACCTGCTCATCGCCTGTGCGACACCTGATCCAACCGGCACGGGGCAGGAGGTGGCCGGGTTGCTCACCGGCGGGTTGGCGGAGGCACGGATCCCGGGTGAGCACTATATCTGCGCGACCCCCCTGGTCTACCGCCTCGGTTTCCCGGCCGTGGTCGGTGGCGGCGGTCCCGGTGCCGGGCTCGGGAGCTGATTCTGTCCCCCGGCGCAGACAAACCGACACCATGACCGGGTTGTCATTAGTATCGGGTAACGATATTCGACCAGCAGTGTGTTTACAGGAGGAACCCCATGGCACGTCCGATCAGCGCCACCTACAGACTTCAACTCCGCGGACCACAGGCGGATGAGTCAGGACGGTCCTTCGGTTTCGCCGAGGCGAAGGCGATTCTGCCCTATCTGAAGAAACTCAGGGTCAGTCACCTGTACCTCTCCCCGATCCTGACCTCCATGCCGGATTCCAATCACGGCTATGACGTCATCGATCCGACCACCATCAATGAGGAACTCGGTGGGATGGAGGGGTTCCGGGCGTTGGCGGAGGCCGCCCATGAATATGGCATGGGCATCATCATCGATATCGTGCCCAACCACCTGGGTATCGCGGAGCCCTACCGGAACAAGTGGTGGTGGGATGTGCTCAAGCACGGCCAGGATTCCGAGTTCGAATATTATTTCGACATCGACTGGCATGAGGACAATGGTTCCGGGGGCAAGCTCGGCATCCCGATCCTGGGGGCGGAGGGGGATACCGACAAACTGGAACTGGACGAGGTCAATGATGAGAAGGTGCTGCGCTACTACGAGCACATCTTCCCCATCGCCCCCGGCACCGGTGACGGCACCGTCGAGGAGGTCTACGAGCGGCAGCACTACCGCCTGAATTTCTGGCGTGACGGGGTGATCAACTACCGTCGTTTCTTCTCCGTGAACACCCTCGCCGGTGTCCGGCAGGAGGATGCGATGGTGTTTGAGCACACCCACCGCATCCTGCGTGAGCTGGTCGCCGAGGATCTCATCGACGGTGTCCGGGTGGACCACCCGGACGGCCTGTCCGATCCCTTCGGTTACCTCCACCGCCTGCGGGAGGTGGTGGGTCCGGACCGCTGGCTGATCATCGAGAAGATCCTGGGTGTGGAGGAACCACTCGACCCCCGACTGTCGGTGGACGGCACCACCGGATACGACGCCCTGCGCGAACTCGACGGGGTGTTCATCTCCCGGGAGGCGGAGGACAACTTCTCCATGCTCGCCCTGCAGAAGACCGGGTCCACCTGGGATGAGGTGGCGCTGCACTCCACTGAGGCCGCCCTGAAGAGGGAGATCGCCCAGACCGAGCTGCACGCCGAGATCCGCCGCCTGGCCCGTGCCATGCGACGCGACAACTTCTCCACCGCGGGCACCAATGTGACCGAGGAGAAACTCCACGAGACCATCGAGGAACTCATCGCCGAGATGCCCGTCTACCGCGCGGACTACATCTCCCTGTCTCGCACCACCGCGGCGATCATCGCGGACATGTCCCGGCGCTTCCCCTCCCGCCGTGACGCCCTGGACCTCATCGCCGCGGCCCTGCTGGGCAACGGCGAGGCGAAGATCCGGTTCGCCCAGGTCTGTGGTGCCGTCATGGCAAAGGGTGTGGAAGACACCACCTTCTACCGGGCGTCCCGCCTGGTGGCACTGCAGGAGGTCGGTGGCGCGCCGGGACGTTTCGGTGTCTCCGCCGCCGAGTTCCACCTGCTGCAGGAGGAGCGCAGCATGCTGTGGCCCCGTGCCATGACCACGCTGTCCACCCATGACACCAAGCGTGGTGAGGATGTCCGTGCCCGCATCATCGAGCTCACCGAGGACCCCTCGGAGTTCTCCGAGCTGGTCAACCGGGTCAGTGCCATCCTGCCGGCACCGGACGGGGCCACCGGGTTCTTCCTCTTCCAGAACCTGCTGGGGATCTGGCCGGCGGATGGGGTGATCACCGAATCCCTGCGCACCCGGTTCCACGACTATGCACAGAAGGCCGTGCGTGAGGCCTCGGTGAAGACCACCTGGGCGGACCCGAATGAGAGGTTCGAATCCGCCCTCGCGGACTGGATCGATGCCATGTTCGACGGCCCGGCCACCTCCATGATCACCGAGTTCGTCGCCCGTCTGCACCGCGGTGCCGTCCAGATCTCCCTGGGCAGGAAGATGCTGCAGCTGGTCGGGGCAGGCATCCCGGACACCTACCAGGGCGCCGAGTTCTTCGAGGATTCCCTCGTGGATCCCGACAACCGCAGGTTCGTCGATTACACCGCCCGTTCCCAGGCTCTCGACCAGCTGGAGGACTGGGACTGGTCCGAGGTGTCGCAGCCCGGTTATACCCACCTGGAGGAGCATTTCAACCTGGCCAAGATCGCCGTGGTCAGGCATGCCCACGCGGTCCGACAGGAATACCCCGCATGTTTCGTCGGCGGGGACCACCAGGCGGTGTTCGCCCAGGGCCGCGCGGAGGCACACATCGTCGGTATCGCCCGTGGCACGGACCGCCAGCACCTGAGCATCATCGGACTGGCGGTGCGCCGACCATTGATCCTCGAGGAGACCGGTGGCTGGTTCGACACCACCGTCACCCTGCCCGCGGGGCGCTGGCGTGATCGTCTCACCGGACGGGTCTACACCGGCAAGGTGCCCGCCGACCAGATCTTCGCGGATCTGCCCACCGCCCTGTTGGTGCTGCAGCCGGAAACCGAGATCTAGTTCGGGAATGCCACTGAGGGGTGTCCCCCTCTGCACCACCCACGGGTGGTCAGACCAGTAACGCCCACCGGTGGTGCCCGACTAGGCTGGGTGGGCGTGACGTATGACAAGACACTGGCCAGGTTCGGAAGCTATTATCACGAGTTCCGTCGCTCCCACCCCGGGGTGGCCGAGGATTTCCACGCCGCCATCGAGGAGTTACTCACCGATGGCGGTGTCACCTATGACCGGGTGAGCACCCGGCTCAAGGAGTGGTCGAGCCTCAAGGCCAAGGCCCGGAAGAAGGGCCCGGACGGCGCGCTCCTCTACCCGGACCCCCGGCGTGATATCCACGACATGATCGGAGTGCGGATCACCACCTACCACTCCACTGAGATCCCCGTGGCACTGAAGGTGCTGCGGGATTCCTTCGTCGTGCACAAGTCGGTGGATAAGGCCAAGGAGACGCGTATCTCCGGGGGATTCGGCTACGGATCACACCATCTCATCCTGGAGGTGGATGACACCAACGAGGACCTGCAGGATTATGTGGGCATGGTGTTCGAGGTGCAGGTGCGCACCGTGCTCCAGCATGCCTGGGCGGAGTTCGAGCATGATATCCGCTACAAGCGCAGTGGGATCGCTACGGGTGCCGCGGATGGCACCACCGGTCAGCTCAACCCGGAGGTGGACCGCATGTTCACCCTGGCGGCGGGGTTGATCGAACTGGCGGACCAGCAGTTCGACCAGATCGCCGCACTGAAGGAAACCGGGCACCCCACCGACGAGACAGTGGAGATCACCGCGGAGACCCTGCCGGGTGTCCTGGCGATGCTCATCGGCAACCGGTTTCCCCGCCCCCGGTCCGAGACCTACCGGTTTTTGGAGGAGATCCTCACTGTCCACGGGGTCACCTCGGTGGGTGCGCTGCGGGAGCTGCTGGATGTCACCGACATCGAGTTGCTGCTGAAGATCATGCGCTACCGTTTCCACCCCGGCCAGACCCGCATCATCGATGATCTCCTGCTCAAGAAGTTCGGGCAGGTACATATCGATGCCACGGCCCCGAAGGATGCGCAACCCCCACAGACCAAACGTCGGGGTCAGATGAAACGGAAGCTGGAGATGATGCAGCAGGCCCATATCGCGGAGCAACCGTCCGCTATTTCCGCCGAGCGGAATACCGAGAAGGAACAACAGTCGTGACACCTCCCGGCACGCGGGCATCAATGGATGGCATGCGATACTGCTCAGAGTACGCTGGATATCAGATACCAACCGCCTGAACCAAGGAGCTACTGACAAATGGGGCTATCCATCCTGGACTTTCCGATGCTCGCCGATTTCCTGCACGTATGGGGGCTGAGCGTGGCCAATTTCCTGCGCCCGATGGGTATTGATTTCCCACCGGCCGACTGGAGCCTCGGGTCCATCTAGGCACACCCCATACCTGCAGTTTCTTGAAGCGGGAACACCGTCATCCGGTGTTCCCGCTTTTTCCTTCCTGCGCCACGGCCCGGCGGCGTGCCTGCCGACGAACATCCCCCACCCACGGGTTCACGAATGGCCCGGGGAACATCTTTCCCCTAATATTGTTGATATATCCACAAGCGCTTTCCGAGCTCACCCATGAAAGGCCCCACGACGCATGACGCAACAGAGCCCTGCCCCCAGGAACATCACCTTCGGTATCGACACCTTCGGCGATACCGCCGTGGATCTGGAGGGCAACCCGGTACCCCATGCGCAGACCCTGCGTAATGTCATCGACCAGGCCGTACTCGCAGAAAAGGTCGGCGTTGATTTCATCGGCCTCGGTGAACACCACCGCGCCGACTACTCCATCTCCGCGCCGGACATCATGATGACCGCGATCCTGGCCAGGACCGAACGGCTGAAGGTGACCTCCGCGGTGACCGTGCTGTCCTCCGATGACCCGGTGCGCATCTTCGAACGCTGGTCCACCATGAATGCGATCTCCAACAACCGCGCGGAGATCACCCTGGGTCGCGGATCCTTCATCGAATCCTTCCCGCTGTTCGGTTTCGACCTGCAGGACTATGAACTGCTCTTCAACGAACGCCTGGATCTGTTCCGCACCATCCTGGATGCGGACCGGGCGGGTAAGGGGGTCACGTGGTCCGGTAAGACCCGCTCCGCCCTGCAGGACCAGCACCTCTACCCCGCCACGGAGAAGGGCATCCAGGCATGGGTCGCCGTCGGTGGCAGCCCGGAATCGGTCATCCGGGCGGCGAAGTACCGCTTCCCGCTCATGCTGGCCATCATCGGTGGCGCACCATCCCGGTTCCGCCCCTACGTGGAGCTGTACAAGCGGGCCAATGAACAGATGGGCCTGCCCCAGCTGCCCATCGGTGTCCACTCCCCCGGTTTCATCGCCGAGACCGATCAGGAGGCCTATGACCTCTCCGTGAACAACTGGCTGCAGCTGCAGAACACCCTCGGCCAGGAACGCGGCTGGGCACCGGCCAGTGCCCGCCAGTTCGACCATGAGGTCAGCCACGGATCCATGTACGTCGGCTCCCCCGAGACCGTGGCACAGCGGATCGCGGACACCATCACCACGCTCGACCTGGACCGTTTCACCCTCAAGTACGTCAGCGGCCCGACCCCGCACGAACACCTGATGCGCTGCATCGAGCTCTATGGCACCCAGGTGATCCCACGGGTGCGGGAGATCCTCGCGGAACGCTAGTCGTCGGTCAGGCCCCCACCGGGGCCACCGCCGCGGAAACGGTCCATCTCACGGCGCTCCTTCTTGGTGGGGCGCCCCGCACCGCGGTCACGTCGGGGCACGGAGGCGAACACCTCCATTGGCGGGGGCGGTGGGGTGTGATCGATATAGCAGGTCCGCGCGATCGGTGCGCCCACCCGTTTGGCTATCGTGCGCAGCACCTCGACGTCGTATTCCCGGTGGTTGACCCACACGCGGACGCGGTCACCCGGCACCACTTGCTGGGCCGGTTTGACCGCCTGGCCATTCAATTTCACATGCCCGGCGCGGCAGGCGGTGGCCGCATCGGAGCGGGTCTTGTACAGACGCACCGCCCACACCCAGGCGTCGATGCGGACCGGTTTTCCGTCCTGGTCACTCATATCTTTACCGTCAGAAGTTGTCCCGGTGGTTGATGGTCTTCTTCACCTGGTTGTAGAAGTAGAAGCCACCGACCACGGCCAGGACCAGTCCGAGGACCATGAACGTTGCGGAGCTGGTGAGAACCCACAGGAGGAGACCGCCACCGACACCGCCGATGACACTGACCGCGGCGTTGCGGGAGTTCTTACGCACTTCCTGCTTGCGCTTCTCGATGGGGTTGCGTGGGTACTGTTGCATGCTCATGGTGAACCAGTCTAGTGCCCCGCCCGGGGCTCAGTCACTCGGGGATTCCACCCACATTGTCCCGGACTCCTCCAGTTCGATCTCCGCACCCGCCAGGGAACTCAGCTGGGATTCGGTTGCTGTCTTCTCCCCCGGCCGCAGCGCCAGCGTGAACCGGACATCCGTGCCGTACTCGGTGTCGGTGATCACCACGCCCAGTCCGCGCAGATTCGCCTCGATGCGGCCGGCGTCGTTGTGGGAGAAGTGGACGGTGAACAGATCGCGCAGGGACCTGGTGGTGCGGGGAACGTCGACAAGCGTGCTGGAGACGGCGTTGGTGTAGGCGTTGACCAGGCCGCCGGTGCCCAGTTTGATACCACCGAAGTAGCGGACCACCACGGCCGCGATGTCCTTCATCCCAGATCCGCGCAGGACCTCGAGCATGGGTTTGCCCGCGGTGCCGGACGGCTCCCCGTCATCAGAGGACCGCTCCACATCGTTGGATTCGTCCACATGGTAGATGTAGGCGCTGCAGTGGTGACGGGCATCCGGGTACATCTCGCGCACCAGGGAAATGAAATCACGGGCCTGCTCCTCCGACTGCACACGGGTGATGTAGGTCAGGAAGCGGGAGCGTTTGATCTCCATCTCGGACTCGAAAACCCGGTCAGCCACCGGCAGTTCATACGCCAGTCCGCCCAGGGGAACGCGGACGGAGGGCGGGGTGTTTTCCGGATTCGGGCCAGAGTGGGAGACAGACATGGTGACTGTGTAGTCTACCCCGACCGGGAAACCACATTTTGGCTAGCCTGGTGTCCATGTTGACCTCAATGAACTACCGCGTGTGGGCTCCGCGCCCGGAAGATGTCCGACTCCACCTCAACGGCGAGACCATCCCGATGACCCAGACCGACGGGGGGTGGTGGATCGCCGACCGCGAACCGCAGGTGGGTGACCAGTACGGTTTTGAGCTTTTCGACGGCACCGAATGGTCCAAAACCGTCCCCGATCCCCGCTCGCAGTACCAGCCGGACGGTGTGCACGGCCTCAGTGAGGTGATCTCCCCGGATTTCGCATGGTCCGATGATGCCTGGACCGGACGCATCCTGCCCGGTTCGGTGATCTACGAACTCCACGTGGGCACCTTCAGCCCCTCCGGTGACTTCGACGGGGTGATCGAGCGTCTGGACTACCTGAAGGACCTGGGTGTCACCGCGGTCGAACTGATGCCGGTCCAGCCCTTCGGCGGTAACCGCAACTGGGGTTATGACGGCGTGCTGTGGCACGCGGTCCACTCGGGTTACGGTGGACCGACGGGCCTGAAGAAGCTTGTCGACGCCTGCCACAACGCCGGCATCGCCGTCTACCTCGACGTGGTTTACAACCACTTCGGTCCCGACGGCAACTACAACGGCATGTTCGCCCCCTACACCGCGGGTGGCTCCACCGGCTGGGGCGAGGTGGTCAACATCAACGGCCCCGATTCCGACGAGGTCCGCCGCTACATCCTCGATTCCGTGACCCGGTGGTTTGAGGAATTCCACCTCGACGGCCTGCGACTTGACGCCGTGCACTCCCTCGACGACAACGGGGCCTTCCCCCTGCTGGAGCAGATGACGGTGGCCTCGGAGACGATTGCGGCCGCGACCGGCATCCCACGCTCCCTGATCGCCGAGTCCGACCTTAACGACCCCCGCCTGGTCACCTCGCGTGAGGCGGGCGGCTACGGCATGCACGGCCAGTGGGTCGATGACATCCACCACGCCCTGCACACCCTGGTCTCCGGTGAACGCAACGGCTACTACGCGGACTTCGGGGACACCGCGACCCTGGCCTCCACCCTGGAGCAGGTCTTCCACCACACCGGGCAGGTCTCCACCTTCCGCGGGCGCAGCCACGGCCGCGAGATCCGACGCGATGTGACACCGGCATCCCGGTTCGTCACCTACACCACCAACCACGACCAGACCGGCAACCGTGCGGTGGGCGATCGCCCGTCGATGAACCTCACCCCCGCCCAGCAGCTGCTCAAGGCCGCGGTTATCTACTGCAGCCCGTACACCCCGATGCTGTTCATGGGTGAGGAATACGGCGCCACCACCCCGTTCGCCTTCTTCTGCTCGCATACCGACGACGAGCTCAACCGCCTGACCTCGGAGGGTCGCACCCGCGAATTCGCCCGTCTGGGCTGGGACCCGGAGACCATCCCCACCCCATCCGAGGAATCCACGTTCACCGACTCCAAGCTGGACTGGGCATTCACACCGGAGCAGGAAGCCATCCTGGAGGGTTACCGCACCCTGCTGAGGCTCCGCCGTGAGCTGGGGATGTCCCAGCCGGATCTGCTGTCCATGGAGATATCCCACGGCCCCGAGTGGATCTCGATGGCCAACGGTGGGGGCATCCTGGTGGCCAACTTCAGTGACTCCGACGTCGAGGTGCCCTTCGGGGGTGAGCTGATCTACAGCTTCACCTCACCGGAGGTGCGGGAGGACTCGACGGTGCTGGATGCTTATGGGTTCGCTGTTCTGCGTCGATAAGCACCCAGCGCCAGGCACCCCCTAGGTCAGGAAATCGTACTCCGGGGTGCCCGGTTCCAGGCGGCGGCAGTCGATCGCGGAGGCATCCATGCGGGCCAGGAGTGGATCCAGGCCGCTGGCCTCACCCAGCTGGAGACCCACCAGTGCGGTGCCGGTCTCACGGTTGTTGCGCTTGAGGTACTCGAAGAGGGTGATGTCATCCTCAGGCCCGAGGATGTCCTCCAGGAAGCTGCGCAACTGACCCGGTTTCTGCGGGAAGTTCACTAGGAAGTAGTGCTTGAGGCCACGGTGAACCAGGGACCGCTCCACGATCTCGTTGTAGCGCAGCACATCATTGTTGCCACCGGAGATGATGCACACCACCACCGAATCCTTGGCGAATTTCATATCCCGCAGACCAGCCACCGACAGTGCGCCGGCAGGCTCGGTGATGATGCCCTCGTTCTGGTACAGCTCGAGCATCTCGGTGCACACCGCACCCTCACTGACATCCATCATGTGGACGCGCCCCAGGTTCTTCTCCACCACCTGGTAGTTGAGGTTTCCGACACGCTTGACGGCGGCGCCGTCGACGAAGGGATCGGCGTTCGCGAGGGTCACCGGACCCCCGGCCTCCAGGGCGGCCTGCATGGAGGCCGCCCCCGCGGGTTCCACCCCGACAATGGCGGTGCGCGGTGCCATATCGGCCATATAACTGACCACACCGGCGAGCAGGCCACCCCCGCCGACGGGAACCATGACGTGATCGGGCGATTTCCCCAGGGTGGTCAGCTGGGAGAGGATCTCAGCTGCGACGGTGCCCTGCCCGATGATGGTGTCCCGGGCATCGAATGGTTCGATCAGGGTGGCGCCGGTGCGGTCCGCATCCTCATGCGCGGCGGCGGAGGCCTCATCGAAGTTGTTGCCGGTCACCACGAGGGTGACATATTCCCCGCCGTGCACCAGGATGCGGTCGCGTTTCTGCTTCGGGGTCTGCACGGGTACGTAGATGCGTCCCTGGACACCCAGTGACTTGCACACAAACGCCACGCCCTGGGCATGGTTGCCGGCCGACGCGGCGACGATACCGGCATCCCGCTGCTTCCTGCTCAGCTGGGATCCGGAGTTGAGTGCACCGCGGATCTTATAGGAACGGACATCCTGGAGATCCTCGCGTTTGAGGTAGACCTCCACGCCCGTCTCCTCCGACAGCCGCGGGCAGTACTCCAGTGGGGTGGGCGCGATCACGGAGGAAATTCGTGCCTGCGCCATCTGAATGTCTGCGGCACGAATCGGCTCCGTCCCGCTGTCGATCACTCCTGGGCTCTTCTCAGACACGTGTGTTGCGCTCATGGTTGATCAGTCTAATCCCCCGGCCTCCCCGGATCGACTTCGGCATGTCTCAGGGATGGTTCAGGTACGTCGACGGACAGGGTGTTCCACGGTTGCTCTGGGCAAGAGGCGGGTGAACGCATTAGACTCACACGATAGCTGTGACCACACTGTGATCTATCACGTGTTTCCCAGGTGCGTCACCCGCCCCGATCCCCCACCCGGCTTTTCCGCTAGGAGTACCTGTTTTGAAACTGCGTCGCGCTTCACTGGCTCTTGTCACCGCCACGGCTGTTGCCCTGTCCATCGTCCCCGCCACCGCCTCAGCCCAGGAGGACACCCCGGCAGCCGTCACCACCACCGCCGACGAGCCCGTGGACACCTGGCCCGGCAGCGTCGAGGGAAGCTCCATGCTTCTCGACGGCGAACTCCCCCCGGCACCGGAATTCGGTTCCTCCGCCTTCGGATCCAGCGACCCCGAGGATGAGAAGAAGAAAGAAGAGGAGGACAAGGGCGGAAAACTCGTCGATGAAGATGGCAACATCCCCGTCATCGGTTCCATCAGTCTCCCCGGCTGGCTGGCCATCCCCATCGGTATCCTCCAGGCCACCATCGCGGTGACCAGCTTCATGGCCCAGGCTGCCTACATGGTGCTCTCCGTAGTTCCGGACGGGCCACAGATCCTGCGTGAGTGGCTGATCTCCGTCGGCATCAACCCCGACGCCTAAACACACCTTTCCCGCGGGAAACAGCAGGGGCGGTTGCCCTGGATCTGATCCAGGACAACCGCCCCTGCCGCGTTGCTGTGTGCAACCCTCGCCCTACAGCTTAGAACAGCTCCCTGGAGGCGATGCGGGCACCCTCCACGAGAGACTCCAGCTTCGCCCACGCGATCTGGTGATGGAGGCGCCCACCGAGGCCACAGTCCGTGGAGGCGATGACATTCTCCGGGCCCACCAGCTTGGCGAACTGAACAATGCGGTCAGCCACCAGGCGGGGGTGCTCGATCATGTTCATGGCGTGGGAGACCACGCCCGGGTAGATGACGGAGCCTTCCGGCAGCTTGTGGTCCTCCCACACACGCCATTCATGTGCGTGGCGGGGTGAGGCACCCTCGAAGGAGAAGCCGCCGACCTCGGCGCGCAGGATTTCCTCGATGATGTCGCCGAAGGGGATGTCGGTGGAGTGGGGTCCATGCCAGGAACCCCAGCAGATGTGCAGGCGGGTCTGCTCACGGGGCAGGCCCTTGACGGCGGAGTTGATGGCGTCGATACGCACACGGATCCACTTGCGGTACTCCTCCACCGAGGGCTCCGGGTTGATCTGGTCCCACGCCTCCGCGAGGTCGGGGGCGTCGAGCTGGACCGTGAGCCCTGCGTCGGTGATGATCTTGTACTCCTGGCTCAGCGCGTCGGCACAGGCGGCCACGACCTCCTCATCAGTGGCGTAGTACTCGTTTTTCAGACGGGCCGCGGATCCCGGGGACAGGGCCGCGACGAAACCGGAGGCGGCACCGGCACGCTGCATCGCGTTGGTCAGCAGGGTGACATCGGTGCTGGTCTCGTCCTGGCCGATGTAGGTGATCGGGCCGGTGAACACCGGGTTGCCCACGCTGGCACGCCCCTGGAAAATGCCGGAATCCGGATCCTCGTAGGCCTCCCGGAACAGCTGGCGGTCACGACGGTCCGCGAAACTGGTCAGGCGGATATTGCCCGGGGTGGACCGGATCTTCTCCGCGTTGGCCCAGCGGTCCTCATCGGTCATGGTCAGCCCACCCAGGCGGGTGAAGGAGTAGTTCCACCAGGCGCCGTAATCCACGGCACCGGAGGTGACATGGCCGTATTCGCCCTCATTGATGATGTCGATTCCCATGTCCACCTGGCGCTTGACCACCGCATCCACGGAGCCCTCCAGGATGCGGAAGAACTCGGTGTCATCGATGTCCCCGTTGGCGCGTTTGATGTTGGCGTCGAGAAGCTCGGGGGTGCGTGGGAGTGAACCCACGTGGGTGGTCCGGATGTGGCCGACGGTCATGAAGACTCCATTCCTTTTGAAATTACCTAAGAGGGGTTGGTGGGTCGATCCTAGCCCGGAAACGAAAATATCCACCCGTAGTGGGTGGATATTTATTCAGGATGGCTATGAGATGCCCGGCGCGTTAACCGAGGATTCCCGGCCCCATCGTGGCCTTGAGGTCCCCCATGAGGCTTGCCGACCTGTTGACCCGCAGATGGTCACCGAGGATCATCACCGTGGAGTTATCGCCGTCCATCAGGTTGAGATAGACATCCGATTCGCCCCGGTTATCAACCAGGACCTGCTTGAGCTTGGAGATATTGGTCATGGTGCACTGGTCGGTGCGCATGGTCAGCCGCAGTGGCAGGCCAGCACCGTTACCCGGTCCCAATTCGGGCACCCGCAGATCATCGCAGAACAGACTCATGCGGTCATCCCTGATCGACACATGTGCCTTGGCCAGGATGATGTTGTCCTCCACGATCAGCGACCCCACGATGGAGTAGACCTTGTTGAACACCAGCAGTTCCACCGAGGCACCGTTGTGATCCTCCATGGTGACGATCGCCCAGGGGGAGCCGTCCTTCTTGGAGAACCGCCGGTCCACACCGGAGATGATGCCACCAACGGTGACCTCCGCGCCGTGCCGGAGCTCACCGGCGATGATGGTGGTCAGCGGGGTGTCGATCTGGGCGGCGAGGGCATCCTCATACCCGTCCAGGGGGTGTCCCGAGACGTACAGACCGAGCATCTCCCGCTCCAGCGCCAGCTCATGCTTGCGGTCCCACTTGTCGTCGGGGACGGTGATCTGGAAGAAGCCCCCCACCTCATCCTCCGCCTCCGCGCCGAAGGAGGCGAACAGGTCGAACTGCCCCTTGTCGGCGGCCTTCTTGGTGGCGATCACGGAATCAACCGCATCCTCATAGACCAGCATGAGGCCCTTGCGGGTGTGCCCCAGGGAATCGAAGGCACCCGCCTTGATGAGGGATTCAGTGATGCGCTTGTTGCACGGCAGGGTGTCGATCTTGTCCAGGTAGTCCGAGAAATCCCGGAACATGCCCTTGTCCTGGCGGGTGTCGATGATGGAGTCCACCACCTCCGAACCCACGTTGCGGATGGCACCCAGACCGTATCGGATATCCGTTCCCACGGGCATGAAGTTCAGGGCCGACTCATTGATGTCCGGGGAGAGCACCCGGATACCCAGGTGGCGGCAGTCCGCCAGGTAGATGGCGGTCTTGTCCTTGTTGTCACCCACCGAGGTCAGCAGGGCGGCCATGTACTCCGGTGCGTAATGCGCCTTGAGGTACGCCGTCCAGAATGACACCAGCCCATAGCCGGCGGCGTGGGATTTGTTGAACGCGTAACCGGCGAACGGAAGGATGGTCTCCCACAGCGTCCTGATGGCCTCCGCCGAGAAGCCATTGGATTTCATGCCGGCCTCGAAGGCCGCGAATTCCTTGGCCAGAACCTCGGGCTTCTTCTTACCCATGGCCTTGCGGAATCCATCGGCCTGACCTGCGGTGTAGTTGGCCACCTTCTGGGAGATCCTCATGATCTGCTCCTGATAGACAATCAGGCCATAGGTCTCACCGAGGATCTCCGCGAGGGGTTCCTCCAGTTCAGGGTGGATCGGGGTGATCGGTTTGCGGCCGTTCTTACGGTCGGCGTAGTCCCAGTGGGCGTTGACACCCATCGGGCCGGGTCGGTACAGGGCGAGCGCGGCGACAATGTCATTGAAGCCCGTCGGCTGCATGCGTTTGAGCAGCTCCTGCATGCCGCCGCCATCGAGCTGGAAGATGCCGAGGGTCTCACCGCGGCTCAGCAGCTTGTAGGTCTCCTCGTCCTCGATGCCGAGGTTTTCCAGGTCGATGACCTTACCGTCACGGTTGGCCTTGATGTTCTCGATGGCATCGCCGATGACGGTGAGGTTACGCAGACCCAGGAAGTCCATCTTCAGCAGACCGATGGCCTCACACGCCGGGTAGTCCCACCCGGTGATGTAGGCGCCATCCGCGGGACGTTTCCACATCGGGATGCAGTCGAGCAGTGGCTGGGAGGACATGATCACGGCGCAGGCGTGCACACCCGCCTGGCGAACCACACCCTCCAGTCCGCGGGCCGTGTCGTAGATCTTGCGGACATCCGGGTCCGTCTCGATGAGGGCACGGACCTCACCGGCCTCGTTGTAGCGCTCGTGGTCCGGATCGGTGATGCCACTCAGCGGGATGTCCTTGGCCATGATCGGTGGCGGCAGGACCTTGGTGATCCGGTCGGCGATCTGGTAACCGGGCTGGCCGAACTGCACACGGGCGGAGTCCTTGATGGCCTGCTTGGTTTTCACCGTGCCGAAGGTGATCACCTGGGCGATCTTGTCCTCGCCCCAGCGTTCAGCGGCGTAGCGGATCATCTCGCCACGACGGCGGTCATCGAAGTCGATATCGATATCGGGTGCGGACGGGCGTTCCGGGTTGAGGAACCGCTCGAAGAGCAGACCGTGTTCGATGGGGTCGATGTTGGTGACGGTCAGCGCATAGGCGACCAGGGCGCCGGCGGCGGAACCACGGCCCGGACCGACCCAGATGCCGATGGAGCGGGCATGTTTGATGATCTCCGCGACGATAAGGAAGTAGGAGGGGTACCCCTTCATGTCGATGACGGAGATCTCATACTCGGCGCGCTCGATGTATTCCTGCGGGACCTGCTGGCCGGGGAAACGGTCCTCCAGGCCGGCCATGACCTCATGATGCAACCACGAGGTCGGGGTGTGTCCCTCGGGGACGTCGGCGACCGGCATGCGGTCGTGGGGGTGCTCCTCCCAGATCTCCCCGTAGTCCTGGACGCGCTCGGCGATCCAGAGGGTGTTGTCACACCCATCCGGCACGGTGTCATCCCAGAGGCTGCGCATCTGCTCGGCGGACTTGATGTAATACCCGGAGCCGTCGAATTTGAAGCGGTCTTCGTCGTGAAGCGTCTTGCCGGTCTGCACACACAGCATGGCCTCGTGCGCCTGGGCCTGGGATTCCAGGACGTAGTGACAGTCGTTGGTCACCAGTGGCGGCAGGTTCAGCTTGCGACCGATCTCCAGCAGTTCACTGCGCACACGGTTTTCGATATCGAGCCCGTGATCCATGAGCTCGAGGAAGTAGTTGTCCCTGCCGTAGATGTCCTGCCACATCGCGGCCGCTTCAAGCGCCTCGTTGAACTGTCCCAGGCGCAGGCGTGTCTGCACATCCCCGGACGGGCAGCCGGTGGTCGCGATGATGCCCTCGGCGCGCTCGGCGATGATCTCGGCATCCATGCGTGGCCACTTGCCCAGCTGGCCCTCATAGGAGGCCATGGAGGACAAGTAGAAGAGGTTGCGCAGACCGGTGGCATTCTCCGCCAGCATCGTCTGGTGCAGGTAGGCACCCGAGGCGGAGACATCGTCCGACTTCTGGTGGGGTTCACCCCAGCGGACACGTTCCTTGTTGAAACGGGATTCCGGTGCCAGGTACGCCTCGATGCCGATGATCGGTGTGACACCCGCTTCCGTCATCTTCCGGTAGAAGGCGTTGGAGCCGTACATGTTGCCGTGGTCGGTGATACCGACGGCGGGCATCTGTTGACGGTTGACCTCATCGGCGAGCATGTCGATCTTGGCCATGCCGTCCAGCATCGAGTACTCGGTGTGGTTGTGAAGATGAACAAAAGAGGAATGCTTGGCCATGCGAGATAGTCTAGCCGGGGTTGTTGGGGGGAGAAACCTGCTGCTCACCAGCTTGATATTCCGCCTCACACGTCCCCGGGCGCTGCGTACGTATAAGGTGATCCTTTATGATTTACGGCTTTCTCGCCTACCTGCTGTGGGGACTGTTCCCCGCGTTCTTCCCCCTGCTGCTCCCGGCCGGCCCGTTGGAGATCCTCGCGCACCGCATCATCTGGACCGCGGTCATCATGATCATTGTGGTGTCGGTGCGCCGGGGATGGCATGAATTCCGGGGTCTGGACCGTACCACCTGGTTCAGGGTGGTGGCCGCGGCCCTCTTCATCGCGCTGAACTGGTTGCTCTATGTGATCACGGTGAATTCCGGGCATGTCACCGAAGCTGCCCTGGGGTATTTCATCAACCCTCTGGTCAGCGTGGTGTTCGGCATCATCCTGTTCCGGGAACAACTCCGGCGCCTGCAGGTGCTGGCGGTGTGCATCGCGGTGGCGGCCGTCCTCTTCCTGGCGTTCCTCGCCAGCCAGCCACCATATCTGGCCTTGGCCCTGGCGTTCAGCTTCGGTATCTACGGGGCCATCAAGAAGAAGGTGGACCTCAGCGCGATTACCTCCCTGACCGCGGAGACCCTGGTTCTCCTGCCCGTGGCCCTCGGCTATATCCTCTGGCTGGAGATGACCGGTGCCGGCACCTTCACCGACAACGGTGCAAGCCATGCCGCACTTCTGATCAGTTCTGGACTCGTCACCGCACTGCCCCTGCTGCTGTTCGGCTACGCCGCCAAGGCGATCCCCCTGTCCACCGTCGGCATGCTCCAGTACGTCACCCCGACCATGCAGATGCTGTGGGCGGTGATCGTGGTCAACGAGCACATGGAACCGGCGCGGTGGGTCGGCTTCATCATCATCTGGATCGCCGTCTCGCTCTACCTCTCGGACATTCTCATCCAGCGGCGGGGCTCGCGGGAGAAATCCCGGTCAACCCAGTCATCCCAGGGCGGGTGACGCCATCCCGCCACCGGTCACATCCGCCAGGGTGAACACCGGCCGGACACCGAAATGACCCCAGCCTGCGTCCGGGGGCAGGACCTCCACGGACATCACAGCCGGGTCGGTGGAAAGGTCCCGCAGGGCCTCGCCGTCATCCCAGACGAGGACACTGTTGATCTCCCGGGGAGCGCTGATCTCGCCGATGCCCTCGAAGCTGCGCTGCAGGCGGTCGAGGTGACGGTTGAAGACATCCTCGCGGGTCTCCCCCGCCACGGGCTCAGGCAGGGGAATCGGGGCCGCCGACAACAGGATCATCGCATTGACCCGGCCGATATCCTCCAGTGTTGCCGAGGCATCGGCTGGGCCCAATGCGGTCGGGAAGGTCACCATCGCGAAGGCATTCTCATCGGCGGGGGCAGCCTCCAGTGAATCCCCCGCCCGTGCGATGTAGTCATCGAGGGGTTCCCCGGAATCGCGCCCCAGCACGTCACCGTTGATGGCCATCGGCTTGGCGGTCCGGTCACTGAAGCTCAGGGCGATGATGACCCCGAGCAGGAGCAGCAGTGCCGCCACCGCGATGATCTTCCGGGTGCGGTCGATATGGTGGTCACTCATTGATCGCGCAGCACATCCAGGGCGTGTTGGAGGTCATCCGGGTAGGGGGAGGTGATCTCCATCCACCGGCCGTCGGCGGGGTGGTGGAAACCGAGGGATACCGCATGCAGCCACTGCCGGATCAGACCCAGGCGTTCCGACAACGCCGGGTCGGAGCCATACATGGGGTCACCGCAACACGGGTGGTGCAGCGCGGAGAAGTGCACGCGGATCTGGTGGGTGCGACCGGTTTCCAGGTGCACCTTGACCAGTGTCGCCTCCTGGAAGGCCTCGAGGGTCTCATAGTGGGTCACCGCGTGTTTGCCGTCGGTGGTGACGGCGAACCGCCAGCCCGCGGAGGGATGCCGGCCGATGGGGGCCTCAATGGTGCCCTCGGTCGGGTCGGGGTGTCCCTGCACCAGGGCGTGGTAGGTCTTCTCCACGGTGCGGTCACGGAAGGCCCGCTTGAGCACCGTGTATCCCCGTTCCGAGGCGGCGACCACCATCACCCCTGAGGTTCCCACGTCGAGTCGCTGGACAATGCCCTTGCGCTCGGGTGGACCGGAGGTGGAGATGCGGAAGCCGGCGGCTGCCAGACCTCCGACGACGGTCGGCCCCTCCCAGCCAACGGTCGGGTGCGCGGCGACGCCCACCGGTTTGTTCACGGCGATGAGATCATCGTCGGCGTAGAGGATGTCCAGACCCGGAACGATCTCCTCCCGGGGCATCAGTGGCTGGGTGGGTTCGGGCAGAAGCACGTCCAGCATGGAATCGGCGACCAGCCGGTCGCTCTTGCGTACCGTCATGCCGTCGACGGACACGTCCCCGGCCTCGGCCAGTTCCGCCGCGGTGGTGCGGGAGACTCCCAGGAGTTTGGACAGGGCGGCGTCGACACGCATTCCTGCCAGTCCCTCCGGGACCGGGAGGGTTCTACTCTGACGGTTCATTTCTCCCCCTCCACGGTTGGTCCACTCTTCGCTGTCTGCTCCACCCGGGCAGTGTCCCGGTCCTCCATGAATATTCCAATGACGAAGACCACGACACCGGTGGTGATGGCGGCGTCGGCAATGTTGAACACCGCGAAACTGCCAACCGAGATGTAGTCGACAACATGGCCGAGGAAGAACGAGGGTTCCCGGAATAACCTGTCAATGAGGTTGCCGAGCGCACCGCCAGCCACCAGGGCAAGACCCACGCCGACCCACCGGTGCCGGACCCGGGGTGCGTAGATGAGGATGCCCACCACGAAGACGATCTGGATGCAGGTGAACAACCAGGTGCTGTCCTGCCCCATGGAAAATGCCGCACCGGGATTGAACAGGAGATGGAAGCGGAACCAGTCCCCGATCACCGCGACCGGTTCACCGGGCTCCAGCCAGTTCAGCATGAACTGCTTGACGGTCTGGTCCACAGCTGCGATCACCACGATGATGGCAATCATCATCGCGGTCACTCGTTTCGCGGTTGTCCTCTTCTCTCCTGGGGGTGTGGGCGCTGTATCCGCCCCTGCATCGTATGAGGTCACGTGAACCATCATTCCCCATCGGCGGTGAAAACTTCCACCCGGCCCCGCCCCACCGCCTACTGATGGAACCACCGTGAACCGCCACAGGAACCGCCCTGTCTTCCGGACAGTCATCCCGGGGGCCGGTGCCCCTGGGAAATTCCACCACACCGCTGCAACCGCTAGGTTTGAATGCGTGCGTATGACTAACCTGCCCTCCAGCGTCCCCCGCAAGTCCCCCACCACCCGGCGGGGTGTGCGCGTCCTGGCCGCGGTTGCCGCGTGTTCCACCGCGTTGTTCCTGGCCGCGTGTGCCGAGGATGCCCCGGAGGAACCCACCACCGAGGTGGAGCAGGCGGTGGGCCTGGCCGTGGATGCCCCCCGGATCACTCTCCAGGACGCCGGAACCGGTGAGCTCCGGGAGATCAGGTACGCGGATGTCCCCGACCCCGATGCCAGCGACTCCCCCACCCGCCAGGCGACGACACTGACCGTGGAGGATGGTTTCGCCCAGTCCGTGGTACCCGCCACCGAGGTGGATCCCACCGCGCCCGAGGGGGGTGATGTCTCCACGATGCGGCTGCCCGTCACCGCGGAGGTCACCCCGGCCGAGCCTGTCGACGCCGATGTGGTCGACCCCTCCCGCGAGATCTCGATCCAGGTGGGTCGACCGGCCTTCACAGATGTCGAACTCGCGGAGGACATCCTGTCCACGGAGGGTTTCACACTCGGGATCCGCGCCGATGACCGGGGCCGGCAGTCCACCCTCAGTCTGGCCGCGCCGGTGGAGGCCACCGATACCGGACGGGTGATGATGGAACAGTACCTGCTCAAATACACCTCCCTGCCGGTCATCTTCCCCGAGGAGGCGATCGGGTCGGGCGCCAGGTGGTCGATTGACACCAGGGTCACGGGTGAGTCCACCCTGTTGCAGACGGTGACCTATACCGTCACCGCCATCCGCGGCAATCAGATCGATCTTGATGTCTCCGTCTCCCAGCGCCCGAGCCTGGGTGCCCTGGACATTTCCCCCGGCACCGCAGGGGTCACCGAGGACACCCCGGAGCAGTTGACCGTTCTCAATTCCAATACCGCGTCCTCCGGGTCGATCACCGTCGATCTGACCCGGCCCCTGCCCACCACGGGCACGGTATTCTGGACCACACGTGTGGTCTACGGTGGCGGGCCCGAGGATATGCGGGTGGTGCAGGATTCCACCACAGCAGTGAGCTTCGACGGCTGACCGGACGCCCCGGTCAACGCGCTGCCGGGCCCGGTGACCGTATTCGAATGTGGTTGCCATTCTCCGGCAGCGCAGGCATAATCGAAACATGTTCTTTCTTCGATAGTCACCCCCGCAGTAGCACGACACACAGGCGCTGGCAGCCCATGCCATGTGCCGTGGTTTCATAACGACATCGAAGGATCACCATGCGCTCCCACGCCTCCTACATCTCTGTTGACGGCCTGAGCTTCTCCTACCCCGCCCGTCGCGTCCTCAGTGACATCTCCCTGACCGTGAACAAGGGCGAGATCATCGGCCTCATCGGGGAGAACGGTTCCGGCAAATCCACGCTCCTGGCACTCATCGCCGGGGCACTCGAACCGGATCAGGGCCACCTCTATCTTCCCGAACGCACCGGTTTCCTCGCCCAGGAGACGGATCTGCCGTTCGACCTCCCCGTCCAGTCGCTCATCGACGAGGCCGTGGCCCCGGTCCGTGCGGTGGAAACCACCATCGGGGAACTCACCGTGGCCATGGGCAGTGAGAACCCACCCGCCGATGTGGCAGACCGGTTTGATGAGGCACTCAGCCGGGCGGAGGAGCTCGGCGTGTGGAACCTGGAGGCCCGCATCGAGGAGATCGTCGCCGGGCTGGGCCTGGCGGACGTCGACCGTTCCGTTCCCATCCGGGAATTGTCCGGCGGGCAGCGCCGCAGGTTCGCCCTCGCCGTGCTGCTGCTTGAGCCCCACGACGCCCTGATCCTCGACGAGCCGACCAACCACCTGGATGACAATGCCGTTGATTTCCTCATCAATGAGCTGACCTCGTTCAAGGGCCCGGTGTTGATCGCCAGCCATGACCGCTTCTTCCTCGACGCGGTGGTCACCGGACTGGTTGATCTGGATCCCTCCCTCGGCCCTGAAGGGGGTGCCGGTGAGGAGGTGAAACAGGCTGTGGCCTTCGGCGGTGGCTTCACCGCCTACCTGAAGGAACGCGAGCACCGGAGAACCCGCTGGTCGCAGCTCTATGTTGCCCAGGAGACGGAGAGGCAGAAGCTGGAGGCCACCTCCGGCATCGAGGAGGAGGACATCTTCCACCGGGCAACCCCCAAGTCGGAATCCCGGATCTCCCAGAAGTTCTCCGCCGACCGTGCCGCCAAGACCCAGGGCAACCGGGTGCGCTCAGCCCGCAACCGGCTGGAGATCCTGGAGAAATATGCCATCCCCGCTCCCCCGAAACCCCTGGAGTTCCAGGGCATCCCGGATTACCTGCGCCATGCGGCCGGTGAATCCGTGGAGGTCCGATCCGTGGGCGTGGCGGGTCGTCTGCACCCGGTGAAATTCCGCATCGATCCGGGTGACCACATCCTGGTGGAGGGACCCAACGGGACGGGGAAGTCCACGTTGCTGTCCGTTCTGGAGGGGGCCCTCGAGCCCACCGAGGGTGAACTGATCATCCCGGAGGACCTGCGGATCACCCGGCTCAAACAGGACGATGACTGGACGGATGAGCAGCTGGCGATGTCCGCGGGGGAGGTTTTCGACAAGCTGGGGGTTGCGAATACACCCGACCTGGTGGAGATGGGGCTGTTGAGTCCGGCGTCGCAAAGCATGCCGTTGGCACAGCTGTCCCTGGGACAGCGCCGACGCGTCTCCCTCGGGCTCATCCTGGCGAGCCCACCGGACCTGCTGCTTCTCGACGAACCGACCAACCACCTCTCCCTCGCCCTCAGCGAGGAACTCGAGGACGCCATAGAGAAATTCCCCGGCCGGGTGCTCCTGGCCAGCCATGACAGGTGGATCCGGAAGCGGTGGACGGGGAAGAAGATCAGCCTGGGCTGACCCGGAAGTAGGCCCGGAATACTACTGGGCCGGGGCGGGCTCCTCGGCAGGAGCCACCATCTCACCCTCGGCGGGGGCAACAGCACCGGTGTCCGCACCGACACACATCTCCGGAACCTGCTCAGGTGCCACGGTGTTGGTGATCAGGATGCAGGCCCAGTCCTGGGACAGCTGCCAGTTGCCGTCGACGTTGACGAACTCCACGCCCTCGGCCTCCTGGTCAGGGCGGTCCGGGAGGGTGAACATGACGGTGGTCAGCACCTCGGACTGGGGGTCATATCCCGGCAGGACCGAGCCGACGACCTGGAACTCCGCACCGGATTCCACCTTCGCCTGGGTCATGGTCTCGAACAGCTCGGGGGCGTTCTCGGAGCCCTGGACGGTGTTGACCTTATCCTCGATGCTGGCGTTCGGATCGGTGGCGATGGCCAGGATCTCGTTCAGCTCCTCAGCGGTCGGGTACTCGGTGACCCCGGTGGTCGCCTCATCGGCGGTGGTGGCCTCAGCTGCCGAGGTGGTGGTCCCGGTGTCAGCCGTCTCATCGCTGGAGCACGCACCCAGTGCGAGTGCACCCACAATGGAAAGGGTTGCTGCGGTTGCCTTGAAAAGCTTCACGTTTAAAGATTCCTTTGCTTCTTGGTCAGGCACCGGCAATCATCTGCACTGCCGGCGCCGTTTCTATCATCATCACCACCGAAGGCGGAGGGAACTCTCCCCACCATAAAACACCTCACGAAATGATGTGAATTCAGCAAGGTCAGGACAACCCGAATCCGGATGGTTCCCCCAGCGCGGTAGGTGGTCTCCCGGTGTCCGGTGATTCCATCCTGTGCCTGGTCACCCCGGTATGCCACAGGAGACGACAACTTTCCCCATAGAGGGTACACGTTTTCCCGCACAGGCCCTAGCAGGGTGTCATGGCTGATGGTCGGTGCTGGTGGTGCGTGCTGCACAGGAAAGCCAGCCCCTCGACGAGGAACCTCATCTCCAGACCTGACCGGGGGCCGTCCCCGTCTCATAGACTGGAGGGAGCATCGTTTCCTGCCCTCCCCTGCTGCGGAAGGATCCCCCATGGCGCACTCGGACACACCTGCTGTAGAGACAATCGGGCTGTCGAAGAATTTCGGTTCCGTCCGTGCCCTGGATCAGCTCGACCTCCGGGTGGAGGCCGGGGAGGTACACGGTTTCCTGGGGCCGAACGGTTCCGGGAAATCCACCGCCATCCGGGTCCTGCTCGGCATCCTGCGTTCTGATACCGGCTCCGTGAAGGTGCTCGGCAAAGACCCCTGGCGTGATGCCGTGGAGCTGCACCACCGCCTGGCCTATGTTCCCGGCGATGTGGAATTGTGGCCCAATCTCACCGGTGGGGAGGCCATTGACCTGTTCGCCCGGCTTCGGGGCCAGTTGAATGTGAAGCGCCGGGATGAACTCATCGAGCGTTTTGATCTCGACCCCAGCAAGAAGGGTCGCACCTACTCCAAGGGAAACCGGCAGAAGGTAGCACTGATCTCAGCGCTCGCGTCGGATGTGGAACTACTGCTTCTCGACGAACCGACAAGCGGCCTCGACCCACTCATGGAAGCACAATTCCAGGAGCTCATCCGTGAAGAGAAGGAACGGGGCCACACTGTCCTCCTGTCCAGCCATATCCTCGCGCAGGTCGAGGCACTGGCGGATCGGATCTCCATCATCCGTAAGGGCCGGATCGTGGAGTCAGGCACCCTGCTGGATATGCGTCATCTCAGCCACACGGTGGTCACCGTCCTGACGGACCGTCCCACCGAGGAGCTGATCAGACATGAGGGTATCTACAACGCCCACAGGGAGGGTGAGCAGGTGCGTTTCGACGTCGATGCCGCCCACCTACCGGAGGTGATGAGCATGCTCGCTGCGCTGGGGGTGCGTGCCATCACCGCAACCCCGCCGTCGCTGGAACGTCTGCTCCTGCGCCACTATGGCGACGCCCCTGCGGGGACCGACCAATGACCGCTCAGGTGGGGGCACAGGTGGGCGCCTTCACCGGCACGGGTGCCACATTGCGTCTCATGCTGCGCCGGGACCGCTGGCGTCTGCCGGCATGGGTGCTGGGGCTGTCACTGCTCATGGCATATTTCTGCACCGCACTGGGCACGGTCCTCGACGAGGACAGTCTGGAGGGGATGGCGGAGTTGGCGTTGAGTCCCGTCACCGCGCTGGTCGGTGGCCCGGGATACGGCTTCGACGCGATCACCGTGCCACGTTTCCTCGCGGGTCTCTACGGCACCTACCTCATGCTGGGCTGCGCACTCATGTCCATGCTCACCATCTCCCGGCATACCCGCGCGGAGGAACAACACGGTCGCGCGGAGCTGGTCCTGGCTGCCCCTGTCGGCCATCATGCCCAACCCACCGCAGCCCTCATCCTCACCGTCACGATGAATATCCTCACGGCCTTGTTCATGACCGGGGTGGTCCTCACCTCCCCGATTGATCCCACGCCGGAGCTGATGCCGACGGTTCTGTTCACCGCGAGTATCGCGGCAGTGGGCATCGCCTTTGCCGGGGTATCCATCGCCACCGCGCAGCTGTCCCCCTACTCCAGAACGTGCACGTCCATCGCCGGTATGGTCCTGGCGGTGTCCTTCATCATCCGCGGAATAGGTGACATGTCCCGGGTGCAGAACGGTGGGCTGGCCTGGTTATCGTGGCTGTCACCGATCGGGTGGGCACAGCAGGCCGCCCCGTACACCCTGAACCGTTGGTGGCCGTTGATGCTGCCCCTGATTCTCGCCCTACTCACGGCCTTCCTGGGGTTCCTGCTCCGGTCCCGGCGCGATCTGGGTGCTGGTGTACTCGCCGACCGGCCGGGGAACGAACGTGCGCCCTCCTGGTTGGGGTCGCCTCCCGCGCTGGCCTGGCGGTTACAGCGGGGTACGGTCATCGGTTGGTCTGTCTGGGTTGTCACAGCGGGTCTGGTGTTCGGGGCCTTCACCCAGACGATTGCGGACACCGCCGATGACATGCCTGCGGAGATCCTCGCCGTCATGGGTGGTTCCACCGCCCTCACCGAGGGTTATCTGGGGTTCATGGGGATCTATCTCGCCGTCATGCTCAGTGTCTACGGCATCCTGTCGGTGCAGTCGCTGCGGGCCGAGGAGACCGGACACCGGGCAGAACCTGTCCTGGCCACCGCTGTCGGCAGGGTGGGCTGGGTGCTGTCCTGGATCGGTGTCACCGCAGCCGGTGCCCTGTGGTTGAGTGTGCTGGCCGGTGTCGCGGAAGCCTCGGGGGCGGTGCTGGTCACCGGTGATGGGGCGTTGTTCTGGCCCACCGTGCTCGGTCATGGTGTGCAGTTCGCGCCGGTGTGGTTGTTGATCGGTGTGGCCACGTTGCTCTACGGGCTGGTACCCCGCCTCCTGGGCCTGGTGTGGTTGGTGTTCATCGCCGGAAGCGTTCTCAGTATGTTCGGCAGGATGCTACAACTCAGTCAGCGATGGCTGAACCTCTCCCCCTTTGAACACGTCGGACAGCACCCCGCTACCGATGTGGGGTGGCCCGGAGTCATCCTGCTGGCTGGTGCCGCCATCCTGCTGGCCGTGTTCGGCGCATATGCTTTCCGACGCCGCGACCTCACCGCCTGATCCCCATGACCTGACCTCTCCGCGGGGGCGGAACTGCGGGACCGAGTCCGGTAGGTGCAGCCTGACACTACGGATCAGGGCACTGTTGCTACTCTTAACCCCATGTCCGAGACCTCTCCAGAGAGCACCTCTGTGTCCAAAATTGCCGTGATCACCACCGGAGGCACCATCGCCTGCACCGCCGACGCCGACGGCCACCTCCTGCCCACGGTCAGCGGCGAGGAACTGCTGCGTCCCATCGCGGCGCGTTTCGACGCCTCCCAGTTCGCCTTCGAGATCCATGAGCTCAACCGCCTGGATTCCTCCTCCATGACCTTCGCCGACATCGACGAGCTCAACACCACGATCCACCGGATCCTGGAGGACCCCGAGGTGGTCGGCATCGTGGTCACCCACGGCACCGATTCCATGGAGGAAACCGCCATCGCGGTGGACACCTTCCACACCGACCACCGCCCCGTGATCTTCACCGGCGCCCAGAAACCCTCCGACCACCCGGAGGCCGACGGCCCGGGCAACCTCTTCGAGTCCTGCCTGATCGCCTCGGATGCCTCCGCCCGGGGCATCGGAGTGCTCGTGGTCTTCGGCCATGCCGTCATCCCTGCGCGTGGGTGCACCAAGTGGCACACCACCGATGAGCTGGCGTTTGCCACCAACGGCCCTGAGGAGCCGGAACGCCCGGATCCCCTGCAGCTCGCTCCCCTGGCGGATGTCGCCGTGGAGATCATCCCCGCCTACCCCGGAGCGTCCGGCGCGTCGGTGCAGGCCGCCATCGATGCGGGTGCGCAGGGTCTGGTCGTTGAGGCGATGGGCTCGGGCAATGTGGGCACCGCGATGGGTGCGGCCCTGGGCCGGGCGCTTGACGACGGCCTCCCCGTGGTCATGACGACGCGTGTGCCGCGCGGCGAGGTCTCCGGCACCTACGGTGGCGCCGGCGGCGGCGCGACCCTGGCTGCCCGGGGCGCGATCGGGTCCCGGTATTTTCGCGCCGGGCAGGCACGCGTCCTGCTCGCGGCGGCGATCGCCACAGATCAGCATCCGGCGACCCTGTTCTAGTCGCCGTCCTGGTCGTGGCTGTTGTCGGCCAGCCAGTCGCCCCAGTCCAGGCTGTTCAGCGGATCGGCGGGTTCCAACAGGGGATCATCCATGGCGAAGTTCCGGGTGAGTCCCCGGGTGGTGGTGCGGGTCTCGAACCGCACGGACACCACCCCGTGCCCCGCCCCCTGCACCCACCCGTGTCCGAATTCCGGGTGGTGGACATCCTGGGTGGCCCTCCAGATCCGGATGCCGGGTTCATCGCTTACCTGGTCCGGAACCGGCCGGTTGTCGGTGGTGCTGGCCCGCACCCCTGATTCATAGTCCGTGTCCGCGGGGGCGGGGGCCACGATCTGTTGATCCAGTTCGGGGAAGAGGATGTCCTGGCGGTTTTCCTCCAGGCCGGAAAATCCCACTCCCACCAGCCGGATGGGTCCCGTCTCCTCGGGATACCTGGCCAGACGGAAAGCGGTGGCCTCCAGGGTGGCCAGATCGTCGGTGGCATAGGACAGGGTGTGGGACCGTGACTCGATCCGGAAATCATCCATGCGCAGTTTCACGCTGACGGTGCGCGCGCCCCGGCCATCCCGGAGCAGGCGACGGTGGGCGCCCTCTGTGGCACGTCGGATGGCGGCATCCACCTGGGCACGTGAGGTGAGGTCGCGTTCATAGGTGTGTTCCTGGGAGATCTGTTTCGCCTCCGCGCGGGGCTCCACCGGGCGGTCATCGATGCCACGGGCCAGGTTCCACAGGCTGTATCCGATGGTGGGCCCCAGGCTGATCTCCACCTCCTTGGCGCTGAGTGCCGCCAGGTCATCGATGGTGGCCACCCCCATCGTGGTCAACTTGGCCTGGGTGACCGGCCCGACCCCCCACAACACGCTGACGGGCATGGGACCGAGGAGTTCCTGCTGTCTCTCCACCGGGATGATGAACACCCCGTCTGGTTTCGCCTTCCCGGATCCGATCTTGGCGAACTGCTTACCCGACCCCGCCCCCACGGAGGCCGGCAATCCGGTCTGGGCGCGGATCTCGGCACGTAGCGATTCGGCCCACGCACGGACCTCATCGGGTGAGGCCCCGACCAGCTCCTCCGGTTCCATATACCCCTCGTCGATGGAGAGCCTCTCGATCGTCCCGGCGCGCTGCTCGATGATCTGGAACACCCGCTTGGAGGCGGTGGAGTAGACCACGTGCCGCGGGGTGACCACGACGGAGGCCAACCCGACCCGGGCGCGGGCCTCATGCATGGGCATCGCCGAACGGGCACCGAACCTGCGCGCCTCATAGGAGGCACCGGCGACCACTCCCCTGCCCGAGGCACCTCCCACCAGGACGGGCCGTCCCCGCAGGGTGGGCCGGGTCAGCTGTTCCACGGATGCGAAGAAGGCATCCATGTCGATGTGCAGAACCCAGCGTTGCATGGTGTTCAGTCTAGGGCACAACCAGGGGTGAACCGAACGGGTGAACGAATGGGATGGGGGTCAGGCGGGTCGTCGTAAAGCAACCGCGGCGATCACCAGCGCGATGCCGGCGATCTCGGCCGGGGTGAGCATCTGCCCCAGGGCGACGGCGCCCATGACCGCGGCGGTCAGCGGCAGCAGCGCCAACAGCAGGGCGAAGTAGGCGCGCCCGGCCATCCGCAGGACAATGAGATCCAGGCCGTAGGGGATCACCGCGCTGAGCACCCCCAGGCCGAAGGCCAGGCCCAGCAGCTGCACCGGTTCGAGCGCGATCGACGCCATCCCCGGCCACAACCACCACGCCACGGGCGCGGCCAGCAGCGCAGCCCAGACAAAACCGACCGTCATCCCGGTGCGACTGTCCGACGCCGACCCGGCGATGCGGTTACCGGCGACAATGTAGAGGGCCCACAGCGCGGCAGCGCCCAGGGCGAACAGGACACCGGTGCTGTTGGTGGACCACTGCGCACCGGAGATCACCACCACCCCGATCCCCGCCAGCACCAGGGCGGCCCAGTCCCGCAGGGTGCGACTCCCCAGTGCCGCCACAGTGATGGGGCCAAGAAATTCGATGGCCACCGCGGTTCCCATGGGCAGCCGCGCAATCGCTTCATAGAAGGTCATGTTCATGGCCAGCGTGGAGATGCCATAGACCGCCGCATTGAAGCCGGTACGTCCCAGGAAATCCCGCACCCTGGGCCGGAACAGCACCACCAGCATCACCGCCGCGGTGGAGATCCGGAACCATGCCACCAGCACTGGCGGGAGAGTCTCAAAGAGACCAACGGCGATGGCGGCACCGGCATAAAGAGATAATCCGTTGATGATCATCAACAGTGGAGCCAGCACACGGCTCCCGGGCTTGATGCGACCAAACCTATTCACGAAGAGGGATCGTACCGGAAAGCACGTGGCTGATGGCGATACCGTTGAATTGGTCAAGTCTTAAGGGAAGATTGCTCACTGTGTAGCTGAGCGCCGCAAGGACAGGACTGCCCGGGCGGTCATGGCCACCTGCGGTGACGGGTCCCCCGCCAGCCTGGTTAGTAGCTGGTCGGAGGCGCTAAACTCGGCCAGAGCCTGGGTAATCCTGGCCCGGGCGGGATCCTCCCGGGATAAGACATCAAGGTGGTGGGTGAACCCTGCCAGCACCTCGTCTTCCCACTCCGGTGGCACAGCCAGTGCATCCGCAGCGTCCACATCCCGGCGCCCGGTGAGGATCATGTCCATGAGTTCTGGCATCGCTTCATGCCGGTGTTGCTTCCCCAGGGCGAGGGCAGCCAGGGCACGCACATCAGCATCATCATCGCCCAGTGCAGTGAGAAGATATTCGCTGGCACCTGGAGCTTCTGCCAAAATACGCACGGCACGGCGACGCACCTCAACATCCGCGGAGTTCAGTCCCCGGGCCACCTCCTCCACCGCCTCATCCCCGGCGTTGAGCACCGCCCAGGACAGGCTCCCGGCAACATTGACGTTTCTTTCCTCCAATGCAGCCTTGGCCAAGAGTTGGGGTTGTGCGCTGAGACTTAAGGACAATGCTGATGACTGCCGCTGTGCCGGATCCCGTGAGCGCAGACCACGCAGCATAGCGGTGATGGTCAAGGCCTCATCCCAGCTGGTGGCACCGGCGGTGCGCACCGCCTGAAGCCTGTCAAACAACCTCTTTTCCTGTCTCAGACGTTCCCGTGACTCAGTAATCAGTTCATCGATCACAGAACCAAAAGAAAAAGCCGGATCCTCGAGCGCCTGTCCCACTTCCTTCAGGCCCAGCCCCAGGGATCGTAGGCTTTCAATGTGGAGTATCCGCCTCAGATCATCCTCGGTGTATTCCCGGTAACCGGCTGCACTCCGCTCCGTGGGGGTAAGCAACCCGAGTGCTTCATAGTGGCGCAGCATCCGGGCGCTCACCCCGGTCCTGGCGGAGAATTCACCGATACGCATGTGCCTAATTCTGCGCAACGGGGCCGAGGGCGGCAACCCTCCGGGCTTCATGGAGGTGGTCTGCGATGCCCCCGTCGGGATCCTGCAGATATGCCTGGGTGGCCTGGGCGTGGGCGATGACCGCAGATAACAGGGGGTTTACCTCACCGTCCAGTGCAGCTAGGGCCCGGATCAGGCTGCGTTGGGTATCCTCATCACCACGACCAAGCTCCGCCACCAGTTCTGTGGCTAAGGCTGCGCGTTCCGTATCGGGCACCACCGCCACCGCAAGCCGCCAGGCTGCGGTACGCGAGGCTGCGTTGGCGTCGTGAAGCATCTGTGTTGTCAGCACCTCCCAGGTCCCCGGGGCCTGGATCTTGGACAACGTGTGCAGCGCCTGGCTTCGCGCCTCCGGATCGTTTAAGGCGGCGGTGAGCAGCGGAAAGGTCTCTGTCACGGGATGACGGGTGAGCGCCCAGGTGACCATGTCACGGACGAAGAAATGAGGTTCCCCACCGAGGCGTTCCATGAGTGGAACAAGATGTGCTGGGTTGGGGTCGGTTCCTGCTGCCAAGGCAGCCCGCAGGCGGATTGATGGATCAGTGGACTGGAAAGCTCGCGTGATGGTCATGCCTCCACCCCACCACCTGACACGGTGTCAGGGTCAAGAAAACCCCGCTGCTTACACAGCGGGGTTGCTCAAACCAGGGTTTAAGCCTTGACGACGCTCGCGGTAACACCCTTGAGCACCTCGTGGGCGCCCTCGCCGAGATCAGCCTCAACGACCTCGAAGGAGGTGGCAAGAACCTCACCGGCAATGTGCTCGGCATGGCGGCCGGCCCACTCCAGCTTCTCAGCCGGAACAGACAGCGTCACGCTGATGCGGTCCGAGACCTCGAAGCCGGAGGACTTGCGCGCATCCTGCAGACCACGGATGACATCGGCGGCCCAGCCTTCAGCCTCAAGCTCGGGGGTGACCTCCATGTCCAGGACCACGAGGCCGTCGACATCGTCGATCTGGGCGGTGGAATCGGGGTTCGCAGCCACCAGACGTTCGGTGTACTCACCGTCCTGCAGCTCGATGCCGTCGGCGACAACGGTGTCGCCCACGCGCTCGTAGTTGCCTGCCTTGACCGCCTTGATCACGCGCTGGACATCCTTACCCAGACGTGGGCCGGCGACCTTGGCGTTGACCACCACCTCGAAGGTGCCCACCGCATCCACATCGGAGGTCAGGTCCACGTTCTTGACATTGACCTCATCGCGGATGATGGACAGGAAATCGGTCAGTCGTCCGGAATCCGGCAGTGCCACGGTCAGGTTCGGCAGCGGCAGACGGTTGCGCAGCTTGTGGGACTTGCGGATCGAGGAGGCCGCCGAGCACACACCGCGGATCTCATCCATGGTGCGGACCAGATCGGTGTCAGCCGGGAAGCTGTCTGCCGAGGGGAAATCGGTGAGGTGGACGGAGCGCTCACCGGTCAGGCCGCGCCAGATGACCTCGGTGGTCATCGGCAGCAGGGGTGCCGCCACGCGGGTGAGGGTCTCCAGCACGGTGTAGAGGGTGTTGAAGGCCTCCGGGTGTGCCTCGTCGCCGGCCCAGAAACGGTCACGGGAACGACGGACATACCAGTTGGTCAGGGCGTCACAGAACCAGCGCACCTGGTCACAGGCGCGGGCGATGTCGGTGGCATCGAGCGCTGCGGTGACATCGGCAACCAGGTCGTGCAGCTTGGCCAGGATGTAGCGGTCCAGCACGTCGGTGGAGTCCACCGACCAGGTGGCCTTCTTCGAGGCGTAGAGCTGCAGGAAGGAATACGCGTTCCACATGGGCAGCTGGGCCTGGCGCACACCCTCACGAATGCCCTTCTCGGTGACGATCAGGTTGCCGCCACGCAGGATCGGCGAGCTCATGAGGAACCAGCGCATCGCATCGGAACCGTCGCGGTCGAAGACCTCGTTGACGTTGGGGTAGTTGCCCTTGGACTTTGACATCTTCAGCCCGTCATCACCCAGGACAATGCCGTGCGCGACGACCTTCTTGAAGGCGGGGCGGTCGAACAGTGCGACAGACAGCACGTGCAGCAGGTAGAACCAGCCACGGGTCTGACCGATGTACTCCACGATGAAGTCGGCCGGCGCGTGGGTGTCGAACCAGTCCTTGTTCTCGAACGGGTAGTGAACCTGGGCGAACGGCATGGAGCCGGAATCGAACCACACGTCCAGCACATCCGGCACACGGCGCATGGTGGACTTGCCGGTCGGATCGTCAGGGTTCGGGCGGGTCAGTTCATCGATGTACGGGCGGTGCAGGGAGGTCGGGCGGACACCGAAGTCGGCCTCGAGCTCGTCGAGGGAGCCGTAGACATCCACGCGTGGGTAGTTCTCATCATCGGAGACCCACACCGGGAGCGGGGAACCCCAGTAGCGGGAGCGGGAGATGTTCCAGTCGCGGGCGCCTTCCAGCCACTTGCCGAACTGTCCGTCCCGGATGTGGGCCGGCATCCACTCGATGTCCTGGTTGGTCTCCACCATGCGGTCGCGGATCTCGGTGACATTGACGAACCAGGAGGGCAGCGCCATGTAGATCAGGGGCTCACCGGAACGCCAGGAGTGCGGGTAGGAGTGCTCAATGGTCTGGTGACGGACCACGCGCCCCTTGGCCTTGAGGTCACGGATGATGTCCTTGTTGGCGTCGAAGACCAGCTGACCCTCATATTCCGGGGTGAGGGAGGTGAACTTACCGTCCATGTCCACGGGGATGACCGGGGCGATATCAGCGGTGTTACAGACGTTCATATCGTCCTCACCGAAGGCGGGTGCCTGGTGGACGATACCGGTGCCGTCCTCGGTGGTGACATAGTCCGCACCGAGGATCTGGAAGGCGTTGGGCTGGTCACGGAAGTAGTCGAAGACCGGCTCATAGGTCAGGCCGATGAGCTCGGATCCCGGGTGCTCGGAGATGATCGTGGCATCGGTGCCCAGTTCCTTGGCGTACGCGCCCACCAGGTCGCGGGCCAGCAGGAGCTTCTGTCCGACGAAGCCCTCCTCACCGTCGTCAGCGACCTCGACGAGTGCGTAGGTGACGGACGGGTTGACCGCCAGCGCGAGGTTGGACGGCAGGGTCCACGGGGTGGTGGTCCAGGCGATCGCGTTGGCACCGATGAGCGCCTCATTGGCCTCGGTGCCCTCGATCTTGCCGGTGATCGGCATGGTGACGGTCAGGGTCGGGTCCTGGCGCATCTTGTAGGAATCATCCAGGCGGGTCTCCTGGTTGGACAGTGGGGTGTGCTCTGCCCAGGAGTACGGCAGGACGCGGAAGCCCTGGTAGATCAGGCCCTTGTCGTAGAGTTCCTTGAATGCCCAGATCACGGACTCCATGTAGGTGAGATCCATGGTCTTGTAGCCGTTGTCGAAGTCGACCCAGCGTGCCTGGCGGGTGACGTATTCCTCCCACTCCCTGGTGTACTGGAGGACGGACTTGGCGCAGTAGTCGTTGAACTGGGCCAGGCCCATGGACTCGATCTCGCCCTTGTCCTTGATGCCCAGCTGCTTCTCCGCCTCCAGCTCGGCGGGGAGACCGTGGGTGTCCCAGCCGAAGACGCGGGGCACGCGGTAGCCACGCATGGTCTGGTAGCGGGGCACGATGTCCTTGACGTAACCGGTCAGGAGGTGACCGTAGTGGGGCAGACCGTTTGCGAATGGGGGGCCGTCATAGAAGACGTAATCCTCGGCGTCATTGCGCTGGTCGATGCTGGCCTGGAAGGTGTCATCCTTCTTCCAGAAGTCGAGTACGTTTTCCTCCAAGTCGGGGAAACGTGATGATCCACCGGTCATGTCGACCAGTGGGTAAACTCCGCCAACGGCTTCAGTCATGTGATTGGGTCCCTTATCCTTCGCAAGTGCCAATAGTGGTCATGTACTTGCGGGGACGCCCGTTGATCCGGACGCGGTACCACCCTGCTTGAACCTGCGGCCCGTCAACAGGCCACCGGTCCCACTTGATTGAACAGGTCTGTCACGGTCCCACCCGTCCGGTTCTACTGGGCCTGCACCCTCCCATGGGGGCGGGTGCGGGCTGTTCTTCCGGAAAGACTCCCCGGTGATGGCCGGATCATCGCCTTCGCCTCTCTGTGTGTCACAGGGAAACGACTGTCGCTCAGTATAGCGCACGGTGGCAGAAAGGCCGTTCCGGGAGTGGCTGGATCCCGCGTCCCCCGGACTTGGTCACAGCGCATCCTGGTGCCGGTCCGGGGTCCGCTCGTCCAGTGGTGGCCGGGACCTCCTCCCGGAGTGGGTGCGTGCCCGTGATTCACCGATGAGGAAACACACCAGACCGGCAACCACCGTGATGATGAGCAGCCACGTCCAGATCTCCGACGGGGTGGTAACCGTCACCACCAGCAGGATGAAACCGAGGGCGGATAATACAAGGGCGGCGATGAACATGTCTTCCTGGATGTGCTGGTGCCGACAGGGACCGGTTGCGCCCCAAGACAGCGCGCGGAGCAGTGCTGGGGCAAACCAATGGCTCCCGGGCCCGGTGGGTACCGGACCCGGGAGCCGGGTGTACTACGTGGAGGAGAGGTCACCGCGTGGGATGCCCCTCATCCCGGGTCAGATCAGATCAGGAATTCTGACCACCGGGGTTGTTGCCGGTGTTGCCCGCAGGTGCGGAGGAACCACGTGCGTTGAGTTCCTCCAGCTGGCCCTCGAGGAGGGACTTCAGGCGGGTGCGGTACTCGCGCTCGAACACCTGGAGCTCGGCGATGCGGGTCTCCAGAGCGTTCTGCTGCTCCTTGACGGCTGCCATGGTCTCGGTGTGCTTGCGCTCGGCATCAGCCTGCAGGGCGTTGGCCTTGTCCTCAGCCTGACGGATCTGGGCCTCAGCGCGTGCGGTGGAATCCGCGAGGGTGGCAGCGGACTTCTTCTCCGCCTCATCGACGAGGTTCTTGGCGCGCGACTCAGCCTCATCGACGAGGTTCTTGGCGCGCGACTCGGCGTCGGCGATCTGCTTCTCAGCGCGCTGACGTGCATCCTCGAGGGTCCGGTTGGAGCTGGTGTTGGCCTCGGAGATCTGCTTCTCGGCAGCCTCACGGGCATCATCGAGCATCGACTTGGCCTCGGCGCGGGCATCGGAGGTCAGGCGATCGGCCATCTCCTGCGCCAGCCCCAGGACCTTCGCGGCTTGCATGTGGGTATCTACGGTGGCGCCACCGCTGGCGGCCGGTGCGGCCTGTGCCGCTGGGGCTGCCGCTGCTGGGGTACCGCTGCCGGTGTTGGCCTTGGCCTTCTCCGCCTCATCGCGTGCAGCCTTGGCATCAGCCTGAGCCTTCTGCAGCTGATCCTGGGCAGCCTTGGCATCATTCTGTGCCTTGGTGGCGGTCTTCTGCGCATCGTCGAGCTTGGTCTTGTACTCAGCCCGGATCTTCTCTTCGATCTCACGACGCAGAGCGGACTCATCAACGCGTGGGGATCCGGAACCTGCAGCGCTGGCTCCCGCGGGGGATCCGTCCTTCAGCTGAGTCTCGAGCTCCTCAACCCGCTGGGTGAGGTCGTCATTTTCCTCCTGGAGCTGGGCGAGGGTGTCCTCCACCAGATCCAGGAACTGATCAACCTCATCCTCGTTGTAGCCACGCTTGCCGATAGGCGGCTTACTGAAAGCGACGTTATGCACATCAGCTGGAGTCAACGGCATTAGCGGATTCCCTTCGATTTAACGGTGGCCCCAGGCATGGGCCGGGACTCGGCCGCGGGAATCTCCCACGGCCGGAACTTCCATTCATCTTACTGACCTTCTCACGTGATTGTAGCCAGCAACCCACTTTTGCTCAGTTCACTCGCCGGTGAAATCCACTGTCTTCCCTGCAACCAGTGGAGCGCTGTGCGGTGGGTCGCGCAAAACGGACACAATCACGAACGCACACAACCCTACTCCCCCCGATCACGGAAAGGTCGTTTGAATGGCTATTTCACCATGTCCCACCACCCCGAGACTGTGACCACCCGGCCGGTGGGCGCGCATCAACACTGGATAGAGACTTCAGTTACCCGGTGGTAACCGGGTGTGCATGTCCTGTGTGTCGGGTGTGCAAAATGGGGGTGATTTACACACAAAACCCGCCTGCGGGCGACACCATCGGTGGGTGTCGCTCGCAGACGGGCTGAGCCTGTCCTGCGTGAAAGCCCTGCGGGATCAGAAGGGGATGAAGGTGACCAGCACCCGGAGGATCGATAGACCGAAGAAGAGGACGATCACGGAGATATCCAGGCGGATATTGCCCAGGGGCAGAGGGGGGATGATCCGGCGCAGCAACCTCACCGGCGGATCAGTCACCATGAAAATCGGCTCGGCGATCACATAGAACCACTTGGGTGGCGAGAAGGACCGGGAAAAGGACTGGATCATCTCAATGACAATGCGTGCGATCAGCACGTACATGTAGAGGCTGATGATCCAGGCGATCAAAGTTGCAAATGTACCCACGGGGAAACAGCCTAACTGAACTTGGACGATGACGGAACCTGGTTGCCGTCCCGGCCCCACGCACGGTGGACACACTCCACCGCATCGTGGCTCCGCCACGGGTGGGGTAACCGATCACGCTGCACATGATTCGATCCTGCAGATCGCACGCTCCGGCACATGCTCATGACCACCCGCCACTCACCGGTGCACGGCATGCGGTGTCGGGTGTGTCGGTGTCGGGTAAGACCAACCGGGGTGTTAGTGGATACGCGCGGCGCGCTCCAGCTCGGAGATGGAGATATCCGAGGTTTCCGGGGTGATGGCGAAGTTCTCGCTGTCGAGTTTCTGCATCTTGCCACGCAGGGCGAAGCACAGGCCGGCGGCGAAGTCGACGATGCGACGTGCCTCCTCGCGGGTGAGGCGGGACATGTCGAACACCACTGCGTCACCGTCACGGAATGCGGCGCCGATCTCCTGTGCGTCCTCGAAGGAGTTCAGGCCGACGGTGACGATGGTGGGCTGGTAGGCACGCGATGCAGGTGCGGGGGCGGGAGCCGGTGCCGCAGGAATGGCCGACTGTGGGCGGGAGTATCCGTACTCCGGCTCACGGTATTCGGGAGCGTAGGCGGTAGCGCCCTCGTATCGGGGTTCGTCCTGGTAGTAGGCGTCATCGGCCTCATACGGAGTGAGCCCGAAGAACTCCTTGGTCTTCTTGAGCATTGACATGGCAGTTTCCCTTCACCTGGAATGTCGTGTGGTCATGTGCAGCCGGGTGCGTGGACACCCGTGGAACTTTGTGTTCTTACGGTATCGGTCGACTTCCAAGAATTTCTGTTCCGACACGCACGATTGTAGAGCCATGCATGATGGCGTCGGCAAGATCTCCAGACATACCGGCAGAAAATTCCATGTTTCTGTCAAAGTGATGTTCCACACCTGCCAATACCTCCCTGGCCTGGGAGAAGGCAGAGAGTGAATCCCACCCGACCGGGGGTACACACATCAGCCCCGCCAGCATCAGATGCGACGCTTTCTCGAGCGTCTCCGCCACCTCCATGACGGCATCCGCGGGCACTCCTCCACGGGAAGTGTCGCCATCCAGGCTCAGCTGGATGAAACAGGAGAGCTTGTCGACGCTGCGATCCCCCCGTTCCAGCGCGAGTCCCACGCCGCGGTCGAGCGCCTCTGCGAGGCGCACGCTGTCCACCGAGTGGACGGCTGCAGCCCAACGCGCAACGGCGTTCGCCTTCTTGGTCTGGATCTGCCCGATCATATGGAATTCCATGTCCGGGAATTCCTGGTGCTTGGCCCGCGCCTCCTGTTCCCGGTTCTCCCCCACCGTGGTGATACCCAGTTCGTGGAGGATCCGGATGTCCTGGACGGGGTGGTACTTGGTCACCGGCAACAGTGACACGCTCCCGGGAGGGCGACCAGCAGCCATGGTCGCGTCGTCGATACGCTTTTTCACCCTGTCGAGGTTCGCCTGAAGTTCAGCGCGTCGTTCCACCTAGACCACCTCCGGCAGCCAGATGACACCGGCCTGGCGCCCGGTGGTGCCCTGCCTGCGGTAGGAGAAGAAATCCTCGTCCTCGATGGTGCAGCGCGGGTCGGAGTCGATCATCTGGACCCCCAGGGCGAGCAGCTGGCGCAGCAGCCCGGCCCGGATGTCCAGTCCCGTGGTGCCCTTCGTGGTGCGGGTCAGGGAACCCGGCAGTTTCGCCTCGACATCACGCGCCATCTGCTCCGGCACCTCATAATGTTTGCCTGAAGCCGCGGCACCCATGAGCGCGTGGATGTTGATCGGGGTGGCGCCGAGACCGACCATGGTCTCGACCGTCTTCTTCATGATGCCGTTGCGTGCGCCCATCCGCCCGGCGTGGACGGCGGCGATGACACCGGCGTCGGTATCGGACAGCAGGACGGGTACACAGTCGGCGACCAGGACGGCCAGTGCCAGTTCGCGCTGGGTGGTCACCAGGGCGTCGGTGGCCTCAATGGGACCACCGTCCGTGGGGGGCTGGTCAATCACCGTGACGGTGTTGGAGTGGATCTGTTCCATGTAGACCACCCGGCTCGGATCCAGACCGATGATGCCCGCCAGCCGCGCACGGTTGGCTGCCACATGATCCGGATCATCGCCCACATGGTCGCCCAGGTTGAAGGAATCATACGGGGATGGGGAAACCCCGCCCGCTCGGGTCGTGAAGACCTTGCGGACGGGGCGTGTGCGTGGGTCAAGACTGTCCATGGTCAACAGTCTATTCCCCTGTCTCCTAACGGAGGAAGCTGGGGACATCCAGATCATCACCGTTGTCACGGCGACGGTCATCCCGGCGATCATCACGACGGTCATCGCGGCGATCGTCACGGCGGTCATCCCTGCGCTCGTCGCGGCGGAACTCGCGTTCATCACCGCGGGTGAACAGGCCACCGGAACGGCTGTCGTCGATGCGGTGGCGTGCGCCTGCGGAACGGGACTCGTAAGGATCGGCCTCACGGGCACCACCGAAGATGGATTCGTTGCTCGGTGCCGGGGTGGCGGGCTCGCTGGCCGGGGCCGGTGCCGGGGTGCTGGCCTCGCTGGCCGGGGCTCCCGCATCGGCGGTGCGACGCTCCTGGGAGGCGTGTGCACGGGCGGCATCGAAACCGGTGGCGATGACGGTGACCCGGACCTCGTCGCCCAGGTTGTCGTCGATGATGGTACCGAAGATGAGGTTGACGTCCTCGTCTGAACGCTCCCGGACCATGGATGCGGCCTGGTTGACCTCCATGAGGCCGAGGTCGGAACCACCGGCGAAGGACAGCAGCACACCGGTGGCGCCGTCCATGGTGGCCTCCAGCAGCGGGGAGTTGATGGCCTGCTCGGTGGCGGCCACCACGCGGTTGTCACCGCGGGAGGAGCCGACACCCATGAGGGCGGAACCCGCCTCGGACATGACGGAGCGGACGTCCGCGAAGTCCACGTTGATCACGCCGGGGATGGTGATGAGGTTGGTGATACCCTGCACACCGTTGTGCAGCACCTCATCGGCGGCGCGGAAGGCCTCCATCATGGAGATATTCGAATCTCCCAGCTCGAGGAGGCGGTCGTTGGGAATGACAATGAGGGTGTCACACACTTCCTTGAGCGCCTCGATGCCTTCCTCCGCCTGACGGGTACGGCGACGACCCTCGAACTCGAACGGCTTGGTCACGACACCGATGGTCAGGGCGCCCATCTTCTTGGCGATGCCGGCGACGACCGGGGCGGCGCCGGTACCGGTGCCACCGCCTTCACCTGCGGTGACGAAGACCATGTCCGCACCCTTGATGGTCTCTTCGATCTCGTTCTTGTGATCCTCGGCGGAGGTTCGTCCCACCTCGGGGTTGGCTCCGGCGCCGAGACCACGGGTGGCCTCGCGTCCGATATCCAACTTCACGTCCGCATCAGAGAACATCAGGGCCTGCGAATCGGTGTTCACCGCGATGAACTCCACGCCCTTGAGGCCCTCTTCAATCATGCGGTTGACGGCGTTGACTCCGCCGCCGCCCACGCCGACGACCTTGATCTTGGCGAGGTAGTTGTTCGGTGAGGTCATGGTCTATGTCTCGCCTTTCGAAGAGTTTGGTGCACGTATGTCATATTAATAGCTGGTTTTCTCCTGGCCTTCGCCGGGGATGGTGGCCATCTGGTCAGGAATAATCCCCAGGCGACTACCGACTATCCTCCATCATGAGTGAAAAACCCTCACTAATGTCGGACATCCGGGGCGGCGTGTCGAACCCTCAAGCCACACTTTAGGGTTCTTGAACTGCGTAAACAGTCCGCCCCGCCACTTTAGCGGACTGTCACCATCGACGGTGAGCTGATGTTCCATCGCTGCCCCTCACGCTGGATGACCGTGGAGAGTGCGACAGCCTTGTCGTGGTTGTTCTCCGAGGAACCCCAGTAGACCTCCCGGCCGTCGGTCAGCCGCAGGAGGATGTCGAACTGGTCCGGGGCCTCGATGGTGGCGATGACCTCCCTCAGCTTCGGGTCATGGTCATCAATGGCGCTTATGATGTCGATGACCGCCGGGAGCACCTCGGGATCATCCTCGCGTGTGCCCGTGACCTCGATCGTTCCCACCGGTGGTGTTCCGATCACGATGGGCTGGCCCTCGGTGTCGATGATGTGGTCACCGTCGGATCGCCGGATGAACACCGCCGCCTCACGTTCGGTGAGTGTGATATCCACCGTGGACGGCAGTTTCCGGTTGAGGGTGACCGAGGCCACCCACGGCATCTCCGCGATCGCGTGGGCAGCCCCGGTTGCATCGATGCGCAGGAGGTTGTCCCCGGCGGTGATACCGGAGACCTCCCGGGCCACCTCGGTGTCGGTGCGCACGGCACCGTTGATCTCGATGGATTCCACCTTGAACACCGGAACGAACCACGCCACCGCCACGGCAATGGCGATGAGCACGACCACCGCGGTGGTGATCAGGGCGATGGCTTTCCTCGACATCGCGGTCTATCCCCGGAGCCGGTCGAGGATCTCCGGCGCGAGCATGGTCACGGATCCGGCCCCCATGGTGAGGACGATGTCAGCGGGCCCGGCGATCTCCGCGATGCGGTCGGGTACCGCACTGAAGTTGGGTTCATAGGACACCGGGATGGTCATCTCGTCGGTGATCACCCGGGAGGTGACCCCCTCCACCGGCTTCTCGCGGGCACCGAAGATCTCCAGGACCACGGCGGCGTCGGCAAGCGAGAGCGCCTCGGCGAATTCCCGGGTGAATTCAAGTGTGCGGGAGTACAGGTGGGGCTGGAATGCCACGATCACGCGTCCCTCCCCGGCCGCCACGACCCGCTCGCGGGCCGCGTTGAGCACAGCCTCCACCTCGGTGGGATGGTGCGCGTAGTCGTCGTAGACGCTCGCGCCGGCGAACTGACCGTCCCGGACGGTGCCGTGGTATTCAAACCGGCGGCGCACGCCCGAGAAGTCACTGAGCCCCTCGGCGAGCTTGTCGACGTCCGCACCCAGGAGGTACCCGGACAGCAGGGCGGCTGCACCGTTGAGCACCATGTGGTTACCCGGGATCTGGAGAATGACCTCCACCTCCCGGCCATCCAGGTCGAGCACGGCATGGGTTCCCTCAGCAACCACCCGGGAGGAGAGGATCGTCGCCTTCGCCGGCACGGTCGGGTGCGCAGCCACCGCATCCACGGTGCCGTAACCCACCGCGTTGATGCCCCGGGCCACCGCCCGCTCCCCCAGCGCTGCGGCCCCGGGGTCATCGAGGCACACCACGAGTGTTCCCCCCGGGGTGAGGCGCTCCGCGAAATCCTCGAAGACCTGGAAATAGGCCTCCGGGGTCTTGAAGAAGTCCAGGTGATCCGGCTCGATGTTGGTGACCACGGCGATCTCCGGGGTGTAGCGCAACAGCGAGGCATCGGACTCATCGGCCTCGGCCACGAAGGCCTCACCGGTGCCCTGGTGCGCATTGGTCCCGGCCTTGTTCAGCTGGCCACCGATGGCGAAACTCGGGTCCATACCCGCGGTCTGCAGCGCCACGACCGCCATGGAGGTGGTGGAGGTCTTGCCGTGTGTACCGGCGATGAGGACCTGACGGTGCCCCTCGAGCAGTTCACCGAGCAGATCGGAACGGCGGATCACGGGGATGTTCTCCTCACGTGCGCGGACCAGCTCCGGGTTGTCCTGCGGGATGGCGGCGAAGGAGGTGACCACCACGGTGGGGAGTTCACCGGCCAGTTCCAGGTTCTCGGCGGCATGGCCGACGGCGATCTTCGCCCCCACCGCACGCAGCGGCAGGAGGGTGCGTGAATCCTTGGCATCGGATCCGGTGACGGTCTTCCCGCGCGCCAGAAGTATCCGTGCGACACCGGACATTCCCGCGCCACCGATACCGATGAGGTGAACCCTGGACAGGTCGATGGCTGGGTGTTCGGAAGTGGTGTTGGGCACCTGGTCAATCCTCGTCTTTCATCAATGAACGGTCTGGTGGAGATTAGAGTCTAGTATCCGGCGGCGGAGACCACGAGCCTGGCGATCACCCCGGCGGCATCGCCGACGGTGGAGGTGCGGGCGGCTGCGGCCATCTGCTGGAGGGTGGCCGGGTTGCCGACGATGTCGCGGACCTCGCTGGCAAGTCGCTCGGGGGTGAGATCCGCGTCGTCGACAAGCTTCGCGGCACCGGCGGCGATGACGGCGCTGGCGTTGAGGGCCTGCTCACCGTTGCCGTGCGGGAGGGGAACATAGATCGCGGGGATACCCGAGGCGGTCACCTCGGCCACGGTCATCGCACCGGACCGGCACACGATGAGATCGGCGACCGCGTAGGCGGCCTGCATATCCTCGATGAACGGTACCGGAACATAGCCCGGGCAGGCGCTGGGCAGGCTGTTTCTCTTACCCACCGCGTGGAGAACCTGGATGTCGGCCCCCAGCAGGTCATCCAGCGCACCGGCCACGGCGGCGTTGATGCTCACCGAACCCTGGGACCCGCCGGTGACCAGGACGGTCGGCCGGTCCGCATCGAGGTCCCACCGGGTCCGCGCACGCTCAACAGCCTCATCATTCCGTTCCCCGCCGAGCCCCTGACGGATCGGGATGCCCACCACCTGACCGGGCATGCCTGAATTCTCCGTGGCGTTGAGCCCGACACCGCCGAGTCTGACACCCAGCTTGTTGGCCATGCCTGCGCGGGCGTTGGCCTCATGGACGAAGAAGGGAATGCCCACTGAGCGGGCCGCGAGGTAGGCCGGGGCGGAGACATACCCGCCGAAACCGACCACCGCGTGTGCCCCGGTGTCGCGGAGCACCTGGCGTGCCTGACGCAGTGACTTGGCCACCCGGAACGGGAGTTTGACCAGATCCAGGTTCGGGGTGCGGGGCACAGGGACGGGTTCGATCAGGCGGAGATCGAAACCCCGGTCCGGCACCAGGCTGGTCTCCAGACCGCGGGCGGTGCCCAGTGCCGTGACCGTGGCCCCATACGTATCCCGGAGCGCCTCCGCCACGGCGAGCGCGGGTTCAATGTGGCCGGCGGTACCACCACCTGCCACGACGACGGACAACGGCTCCTTCGATGAGCTCATGTGAGCACTTTCTCCTCGCTATAGACCTGTAGTAACTGGTTAACCGCGGTAGCGGCCGGCATCCCCGCGCCGGGGGTCCCGGGTGCCGTTTCCGCGACCGCCGGTTCCCCGGTCGGTTGCGCCCCGGCCCCGCTCTCCCCCACGACGCGGATCCGGGGCGGGGGTCCGGGGGGTGCGTGGTGCAACACCTGGGGCACCTGCGGCACGGCCTCGGTCATCACGGTTGTTGACGCTACCAGTTGACCCGGACGGGGGTTTCGAACCCGCCCGTGAGGAACGTCGTGCTGTGACGGGTTCACCGAACCGTTCCCGGGTGTCCTCACCACGTCGGCCCGGCCCACCGGAGGTGTGCTCACGGGTGTCACCCGCGGGCTTCCCGACGCCGCTGCGTGAGGAGTTACGGGTGGTGATCCTGCTGGAGGGTTCCGGCAGCGTGAGGATCCGGTCCACCACCGGGCGCCCGTAGGAGGCCATGGCGGACACGGCCTCGGGTTCGTGGCGGGCACAGTTGGCCAGCAGGCCCATGGCCGCCAGCGTGATGATCGCCGAGGTACCACCCGCTGAGATCATCGGCAGCTGGATACCCGTGACCGGGAGCAGACCGACGACATACCCGATGTTGATGAAGGCCTGCGACACCACCGAGGCGGTGAGCGCGGCGGCCATCAGGCTGAGGAACGGATCCCGGCTGCGCTTGGCCGTGCGCAGGCCGAAGTAGAGCAGGGTGGCGAACAGGCCGATGACCAGTGCGCCACCGAGGAATCCGAGTTCCTCACCGATGATGGCGAAGATGAAGTCGTTTTTGGCCTCGGGCAGGTAGAACCACTTGGCACGTGACTGCCCCAGGCCCACTCCGGTGGCGGAGCCATCCGCCAGGGACAGGAACCCCTGGTAGGACTGGAACGCCGTGCCCCGGGTGTCCTGGAAGTTGCCGAAGAGGGCATCGAAATAGACGCTGAACCGGTTGGAGCGGAATCCGCCACCCAGTGCCATGGCGACCAGGCCCACCAGCACCACGAGGGCGGCGAGGACCAGCCACCCCAGGGCAACCCCGGCGAACAGCAGCATGAACATGACCACCAGCACAAACGACATGGCCATGCCCGCATCGCCCTCCAGGAGGATCAACGCGGCCATGAACGCACCCACACCCGCGAACCGGGTGTAATGGTTGAGGATCCAGTGCTTCGACGGTTTCCTGCCCGCCAGGTAGTGGGCACCCCAGATCACGATGGTGACCTTGGCGATCTCGGAGGGCTGGAACCGGATGGGCCCCAGCACGATCCAGGACTGGGATCCCACCTCCTCACGGCCGGTACCGATGCCGGGGATCTGCACCGCGAGCAGCAGGATGATCGAGATGATCAGCAATGCCGGTGCCAGGTTCCGGATCGTCTGGGGTTTGAATTTCAGCACCACCCACAACGCCACGAAACCGGCGAAGATCATCATGCCCTGGCGCAGGGCGGTGCTCCACACCCGTCCGCCCTCAGCCAGCGACCAGGTCATGGATGAGGAGTAGACCATCACCACGCCGAGACTGGACAACAGGATCACCGTGAACAGGATCATGATGTAGTCCGTCAGTGGACGGGAGAGAATATCGTTCCAGGCGTGGGAGATGCGGTCCCGGAACCCCAGTCCCTGGGGGGAACCGGATGTTCGTGGCGTGCTGCCGGCAGCCCGCTTCGGGGCCCGTGGCTTCCCTGCTGTGCTGCTGGTCATGACCTCGACCTACTTTTCCTTCTGTCCCTCGATGGTGGACAACACGGCTTCGGCGAAGATGTCACCGCGTTGTCCCATTCCCTTGTACATGTCCAGTGACGCCGCCGCCGGTGCCAGCAGGACGCAGTCACCGGGTTCGGCGAACCCGAACGCGTGATTGACCAGTTCTTCCATGGCCTCCACCGGATCGGTGGAGTCCGTGACCCGGACGATCGCATCCGGGGCGTGGTGTTCAACCGCGGTGACGATCTCGGCGCGGTCGGCCCCCAGCACCAGGGCGGCCTTGATGCGGTGGGCGTGGGTGGCCACCAGGTCCGCGATGTCGGCGCCCTTGAGCTGGCCGCCGACAATCCAGATGACGGAGTCCTTCCCCGCCAGGGCGGTGTCGGCGGCGTGGGGATTGGTGGCCTTGGAGTTGTCGATGAACTCCACCCTCCTGTCCTCCGCCACGATCTGTCCCCTGTGGCCGGAGACCTCGAAGGCGGCCAGGGCCCGGGCGATGTCCTCCGGTGACACCCCCTGGGAGCGGGCGACCGCCGCGGCGGCCAGTGCGTCGAGCACACCGGCCGGACCGGAGGGGTTGATGCTGTCCGCCGGGGCGAGTGGGAGCTCCGCGCCGAAGGCGTTGTCCACCAACTGGCCGTCGACCACGCCCAGCTGCCGGGGTCCCGGCTCGGCCAGGGTGAACCCGATGAGCCCGGACAGGCCCAGTTCGGTGGTGAGATCCACGAGGTAGGAATCATCCGCCCCGATGACGGCCACCGGCGCGGTGAGCACCCTGGTCTTGGCCAGCGCGTAGTCACGGAAGGATCCGTGCCAGTCGATGTGGTCCTCGGCCAGGTTGAGGACCAGGCCTGCGTCGGGGACCAGGGTGGGCGCCCAGTGCAGCTGGAAACTCGACAGTTCCGCGACCATGACATCCACGCGGTCCCGGGAGGTCAGGGCGGCCGACACCGGCACGCCGATGTTGCCCACCGCCACCGCGTTGAAACCGCCCTGTTTCATCATCGCGGCGAGCATCGCCGTGGTGGTGGTCTTGCCGTTGGTGCCGGTGACCGCCAACCAGGTGCGCGGGACACCGAACACGCCGGTCCGGTCGAGGCGCCACGCCAGCTCAACGTCGCCGATGACCTCGAGGCCGCGGGAGGCGGCGTCGACAAGCACGGGGCTGTCGGGACGCCAGCCCGGGGAGGTCACCACGATGGAGTAGTCGCCCAGCGCCGCGCGGGCCTGCTCGGTGCCGACCACGTCCACATCGAGAATTTCGATCAGGCGGTGACGGGAGGTCTCATTGTCCTCGGCCACCACCACGTCCAGGCCGAGATCATGCAGCATCCCGGCGATACCGATGCCGGAGACACCGGCGCCGGTGACCAGGATCCGGCCCCTGAGGGATTCCGGGAGCCTGGACAGTTCCACATCAGTCATGTTCGCCACCTTCCGATACCTTGCCTATACCTCAGCCAGGGTGAGCCAGTCACCATAGAAGATCGCCATACCAGCGATAACGGCCATGATCGCGATCAGCCAGAACCGGACCACCACGGTGGTTTCCGCCCAGCCTACGGACTCGAAGTGGTGATGGATCGGAGCCATGCGGAAGACACGCTTGCCGCGGGTCTTGAACACGCCGATCTGGATGGCCACGGAGGCCACCTCGATGACGAACAACGCACCGATGATCACCATGAGCAGTTCGGTGCGGCTGACCACGGAGATACCCGCCACCAGACCACCGAGCGCGAGGGAACCGGTGTCACCCATGAAGATCTTCGCCGGCGCGGCGTTCCACCACAGGAAACCCAGGGTGGCACCCAGGCCACCGGCGGCGAGGACGGCGATGTCGAGGGGGTCACGGACGGTGTAGCAGCCGGCCTCCACCGCGGTGTCACAGGAGTTACGGAACTGCCAGAAGGCGATCAGGGTGTAGGCACCCATGACAAACGCGGTGGCACCGGCCGCCAGGCCATCGAGCCCGTCGGTGATGTTGACCGCATTCGACCAGGCACTGACCACGATGTAGATGAAGAGCAGGAAGACGATGGTGCCCAGGACACCGCCACCGAAGGCGATGTCGATGGTGTCGATATCGCGGATGAAGGACAGGTGCGTGGACGCCGGGGTCAGACCGTTCTCATCGGGGAACTGAAGCACCAGCAGACCGAAGACGAGGGCGATGGCCAGCTGGGAGATCAGTTTGGCGGTCTTGTTCAACCCCAGGTTGCGTCCCTTGTACAGCTTGATGAAGTCATCGGCGAAACCGGTTGCGCCCAACCCCAGCATGAGCCCCAGCACCAGCAGCCCGGAGGCGGTGAACGCGGCGTATCCCGCGAAGTAGGAGTAGATGTTGGTGACGAGGTAACCGATCGTGATGGCCGCGATGATCGCGATGCCGCCCATCGTGGGTGTTCCACGTTTGCGCAGGTGGGACTGGAGGCCCTCCTCCCGGATCTCCTGTCCCATCTGCCTTTTCGTGAAGAAACGGATCAGGATGGGGGTCAGGAAGATCGCGACGAGGAACGCCACCGCTCCGCTGATGATGATCTGCTGCATGGGTTGTTAGAGTCCTTCCACATCACGGCGCGAATCGCCGTCAAACATCGCGTGCAGCCCCTCGGCCACACGCCAGAGCTGGTCGGCATTGGAGGCCTTGACCAGCACCACATCGCCGTCGCGTACCTTCTGCCGCAGCAGGTCAACCGCTGAATCGGCATCGGATACGGCGTCGGTTCTCACTCCCAGGGCGGCGGCCTGCTCCCCCAGGGCACGGCAGTTGGGGTTGTCCCCGACCGCGATGAGCCTTTCCACATGATACTTGGCCAGCTCAGCGCCCAGTGCACGGTGTTCCTGCACCGCCTCGTCACCGAGTTCACCCATCTGTCCCAGCACGGCCCAGCTAGTTGCGTCCCGGCGGGCGCTGGCGGTGTAGGCCAGTGCCGCGACACCGGCGCGCATGGAGTCGGGGTTGGCGTTGTAGGAGTCATTGATGATGGTGACCCCATCCGGGCGGGTGCGCACATCCATCCGGTGCGCGGAGGCGGCGGCATGAGAGGACAGTCCCGACACCACGGTGGTTTCATCCACGCCGGCCTCAATCGCCACGGCCGCGGCGGCCAGGGCGTTGGCCACCTGGTGCTCACCGAACACCTGGAGGCTGACCGGCCAGGAGCCACGTGGTGTGTGCAGGGTGAAACTGGCGCGGGCCACATCATCGAGTTCAAGATCACCGGCCCAGTACTGTGCCCCCGATGCCGGCGGGTTGGCGGTGGAGAAGGTCACCACACGGGCCTGGGTGCGCGGTGCCATGGCCGCCACGAAGGGGTCATCGGCGTTGAGGACAGCCACCCCACCGTCGGCGGCGGCGGGCAGCGCCTCGACGAGCTCGCCCTTGGCCTGGGCGATATTGGCCCGGGAACCGAATTCGCCGAGGTGGGCGGATCCGACATTGAGCACCGCACCGATGCGCGGTGGGGTGATGCGTGCCAGGTGGGCGATGTGCCCGATGCCGCGCGCGGACATCTCCGCCACGAGGTACCGGGTGTGGGTGGTGCAGCGCAGTGCGGTGTGCGGCAGGCCCACCTCGTTGTTGAAGGAACCGGGGGGTGCAACGGTGTCACCGGCCATGGACAGCACGGTGGCGATGAAATCCTTGGTGGAGGTCTTACCGGCGGAACCGGTCAGCGCGACCACGGTGAGGTCATGCCCACCGACAGCCAGGTCCACCACGTGGCGGGCCAGCTTCGACAGAGCCTCGATGACGGCGGCGCCGTGCCCCTCGGGATCGTTGGCGTAGATGTCGGCGTTGGAGGCCGTGGGGGCCACCGGGGGGACGATGATGGACGGAACATCAACGGGCCGGGCGGCGAGCACCGCGGCGGCCCCCTGGCCGATGGCGGTGGCCGCGTATTCATGGCCGTCCACGCGCGCACCGGGCAGGGCGAGGAACAACCCACCCGCGGTGACCTGGCGGGAATCGAATTCAACGGTGCCGGTCACCGGGGTGTCCGCCTGCGCGCCGCCGGCGAGTTCACCGCCGACGATCCCGGCGATCTGTCCAAGTGTCAGTTCAATCATGGGTGTGGACTACTTCCCTTCCCTGTCGGACTGCGTGTCCCGCAGTGCCTCACGAACCTGCTCACGGTCATCGAAATGATGGGTGACGCCTGCGATGAGCTGGCCCACCTCATGGCCCTTTCCGGCTACAACAATGCCATCTCCGGGGCCGGCCCACCCGATCAGGGCGCGGATCGCCTCGGCACGGTCGGCGATCTCGCGGACCTCCACCTCGTGATCCGCCTCTGCGGCACCCCTGCGGGCACCGTCCATCACCGCGGCGCGGATGGTGGCGGGCACCTCGGAACGGGGGTTGTCATCGGTGACGATCACCAGGTCGGCGCGCTGGGCGGACAACTCCCCCATCGGGGCGCGCTTGGTGGCATCACGGTCACCACCGGCGCCGATGACCACGCCGAGGCGGCCATCGATCTGGGTGCGCAGGGTGTCCAGGACAGCCGCCACCGCGGCGGGCTTGTGTGCGTAGTCGACCACGGCGAGGAAGTCCTGGCCTTCGTCGATACGCTCCATCCTGCCCGGGACGGCGACCTGCGCCATGCCCCGGGCGAACGCTACCGGCTCCACCCCGGCGCGCACGGCGGCGGCCAGAGCGAGAGTGGCGTTGGCGACGTTGAAGGCACCGGGCAACGCCAGGGTCACCGGCACCTCGCCGTGGCCCGGCACCGTGACGGTGAAGCTCTGCTCGCCGGTCTCATTCACCGACACCAGGCCGGCGGTGAAATCAGCGGGCTTCCCGGTGGTGGCCACCGTCTGCGGGTTACCGGCCACCTCCGCCATGCGGGTACCCCACTCATCGTCGATGCACACCACGTGGTGGTCTGCGGCCAGCGGGGACTCCGCGCGGAAGAACAGCGCCTTGGCCTCGAAGTACTCCTCCATCGTGTCGTGGAAGTCGAGGTGGTCCTGGGAGAGGTTGGTAAACGCCGCCACATTGAAGTGGGAACCGGACACCCGTCCCAGGGACAGGGCGTGGCTGGAGACCTCCATGACCACGTGGGTCACCCCGTGCTGACGCATGCGGTAGAACAGTTTCTGCAGCGTCGGTGCCTCGGGGGTGGTCAGTTTGGTGGGCACCGGTTCACCGTCGATGCGGGTGCCGGTGGTGCCGATCAGACCGACCTTGTACCCGGCCTCCATGAGACCGCGTTCCAGCAGGTAGCTGGTGGTGGTCTTGCCGGAGGTACCGGTCACACCGATGAGCACCAGGTCACGGGACGGGTCACCGTAGACGCTTGACGACGCCACCCCCAACACCTCCCGCACGTCTTCGACAATAAGACGTGGGCGCGTGTCACCGTTCCGGTCGAGGATCGTGGCACCGTCCCGGTCGGTGAGCACCGCCAGGGCGCCTGCGGCGCGGTCGGTGTCGGCGAATTCGGCGCCGTGTTTCCGGGAACCGGGAACGGCTGCGAAGATGGGGGACTTCTTTGCCAGGGTGGAGGAATCCAGCCCGATGTTGCGGATCTCCAGGTCCGGGTCGGGGGCGTTGAACAACTCGCCCCCGATCGTGCGGGCGAGTTCTCCCAGGGTGATGGCCATGGCTTCCTCCGTGTGTACTGGTGTTGGATGGTGGGTGATGTGCGGGCACCGGCGCACATGGGTGGTGCACCGGAGCGGGACCTCTGGTCGGATTGATCAGATCAAGGTGATTCTAGGGGACCTACCCCGCCTCCAGGAGAATCGGCTCCGCCGGCGGGGACAGCGGGATGTTATCCCGGTTGAGCAGCCAGGCGGAGATATCCCGGAACAGCGGGGCGGCGGTGCCACCCGCGCCGCCGTGGACGCCACGTTCCGGTTCATCGAGCATGATCGCCACCACGAAGCGCGGATCATCCGCCGGGGCGATGCCCGCGAAGGTGATCCAGTACCGCGAGTTGGAGTACGCGCCGGTCTCCTCATCGACCTTCTGGGCGGTACCGGTCTTGCCTGCAAGCTGGTAACCCTCGATGGCGGCATCGGCCGCGGTGCCGCGCTGCATACCCGAGGGGTCGTCCTGAATGACCGAACGGAACATGTCCACGGTGGTACGCGCCGCCTCCGGGCTGACCACCTGGACGCGATCGGGTTCGGACTGTTCCAGCACGGTGCCGTCGGAGTCGGTGATCTGTTTGATGATGCGGGGTTCAATCCGCTCACCGTCATTGGCCAGCGCCTGGTAGATGCCGGCCATCTGCAGCAGGGTCAGGGACATGCCCTGCCCGATAGGCAGGTTGGCGAAGGTGCCACCCGACCACTGCTCAAGTGCGGGAAGCAGTCCCTGCGATTCGGTGGGCAGCTCGATGCCGGTGGGTTGTCCCACACCGAAGCGTTCGAGGTACTCATCGAATTTCTCCTCACCCAGCCGCTCAGCCAGCATCAGGGTGCCCACGTTGGAGGACTTACCGAACACACCGGCCGTGGTGTAGGGGACCACACCGTGATCCCATGCATCCTTGACCGTGACGCCGGCCATCTGGATGCTGCCCGGGACCTGGAGCACCTCATCCGGGGTGGACAGTCCCTCCTGGATGACGCCGGCGGCGGTGATGATCTTGGCCACGGAACCGGGTTCAAACGGGTGCGTGATCGAGGGGTTGTCGAAGCTCTTGCCCCGCTCGATCTGCTTGGCGGTGTCCTCGTTGGGGTTGATGGTGTCGGAGTTGGCCATGGCCAGGACCTCGGCGGTCTTGGCGTCGAGCACCACCGCGGATGCCCCATCGGCACCGGAATTGGCCTTGGCCTGTTCCAACAGCTGCTGGACATAGGTCTGCAGGTCGAGGTCGATGGTCAGTTCCACGCTGGCGCCGTCGACGGCGGGCACCTGGTCGCGCAGGGTTCCGGGGATGGACTGCCCCTGGATGGAGACATCCATGGTGGTGCGTCCGTTGATGCCGGCGAGCAGGGAATCATTGGAGGCCTCGAAACCGAACTGGCCCTCGCCGTCCATGCTGATCCGTCCGATGATGTTCTCGGCGACGGCACCGTTGGGGTACTGCCGGATGTCCTGGTGGTCGGCGGCGATACCGAAGAGTTCATCGGTGATCTCCGCGGCGATATCGGGGTCGACGTTGCGCACCAGCACCTCATACTGGCTGTCGGCGTGGAGCTTCTCCAGGATCTCCTCGGCGCGGATGTTGGAGATGTCCTTGCCGTGGGAGTCGATGATCTCGGGGATCCGCTCGGAGGTGAACTCCAGGCGTTCCTCCACCTTGTCCTCCAGGAATTCCTGACGCTGGGCGGTGTCCATGCGGACGTAGTCCTCACCCTCGGCGATGGTGACATAGCTTTCCACCTCGGCGGGATCGTCCTGTTCGGCCGCCAGACGCAGGGCCAGGTCGGTCTGGGTCATCATCTCCGGGCGGAGGATGTTCGGGGAGACGGTCAGTGACCTCGCCTGCATGGTGTAGGCCAGCTGATTGCCGTCGCGGTCGAGGATCTCACCACGGCGTGCCGGGTCGGTGTACACACGGGTGCGCTGATCCGAGGCGTAGACCGCCAGGTCCGGCCCCCACACCAGCTGCACCCAGCCCAGGCGGAACACCAGCACGGAGGCCAGGCACAGGGCGATGACGGTGATCACGTTGACCCGTCGCCTGCGGGCGCCACCCTCCGGTGTGCCCGGCCGGAAACTGACCCCGGCGGCGGTGGAACCGGCGGCGGGGCCGGCCTGCGTGGTGCGGGTGGCCCGGGTGGCATCGGATGTGCCGTTGCGCCGTTTCAGTTCGCGTTCGCGGGCCGCCCGGCGGCTTTCATCCTGATAGGCCGAGCGGCGGGACGTGTCACCACGTCCCGCTCGTTGTGCCCGGCTCTGTGGATCCCCAGGGAAACTCACTGCCCGATGCCACCCGCTTGCCCACCGGTGTCACGGGCGGTCGCCTCATACGGGACCGCGCCCGCGGGGGAATTGTTCTGGTACGGCGGGATGGCCGCCGCCTGCTGCGGTGGGGTGGTCGCGCCCTGCTGCGGTGGGATCACCTGCAGGCTCTCGGTCACCTCACTGGTTTCATCCGGGTTGCTGGAGGCACGGTTGGGTCGGACCTGGGTGCCGTTGTTGATGTCGACGATCGCACGGGTCTCCGGGCTGGCGGGGCGTTCCTCCACGACCTCCCCGTTGTCCCGGACCGCCAGGACACCAGGTTCGACCGGGGACACCATGCCCATCTCACCGGCGGTCGCCGCGATGGTGGCCGCGGAACGGGCATCCTCAACGTCGCGGGTCAGGGATTCGATACGGTTCGCCAGCTCGGTCTCCTGAGATTTGAGGTTCTGCAGGTCATAGGTCTGCTGGGTGGACACACCCGACAGGCCCATGGAGGCCCCCACACCCACGCAGAGCAGGAGGACCACCACGGTGAACAGCTGGATCATCCGGGGGTTGGCGCGCGGGGCGACGACCCTCCGGCCACGGACGGACAGCACCTGCTGCGAACCGGTCTTGTGCTGCAGACGCCGCTGACGCGTCGGCTGTGCACCGGGATTCACCAGACCGCGCGTGGTGTGACGGCGCTCCGGCGGCAGGGTGGTCCTGCGGGGGACGGTGCTTGTCGACGCATCCCTCACCACCGTGGATGCCGTGGAATAATCCCGGCTCCCCGACTGTCGGGAGTAACGGTTTCTGCCCGGTTCGGTACGGGAGCCACGAGTCATGGTCATGGTTGTTCTCCTAGTTCTCGGAGTTCTCGGCGATGCGTTCAATCGCGCGCACCTTCACCGGCGCAGCACGGGGATTTTCTTCGATCTCGGCCTCGGAGGCGGTTTCCGCCCCACGGGTGACCTGTCGGAAACGCGGTGCCGTCCCGGGCAGGTCCACCGGGAGGCCCGGAGGTGTCTTGGAGGTGGTCAGTTCCGTGAAGAACCGCTTCACCAGTTTGTCCTCATGGGACTGGTAGCTCATGAACACCGCCCGCCCACCGACATTGAGTGCGTCGGTGATCTGGGGAAGCACATTGGTCAGTGATTCCAGTTCGCGGTTGACCTCCACGCGCAGTGCCTGGAAGGTCCGCTTCGCCGGGTGCCCGCCGGTGCGGCGGGTTGCGGCCGGGATGGTGTCATACAACAACTCCACCAGGCGGGCGGAGGTGGTGAACGGTTCCTTCTCACGTTCCCTGAGCACCGCGGAGGCGATCTTGCCCGCGAAACGCTCATCGCCGTAGGTCTTGAGCACCCGGGCGATATCCCCATGGGAGTAGGTGTTGAGGATGTCGGCAGCCGTGATGCCCTGGGTGGCGTCCATCCTCATATCCAGGGGCGCATCGGTGCGGTAGGCGAAACCGCGCTCGACCTGGTCCAACTGCATGGAGGACACACCGAGATCGAACAGGGCACCGGAGATACCCTCCTTCCGGGCCAGGTCGAGGATCTCCCCCTCCCCGGCGGCGAGCACCTCGGCCAGACCGTCGAAACGCGTTTTCACCCCGAGGAAACGATCCCCGAAGCGTGCCAGGCGCTCCCCGGCATCCCTAAGGGCGTTTTCATCCCGGTCGAGGCCGATGACACGCGCCTCGGGGAAGACGGTGAGGAAGTGCTCGGCGTGTCCCCCGGCGCCGAGGGTGGCATCGACGATGACGGCGCGATCCCCCATCTCCCCGACATGGTCGGCGAGGAGCGCGGCCATCCTGTCCCTCATCACTGGAACGTGCCCGTGGTTTCCCTTGATGGAGTAGTCATCCATGGTGGCTGTCCCCCCTTTCCCGGCTTGCTGGTGAACTCTCAACTCATACCCACGTTCGTGGACAAAAAAACTGCGCGACAGTCTAACCCGTTAGTCACGCAGTCCGTCTTTCTCAATCACGGAGTGCGTACAGGGCCCCACTCGAGGTGTCGATCTGATGTCGGGGAAGTACACCAGAGCTGACTCCTCGAGCAGAGTCCTTACACGCGCTCCATGCCCGTGCGGTCGGAGGCCTTCCACTACAGGAACCCGCCGAGAACATCATCCTCGGCCGCGGCGAATGCAGCTTCTGTCTCCTCTTGGTACGTGGCCCAAGCCTGTGCGTCCCAAATTTCGAGAAAATCCACTGATCCGATGACCACACATTCCTTGGTCAGGCCCGCATAGGAGCGGTGCCCGGCCGACAGGGTGATGCGGCCCTGGGCATCCGGTCGTTGTTCATCCGCACTTGCCGCAAGGTTGCGGATGAACGCACGCGCCTCGGGACTGGTCCGGGAGACTGCAGCTGCCTTGCGGGCACGTGCTGCAAACTCCTCTGTCGGATAGACCGCGAGACTGTGATCCTGACCTTTTGTCACCACCAGTCCCCCGACCAGTTCGTCGCGGAACTTGGCCGGGAGGGTCAATCTGCCTTTGTCGTCGAGCTTCGGTGTGTAGGTACCGAGGAACATCCTCCGCACCCCCTCCGCGAACTCTCCGACCAAGGTGAAGCCACATCAGTCGTATCAGTTTGTCTCTACGGTGTTCGGCGACCCGGTATCCCGGACCACAGTCCACCGATGCGCCCCACATTACCCCACTTTCCCCCACGCGTATCAAGTGTTGCGGTGCCGCTCCCCCACCGCCATTCCATACCCACTGGTCAACCCCTAAAAAGAAAAGTGGGGCCCGCTCCGTGTCCACGCCCGTCCCTAACCCTCAAGTGCAACTTGAATCCCTTTGGCCCCATTAATAACACCGCCGAAAGTTGTCCCCCAGGAGACATGGAGAGCCCAAAAACTGGCAATAACCTGGCCCTATACCGCCCAGCCCGTCAGCGAATTCCCAGCAAAGCAGCAGGCTTCATCAAGAGGGGGGAAGGTGGGGAAAAGGGGGTCGCGGAGACACGACAGAGGCCCGGGCGACCATTACTGGTCGACCGGGCCTCTGAGGTCAGATCTGCTTGGAACTTGCCCCTGGGATCAGGAGAGGTGAATCAGGTATTACCTGCCCTCGAAACGACGACGGAAATTCTCTTCCATCTTGTCGCCGAGGGAGGATCCACCGGACTGGCCGGTTGGCACGCCACCACCCCGTGGAGAGATGGAGATCTTGTCAGACCCACCGCCACCACGGAGCATCCACACACCGGAACCGAACATGACAAGGAAGCCCACGACACCGAGCACAGAGAACCACAGGGTCTGCTGGCTCAGCGCAACGCCGGCAACAAGCAAAACTAGACCTACAACAAAGAGTGCAATTCCACGGAGGGTGAGACCGCCACCTGCCAGTGTATTTTCACCCGTCACAGACTTTCCGAATTTCGGATCATCCGCCATGAGAGCCTGTTCAATTTCGCGCAGCGCCCTCTGCTCCTGCTCTGAAAGCGACATGATGTCCTCCCGGGGGTTGTAGAGATCTTTTCCTTCTGATCTGTTAACGTCCAGATTATCTGGATTGTTCCCTGATGCGCCAATGCATCCGGACCGGCGTGAAATACCATCCGCCGCCTATGCCCACCGGTCGGTGGCGTTGGCCACCGAAAGGTAGCCAATACCATAAAAAGACGAGGTAAAGGCCCGGAAAGCCATCTTTCCACTGCGACCGTCGTCGCTTTTCCACGCAACTGTGAACTATTTCGCGAAACGCGGGTAGAAAGTGATCTTCATAACCACCCCCGGATATGGGGAGGATGATCAGGCGACCGCAGGGAACCAGCCTGCACCCTCTTCTGCTTCAGAGAGGAACTCCCCCACCCGTGCCATGAACTTGTCCACCATACCGTCGGAGAGTGCGACATCCAGACCGCTGGCAGCACGTGAACGAACGCGGGAGTAGGTGGAGAGCTCATCCGCCCAGTCGGCAGCCTCATCCCCGACCAGGCGCAGGCGTTCCCACGCACCCCGCGGCGGACGCTTTCTCGCCGCCTCAGGGCTACTGGCAAACACCGCGCCCGCCGTGCGGAGAGCTGCCTGATAGGCATATTCCAGCGCGAGAACCAGATCGCCCTCCTGACGGCATTGCTGCGCCTCGGCGAGCAGAACCCTCGCCTTGGACAGGAACTCCACGGACTTGCCACCCTGACGGGCGAACCGAGTCGTTGCGGAGATGACCTCACCCATCGAATCCACGTCCTTTCGTTGGGACACCACTTTCTGTCACTGCGTTTCGAATACTTGGAACTATAGGCACCGAGCTGGACATTATGAATCCATTTTAGAACACACTTTCTAAATGGTCAATGGTTTTCGCACATCTGGTATCCGTCCCGCTCTGACTGGCCGGGGACTACCGGGTGACTATCCGGACCTGTTTCCGAGACCCCGCCACGAGCCCGATGCACTCATGGTTGGATGGTGATGTGTCTTTAACGATCCGCAGATTAAACTCCCAGGAATTCTCGGTGAATGTCCCCGTACTGGTCGACATCTACATCACCGCCATGAACTACGATCCCGCCATCCGGGATGCGCGTATCAACGTGTGGCGGCGCAATTCCATGAATCTCGGGTTCACGGCGGTGTGCGCACTGCTTGACGGAAGAGTCATCGGCATTGCCTACGGATTCCGTGGCGATCAGGACCACTGGTGGCAGCATCAACTCCGACGTGGTCTGCGGGACCAGGGGGGCCCCTCTCCGGAGGAGATCGCCATACTTCAGGATTACTTCGAGGTGGCCGAGGTCCACGTCATGCCCGGGCACCAGGGACTCGGGATCGGGCGGCAGATGATGCACGCCTTGGTGGAGGGCAACCCGGCGCGACACGCGGTGTTATCCACCCCGGAGGTCGATGAGGAGGCCAACAACGCCTTCGGTCTCTACCGCTCACTCGGTTTCCGCGACCTGTTGCGCCATTTCCGTTTCGACGGTGATCAGAGGGAGTTCGCGGTGCTGCACGCGGATCTGCCCCTGGGTGCTTGACCGTCCGGCAGAACCACCCTGGGTGGACAAGAAGGGGGCCGGTGAACAGTGCTGTCACTGTTCACCGGCCCCCTCGTCGTGACGGAGATCTGGATTACCGCACCGCGTCGTGCCCGTGTTCGGCTCCCCAGGCGGGTGCCATACCCAGATTGTGCAGGACCTCCTGGGTGGCCCGGGTGAAATTCAGGGTCATGAAGTGCAGGTCGGGTACCCCCTCTGCGATCAGACGTTCAGCCATCTCCGAGGTGGTCTCGATGCCCACCTTGCGGATCTCATCGCGGTTGGCCTCCTCATCACCATTGGCCGCACGGAGGAGTTTCTCCTCTAGGGCCCGCGGAAGGGTGGAACCGGACAGCTCAACCTGGCGACGCACTGAGCGCAGACTGGTGATCGGCATCAGACCCGGGATGAGGGGTTTGGCCCCATGGACAGGGTCCGCTGCGACCAGCCGGTCCCGGAGCCGGAGGAAATCCTCCACGTCGAAGAACATCTGGGTGATGGAGTACTCCGCGCCGGCACGCAGCTTGGCCAGGGTGTACCGGGTGTCATTCTCCAGTGACCCCGCCCTGTAGTGCCCCTCCGGGAAGGAGGCGATACCGATATCGAAGTGGGAGAATTCCGGGCTGTTCTTGATCATCTGGATCAGTTCCAGGGCGTAGGACATGCCTCCCTCGGAGGTTATCCACTCCCCGAGGGGATCACCGGGTGGATCCCCCCGCAGCGCCAGCAGGTTGGTTAGCCCGAGTTCCGCATAGCCACGGAGGATCTCCTCCAGTTCCTCAACGGTGTGATCCACCAGGGTGAGGTGCACGAGGGTGGTCAGTGGCTGGCGGGACAGACGCCGGGCCACGCGGGCGGTGCGCTCACGGGTGGAGCCCCCGGCGCCGTAGGTGACGGAGACAAAGGATGCCCCGAGATCGTGGAACACCTCGGCGGCGCGGTAGAGCCGGTTCTCCGCGGCATCATCGCGCGGGGGCATGAATTCAACGGAGAAGGGCACCCGGCCCGGAACCGGGCGCTTGAGCACCTCACTGATCGACCATTGGGACGAGGCTGAGATGTTTGTTGACGACATGCCTGGGTATCTTATGTTATGTAGATGGTCAGGGAGTCAACGCGCCCTGGTTTTCATGCACCCTGCACCTGCCACCGCTGCCACCACTATTTTGGGGAAGGACTCCCTTTGAGCACAGCACATGACCGTGATCTCGACCTCGATCAGATTCCGGATGTCGTACGTGAACGCCTCACCCGCTTCCTGGATGCCCGGGCCGCTGATGTGGCTGCGATCGGGGGGCCGGTGACCGAGGCGCTCACCTATCTGCGGGACTTCGTGCTCAACGGTGGTAAGCGGATCCGTCCGCTCTACGTCTGGGCCGGTTTCGTTGCGGCGCAGGGTCCGGAGAGAAGTTCCGAGGACATCAACGCTGTGCTGGACGCAGCCGCCAGCCTGGAATTCATCCAGGCGTGCGCCCTGATCCACGATGACATCATCGACTCCTCCGACACTCGTCGCGGTGCCCCCACCGTCCACCGGGCGGTGGAGGCGATGCACGGTGATACCGGTCTGGAGGGCGATGCCACGCACTTCGGTGAGGCGGTGGCGATTCTCGCCGGTGACATGGCCCTGGTGTGGGCTGAGGACATGCTGCAGGATTCCGGCCTGTCCGCCGAGGCGCTGGCCCGCGCCCGGGATGCCTGGCGCGGGATGCGCACGGAGGTCATCGGTGGCCAGCTGTTGGATATCTACCTCGAAGCCCAGGCCAGCGAATCCCTGGAGCTGGCCAATTCCGTCAACCGTTTCAAGACCGCGGCGTACACCATCGAACGCCCCCTCCACCTGGGTGCATCGCTGGCGGGTGGTAATCCGGAGCTGATCGACGCCTTGCGCAGCTACGGCCGGGACATCGGTATCGCCTTCCAGCTCCGGGATGATCTGCTCGGTGTGTTCGGGGACCCGGAGGTGACCGGAAAGCCCGCGGGCGATGACATCCGCGAGGGCAAACGCACCGTCCTGCTCGCCCTGGCGCTCCAGCGCGCCGATGCCGGGGATCCGGAGGCAGCCACCGCGATCCGGGCGGCCATCGGGAAGGTCAGTGACCCGGGGGACATCAACCGGATCGCGGAGCTCATCCGCGCCACCGGTGCCGAGGATGAGGTGGAGCAGCACATCTCCAGGCTCACCGACTCGGGGCTGGCCCACCTGGATATCGACAGCATCCCGGATGAGGTGCGCACGCAGCTGCGTCACCTGGCCATCAGGGCCACCGAACGCAGGATGTAACCTCCACCCCTATGACAACATCGAAACTGACCCGGTCACTCACCAACCCGGTGGTTCTGGGCGCGATCGCCGCCATCGCCCTCACACTGGGGTCCTACGGCGGCGGAGCCATCCGTTACCGCGGGGGAATCCTGGAGGCCCTGGGTCTGGGGTTCTTCTCCTACGGGCACGGGCAGGGCATCTCCAACACCGTGCTGTTTGTCGGCACCGTGCTGCTGATCGTGTCCTGGGTTGTGCTCGGGCGGGTGTTGTTCCGGGGGCATATCGACGTCGACAAGCGCACCGCGTTGGTCAAACGCACGCTGTACGTCACCGTGGGGCCGCTCCTGGTGGCCGCGCCGATGATGTCGCGCGATGTCTATTCCTATCTGATGCAGGGCGCGATGCTTCGCGACGGGTTCGACCCCTACACCGAGGGCGCCGCCGTCAACCCCGGCCCCATGCTGCTGGAGGTCTCCCACGACTGGCGCAACACCACCACGCCGTACGGCCCACTGCACCTGTGGATCGGGGAGATGGTCACCACCGTCGTCGGCGACAATGTGACCGCCGGCGTGTTCGCGTACAAGATCCTCTCCACCGCCGGTTTCGTCGCCATCGCCTGGGCGGTCTCCGCGATCGCCGGCCACTTCGGCGCCGACCGCGCGGTGGCCCTCTGGCTGGGCGTGGCCAACCCCGTGATGATCATCCACATGATCGGTGGGATGCACAATGAATCCATGATGGTGGGCATGGTCAGCGTGGGTCTGCTCCTGGCGTTGAAACGTCGCTTCGCCCTCGGTGTCGCGCTCATCGCCGTGGCGGTCTCACTCAAGGCCACCGCGGCCATCGCCCTGCCGTTCGTGGTCTGGATCGGCATGCATCAGCTGGCGGAGATGCTGGCCAACCGCCGCACCGGCCTCACCGCCCCAGCAGCAGCCGAGGATTCCTCCGAGGGCTCCTCCCCCACCCCAGGGCAGCAACTGCTGGCATTCTTCGCCACCGGTGCCGTGGGCGTGCTCATCACCGGCGTGGTGGTCAGCGCCATCACGTGGGCATCCGGGGCGTCCTGGGGCTGGATCAGTGAGATCAGTGGCAATTCGAAGGTGATCAACCCCCTGGCGTTCCCCTCCCTCATCGCGGGCCTGGTGTCCATGGTGGCGGGTGTCTTCACCGATGACTTCAACTACAACGCGGTGGTGGGTGTGCTGCGCACCGTGTCCATGGTGATCATGCTCATCGGCCTGGTGGTGTGCTGGTGGCTGTTCCGCCAGAATGCCCGGCGCGCGGTCATGGGCACCGCCGCCGCCTACGCGGTGGCGTTCGTGTTCAACTCCGTCACCCTGCCGTGGTACTACGCCAGCCTGATCTCCCTGCTGGGTACGTTCCGCCCGCCGTTGTGGTTGATCAGGTTGGCGGCCGGGGCGTCGGTGTTCGTCGCCCTCATGTTCACCGGTAGCGGCAACCACCAGCTGTTCAATATCCCGATGGTGATCATCGGTCTGGTGTTGGGATGGGTCGCGGTGCTGGTCATCTTCGAGGAGAAACCCCTCCGGGCGGCCGCGCCGGAGCCTGTGGATAGCAGGTAGGGCATCCGCAGCGGGACGCGAAACCGACGGCGCCCACCTCCTTTTCCACGGGGATTCCGTGTGGGGGAGGTGGGCGCCGTCGGCGGTTGTGCGGAGCTACCGGCAGTGGCCGTTAGAGAGCCATGGACTGCGCGCGGCGCATGACCTCGCGGGCCAGCTGCCCGTGCAGTGCGTCGATGGGACGCCCGGGCAGGGTGTCATCCGGGGTGAACAGGAAGGTCAGGATCTCCTCATCGGAGTAGCCACCATCGGCCAACAGGGCGATGACACCGGGGATGAAACGGTTGGTGTTGTCCTTCTTCCTGCTGAAGAACGCCTCCGGAACATAGCGGACACCATCGCGCTGCACGGCGATGATCTTGTGTTCATTGAGCAGGTCCATCACCTTGGTGACCACAATGCCGAGGCGGTCAGCCACCTCCGGCAGGGTCAGCAGGGGTTCATCGGCAGGCAGGACATCTCGGGATACGTGTTTTGAACTCACAGGTTCAATCTAGCGTCTCGGCACCCCATCAGTGAAGTGCACGACGCGGGCAGGGGTTGTCACTACCACTTTTCGCGCCCGTTGATTCATACTGGTTGCCATGGTGAATTTGAGGGTCGGGGACGTTTTAGAGGACAGGTACCGGATTGAAACCCCCATCGCGCGGGGTGGAATGTCAACGGTGTACCGCTGCATCGACCTCCGTCTGGGCCGTTCCGTGGCCGTGAAGGTCATGGATGCCGCCTACGTCAACGATCCGGTATTCCGCCAGCGTTTCCGCCGGGAGGCCCGCTCGATGGCGCAGCTCTCCCACCCCAACCTGGTCAATGTGTTCGACTTCTCCTCCTCCGGTGACCACGCCTTCATCGTCATGGAGCTCATCACGGGTGGCACCCTCCGTGAGCTGCTGGCGGAACGTGGCCCCATGCCTCCCCATGCCGCCACCGGTGTGATACGCGGGGTGCTCACCGGTCTGGCCGCCGCACACCGGGCAGGTATGGTCCACCGCGACATCAAACCCGACAATGTGCTGATCACCCGTGACCACCGGGTCAAACTCTCGGATTTCGGTCTGGTGCGCGCCGCCTCCGCCGGGCAGTCCAGGGATGACCAGATTGTGGGCACGGTTGCCTACCTCTCCCCCGAGCAGGTCGAGGGCACCGAGATCGGTCCCGCCAGCGACGTGTACTCCGCCGGCATCGTGCTCTTCGAGCTCCTCACCGGCACCACCCCCTTCGAGGGCGCCGATGACATGGAGCACGCCTATGCCCGCCTCACCGAGGTGGTCCCCGCGCCGAGTTCGCTTATCGACGGCATCCCCTCACTCGTCGATGCCCTGGTGGCCACGGCGACAGCTCTCAACCCCGATGACCGCTTCAGCGATGCCTCCGAGTTCCTCACCGCCATGGAGGATGTGTCGCGTGAACTCAACCTGCCCGGCTTCAAGGTCCCCGCACCGGTGTCCTCCGCGGCCAACCGTGCCGACGCCGCGGTCCCGGAGGCCCAGCCCACCGACATGTTCACCACCCATCTGCCCCAGATCCACCAGGCGGATGACACCTCGGTGATCCCACTGCAGGCCAATCCCAACAGCAATGAGACCTCCATCCTGCCCGCACACCCCGAACCACCCGGTGGTGTTCCGGTGCCGGTGCCGGAACCCCCGCCACCTGCGCTCCAACCGGAGGGGGGCTCCGTTCCCGCATCTGAACAGATGGACATCCAACCGGTGACCAACCGGTCGAAGGCGAAACTGGCGGTGTGGATCGCCCTGGTCACGCTCCTGATCGCCGGGGTGGCCCTCGGCGGGTGGTGGTTTGGTTCCGGGCGCTACGGTGACATCCCCCAGGTCCTCGGCCTGGACGAGTACCAGGCCGTGGCCGTGGTGGAGGAGGCGGGGTTCACCCCCGTGACCGACACCCGCTACCACAACGAGGTTCCCGACGGATCGATCATTGGAACTGATCCGTCTTTTGGTGAGCGCCTTCCTCGCGGCGAGGATGTCACCATCCTCGTCTCCCAGGGGCGTCCCGTTGTACCGGATCTCGGCGAGGACCGATCCGTGGACACCGTCCGTGCCGCCCTGGAGGATCGCACCTTCGTCTGGGTGGACGCGCCGGGAAAATACTCCGATGACATCCCGGAGGGACAGGTGGCATCCACCACCCCTCCGTCCGGCACCGACCTGGACATCGGTTCCCCCGTGCAGGTGCACCTGAGCCGTGGCCCCGCCCCCGTGGCCATCCCCGATGTCTCCGGCATGGGCGTGGATCAGGCCACCCGCGTGCTGGAGAACGCCGGCATCAACGTCGAACGGGTCGAGGAGGCCTTCGATTCCGACACCCCCCGGGGCCGGGTGTTCGCCACCTCCCCCGACATCGCCTCCGAGGTCAGTCGGGGTGATGAGATCGTGCTGCGGGTGTCCAATGCCATCGAGGTGCCCGACGTGCTGGGCATGCGGGAGGATGACGCGCTGGAGGCCCTGGCGGAGGCGGGGGTGACGGTGGCGTCGACAAGCACCGTTGAGGGGGAGGCCGCGCGCACCGCGGACACCGTGGTCGCCATCTCCCCCGAGGCCGGGGAGCTCATCAACCCCGCCGACCCCCAGGTCACCCTGGGGCTCGCCGGCCAGGTGGAGGTGCCGAGTCTGCTCGGTCGCCGTGTGGATGAGGCCCGCGAGGACCTCGAGGACATCGGTCTGGTCCTGGTGACCGGTGACTATGATGATGACGACCGGATCCTGACCCAGTCCCCGCGTGCCCGGTCCGCGGTTCCGGCCGGCAGCGACGTGGAAGTGAGAGCTCTCTAAGTGCACCCTGATATAAACACCGGTGTTCGTTGGGCACCGGTGGTGTCCTGGGTGATCGTCGCAGCTGTGACGGTCGGCGTGTCCCTCAACACGGAGCTGCGGTGGCGGTATCTGCTGGATATGCATGTCTATATCCAGGGAGCCGAGCATTTCTGGACGGGAACCGACCTCTACGGCACCTTCTTCCCCACCCGGAATGAGGGCCTACCCTTCACCTATCCACCCTTCGGGGCGATTGTGTTCACTCCGTTGTGGTTGCTCACCGAGGCGATCGGGCAGACCGCCACAGAACGGGTGTTCACCCTGGTATCGGTGACGATGCTGTGGCTGGTGGCCCGGACCCTGGCACACGCTGTTCCCGTCGGCAAACACCGTGTGAAGGTCTCGGTGATGCTGGTGGTGTTGATGTGCAGCCTGCCCGTGATGAGCACGCTTGACCTCGGTCAGATCAACACCGTCCTCATGGCGCTCGTGATCACTGACGTGGGCAGGTTGTTCCCCCGGATTCCCCTCGGGCTGCTCACGGGTATCGCCGCCGCCATCAAACTCACCCCACTGGTATTCGGGTTGTATTTCCTGATCCTGTGGATCACGAGGAGAAAACCAGCAGGCCTGATCGGCATGGGGACCGGATTCCTCGGTGCCACCGGGCTGGCCTGGTTGTTCAACCCCGGGGCCTCGGTCACCTACTGGACGCAGACCCTCTTCTCCTCCAACCGGATCGGTGAACCCTGGTACGCCAAGAATGCCTCCATCCGGGGCCTGCTGGCACGATTCCCCGACCTGGAGGCAGCCTCGCTGCTGTGGGGCCTGTCCGTGCTCATCGTGATCGCCGCGGTGGCCGTGGCCGTGCTCCGGGTTCTGCGTTCCGGGGACACCCCCCTCCACCATCTGCTGGCCATCACCCTGGTCGCCCTGATCTCCCTGTTGTGTTCCCCGGTGAGCTGGCATCACCACTGGGTGTGGCTGGGCCCCCTGGCGATCTGTCTCTGGTTCACCGGCCACCGGTTCCTGGCCGTGTGGGCGGTGTTCTCCCAGACCTTCGGTGCCTTCCACATGTTCCTGCCCAGCTCCGGTGGAGTCGAATTCTTCTGGAATCCGCTCGAGCACCTCCTGGCCACCCACTACCTGTGGTTCTCGCTCATCGTGCTGGTCTGCGTGATGATCCGCCCGACCGTCGACCGGGGTGTGAAACCGCGCGTGGGGCTGCCCGATTGAGCTCTCCTCCGCGTCCCCAATATAATCAGTCAGTTATGCATCACCGGGGCCCCTCCCGATGATGTCCGCCGTGGCGGTGCTCTCCCCGGATATCCGGATGCACCGCCCCCAGGGAAGGATCTCAACCACCGGTGAGCACAGATGACAGCACCGATCGCCCCACACCCACCCCGGTGCCCGGGGATGCCCTGCTCCAGTTCAGCCTCCGTCATGTCCTGACGATGGTTGCGGTGCTGGGGGTGGCCGCCGGACTGGTGGCCAACAAGATCCTCATCGAGCAGCTGAACTGGCGCATCGACACCGCTGTCTATGTCCTCGGCGGCAAGGCCCTGGTCAACGGTGAGCCGTTGTACGCCGCACCCTTCGATCTGGGTGATGTGTCCCTGCCGTTTATCTACCCACCCATCGGTGCAGCCCTGTTCGCACCCTTCGGGTACTTCGAGTTCCTCACCGTGGAACTAGCCGGCAACCTCATCGTGGCGGTGTCCTCCCTGTTGTTGCTGGCCTGTCTCTACATGGTGGCCAATGCGGTGATGGGCGGACGGGATCAGTTGGCGGCCTTCACCGTCGCAGCGGTGGCCTGGCCGATCGCCCTGTTCACCGAACCTGTCTGGCTGAATGCCGACCTGGGTCAGATCAACATCCTCATTGTCGCCCTGGTGGTCTATGACCTCCTCCCGATCAGGAGAAGGGTCCCCCGTGGCGTGTTCATCGGCCTGGCCGCCGCCATCAAACTCACCCCCCTGGCGATGCTGCTCTACTTCCTGGTCAAACGTGACGTCCGGGGGATGATCACCGCCGTGATCTCGACCCTGGTGTTCACCGGCATCGGTGCCCTCATCTCCTGGCGGGAGACCAGGGAGTTCTTCCTCAACACCCTCCTGGATCTCAACGCCACCGGCGAGTCCGGGGTGAGCACCGTGTTCCAGTCCAACAGTTCCCTGCAGGCGATGATCTACCGGTGGTGGATGTCCCCAGAGGCAGCGGAGGCCTCCTCGCTACCCGGCGTGCTGTGGATCCTGGCCTCGCTGGTCACCATCGGCGCAGCCGCCGTGCTGATGCACCACCTGTTCATCCGCGGTCTGCAGGTGGAGGCGGTGATGGTCAATGCGATGGTCATGTTGTTGATCTCCCCGATCTCCTGGTCCCACCACTGGATCTGGCTACCCCTGTGGGCCCTGGTCTTCCTCCTCCGGTTCTGGACCCACCCGCACCGACCCAGGGTCCTGCTCTACAGCGGTGGATTCCTGACGGTGATGTTGTTGATCCTGCCGCCGAAATGGTGGTTCGGGCGTGACGGTGTGAACGTCCACGCCCTCGGGGGATTCGAGAAACTCCTCATCTCCGACTACACCTGGGTATCCCTGGCGCTATTGATCACCACGGCGCTGAGCCTGCGGTTCTTCCACCGTGTGCCCACACCGGGTGCTGCTCCCGGCAGGTTCGCCACCATCCCGGATGCCCACCCCGTTCCCCGCGACCCGGCGGAAACTGGGCGGTGACACAAAGGGGCGGGGGGGGGGGGGGGGGG
>NZ_JACSPR010000001.1:277349-308033 GCF_014837045.1 Corynebacterium gallinarum
CCCCCCCCCCCCCCCCCCGCCCCCTGTCACCCCGGTCTGTGGACCGGAAGGAGTTGGATCTAGAGAACCTGACCTAGTTGCGCAGCATCTCCGCCACGAGGAAGGACAGTTCGAGGGACTGCTGGGTGTTCAGACGGGGATCGCAGGCTGATTCATAACGACCCGGCAGATCCACATCGGTGATGTCCTCGGCGCCACCGAGGCACTCGGTGACATCCTCACCGGTGAATTCGATGTGGATGCCACCCGGGTGGGTGCCCAGTGCGCGGTGGACCTCGAAGAATCCCTGCACCTCATCGATGACCTTGTCGAAATGACGGGTCTTGTACCCGTTGGAGGCGGTGAAGGTGTTGCCGTGCATGGGGTCGGACTGCCAGATGACCTTGTGCCCGGAGGCCTCCACAGCCTGGATGACACCGGGGAGCACGGACCGGACCTTGTCGTGACCCATGCGGGCCACCATGGTGAGGCGACCGGGTTCGAAGTTGGGGTCCAGCTTGTCGGCGTAGGCCACCGCCTCCTCGGGCGTGATGCCCGGGCCGATCTTGATGCCCACCGGGTTGGCGACCATGGCGGCGAAATTCACATGGAAATCATCCATGCCACGGGTGCGCTCACCGATCCACAGCTGATGCGCGGAGAGATCGTAGAGAGCCTGCTCACCGTTCTCGTCCTCACCCAGGCGCAGCATGGACCGCTCATAGTCCACGAGGAGAGCCTCATGGGAGCAGTAGATCTCAGCGGTGCGCAGGGACTCGTCGGACACGCCACAGGCCTCCATGAAGCGCAGACCCGAGTCGATCTCCCGGGCGAGAGCCTCATAGCGGGCTCCGGCCGGGGAGTTGGCGACGAACTCGCGGTTCCAGTCGCTGAGACGGTAGAGGTTGGCGGTGCCGGAGCTGGTCAGGGCGCGGACCAGGTTCATGGCGGCGGAGGAGTTCGCGTAGGCGCGGATCATTCGGGCGGGATCGTGACGACGCGCCTCCGGGGTTGCCTCCACACCGTTGACAATGTCACCGCGGTAGTTGGGCAGACCGTTGGCATCCAGATCGGAGGAACGCGGCTTGGCGTACTGACCGGCGATACGCGCCATCTTGATGACCGGCGTGGACGCACCATAGGTGAGAACCACAGCCATCTGGAGGAGGGTCTTGATGTTGGCCCGGATGTGGGGCTCGGTGTTGGACTCGAAGGTCTCTGCACAGTCACCGCCCTGGAGCAGGAATGCCTTGCCGTTGGCCACATCAGCGAGCTTCTTCTTCAGCTCGATGACCTCGGGCGCCACCACGATCGGAGGCACCGATTCGAGGATGCGGCGCACATTGTCGGCCTGGGCACGGTCCCACGTGGGCTGCTGCTTGGCGTCTCGGGCGATGGTGTCCTGGAACTGCTCATCCATGCCCTCGGGCAGGGGTGGCAGATCCGGGAGAACTTCCTTGGGGATATCAACTGTCCAACTCACACCCATATTCATAGCACGGCCGAGACCTTTTGCATGAAAAGGTGTGTGATATACCAGGCTTATTACTCGGGGGAACCGCGTCGATAAGCACCCGTCGGCACGCCCGGGCCGGTCAGTCCTCCACCCAGTTGTCCGCCCCCAGGGGCAGAGCCTGCATGCAGACCCGGAACTTGGCGAGGTTGTGGCGGGCGTCGACAAGCGCGTCGTGATTGCCGTCGGGGATCTCCGGCAACCTCGGGCGCCCCGCCATCTCCCAGTACTGCTTGAGTTCCCTGGTGTAGCGGGGAAGCTCACGGGGCAGCGCCGTCATATCACCCCACAGCTGCGCGAGCAGCACATGATCATAAGCCCCCACCCAGGCCCAGAGCTCCGTCTTCCCGGCACCGCTGGTGAGGAAATCAAACACCTCATCCCGGATGGTGTCGCGGGAACGCCACACCCCGGATGAGGGGTTGGGCAACTGGTTGAGCACGTTGTTCCTCACCCAGTTGTTGGCTCTGCTCCCGTCGAACCCGGTGGATACCGCATAGTATTCCCGGCCGTCCTCTGCGACGATGCCGATGGAGACCAGCTCAATCGTGCGTCCATCCTCGATGAACTCGGTGTCATAAAAATAGCGCACGGTAACCGTGGCCCCTCACTGCTCGATGGTGTTTTCCGCTCCCAATCGTAACCCCGCGGACACCGGATGCGGGCAACCGGCCCGGGCCCGATCGGAGGGGGACCGCCGGGCGGGCCACATCGGGGATGGGGACACAAACGGGTGGGATGCTTCCGACGCACTTAGGGCAACCTGTCATCCACCCACTAGAATTCATGAGAATGCAAGGCGATCACGTTTCCCACGGCGACCAAGCCGATGTCACCAGGCTCCCCACTCCCCCTCCCACCGGTTCCACGCGGACTGGTTCCTCCCCGACTGACACCTCCCCGGAGGCGGATCCCGGCGCGTCCTGGATCAGGAACCGGCGTCTGCGCCTGGCGCTGATCTGGGCGGCGTCCATCGCCACCGCCGCAGCACTGTGGCCGGTGGTGTTCAATGTCCGCGCCATTGAATCCTTCATCTTCTTCTATCACATCGATTCCGATGTCTACCGTGCGGGCGCACAGGCCTTCCTCGACGGCCTCAACCTCTATGAGCAGGACTATGTGGTGGGCGGCATTCAGCTCCCGTTCACCTACCCGCCGATCGCCACGGTGGTGTTCACCCCTCTCCTGCTGGTGCCCAGCAGCACCATGGGGGTGCTGCTCACCCTGCTCTCCGCGGTGCTGATGTGGTGGTGCATCGCCATTGTGCTGCGACGCGTGATCCGGGGGATCTCCACCTATGATTCCCGTCTGTTCGCCCTGCTCATCCTCCCCACCGCACTGTTCACCGAGCCGGTGAACCAGACCCTCCAGTTCGGTCAGATCAACATCCTGCTCATGACCCTGGTGCTCATGGACACCTTTACCCGCAAGCCCTGGTTGCCCCGGGGTTTCTGGATCGGCCTGGCCGCCGCCATCAAACTCACCCCGGCGGTCTTCGGACTGTATTTCCTGGTGAAGCGGGACTGGAAGGGTGCCATCACCTCGATCATCTCGGGTGTGGGTTTCACCCTCCTCGCTTTTGCCCTGCTGCCATCCAGTTCCGTGCAGTACTGGACCGAGACGCTCAGCGACCCCAGCCGTATCGGCAACCTGTCCTACATCACCAACCAGTCGATCCGTGGCATGCTCAGTCGCCTCATGCACGAGAACCAGGACGTGGTGGAACTGATCTGGATGGCCTCGGTCGTCCTCGTGCTGATCGGTGTCACCATCGCCATGGTCCGCGTGTTCAGGGCGGGATCGGTGCACGGCACGGTGCTGCTCAACTCGCTGATCGCCCTGTTGTGCTCCCCGGTGTCCTGGTCCCACCACTGGGTGTGGTTGATCCCGATCACCCTCGGTTTCGCGGCGAGTGCATGGTCCCAGCGTGATTCCGCACCACGTACCGCGGCCACCTCCCTGACGATGGCGCTGGTCACCACCGTCCCGATGCTCATCCCCACCTTCTGGAACATGCCGTTTGATTCCGAGGCTGCTCCGGCGTGGCCCCTGCTCCTACACCCGTCGGGCAGTTCGTATGTCGTGGTCGCCATCGCGACGGTGATCGTCTGTCTGGTCAATCCGCGGGTGTTCGGAACGGGCAAGGCATCCGTCGACAAGGCCCCCACCGCCGACGCGCGGGGGGTCAACCCGGCGCTCACCGTCACCCTGCTGGTCGTGTCCGCCTACCTGGCCATCAACGCCTGGTACAAGGGGGAGAACGGCAATGTCCGTCTCATCCAGTATCCCCGGGCGGTCCTCGATGGCCTCGATCTGACCAGCTTCGGTTATCTGGTCACCGAACCCCTGCGCACCGACAATCTGGTGGCGCTGTGGGTGATCGGTGCCCTCAACATCGTGTCCCTCATCTGGTGTGCCGTGGTGATTGTCCAGCGGCTGGCCAACCGGGTCCCCACCGCCTTCACCATCGCCGTCGCCCTGACCATCGCGCTGCTCTCCGAGCCGGTGCAGTCCGCACTGCAGATGGGTTCCCTGACGCTGGTGGTTCTCGCCCTCATCCTCACCGACCTGGTCGCCCCCCGCTCCGTCCTCCCCCGCGGTCTGCTGACGGGTCTGACCGCCGGGCTCACGGGCTGGCCGGTGTTGATCATCGTCGCGCTGTTCATACAGCGACGGGTGCGCGCCGCGGTCACCGCCGCCATCACCGCGGTGGTGCTGTGGGTGGCGGGCTGGCTGCTCGCGCCTTCCGGGCGTTCCACGCTTATCGACGTCCAGACCACCGTCCACGATGGTGCGGACAATGCCTCACTCGCCGGCTTCCTGGCCCGGTGGATCAGCGACTCCCCGATCATCATGATCATCTGGGCGGTCATCGCTCTCGCGGTGGGTGCCTGGGCTGTGTACCGGACCCATGCCATGGGTGATCTCACCCTGTCCACCACCATCGCCCTCGCCTGGCCGGCGATCGCCCTGCCCACGGTGTATGCCTACATGTGGGTCCTGCTCATTCCCCTGGTGGTGCTCCTGGTGGCGCGGGGCCGCGTGTTCGCCGCCTTCCTCTGGGCTTTTGTGGCCCTGGTCAACTGGGTGCCGGTGCAGGTGCCCTATGACACCCACTTCCCCCTCAACCACCGTGAGATGTTCGACCACGTGGGCCTGGCCGGAAGCTACCTCCTGGTGGAACCCCTGACCATCGCCCCGGCTGTCATCGGTCTTCTGCTGGTGGTCACGGCAGCCCGGAGCGGGCGGTCCACCCACTAGACCCCGGAACGCAGACAACCACCCCGGACATCGTCGATGTCCGGGGTGGTTGTCTATCTGCGGAGCTTGTTCTCCCCTGTGGGCTGGAGATCCTACGCCCGGGGAAGGGTGCGATTGTTCAACGTGAGACGGGAGGCCGGCGGGGTGTCCACCCGCTCCCCGGGACGCGACTCCGGAAGCCTGGGTGGGGCCAGGGTCCATTTCAGAAGTGGAACCCTGGTGAGCAGGTGGAGGAGATACGCACCCGCCATGCCCAGAGTGAAGGCGATGATCATCCAGGTGCCGGTCCAGTGCATCGGGTTGGGGGAATCAGGGTCGATGACCATGAGGGTCTCGCGCACCGTGAACCCGAACAACAGGGTCAGACCGAGGGCGTGCCCGATGTAGATCACCAGCGTGTGACGGCCCAGGAATTTCAGTACGCGGGCCACCGGGATCGCCCTGGACAACCAGACCGCCAGGACCACACCCGCGGGTAGAGACAGCAACCGGATCAGCGTGCCGGAGATATGCCCGAGGGCGAAGGCGGAGAGCTCTCCGCCCAGCAGGATGGCGATCTCATCCTTGAACCCGATGAACCACAGCTGGGTGGGGCCCGGGACACGGGTGGTCAGCACCTCCTCGACCGCGGCGATACCGAGGCCCGCCACATAGGCCGCCACCGCCAGGACCACAGCCTTCGGCCGGTCGGCTGCTTCCGCAAAACGGGTGATCAGGGGCCGGAAATAGGCACCGATGAAAAACGCGGGCAGATAGATGATGGTCCTGCGCAGCAGTTCACTGTCACCGAACATGGGCATGAACAGCCAGGGCACCACCATCACCAGCGTCACGATCATCCACGCAGGCAACTTCCGGGTGCCCCACAGCAGCAGATTGAACCACACCAGGAAGTACAGGAACCAGTACATATTGGTGCTGTCAGCCACCTTGGCCACGTAGTAGAACCAGTCCGGCATAACGTGCCCATGGAAGATGACTCCCTCGAGGCGGCTGGTGTACAACTCGATGGGTGTCCACACCAGGTACGGGACCAGGAAGAACCACAGGCGGCGTTTGAACAGCTGCTCGAAGGTCATGGTCAGGACCTTCACGGAGAAGAACCCGGACACCAGGAAGAACAGGGGCATGCGGAGGGGATCGAGGATGTGGTTGAGTTCCGCCACGAAGGTGTGCTCCGCGCCGGGAATAGCCAGGGTGACATGAAGAATCACCACACCGAGGATCGACAGCCCCTTGGCCACATCGGGCCAATCCATCCGGGTCTTGCCGGTCGGTGCGGTGATCGCCGGGCGGGCGGTGATGCCTGGGTTATTCCCTGAATTATTCAACTACAATGCGCTCCTCGGCGGCTCAACCCCACCGAGAATACCTATCGGGAAAAACTCGACTGTGGTGCGGGCTGGGGCCACATCTCACGGGAATCATGCTTGTTCCACTGATTCCACAACGGCTTCAGAGTACCCCACCGCCTGCCCGGGACAAAGAACACACCGGGCGAAACACAGGTCCGGATGGCCCCAGATGACACACAACCGGGCCCCACACCGACCGGGGTCAGTATCTGGGTCAGGGCTGGGCCCCCTCGGGATAACCCTTACCGGCCGCCAGCGACTTCTTAACATCCTGGGCGTAGACATCCACATACGGCTGCCCGGTCAGCTCCGACAACACGTGCATGACGTGGTCGGTGAGCACACGGGCTGCATCGCGGTCATCGCGGGACAGTCCCTGCCCGGTGACGTAGGCAACCGGATCGATGGGTTCGCCCACCCGCATCCGGACCTTCCTCGGGCGGGGGAAGATGGTTCCGATCGGGTTGGCATCACGGCTGCCGATCATGGCGACCGGAATGATCTGGATGCCGGTTTCCAGGGCCACGACAGCCATGCCGGCCTTGCCCCGGTAGATCCGGCCGTCGGGTGAACGGGTTCCCTCCGGGTAGATGGCGAAGAGGTCACCCGCGTCGAGGACCTTCCTGGCGGTGGACCGGAGTGAATCCAGTGCATCGCCGGCGGTGCGATCCAGGGGCACCTGTCCCACCGAGGAGACGAACCACTTCTGGAACCGGCCCTTGAGACCGGGGCCGGTGAAGTACTCGGCCTTGGCGGGGAAGACCATCTGACGTGGGCACATCAGGGGGAAGTAGAGGGAATCCATCACCGCCTGGTGGTTGGATGCCAGGATGGCGGGACCGGAATCGGGGATGTGCTCCAGGCCCTCGATCTCGGGGCGGTTGTATACGCGGAGAAACGGGCCGACGAGGATGTTCTTGAAAACCCAGTACCATTTGTTCTTCACGGCGTATGACGTACCTTTCCGCATTTTTTCCGGGAGGCTGTGAACTACAGCGCATTCCCCTGCCAACGAGTTCTCAGACTACTGCACCGCACACTTTTTGCCGTGGATATGGTTCCGCGAGTCGTGGACCCGCGGGGGTTGCGTCGACAAGCATGCTTGTCAGGGTGCCGCGACCGCCTGGCGGGCGAGGTCCGCCACCCCAATCATGCCGGCGTCCGCGCCCAGCTGGGCGGTCCCGACGCGCGCGAGGGGGCGGTAACCAGCACCGACGATGCGTCCAGCGAAATGCGCGACGGCGGTCTCCAGGTAGATGTCGGCATCCCGGGACACGCCACCCCCGATGACGATGAGCTCCGGATCCAGCACATCAGCCACCATGGACAGGCATTCCCCCAGCCAGAGGCTGAAGTCCTCCATCACCGCGACGCCGAGCGGATCGCGGTCACGGGCGGCCCGGGTGATCATGTCGCCCTTCAGGCCCGTCGGGTCACGGCGGATCGCCTCCAGCAGGACGCTGTCACCGAACCCGCCGCGGGTGGAGAATTCCAGGGCGGAATCCACCAGTGCGGTACCCGAGCAGTACCGTTCCAGGCAGCCGGACTTACCGCACGGACAGGGACGACCGTCCGGCACGACGCGGAGGTGACCGAACTCGGGCGCGGTTCCGTGCGCGCCGCGGTAGATCTCCCCGTCGACGATCAGCGCCGCACCGATACCGGTGCCGATCGCCAGCAGCACCCAGTTGTCCGCCCCCTGGGCACCGCCGAAACGGTATTCACCCCAGGCCGCGGAGTTGGCGTCGTGCTCCAGACGGACCGGCAATCCGAGCAGGCCCTCCAGGTGGGCGCGCACAGGTGCATCGCGCCACGGCAGGTGGGGGGCGAAACGGACGGTTTCACAGGCCGGGTCGAGGAAGCCCGCCACGGCCATGCCGACCGCGTCGATGGGGTGATCCTCCCCCAGCGCGCGCACCAGCTCCACGATCCCGGAGTCCAGCTCGCCGGCGGTTGCCGGGGTGGGTGCGGACACCTGGCGGATGATCTCGCCCGATCCTGAGATCAGGCCGGCGCGCATGTTGGTTCCGCCAATGTCGAAGCCGACCGCGAAACGGCCCGGGTCTTGTGACATCTGCTCTACGCCTCACCATCTGGAAAACTGGAAATAACCCTCAAAGTATAGCCAGGGCCCCACATGGTCCCATCATTGTGCAGGCCCCACGGTTTCTCAGGAGAGTATTTCCGTCAGGCGCGCCCCCATGACATCCCAGGTCCAGGCCTCCTCAACATGTCGGCGCCCGGCCGCCCCCATGGTGGCGTGCGTGTCGGCGTCGGACAGCAGACCGGCCACCGCCGCAGCGAGCTTGTCGACGTCCCGACCATCCACCACCAGACCGGTTGCCGGCGTCACCGTCTCCGGCGCCCCACCGGATTGCCCGGCGATCACCGGTACACCACAGGCCTGCGCCTCGAGGTAGACGATGCCCAGGCCCTCCACATCAAGTCCCCCGCCGCGGGTCCTGGCCGGCATGGCGAAGATGTCGGAGGCCGCCAGGAGCGACACCATCTCCGCATGGTCCAGACGTCCGGCGAACCGGACGGAATCACCGAGGGGTTGCGCCATGGACCGCAGGCGTTGTTCGATCCTGCCGGCGCCGACGATGACCAGCACCGCATCCGGGTGCTTCCGGAGCACCGTGGGCATCGCCTCGATGAGTTTGTCCTGGCCCTTCCTGGGCACCAGACGGGAGATGCACGTGATCACGGGAGTATCCGGCCCGAAACCCCACCGTGTTCTGGTGTGTGCCCGTTCCTGCGCGGTGGCAGGCCGGTAGAGGTCCGTGTCCACACCGGAGGGCAGGTGCACGAACTGTGGGTGGGAACCGAAGGCGGTGCGGAAACGCCGCAACGTGTAATCGGAGATGTAGGTGACCACGTCGGCGTGCTCCCCGATGCGGCGCAGCATCTGGCGGGCCCCCGGGGTCATCGACCACCCCACCTCGTGCCCATGCGTGGAGGCGATGATCCTCGTGGCACCAGCCGCGCGTGCCTGGGGCGCCATGAGGGCCAGCGGTGCGGCGGCACCGAACCAGACATTGTCGATCCCGCGGGCACGGATGATCTCCCCCATCGCATGCGCGGTGGTGGGGGTGGGCAGCATGACGGTGCGGGGCCAGCGGATCACTTCATAGTCCAGGGAGGCATCGAAGGAGGTGGCTGCCGAAGCATCCTGGGTGGAGGCGAACACGGTGATCAGATCCGGGTCCTGGGTGGCCAGAAAGTCACGGACATAGGACTGGATTCCACCGACCGTGGGAGGAAAGTCATTGGTGACAACAAGGGTTCTTCGTCTGCTGCCGGCAGTCACGGCAGGCCTCCTGACCGGTGTCGGGTGTTGGTAGCTGTTAGTAGTCGCTAATAACTGTTAGTAACTGTTAGTAACGACGGGCGCCGTAAAACGGTGCCGAATCAACAGATACCACCTGAACCGGAATCCCGTAGTCCGAGGCGTGCACGATCTTGCCATCACCGATGTAGAGCCCGACGTGGGTTGCACCGGGATAGTACCCGATGACATCCCCGGGCTGGAGCTCGTCGCGCTCCACCGGTGTGCCACCCTCCATCTGCGCCTGGGAGGTACGCGGCAGGGTCTTGCCCTGCTGCTGGAACGCCCAGTAGATCAGCCCGGAGCAGTCGAACTGATCGGGCCCGACCGATCCCCACCCATAGGGGGCACCGAGTTTGGACAGAGCGGCCTGCACCGCACCGCCCGAGGTGGCGGCGAAATCGGCCACATCGATGGCCACGGGGTCATTCTTCTCCACCCACTGCTGGCGTAACTCCTCGGTGAGGTTGTCCACCCGCAGTTGGATCTCCTCTTTCTTCAGGTCCAGTTCCTCCCGGTCCCGGATCTGCTCCTGTAGCTGCATCCGCAGCTGTCCGAGCTGGAAATCCGCCTCGGCCTTCAGACGGTTGACCTCACCGAGATTCTCGGCGGCCTCGTCGGTGGCGGTGGTGAGCCCCTCGATGATGTCGGAGGTGTTCCGGGTCAGGGAGTTGAGATAGCTGACGCGGTCGATGGCGTGCTGGGGGTTCTCCCCGGAGATGGCCACGGTGAGAGGATCAACGACGGTCCCCCGGTACCTCGTCTGGGCAATGCGTCTGAGATCCCCGCGGTGGGCCTCGGCGGTCACGGCCGCCTCCTCAGCCTGACGACGATAGGCCTCCTGCCGGTCCCGCAGCTGGCTGATCGAATCCTCCCGCAGCTGGATGTCCAGCTCGGTGGTCTTGACCTCCTCGTTGCGGGCGGAGACCTCCTGGGAGACCTGTTCCATCTCAGCGATGAGATCATCCATCTCCTGCGCGTGGACGATGCCCGGAGAAGTGAGGAGAGATGCCACGAACAGACCAGGTAGAACCAGCGTGACCCAGCGACGTCTACCCATGTCTTGACCTCCTTGCGGTGCGATATCCCCCGCACCGTTAAACCATTACGGATCTATAACTTTACTGCAATATGCTGGTAAAGAGTTAATCAAACCGGTGGCGTTGGTTACAGCACACCCAGCCTGCTGGAGGGTGGGTAGACGGCGGTTTGCTCACAGGTGCACGGCGGGGCGGAAATGCAGAAAACCCGGTCGGAATCGACCGGGTTCAGTATGCGTTGGATCCTAGAAACGGACCGCGGAGTGGAACGGCATGTAGTCCAGGGAATGCTCGGACAGCGGGGTGGAGCTGTTCAGCGCGTGGATGACGGTTCCGTGACCGGAGTAGATGCCCACGTGGGTGGCACCGGAGTAGAAGGCGACGATGTCACCGGCCTGGAGGTTGGAGTAGGCCACCGGGGTACCCTGTGCGGCCTGGGCCTGGGAGGTACGTGGGATGGACTTGCCCACCTGGCTGTAGGCCCAGGAGGTCAGACCGGAGCAGTCGAAGGCGTTCGGGCCGGTGGCACCCCAGCCGTAGGGAGCGCCGATCTTGGAGCGTGCGGCATCCACGATGGCCTGGCCGTTGCTCTGTGCAGGGACGGCCTGCACGGCAGCAGGTGCCTCGACGACAGCTGCATAGGCGGCAGGTGCAGCCTGGCTGGACAGGGAAGGGATCCACTGATCGATACCCGGAACGTTGTTCAGGCCCGGGGTGTTCTCGATGCCGGCGACCTCAACGGAGAAACCGGTGTTGGGGATGACAACCTCAGCAGCCTGAGCGGGGTTGGTGATGACGGCGGTGGCGCCAAGTGCAACTGCGGAAACAGCTGCGGCGTTGCGGGTAACCCTTGGATTGCTGCGACGGTGCTTGCCCATGTGATGAAACTCCAAATCTTCCTGTTGGTCTGCCGGGTTAGCTGTCGGATTCGGAGCGGAAGGCCCCTATCCCCAGTCCATCCGGATCAGCGCGGTTGACGGCTGATCGGATCCTCGTGGAGAATTCACCCCAGGAACGCGGTGGTTCCCCGGCTCGCGCCGTGTTCTGTGTTTGATCCTTGAGTGGGATTTTGTTCAGATCACGGATTCGCGATTAGACATTTTCTATTGTTTCTTTTGCTCTGGATCGAGGCGAGAACCTGAGTTCTTTTTCTCCCCGACCCCGCAAGGTCTCAATCAGGTTACGAAACCATATCGGGGAATGTCTAGCCGTAGCCGTTGCGCTCACTCGTTATTGATCCGTTATCGAGGGGTATCACTTCCGAAACCCTCAGGCAGGCGCATCACAGGTGAGATCATTCAAACCGGTCGAACCATAGGCAAAAACCATTTATAACCTCGGCTATTAGGTTTCACCTAAATCCGGCAATAAGTCGTCTGTGATTGCCAGGATTCATCGAAACCGGTTAGTCAGGGTTGTCGATATGACCTTCGTCACAGTTGGTGGATGGGGCGGGTTATAACGGAGGCTGCAAGGGGTTGAGGAGGCTCGGAGTGCCCATTCTCCGGAGTGCATTACGCACCGATAGTCGACCCCGTGACGGCAGCGAAAGCGCATGGCGACGGAACCCCGGGAGGCAGGAACGCACTGCGGGGCAAAAGTCACACCGGAGCCAGCGTGGCTCTGGGTTCCGGCCAGCGAGGAATCCATGGCCCTCTGTGTCTATTACGGGGCCTGTGTACCTGAGATGCCCGGCACTCCCTGGAAGGCCTACAACCGCCCCACACGGGCTTCTAGGTCAGCCCCCCCGTCCTAGGGATCGGCCCGTGAGCCGTCTGCGTCCTGCGCCGACGCCACTTACCCGCACCCCGGAGGAGGTACACCCATCCGTGGCGGGATATATCCGGGCTAGACAGGAGCAGGGTGGCGATCCTGCACGGATGGAATCTACTCCTATATATAAAGTGGCGCTCCAAGGCCCCGGCACACACACTCAGGCCGCCCTGCATCCTGGGTCTCTGGGGCGGCAGCCCGAGCCGACGCTCTCCATGGACGGTTGGTGGTCCTGCTGCCGCGGTAGATGAAGGAACGCCTCCAGCGCTTCCTGACCGTCCCATGCCCCACCGACTGCCCCACCGACCGGGGTTCAGGGACGGCAGCACCGCGCGTGGCGTCGGCAACCGCAGTCCTTCACCCCATGACGCCCTGACGGGCCCACTGGGTCGAACACGCCGTCCGCGCCTGCCCCATTCATAGACTCCCCCTTGCCCACAAACGCGAGAAGCCCCCGCGGTTGCGGGGGCTTCAACTACGAGGGGATGGAGTTAGATCCGTCCCTCCGCCTGATCACGATTGTGGTTCTGCTCCTGGATGGCAGCCAGGGTTGCAGCTTCCTCAAGGTGGTTGGCGTGAGCGATATCGTTGGCCTTGGTGGCGACGGACTCAGGGTCCGGACCGAAGAATCCACCACGGGACTCAACCTCAGCGAAACCGAGCTCATTGAGCTGCTTCGGCACCTTGGCGCCACCGTAAGGCAGTGGGATCGGGTGGCCGTGAGCGTCGACTGGTCCGAGCGGCTGGTGAACCTCGATGAAGGCACCGTTCGGCATCTGCTTGATGATACCGGTCTCAATGCCGTGCTCCAGGACCTCACGGTCGGAGCGCTGCAGACCGATGCAGAGGCGGTAGGTGACGAAGTAACCGATGGCCGGGAACACGATCAGACCGATACGACCGATCCAGGTCATGGCGTTCAGCGACACCTCGAAGTGGTACGCCCAGATATCGTTACCGCCGGAGATGGTCAGCAGGATGTAGAAGATCAGGGCCATGACACCGAGGGAGGTGCGGACCGGAACATCACGCGGACGCTGCAGCAGGTTGTGGTGCGCATCGTCACCGGTCAGCTTCTTCTCGATCCACGGGTAGGCGATGAGCAGGACCACGAGGATACCCAGCATGATCGCGACCCAGAAGACGGCGGGAACGGTGTAGTTACCGAAGTAGAGCTCCCATGCCGGCATGACACGGGCGGCACCGTCTGTCCACAGCATGTAGATATCCGGCTGGGAACCAGCGGACACCTGAGACGGGTTGTACGGGCCCAGGTTCCAGATCGCGTTGATGGTGGTGACACCAGCGAGCAGCGCGAGGAAACCGAGGGTGATGGCACCGAACGCAACAGACTTGACGGCGAAGACCGGCATGATGCGGATACCGATGACGTTGTTCTCGGTGCGGCCGGCGCCCGGGAACTGGGTGTGCTTCTGGTACCAGACCAGAGCGAGGTGAGCTGCGATCAGGCCGAGGATGATGCCTGGGATGATCAGGACGTGCGCGATGTAGAAACGATCGAGCATGATGTCCGACGGGAAGTCGCCGCCGAAGATCATCCAGTGCATCCAGGTACCGATGATCGGCAGACCGACGATGATGGCGGACATGATTCGCAGACCGACACCGGAGAGCAGGTCGTCGGGCAGGGAGTAACCCATGAAGCCTTCGGCGATGCCGAGGATCAGGAGAACGACGCCGATGACCCAGTTTGCTTCACGTGGGCGACGGAACGCACCGGTGGAGAAGATACGCATCATGTGGACCATCATGGAGACCACGAACATTAGTGCAGCCCAGTGGTGCATCTGACGGACGAACAGTCCACCGCGGACCTCGAAGGAGATATCGAGAGCGGTCATGTAGGCACGGGACATCTCCACACCGTTAAGCGGGAGGTAGGCACCGTCGTAGATGACCTTGGTGATCGAAGGATCGAAGAACAGGGTCAGGTAGACACCGGTCAGGATCAGGATGATGAAGCTGTAGAGAGCGATCTCACCCAGGAGGAAGGACCAGTGGGTCGGGAAGACCTTGTTGATCTGGCGGCGGATTCCACCGGCCATGGTGTAGCGGGAATCAAGATTGTTTCCCACTGTAGCTAGTTTGTTACTCATGACTTACGCTCCCAGAATGCCGGGCCGAGTGGCTCGATGAAGTTGCCGTCGGCGATGAGATATCCCTCTTCGTCAACAGTGATCGGCAGCTGTGGCAGCGCACGCGCAGCAGGTCCGAAGACCGGCTTGCCGTAGTGCAGTGCGTCGAACTGCGACTGGTGGCACGGGCACAGGATGCGGTTGGTCTGAGCCTCATACAGCGAGGTCGGGCATCCGATGTGCGTGCAGATCTTGGAGTAAGCGTAGTAATCGCCGTAGTGGAAGGACTCCTGGCCTTCGCGCTCGACAACCTTCTCCGCATCAGCGGTGCGCAGACGGATCAGCATGACTGCGTTACGGGGGCCGTGGATCGCGTGCATGTGGTTGGTGTAGACATCGCGCTGGGGATCGTAGAGATCGCCATCGTTGACATCTTCCTCGGTCAGCGGGAACACAGTCTCCATGGACGCAGCAGCCAGATCCTCGGGACGCATACGAACCAGACGGGACACACCGGTGGTGGTCCAGTGCTGACCGGACTCGCCGGTGTGGGACTCGGCGATGGCGCCGGTGTCGCGACCAAGGTAGAGCTTGATGCCCTGCTCCTGGAGGGTCCAACCGGAGGTCCACAGGGTGCCGTCGCCCATGACACTCATGGGACCTTCCTGCGGGCGCCACGGGTTCTTGATCATGCCACCGAGCGGAGCGACGATGGTCAGGCCGGCCATGACTGCACCACCGGCGAGCAGGCCCTGGAGGACCTTACGACGACCGAGGGTGGAGGTCTGCCAGGAATCGTTGAGCAGAGCGACGATGGTGCGGCGGTCAACTTCCTCGGAAGGACCGTCGTGACGACGCTGAACCGCGATCTCCTCGGGGATGAACTTCTTGACGTAGAGAACGCCGGCGATACCGAGGGAGAGGATGCACAGACCGGCGGTGATACCCAGCATCGGGGTGTACAGGGTGTACCACATCAGTCCGTCATCGCCGTGGCCCTGGTACTCCCATGGCCAGAAGATGTAGGTAAGAAGGAAGCCGATGCCACCGAGGATACCGAGAGCAGCCCAGATACCCACGGAACGGGCAGCACGCTTATCTGCCGGATCATTGGCTACCGGGAAACGCTCCTTGCGGTAGGCAATGGTGACGTCATCCAATTCAGTACCCAGGCGAGCAAGATCATCATTGCTCATCGAGTTCAGTTCCTGGGCGGTGTACTGCTTATTCGTGTTATTACTCATGAACGGGATCCAATCCACATAGCGGCAGCGATGAGAACCATGATGCCGATGCCCCACATGAACAGACCTTCAGAAACTGGGCCGAGACCGCCGAGCGAGTAACCACCCGGGCTTGGGGTTTCCTTGGTCGACTTGATGAAGGCGATGATGTCCTTCTTCTCATCCGCGGAGAGCTGACGATCAGAGAACTTAGGCATGTTCTGCGGACCGGTCAGCATGGCCTGGTAGATCTCCTGCTCGTTGGCAGGGTCCAGGACCGGAGCGTACTTACCGGAAGACAGTGCGCCACCACGACCGGTGAAGTTATGGCAGGAAGCGCAGTTGAGGCGGAAGAGATCGCCACCGCGGGAAACGTCGAGCGGGTCGATCTGACCGTCGAAGTTGGATCCACGGAGTTCCTCCATGGCCAGGGTGCCATCCTCGTTGTAGACGAGGCCGGGGCCACCACCATTGGCGGAGACGTAGGCGGCGATGGCGAGGGTCTGGGCCTCAGTGTAACGAGGGGTCTTGCGGGCTGCCTGCGCTTCGTTGCGCTGCATCGGCATACGTCCGGAGTGAACCTGGAAGTACACTGCGCCTTCGCCGACTCCGATGAGTGAAGGACCGCGGTCCTGAACACCCTGCAGGTTCATGCCGTGGCAGGTGATGCAGGCTACGTCGTAGAGGTCTTTACCCTCTGCGATCAGGGCCTGATCATCTCGCTGGGCAGTCGCGATCTGTGCATCTGGAGTGATCGCTGTCGCGAGGATTCCAGCACCGCTCAGGCCGATGGTCAGAGCCATCGCGCCAGCGACTGTGCGCCGTAGTTTACGGCGATTCTTGACCTTCTTGGCCGAGGGCTGAGCCTTGCCGGCTCCCTCGGAGGTCTGCGGATTGGTTTCCATCATTTCCCTTTGAATCTCGACTGTGGAAGTGAAGGGCTTCGGGTCATCAGGCTTCAGTGAATCCTTCTAACCTGTGACCCTGGGGCCTACTGAATGAAATAGATCGTGATGAAGAGGCCGATCCAGACCACGTCAACGAAGTGCCAGTAGTAGGACACCACCATTGCCGCGGTTGCCTGAGCCGGCGTGAACTTCGCTTTCTGGATCCTCATCAGAACAACCACGAATGCGATGACACCCGCGATAACGTGAGCGGCGTGGAAGCCGGTCGTGATGTAGAACGCGGATCCATAGACGCTGCTCTGGATGGAGAGACCATGACCAACCAGAGTGAAGTACTCGTAAGCCTGACCAATCACGAAGATTGACCCGAGGATGATCGTGATCAAGAACCACTTGCGGAGACCGTAAACGTCACCCCTTTCAGCCGCAAAGACTCCGAACTGGCAAGTAACGGACGATGAGACCAGAATGACCGTGATCGCCAGTGCGTAAGGCACGTTAAGGTGATCCGTCTGCTCAGCCCATGAACCGTTTGCCAATCCATTCGCCCGGGACACGAAGTACATCGCGAAAAGCCCGGCGAAGAACATTAATTCCTGAGACAGGAACACAATGGTGCCGACACTGACCATATTCGGACGGTTCAGTGCCGCAACACGTTGTGGTGCTGCCATACCTGTATTTCCAACTGCGCTCGTCACGCCTTCTAGTATGGCCGCTTGAAAAGGCAAAGTCACTTCATGCCCCCCGTTTCAATTGAAAGTTTGAACCCCGTTTTTTCGGTGTTTTCAGGGTGGATGTTCCTGAAAATTTTTACCCACGCCGGGAACTAAACGACCTTCGCATCCGACTAATACATAATTGCAGGTCATTTGGTTCGCAGGGCGCCCACACAGCGCTCTGTAGGACGGCTTTCACCTCCACGGAGGCCCATGGAGAGGTTTCTTTCACGTTTCGCAGGAAAATGCGTGAGAGACAAGTCACAGCTCGAAATGTGCTTTCCCCGGGCCGGTTGCAACTTTCGGTTGACCCCCGTTTATGGGCATTTCAGCAGCTTATCGCCATGGCACGCCTGAGGCCGAAGGCCCCACTCCCCCACCGGACACCGCCATCGGCCGCTATTTCCCAGACCAGAGCCCGGTCGCAGCCTCCCTGCACACACCCACATGAGTCCCGATCCCCTCGGCCTCCGCATCATCCCCCACCCCATCAGAACCGCCCATGTAGGCCCCGCCTCCACAGTGAGATCCGGAATCAGGACCACACACTGCGACACGGGACAAAGTCCTTAACGTCATCGTGATGAAAGGGACGTCCACCTCCGACCCGGCCCTCCCCATGGGCTACCCGGCGACATGGTGGCATAAACCAGAAACAGCTGTAGGTCCGGAATGAGTAACTCATTCCGGACCTACAGCTGGTGGATGAAATCCAGTGTGGCAAGAGGCCTGGATCAGGGGCTAGTGCTTCTCCCTCGGCACACCGTACTGGAAGTTCAACTTCGCAACGGTGTAGATGAGTGCGAGAGCACCAACCGCGATCAGCCAGTAGTGCATGAAGATGATGCCGAAGCCGAGGAGGGCGATGGCACCGGACATGGCGGCCGGCCAGATGGAACCCGGGGAGAAGAATCCGAGGGTGCCAGCCTTGTCGGCGACCTCTGCCTCTTCCCAGTCCTCAGGAAGGACGTCGGTGCGACGCTCGGTGATGTTGATGTAGAGACCGAGCATCATGGTCAGGGCTGCAGAGAGCACCAGCGCGGTGGTACCGACCCACTCAAGACCCATGACCGATCCCCGGTCATCGACATACATGGTTCCGAGAATGTAGATCACGGCAGTTACCGCCAGGAAGACGGTCAGGCCATACATGACCTTCGATGATGACTTCATGTTTCGCTCTTCCTATCTTATGCGGGAGTCTGGAAGTTCTCGCCGTCGCGGGTTCCGGTGCGATCGGAAACGAACGGTGCGGTGGAGGTGGCGTAAGGAGCCTCGCCGATGTGCTCGAGAGCCTGTGCGTTGGTGGCATCAGGGTTGGCATCGCGGAAGGCGATGTACTCTGCGAAGGTCTCACGGTCAACGGTGCGGAGCTCGAAGTTCATCATTGCGTGGTAGGTACCGCACATCTCGGCACAGCGACCCACGAACGCACCCTCTTCGAAGATCTCCTCGACCTGGAAGACACGCTGGGACTTGTTGGCCTCAGGGTGTGCGTAGAGGTCACGCTTGAAGAGGAACTCAGGAACCCAGAAGGAGTGCGCAACGTCGGCAGATGCCAGGTTGAATTCGATCGGGGTGTTGGTCGGGAGGACCAGAACCGGAACCTCATCGGTGGTGCCGAGGGTTTCGATCTGGTTGTAGTGAAGGTAGGACATATCCTTCTTGGAGTTACCGTGGATCGGGTTATTGCCGGACGGGTCGACCTTGGATGCCTCGGCGCTCGCCTGACGTGCCTCATCAACACCGTCATAGTCACCACCGGCGGGGGCGAACTCAGATCCGAGCTCGCCGTAACCGAACTTCCAGTTCCACTGGTAGGCGGTCACGTTGACGGTGACCTCAGGGTTCTTGTCCAGTGCGGTGACCTTGTCCTGGGTCTGAACGGTGAAGAAGAACAGCACCATGACGATGATGATCGGGACAATGGTCAGCACAAGCTCAAGTGGAACGTTGTACTGCAGCTGCTTCGGGAATTCTCCCTCACCACGCTTCTCTGCCTTCTTGGCATTCCAGGAGAAGATGGCGGTGAGCATGAGAGCCCACATGATGATGCCGATGATCCAGGCAGCAACCCAGACCCACGACCAGAAGTTGCCCATGGACACGGCCTCAGGGGTGATACCTGATGGCCATCCCATGCGGAGAAAATCGCCGATCATGCCACCGGGTGGGGAAACCTCACACCCTGCCATGGCGAGGCCACCTGAGCCCAAGACACCGCCGAGCAGAGCCTTGCGCTTCAAACCACGCTTGTTTTGCTGTTCCACGTGTGTTCTGCCTTCCTGTCCACACAAAAACCAGAGACCTTACGGTCATTTCTATCTACGCAGAATAGCCTATTTGCCAGCCGTTTCCATATCTTCCGTTTCGTCTGGACGATTCCTCGAGACCCCCACCCATCAGGCCCCAAATGACGTTCAACTGCAGGGACACCATGGTTTTTACATGTTGGTCACACAAACAACCCATACTCTCTGTTGCTCACGTCACATACCATCAATCTTTCGGTTGCCCTTGAAATCCGCCTGTCGTTACCCCCACCTCCTCCCCGACTCCCCCGCGCATGCTGCACCTTTGGCGGCACTTTTGCCCGGATTTGAAACCAATGACCTCCCATCCGGTGACCTCGCCGCACCCGGCATGGGCCCGACGCGTGACCAGCCCTCTGTGTTGCTAGTTAATTCACAGACATTTTCGGTGAGCCAGTTTCACACGATTGTCGACTCACCCGTATCGTTGGGTGGGTTGATCACCATGCACCGGCCCGGATCAGCCACGTCGAGACGGGCCCTATTAATAAGGTGCGAACTCTTCTTCAGGAGGACATTTATCCATGTGCGGCCTTCTAGGCATTTTGTCTGCTAACGGGAATGCAGCTGACTTCGTCCCTGCATTGCGACGGGCTCTCCCCTGCCTGCACCACCGGGGCCCCGATGAAGCCGGCACCTGGCAGGACGGGGATCTCGCCTTCGGCTTCAACCGACTGGCCATCATTGACATCGCCCATTCCAGCCAGCCACTGCGCTGGGGTCCGGAGGGCGAGCCGGAACGCTACGCCATGACCTTCAACGGCGAGATCTACAACTACATCGAATTGCGCGAGGAACTCACCGAACTCGGCTACGCCTTCGACACCGAGGGTGACGGCGAGCCGATCATGGTCGGTTTCCACCACTGGGGGGAAGACGTGGTCAATCACCTCCGCGGCATGTTCGGCATCGCCATCTGGGACACCAAGGACCGTTCGCTGTTCCTGGCCCGTGATCAATTCGGCATCAAGCCACTGTTCTATGCCACCACCGAGGCCGGCACCGTGTTCTCCTCCGAGAAGAAGGCGATCCTTGAGATGGCCGAGGAACTCAATCTAGACCTCAGCCTTGATCGTCGTGCCATCGAGCACTATGTGGACCTGCAGTACGTCCCGGAGCCGGAGAGTCTGCACAAGGGTATCCGCAGGTTGGAGTCCGGGTGTACCGCCACCATCACGCCGGGGGGTGAACTCGTCGAGAAGCGTTATTTCACCCCGCGTTTCCCGGTGAAGTCCGTCCCCAAGGGCAAAGAGCAGGATCTCTTCGACAGGATTGCCCGCGTGTTGGAGGATTCCGTCGAAAAGCACATGCGTGCCGACGTGACCGTCGGTTCCTTCCTCTCCGGAGGCATCGACTCCACCGCCATCGCCACGCTGGCCAAGCGCCACAACCCCAACCTGCTGACCTTCACCACCGGTTTCGAGCGCGAGGGGTATTCCGAGGTGGATGTGGCCGCGGAATCCGCCGCAGCCATCGGCGTGGAGCACATCGTCAAGATCGTCTCCCCCGAGGAGTACGCCGACGCCATCCCGAAGATCATGTGGTACCTGGATGATCCGGTCGCCGATCCGTCCCTGGTCCCGCTTTACTTCGTTGCCGCCGAGGCCCGCAAGCACGTCAAGGTGGTCCTGTCGGGTGAGGGTGCGGACGAACTCTTCGGCGGTTACACCATCTATAAGGAACCACTCTCCCTCGCCCCGTTCGAGAAGATCCCGACCCCGCTGCGCCGGGGCCTGGGCAGGCTCAGCCGTGTCCTGCCGGACGGTATGAAGGGCAAGTCCCTGCTGGAGCGTGGATCCATGACCATGGAGGAGCGCTACTACGGCAATGCCCGTTCCTTCAACTTCGAGCAGATGCAGCGCGTCATCCCCTGGGCCCGCCGGGAATGGGACCACCGTGAGGTCACCGCCCCGATCTACGCCCAGTCACGCGACATGGATCCGGTCGCCCGGATGCAGCACCTGGACCTGTTCACCTGGATGCGCGGTGACATCCTGGTCAAGGCGGACAAGATCAACATGGCCAACTCCCTCGAGCTGCGTGTGCCCTTCCTGGATAAGGAGGTGTTCAAGGTGGCTGAGACCATCCCTCATGATCTCAAGATCGCCAACGGCACCACCAAGTACGCCCTGCGCAGGGCCATGGAGCAGATCGTCCCGCCGCATGTTCTGCACCGCAAGAAGCTCGGATTCCCGGTCCCCATGCGTCACTGGCTCGCCGGCGATGAGCTCTTCGGATGGGCGCAGGACACCATCAATGAGTCCCAGACGGATGACATCTTCAACAAGAAGGCTGTTCTGGAGATGCTGAATGAGCACCGCGCCGGTGTCTCGGATCATTCCCGTCGACTGTGGACCGTGTTGGCCTTCATGGTCTGGCACGGCATCTTCGTGGAAAACCGCATTGATCCGCAGATCGAACAGCGCGACTACCCTGTGGAGCTCTAACCCCCAGGGGCATGAAAAACACCGCCTCCCGCCCCGGCTCAGTGCCGGGATGGGGAGGCGGTGTTTATTTGTTGCGGAGACCTCACGTGGGGAGGAGGGAACCTACCTCCTAGTTGAAGGAGTCACCACAGGCGCAGGAGGAACCGGCATTCGGGTTGTCGATGGTGAAGCCCTGGGCCTCGATCGTGTCCGAGAAGTCGATCTGTGCGCCGAGCAGGTATGGGGTGCTCATCTTGTCCACGACCAGACGGACACCTCCGACAACGTCCTCCTTGTCGCCGTCGAGGGTGCGGTCGTCGAAGTAGAGCTGGTAACGCAGACCGGAACAGCCGCCTGGCTGCACTGCGATGCGCAGGACGAGGTCATCGCGACCCTCCTGGTCAATGAGCGCCTTCGCCTTGGAGGCGGCCGACTCGGTCATGATTACTCCGGTGTTGGTGGATGGAGCGGTCATCGCTGTTGTCTCCTTAAACTTTTCGACCCCACTGGAGGGCCGGAACATCTTCGTTGGCATGCAGTCTACTCCCCTGGCCTGGGACACTGCCGTACACCGTGATCGATATATGCAGCCCACACCATGAAAGCTTGAATGCTCCCAGGATACCCACCACACGGGTGGGAGTAAATAAGAGCATTTCCGTATTAAATCATTACTGCGATAGTGACAGGGCCATCAGCAATGGTCCTTGTCATGGTTCAACAGCACCTGGGACACCCCTATTCCCGAATTCACCACATTTCCTTGTAGCCTATGGTGTGTGAAACTTCCGTGGGATAAAAACAAGCAGTCATCCGGAGCGGGGGACGGTGGCTCCACCGCAGCCTCCGCCGCACCGGCCGGTCAGGGTAAAACCTCCGTCACCGGCGCCGAGGAGCAGAAGCTCCCCAGGGGTTACACCCCACCCAAGGGTCGCCCCACGCCGAAGCGCAGGGATGTCGAGTTGGAGCGGGGCATCATCGGCGGTCAGTCGCTGGCTCCGTCGGACACCTATGGCCAGGCCCGGCAGAAGCGCAAGGAAATGAAGGCCTCCATGTCCAAGGAGGAGTACAAGGCCTACAAGGAGCGCGAACGCGAGGAGCGCCTGAAGCGTCAGCGCGAGCAGCAGGCCGCCATGGACCGCGGCGAGGAGGCCTTCCTCATGGACCGCGACAAGGGTGAGGTCCGCCGCTATGCACGTGACTGGGTGGACGCGCGTCGTTTCATCTCCAATTACGTGATGCCCGTGGCCATTGCCCTGCTGGTGATCATGCTGGTGGGTAACTTCTTCCCGGAGTTCGCGGCCACCGCGTCCATGTTTGCGATGGTGTTGATGCTCGTCTTCCTCATTGAGGGCATCATCCTCGGCCGTCGTGTCAATAAAGCGGTGCGTGAACGGTTCCCGGAGACCACCGAAACCGGTTTCGGCCTGTGTTACTACTCCTATTCCCGCGCCGTGCAGCCGCGTAAGTGGCGCACCCCGCGCGCCCGTGTCGAGCTGGGCGCCGACGTCTAGAACCGTGCGCACACTGGTGCTCGGTGGGGCCAGGTCCGGCAAATCCGTCTTCGCGGAGGATATCGCCGGTCCCGGCCCCGTTGTGTATGTGGCCACGGCGCGACCCTGGCCCGGGGATGATGATTTCGCCGCGCGGATCGCGGCACACGTCGCACGCCGCCCGGCGAGCTGGACCACTGAGGACAGGCGCGACGTCGTCACGCTTCTGCGAGAGCCCACGCCCGCAACGATGCTTGTCGACGACCTAGGCACCTGGCTCACCCACGCCACCGACCGGTGCGGTCCGCAGACCTGGGAGCAGGACCACCCCGACCTCACCGCGGAGATGGACGCGCTTGTCGACGGGGTGGCTACCTATCGTGGCGGTGACCTGGTGATTGTCACCCCCGAGGTGGGTATGGCTGTAATCCCGGAGCACCGTTCCGGGCGAGTGTTCCGTGACCGGATCGGCACCCTCAATCAGCGTCTCGCCACGGTTTGCGACAGGGTGGTGCTCGTGGTCGCGGGGCTGCCACTAGAGTTGAAACCGTTGTGATCGGCCGTGGGCAATATTTGAGGATGGTGTGATGGTTCCGGCAGAACTGTTTGCGCGTGTGGAATTTCCCGACCAGCAGGTTCTGGCGGACGCCCGGGAGTATCAGAACACCCTGGTCAAGCCCGCGGGTTCCCTGTCGCGCCTGGAGGATGTCGGTTGTTTCATCGCCGCCTGCCAGGGCCAGGTTCCCCCTCGACGACTGGACCGTCCGCGCATCGTGGTGTTCGCCGGTGACCACGGCGTGGCCGCCCGGGGGGTGTCCGCCTACCCGGCATCGGTGAGCCTGCAGATGGCGCAGAGCATGCTCGACGGCGGGGCCGCAATCAATGTCCTCGCCCGGACGGCGGGGGCGTCGGTCCGCGTTGCTGACATCTCACTCGATCACGAGGCGACCGGCCCGGAACGGGTACGTCGTTCCTGCGGCTCCATTGACGTGGAGGACGCCATGACCGAGGAGGAGGTGCTGCAGGCACTGCAGATCGGCATTCAGATCGCCGACCAGGAGATCGACTCCGGCGCCGACATCCTCATCCCCGGCGACCTCGGCATCGGCAACACCACCCCGGCGGCGGCACTGATCGGGACCTTCACCCTCGCGGAACCGGTTGTGGTGGTCGGACGTGGCACCGGCATCGACGACGAGGGCTGGAAACGCAAGGTCACCGCAGTCCGGGACGCCATGTTCCGCGTCCGCACGCTACGCCAGGACCCCATCGCCGTCGCCCGGATGATCTCCTCCCCCGACCTCACCGCCATGGCCGCCTTCATCGCGCAGGCCGCTGTCCGACGCACTCCGGTGCTTCTCGACGGCGCCGTGGTCACCTCCGCAGCCCTGCTGGCCAACAAACTGGCACCCGGTGCCCGCCGGTGGTTCATCGCCGGCCACCGTTCCCCGGAACCAGCACACCCCATCGCACTGGATGCCCTGGGCCTGACACCCCTGCTGGACCTGGGTATGCGCCTGGGTGAGGGCAGCGGTGCCGTCGCCGCCCTGCCCCTGGTGAAAACCGCCGTGGATCTGATGATCGACATGAGCACCATGAACGATGCGGGGGTCGAGGCCCCGGGGGCGGACGAGTCGGCTGACGGAGCGTCGGCAGCAGACGTTCCCGCCGACCCGACCGTCTAGATGTCCGGCAAGGCCCACCTCACCGACGGCGAGCATGGCCCCGCGTTCACGGAGGGGATCACCACCGCCCTGAACTGGCTCAGCATCCTCCCCGTCCGTGGAGCGACCACCTTCGACCGGATCACCGGTACCCGCGTGATGGCGTCGCTGCCGGTGGTGGGTGTGGTGTTCGGTGTCTTCACCGCGGTGCTGCTGGGGGTACTGGGATTGATCGGCGTCGCCCCCTTTTTGACCGCGGTACTGGTGGTGATCATGTGGGAACTGCTCAACCGCATGATGCATCTGGATGGGCTGGCGGATGTCGCCGATGCCCTCGGCTCCTACGCGCCCCCGGAACGCGCCCGGGAAATTCTCGCAGACCCCCACACCGGTCTCATGGGCTTCAGCGCCGTGCTGTTTTCACTGTTGGCGCAGGTCGCAGCGATGGCAGCACTGATTGACAGCAAGGCCGGCTGGCTGGTGTGTTTCATCCCCGCGCTCAGCCGACTGGGTGGGCAGGTCATGGCACGGGTCGGCCGCACACCCCTGTCCCCCACCGGATTCGGGGCAATGGTGGTGGGCACCGTCCGGCTGTGGTGGGTGGCTGCATGGCTGGTGGCACTCGGTGCCGCGGCGGTCGGTGTGGCCGTGGGGACAGGCGATGTGGCAGTGGCATGGGTCGTTCCGGTGGCCGGAATCGTTGCCTGCGTGATCTCGGAGTGGGCGGGACGACACTTCTCCCGGCGTTTCGGTGGCGTCAATGGCGACTGCATCGGCGCGGTCATCCACCTCAGCGCGGCTGTGACCGCGGTGTTCTGCGCGGTTGCGGTGGCGGGTTGAGTTGACCGGTTTTTTCGACACAGCTTGCCCCGGGATCAAGGTCTGTGTCGAAATTGTGGGGGGATGGCGGCTCCACGGGGCGTCCGCCGGTTAGCGTGGCCCCCTGTTGGTCGGTGCTGGTCGGGTATCCACCGCGATCCGTCCATGGGGTTCGACTTTTTCGACACACATCAGGCTATTCGCGGTGGCTGTGTTGAGATTGTCCCGATTTTCCGCCTGCAATCGCGATAATCTCGACACACCCTCCCCTGCGGGGACAGGGTGTGTCGAAAAATTCACAGTCAGCCAAATCTCCGCACGGCAACCCCGGGAAAACCGACGCACCAGATCGCCGTTTGAGCCCCTCAAACGCTCTCCCCCACAGGTGAGCTCATCCCGGCCCGTTCAACCGCTTAAAACGCGACAGAATCACGCAGTTAAACCTGATCGCGCGGGGTGACCCTCATGGTGTCGATGTTGACGTGGCTCGGCAGGCTCGCCACCCACCGGACAGCCTCGGCGATATCCCCCGCCGAGAGGTTGAGCACGTCCTTGTATACAGACCGGGCGCGTTCCTCATCACCCTTGAAACGGACCAGGGAGAATTCCTCGGTGTCCACCCTGCCCGGATCGATCTCGGTGACACGCAGTGGCTGCTGGTGGGTTTCCAGTCGCAGCACCCGACTCATGGCGGCGACACCATGCTTGGCCGCGTTGTATCCGGCGCCACCGGCATAGGGGGTGTGGCCGGCGACGGAACCGATGTTGATGATCAGGCCATCACGCTCCGACAGTGAATCCATGAAGGCGCGGGTAACCCGGAGGGTGCCCAGGACGTTGGTGTCATACATCCACTGCCAGTCCTCCAGTTTCGCGTCCCGGATGCTGTCCAGCCCCTTTGCGCCACCGGCGTTGTTGACCAGCAGGTCGATCGGGCCGATCGCCTCCGCGAGTGCCGCCACGGACTCATCGGAGGTGACGTCCAGATGATGGGCCACCGCCCCGATCTCCTCGGCGAGTTTCTCCAGGCGCTCAACGCGGCGGGCGGCCACGATGACCTTCCAGCCGTCGGCGGCCAGGGCGCGGGCGGAGGCCTCCCCGATTCCGCTGGAGGCTCCGGTGACAAGTGCAGTCTTCTGTGTGGTGTCAGTCATGTTCACAAGGATGCCATGCACAGAGCCGTCGGGACGCTCAAACGCCCCTTCCGCCCACTTCACAGAATGAAAGAAACCCCGCGCGGATCCGGTTCGGCGACCGGTTCCGCGCGGGGTACAGCATGTGAAACCAGCCTATTTCACCAGCGTGTACAGCCAGTCGTGGGTGTCGGCGACCTTGCCCTGCTGGATCCCGGTGAGGGTTTCCCGCAGTTTCATGGTGACCTCGCCGGCTTCGTTGTTGTTGACCACGAATTCGCCGTGGTTGGACTTGACGGTACCCACCGGGGTGATCACGGCTGCGGTGCCGCAGGCGAATGCCTCGGCCATGGCACCGGAGGTGGCGTCGTCCTCCCACTCGGTGGTGCTGATGCGTCGTTCCTCGACGTCGTAGCCGAGGTCGCGGGCGACCTGCAGGAGTGAATCACGGGTGATGCCCGGCAGCAGCGATCCGGACAGTTCCGGGGTCACCAGTTTGACGTTGTCGCCATCGCGGTAGATGAAACCGAGGTTCATGCCACCCATCTCCTCGATATAGCGGTGTTCGATGGCGTCGAGCCAGACCACCTGGTCGCAACCCTTCTCCTGGGCCTGGGCCTGGGCGAGGAGGGAGGCGGCGTAGTTGCCGGCGAATTTCGCGGCTCCGGTGCCACCGGGTGCGGCGCGGACGTAGTCCTCGCTGAGCCAGACCGACACCGGCTTGATGCCACCGGAGAAGTACGCGGCCACCGGGGAGGCGATGACGATGAACTTGTAGGCATTCGCCGGGCTGACGCCCAGGGACACCTCGGTGGAGATCATGAAGGGACGCAGGTAGAGGGACGCTTCCCCACCGGCGGCGGGCACCCAGTCCTGGTCGATGTCGACGAGCAGTTCGAGGGATTCGATGAACGTCTCGACGGGGAGTTCCGGCATGGCCATGCGCGCGGCGGAACGCTGCATGCGCAGGGCGTTCTCCTCCGGGCGGAAGGTTTTGATGGTGCCGTCTGCGTGGCGGTAGGCCTTGATTCCCTCGAAGATGGCCTGTCCGTAGTGGAATACCGTGGTGGCGGGATCCATCGGGATGGGGGCGTAGGGAACTACCTGTGCGTTGTGCCAGCCGCCGTCCTCAGTCCAGTCGATGGTCACCATGTGGTCGGTGAAGAACTTACCGAATCTCGGGGCGGTAAGAATTTCCTTCAGGCGATCGGGTGACGTCGGGTTTTCGGTACGGGTCACAGTGAACTCAATAGACGTCATGCTGTTTAAGTTACACCGGCTGCCGGACGGCTTCAGCAGATGGGCTCTCAATGCAGGCGGGTTCATGGGTGCTGCCGTCTCGGGAAATGGGATTGTGGCTAGGCTGGGAACATAGAAATCCGGGGGCGTCACCCATGCGTCCCCTCCCGCTCCCCATGAGAGGAATTGTTACGTCTATGGCCAAGAACGCCGTCAGCACCGCAGCCCCAACCAAGGTGTCCAGGGACGCCACCCTGCCGGTCCGTGGCCGGGTCGCTGAGCTCAAGCTGGATAAGAAACTCCCCAAGAACATCGACGCGGTTGTCGTGGCGTTGTTCACCGGCGAGGGGGATTCCCCGCAGCTCGCCGGCGGTGACCAGCTCAATGACATCTTCACCAACAAGCAGCAGTCGGGCATCCTCAGGCAGCTCGAGGCTGTCGGCGCGAAGGGCAAGGCCAACGAGGTCACCCGCGTGCCCGGATTCGAGGATGTCGCGCCGGTGGTCGCCGTCGGTCTCGGCTCGGCTGAGGAGCTTGACGACGAAAAACTCCGCCGCGCCACCGGCACCGTCGCCAGGTCTCTGTCCGGCTACGAGAATGTCGCCACCACCATCGGCGAACTCGGACTGTCCGCCGCTGTGACCGGTTTCGGTCTGGGTTCCTACTCCTTCAAGGGGCTGCGCAGGGCGGGTGATGATGATGCGGGGGATGGCGTCGACAAGCCCCTGACCGTCCACTTCCTCGGTGGCGACAAGGACGAGTTCGTGGCGGCCCAGATCACCGTCGAGGCTGTTGTTCTGGCCCGCGACCTGGTCAACACCCCCTCCTCCCACCTCTACCCGGAGTCCTACGCGGTCATCGCCGCCAATGAGGCCTCCAGGTACGGGCTCAAGACGGAGATCCTCGACGAGAACCAGCTGGCCACCGACGGATTCGGTGGCATCCTGGCCGTGGGCAACGGCTCGGTCCGCAAACCACGCCTGCTGCGCCTGACCTGGAGGAACCGCAAGGCATCCAAGCATGTCGCGCTGGTAGGCAAGGGTGTCACCTTCGACACCGGTGGTATCTCCATCAAGCCGGGCGCCAACATGGACAACATGATCTCCGACATGGGCGGTTCCGCCGCGATGATCGCCACCATCATCGCCGCGGCCCGTCTCAACCTGAAGGTCAACATCACCGCCACCATCCCCATGGCGGAGAACATGCCCTCCGGCGATGCGTTCCGTCCGGGCGACGTCATCACCCATTACGGTGGCCTGACCTCCGAGATCCTCAACACCGATGCCGAGGGTCGTCTGATCCTGGCGGATGCTATGGCGCTGGCCTCGGAGGACAACCCCGACTACCTCATCGACGCCGCCACCCTCACCGGTGCCCAGCTGGTCTCCCTGGGTCTGCGCACCTCAGGTGTGATGGGCACCGATGAGTTCCGTGACAACGTGGCCACCACCGGCCGTTCGGTCGGCGAGCAGGCCTGGGCCATGCCGCTGCCCGAGGAGCTGGATGAGGAGATCAAATCCCCCGTCGCCGACCTGCGCAATGTCACCAACTCCCGTTTCGCGGGCATGGCTGCGGCCGGCCGGTACCTGCAGGAGTTCGTGGGTGAGGGCATCGAATGGGCACACGTGGATATCGCGGGTCCCGCCTACAACACCGCCGGCGCGTATGGGTACACCCCCAAGCGGGCAACCGGGCAGCCGGTGCGTACCTTCATCCAGGTTCTGCAGGACATCGCTGAGCGTTAAACGGGTTCAGAATCCGGGATGCTCGCCGCGTTCGAACTTCTCGCGGCGGGCTTTCTGCTCCTCACGCTTGCGCAGGATGCGATCATATTCAATCCGCTCGCGCATGCGCTGGGGGTAACCGGTTTCCTCCACGTCGTACACCGGGACGCCGAGTTTCTTGATGATCACATCGATGCCCTTCGGCCCCCCGATACGGCGCCGGACGAAGTTACCGTCGGCGTCGACAAGCACCACCGACATCTCATTGACCAGCGTCTCCGGCTCGACAAAAGCCTCAACAAACGGCTTGCCCCGGACCCATTCCTTCAGGAATGCAAGGTCCCCGGGTCGCACCGTTTCCCCGGGACCGCGGGCGGGACGCAGATTGGATCGAGGCTTTTTCCGACCGAATAAGTTGAACACGTAATCAATTGTAGGGGGCAACCCGAATGCCTCAAATGACCCAAAGTCCCCACTCGGCAATAGTAGTCGGTATTCTTTGGGTATTAGTTTCCGATTTAACGACATGACTTGCGAGGAGTCTTAAATAATGGCGTTCTCCGTAGAGATGCCCGAGCTGGGCGAATCAGTTACCGAAGGCACGATTACCCAGTGGCTGAAGGCTGTTGGCGACACCGTCGAGGTTGACGAGCCGCTGCTCGAGGTCTCCACCGAC
>NZ_JACSPR010000001.1:308133-574175 GCF_014837045.1 Corynebacterium gallinarum
AAGGTCGACACCGAGATCCCCTCCCCCGTCGCCGGCACCATCGTTGAAATCCTCGCCGAGGAAGACGACACCGTCGACGTCGGAGCCGTCATCGCCCGCATCGGCGATGCCAACGCAGCACCCGCCGAGGACGAGGCTCCTGCCGAGGAGGAAGCCCCTGCTGAAGAGGCTCCCGCCAAGGAAGAGGCCCCCAAGGAGGAGCCGAAGAAGCAGGCACCTGCATCCTCTGCTGCCGCCACCGATGTGGAAATGCCGGAACTCGGCGAGTCCGTCACCGAGGGCACCATCACCCAGTGGCTGAAGGCTGTCGGCGATACCGTCGAGGTTGACGAGCCACTGCTCGAGGTCTCCACCGACAAGGTCGACACCGAGATCCCCTCCCCCGTCGCCGGCACCATCGTTGAAATCCTCGCCGAGGAAGACGACACCGTCGATGTCGGAGCCGTCATCGCCCGCATCGGCGATGCCAACGCAGCACCCGCCGAGGACGAGGCTCCCGCTGAAGAGGCACCCGTGGAGGAGACTCCCGACGTGACCAGGGAAGAAGCCAAGAAGGTTGAGAAGGCTGAGCCCAAGGCTGAAAAGAAGCCGGAGCCGAAGAAGCAGGACGAGCCGAAGGCCGCCCCGCAGAAGACCAACACCGACAACATCCCGTACGTCACCCCGCTGGTGCGCAAGCTGGCGGAGAAGCACGGTGTTGACCTCAACGCAGTGAAGGGCACCGGCATCGGTGGTCGCATCCGTAAGCAGGATGTCCTGGCCGCCGCGTCCGGCGAGTCCGCACCTGCAGAGAAGGAGGCAGCATCGGCGGCAGCCCCCGCCTCCGCCGCATCCACCAAGTCCGTGGATCCGGAGAAGGCCAAGCTGCGCGGCACCACCCAGAAGGTCAACCGTATCCGTGAGATCACCGCACGCAAGACCGTTGAGGCCCTGCAGATCTCCGCTCAGCTGACCCAGCTGCACGAGGTTGACATGACCCGTGTCGCCGAGCTGCGCAAGAGCAGCAAGCCTGCCTTCCAGGAGAAGCACGGTCTCAACCTGACCTACCTGCCGTTCTTCGTCAAGGCTGTTGTTGAGGCCCTGGTCGCCCACCCGAACGTCAACGCGTCCTACAACGCCGAGACCAAGGAGATGACCTACCACGCCTCCGTGAACATGAGCATCGCCGTGGATACCCCGGCTGGTCTGCTCACCCCGGTCATCCACAACGCGCAGGATCTGTCCCTGCCGGAGATCGCCAAGGCGATCGTGGATCTGGCTGATCGTGCACGCAACAACAAGCTGAAGCCGAACGATCTGTCCGGTGGCACCTTCACCATCACCAACATCGGTTCCGAGGGTGCGCTGTCCGACACCCCGATCCTGGTTCCGCCACAGGCCGGAATCCTGGGCACCGGTGCTATTGTCAAGCGCCCGGTGGTCATCACCGAGGACGGCATCGATTCGATCGCCATCCGCCAGATGGTCCACCTGCCGCTGACCTACGACCACCAGGTCGTGGACGGTGCCGATGCCGGTCGCTTCATGACCACCATCAAGGACCGCCTGGAGACCGCCAACTTCGAAGGCGATCTGGAGCTCTAAACCGCTTCGTCCCATCAGTTGCGTGAGTAGCTGATTCAGACAGCCGCCGGCCCCACCTGGGGTCGGCGGTTTTTTGATGTCATATCATCCCCACCGGGTAGGGTGGACTCCATCATGACTGCACCACGTGACCCCTTCTTCCCGGCGGATCGTTCCATCCGGGCATCAGATGACCCCATCGAGGTCCAACACCTCGGCACCGTTGATTACCAGGATGCCTGGGATCTCCAGGCCTCACTCGCGCAGCAACGCGCCCGGGATGAGATCAACGATCAGATCCTCGTGTTGGAGCACCCCTCGGTCTACACCGCCGGCAAACGCACCCAGCCGGAGGATCTCCCCACCAACGGTCTGCCGGTGATTGATGTGGACCGGGGTGGGCGGATCACGTGGCACGGCCCCGGCCAGCTGGTCATGTACCCCATCATCAAACTGGCCGAGCCCATCGATGTCGTGGACTATGTCCGCCGGCTCGAGGAGGCCCTGATCCAGACCGTGCGTACCTTCGGTGTGCCGGAGGCCGGTCGGGTGGATGGCCGGTCGGGTGTGTGGGTGCCGGCGCATGATGGTCACCCGGATTCCAAGGTTGCAGCACTGGGAATCCGTGTCACCCGTGGGGTGACCATGCACGGTCTCGCCCTGAACTGTAATAACACCCTGGAGTTCTACGACCACATCATCGCCTGTGGCATCGATGATGCCGGTTTGACCACCCTGTCCCGGGAGCTCGGCCGGGATGTCCCCACCGCTGAGCTGGTGGACCCGCTCATCCGGGATCTGGAGGATGCACTCGCCGGCCGGTTGACCGTGGCGGATCACAGCTTTGCCAGTGCACCCGATCCCACCAGGGCGCTTCCCAAACGGGGGTAGCCCCGGGAATGACCATTCAACACGGTGGTGTTGGAATTGGTTAAGCCCTGATGGACCCAGCGCGGTTCCGCGTCCCCGGGTCCATCACTTTAGAACCCATAACACCCATCAGACATTCGAGAGAAATTAGGTTACTTTTGTGACTATCGCACCTGAGGGGCGTCGCATGCTCCGCGTCGAGGCCCGGAACTCGCAGACCCCGATCGAGACCAAGCCCCGGTGGATCAGAAACCAGGTCAAGAACGGACCCGAGTACAAGGACATGAAGGAGCGCGTCGCAGGTGCCTCCCTCCACACCGTGTGCCAGGAGGCCGGTTGCCCCAACATCCACGAGTGCTGGGAGTCCCGCGAGGCGACCTTCCTCATCGGTGGTGCCAACTGCTCACGTCGTTGTGATTTCTGCATGATCAACTCGGCACGCCCGGAACCCCTCGATCGTGGTGAGCCGCTCCGTGTCGCGGAGTCGGTGCGCGAGATGCGTCTGAACTACTCCACCATCACCGGTGTGACCCGTGATGATCTCCCGGATGAGGGTGCCTGGCTCTACTCCGAGGTGGTCCGCAAGATCCACGAGCTCAACCCCAACACCGGTGTGGAGAACCTGGTTCCGGATTTCTCCGGCAAGAAGGATCTCCTGCAGGAGGTCTTCGAATCCCGCCCTGAGGTCTTCGCACACAACCTGGAGACCGTTCCCCGTATCTTCAAGCGGATCCGCCCGGCGTTCCGTTATGACCGTTCCCTGGATGTCATCCGCCAGGCCCGCGATTTCGGTCTGGTCACCAAGTCCAACCTGATCCTGGGCATGGGTGAGACCCGCGAGGAGATCTCCGAGGCTCTCCGAGATCTGCATTCCGCCGGCACCGACATCATCACCATCACCCAGTACCTGCGTCCCGGGCCGCTCTTCCACCCGATTGAGCGCTGGGTGAAGCCGGAGGAGTTCCTGGAGCTCTCCGATGAGGCCTACGAGCTCGGTTTCGCAGCGGTCATGTCCGGTCCCCTGGTGCGGTCGTCCTACCGTGCCGGCAAGCTCTACGCCCAGGCGCTGAAGTTCCGTGGTGAGGAACTCCCCGAGAACCTCTCCCACCTGGCCGAGACCGCTGAGGGTCCGACCACGCAGGAGGCCTCCTCCCTGCTGGAGCGTTACGGTGCCTCCGATGATGCACCCGTGATCCCCCGCGGTTAGTCACCTACCCGCAGCCGTAGCCCGCCCCCGTGTGTGATCCACCCGATCACGCGCGGGGGCGTTTCCCTTCCCCCGGGCCCGGTCACCCGGCCACCACCCCGGCATTGTCAGGATGCTGCCAGCCGACGGTCATATGCGTGCCATTTTAGAATGCCCGACGGGATCACCTATTGTTGAGGGCATGGCAGACGCGAAGAAGCAGGCGGCGAAGGCCGCCAAGAAGGAAGTGGCGGCAGCGAAGAGGGCACGCCGCAAGGAGACCCGTTCACAGATGTGGCAGGTCTTCAACATGCAACGCAAGCAGGATAAGGCTCTTATCCCGCTCATGTTGCTGGCCGTCCTCGGTATTCCCCTGATCCTGTTCCTCCTGGGTATGCTCTGGGATGGGCAGTGGTGGATGCTCCCGATCGGCATCATCGCCGGTGTTCTGGCGGCGATGTTCATCTTCACCCGCCGCGTCGAGCGTGATGTGTTCAAGCGCGCCGAGGGCCAGGCCGGTGCCGCCGGCTGGGCTGTGGAGAACCTCCGTTCGGGTGTGGGCATGGCCTGGCGCACCAAGACCGCGGTGGCGATGACCACCCAGATGGATGCCGTGCACCGTGTGGTCGGGCTGTCCGGTGTGGTGCTCGTCGGTGAGGGTGCCGCGCACCGTCTCAAGCCCCTGATGGCCCAGCAGCGCAAGCGCCTCAACCGTGTCGCGCCGGGTGTGCCGGTCTATGAGATGATCACCGGCACCGGTGAGGGTGAGGTGCCCATCGGCAAGCTGCAGCGTGAGCTGGTGAAGCTGCCCCGCAACTACAAGAAGAACGAGGTGGCCTCCCTCGCCGCCCGCATCGAGGCCATGGACCATATCGGCAACGGTCCTGGTGCCGCCCTGCCGAAGGGCCCGCTGCCCAAGGGTGCGAAGATGTCCGGCATGAACCGTCGCGCGCGCCGTCAGTCCGAGCGCAAGGGTGAGCAGTAGAGCTCATCTCCTCCGCGTCCGCGCCGTGATGTGAGGGGTGTACCTCCCGTGAGGGGGTGCACCCCTTTTTCCATGCCCTGATGATCTCTGCCCTGATGAGGGGAAAAATACCCTCCGTGGTGCGATGATGAAGGGCGTGAGTCTCTTTGTGGAAAATCAGCTGCTGGCCCTGGTGGCCATCATGGGGATCGGTCTGTTGCTGGGCCGGATCAGGATCTTCGGTTTCCGGCTCGGGGTGGCGGCTGTGCTGTTCGTCGGCCTGGCCTTCTCCACCATCGAACCGGGCATCACCGTGCCTCCCCTGATCTATGTGGTGGGGCTGGCACTGTTTGTCTACACCATCGGCCTGGAGGCCGGGCGTGACTTCTTCAGGTCACTGCGGTCCACAGGTCTGCGCAATAACGGGCTGGCACTCGGTGCCATCATCGTGACCACCGCGACCGCCTGGGTGGTCATCAAGGCGCTGGACCTGGTGCCCGCGACGGGTGCCGGCATGCTGACCGGTGCGCTGACCAACACCCCGGCGATGGCGGCGGTGGTCGACGCCCTACCGTCGCTTATCGACGACAACGCCACCGACACCGCACGCATCCTGGAGCTGCCTGTGGTGGCCTATTCCCTCACCTACCCGCTCGGTGTCCTGGTGGTGATCCTCACGATCGCGGTCTGCGGGGGCCTGTTCAAGGTCAACCACCAGAAGGAGGCCCGGGATGCCGGTGTGGCTGTCCAGGAGCTGACGGGGCGCCGCGTCCGGGTCACCCGGGATGACCTGCCGGCGATCAGCAACATCCCGGAGCTGCTGGAGCTGGAGGTCATCGTCTCCCGTGTGGAGCGCCGGGGGCAGCATGACCAGTTCATCCCCGAGGAGGGTGATCGCACCCGGCTGGGTGACATCCTCACCGTGGTGGGATCCGATGATGAACTCGAACGTGCGGAGGGCCTGCTCGGCGAGTTCGTCGACGGCCACCCCTACAGCGATATCGATCTGGACTACCGCCGCATCTTCGTCTCGGATGAGTCCATCGTGGGTGTGCCCCTGTCGAAACTGCGTAACCGTATCCCCGGCATGCTCATCACCCGGATCAGGCGTGGTGACACTGATCTGATCGCACACCCCGACATGACCCTCCAGCTCGGCGATCTCGTCCGCGTGGTGGCCCCCGCCGAACGGATCACCGAGGCCACGCACATCTTCGGTGATTCCTACCGGCGTCTGGCTGATTTCAACCTGGTTCCCCTGGTCGTCGGTCTCACATTCGGCGTGTTAGTGGGCATGATGGAATTCCCTCTGCCCGGCGGTGGTGCCCTGTCGTTGGGTAACGCCGGTGGTCCACTGCTGGTGGCCCTGCTGCTCGGGGCGATGGGCCGCACCGGCAAGGTGGTCTGGCAGATTCCCTACAGCGCCAACCTCGCCCTGCGACAGCTGGGCATCACCATGTTCCTCGCAGCCATCGGGACCACCGCGGGTGCCGGGTTCCGGTCAGCGCTGAGTGATCCGGCCTCCCTGATGATCATCGGTGTGGGCGCCCTGCTCACCCTGGTGATCTCCCTGTTGGTGCTCATCATCGGGCACAAGGTCATGCGCATCCCCTTCGGAGAGACCGCCGGTATCCTCGCCGGTACCCAGACCCACCCCGCGGTGTTGAGCTATATCTCGGAGGCCTCGCGCAATGAACTGCCCGCGATTGGGTACACCTCCGTCTACCCCCTGGCCATGGTGGCCAAGATCATCGCGGCGCAGGTGCTGCTGTTCCTGCTGATTTAAAAAGAACGGCTGGCACCCGGGGTGGGTATCCAGCCGTCGATAAGCTCCGTCGTCTAGCCGCGGATGACCGCGGTGCCGGTCGCCTTGTCGTGGAGACCACGACCGTCGGAGTCCACCATGGCGGCGGGCAGGATGAGGATGGTGAGCAGGGGGCGCACCAGTGAGCGCCACCAGCCGACGCGGTCCTCGGCGTCGATGCGGGCGAGTCCCATGCCCAGCATGGCGTGGCCCGGTGTGCGGGCGAAGAACCAGCCGGTGAGCCAGCCCATGAGCACGAAGATGATGAGCGTGGAGGTGGCCACGTCGCCGAGTGCGTCGGTGAAGTTGGTGAGCACGATGGCGATGATCCAGGAGATGATCCAGTCGATGCACACGCCGCCGATGCGCCGGGCGACGGACACCAGGGAACCGGGGCCGCGTTCGGGGAGACCGAGTTTCTCACCGGGCCAGCGGCCGGGGGCATCGGGATCGTCAAAGTCTGCGGGGATCTCCGGACCATCGAGCCAGGATCTTCTCGGTTTAGCCATGGTCTTAAACTTAGCCAACGGACGAGCAAACGGGAAACGCCGTCGGGGGATATCCTCCGATAGCGATGTACCTCACCGCGCCAATGCTGGCCGGGTGGGATGATGTGCCACTATTGTGGGCTGGTATCCGCTGCTCAGCGGGGGATCCACGAAAAGTTTTGATAGATCGACAGATAATGTCGTATACTGGCCCGTGTCGCAAGGTGTACATCTGCACTTGAGTCTAGTCCCACTAGGTTTCAGGACCGTTAGCTTGCCCGGCGCGAAAACACCCTATACCCCATGCCCATGAGGAGTCACCGTGGCGTTTAACACCCCGGAAGAAGTAACAAAGTTCATCAAGGATGAAAACGTAGAGTTCGTTGATGTCCGATTCACCGACCTTCCCGGAATCGAACAGCACTTCAGCATCCCCGCATCCGCCTTTGATGAGGACGCCATCGAGGAGGGCCTCGCCTTCGATGGTTCCTCCATCCGTGGTTTCACCACCATTGATGAATCCGACATGAACCTGCTGCCGGATCTGGCCACCGCCAAGATCGATCCGTTCCGCAAGGCGAAGACGCTGAACATCAAGTTCTTCGTCCATGACCCCTTCACCCGTGAGGCGTTCTCCCGCGACCCCCGCAACGTGGCCCGCAAGGCCGAGCAGTACCTGGCCTCCACCGGCATCGCCGACACCTGCAACTTCGGCGCCGAGGCCGAGTTCTACCTCTTCGACTCCGTCCGCTACTCCACCGACATCAACTCCGGTTTCTACCACGTGGACACCAACGAGGGCTGGTGGAACCGCGGTCGTGAGACCAACCTGGATGGCACCCCCAATACCGGTTCCAAGAACCGCGTCAAGGGCGGGTACTTCCCGGTCGCCCCCTATGATCAGACCGTGGATGTCCGCGACGAGACGGTCCGCAACCTGCGTGACGCCGGTTTCCACCTGGAGCGTTTCCATCACGAGGTCGGTGGTGGCCAGCAGGAGATCAACTACCGCTTCAACACTCTGCTGCACGCAGCCGATGACATCCAGACCTTCAAGTACATCGTGAAGAACACCGCGGCCCTGCACGGCAAGGCTGCCACCTTCATGCCCAAGCCGCTGGCCGGTGACAACGGCTCCGGCATGCACGCCCACCAGTCCCTGTGGAAGGACGGCAAGCCACTCTTCCACGACGAGTCCGGTTACGCTGGCCTGTCCGATATCGCCCGTTACTACATCGGCGGCATTCTCCACCACGCGGGGGCTGTCCTGGCGTTCACCAACCCGACCCTGAACTCCTACCACCGCCTGGTGCCGGGCTTCGAGGCCCCCATCAACCTGGTCTACTCCCAGCGCAACCGTTCCGCGGCCGTGCGCATCCCGATCACCGGGTCCAACCCGAAGGCCAAGCGCATCGAGTTCCGCGCACCGGACCCATCAGGCAACCCGTACCTGGGCTTCGCCGCCATGATGATGGCCGGCCTGGACGGTGTGAAGAACCGCATCGAGCCGCACGCACCGGTGGACAAGGACCTCTACGAGCTCCCACCGGAGGAGGCCGCCTCCATCCCTCAGGCACCGACCTCCCTGGAGGCATCCCTGCAGGCCCTGCAGGAGGATTCCGACTTCCTCACCGAGTCCGATGTGTTCACCGAGGACCTCATCGAGGCCTACATCCAGTACAAGTACGACAACGAGATCACCCCGGTCCGCCTGCGCCCCACCCCGCAGGAGTTCGAGATGTACTTCGACTGCTAGACCCCCGCGGGGAGTTCAGGCCACTATTTGGACATCCCTAAATTCTCAGGAAATCACCCTCCCGACGTTCCCTCGGGAGGGTGATTTCCTGTCAACATTTCTAACCCTTTTGCCTGGTGATCGAACCCGCACGGATACAAATGAGATTGGTGGGCGATTGTTGTCGCATCTATCTTCGACACTATCGCCCGCGACTGGGTCGCGCCCGGAACCTAACTTATCCGCCCTTGCCTGGCACCAATCTCCTAGACACCTCGAGCTAAGAGTCCCCTCGCTACTCGTTGCGCCAACTCTAGAAGAGGCCCAGGATACAACCATGCTACGAGAGTTCAGCCTGAAGCGTTCGAATAGCAAAAACAATACTAGGTGCGAATATCCGTTCTATTTCTCACCTATCGTGTCCGCCCCGTCTTCTATTGTCATGTAGTTAGACCCAGAGGGGAGGTGAAGTAGAGATGACAGATTTTAAATTCACTCCGAGCAAAAACCTTGGGAAGGTTTCGACTAGTAAGGCTAATGCGGCGAATCGGAATATCAAGAGGATTGCCGATTCTTCGAAGTCTGATGACCAGAAGGCACGCGAGATTAGTGCGGAATTTAAGACGGCATATGCAGGAACCGGATTGGATATGTCCCAGGCGGTGAACCCTAAGTTTGTGAAAGACATGCTGAAGAAGGGGCAGATTCCAGAGGTTTCCGATAAGGCTCCTGAGTGGTAGCCAGAGGGAACAAACACTAGAATCCCCACTCTCCCTTGGGAGAGTGGGGATTCTTCTATGTGCAGCCTATTCCCTGGCTTTAAGGTAGGTCCTCACAATCTCGAGGACAATCCCTGAGAGAATAGTTTTCTAACCCTTTCTTACTGGTCATTACTCGGGGAGGTTTTTCCAGCTCCACCCGGTCATAGTCGGTAGATTAACCCCCACCCCAGGAGGTGTTGTGCGCCATCTGAGGGGCCCGCATCACCCGGGGCTGGTGGAAGATCACAGTTCAGGTCACAATCCGCCCTGACGGTGGCTGTCCACCCCGCGAGGCGGTTGAATGGGGCCTATGGATAAGGGCGACACCAGATCGGCGAGACAGACGGTAGAGCGGGCGGCCGACCAGGCCGAGGACCACCCCGTGTTGACCACGCTGGCCAGAGGCGGATTCATCGTCATGGGGGTGCTGCATATCCTCATCGGGTGGATAGCGGTGCGCCTCGCCACCGGGTCCGGTGGTTCGGGTGATGAGGCTTCCAATTCAGGCGCATTGTCCACCATCGCGGAGGCGCCGGGGGGTCAGTTCGCCCTGTGGGCCGCGGTCATCGCCCTGGCTGCCCTGGCTCTCTGGCAGTTGAGCCAGCTGCTGACAGGCGAGGACCTCAAGGAAAGGGCCAAGGGGGCGGTCATGGCCGTGGTCTACTTCTCCCTGGCGGTGACCACCTCCACCTTCGCCCGGGGTGGCAGCACCTCCGACGGGGAGACCGCCACCGATGTCACCGCCAGCATCCTGGCCCAACCCTGGGGCGTGGTGCTGGTTGTGGTCGCCGGACTGGTGGTGCTGGGGGCGGGTGTCTACAACATCTGGAAGGGTGCCACCCGCAGTTTCCGGAAGGACCTGGAGGCGGGCGCGGGGTCGGGACAGGTCGGGACCGCGATCGTGATCGCCGGAACCGCCGGTTATATCGCCCGCGGTATCGCCTTCGGCATCCTGGGGGTGTTGATCATCATCGCCGGCTGGGCCCATGATCCGGAACAGGCCGCAGGTCTGGACTCGGCACTACGCACCCTCGGGGAACAGCCCTTCGGCAGTGTCCTGCTCATCATCGTCGGTATCGGACTCATCCTCTATGGTGGCTACTCCATTGCCCGCGCACGGTATGTGCGGATGTGATTGCAGCCTGGCATGGGTTGGTCGTCGACAAGCACGTGCCCGGCGCTACGGCTGCAGGTCCAGCGCGTCCCGGACGGCGGCAGCCATCGCCTCATGGCCGCTCGAGGTCGGGTGCAGCGGGTAAGCGTCGGTCTGCTGGCCCTGGATGTCGGCCCAGCGCTGCTCAGGGGGTGCGCAGCTGGTGTGCTCATCGGCATCGTCGGGGAGGACGAACAGGGCATCGTGGCGTTCGGCTGCCTCGCGCACGGTGTCATTGATCTGCGCGGTCAGCTCCACGGCCCACCGGCGATCCGTCTCGGAGACATTCCCCAGCTCAGGGCACTCCCCGGTGGACACGAGCGGTAGATACCCGGTGACCACCACCTGCGCGTCCCCGGCGCGGTCTTTGATCCCCTCGTGCACGCGGTCCAGCTGCGGGGGGAGTTGGTCGAGCTGCTCCCCGATGGTTTCTTCCAGCAGATCCACACAGTTGTCAGGGGTCTCGACCGCGATCCGCTCCCGGATGCATCCCGCGACCTCCCCGAAACCGAGGTCATTGCCCCCGATGGAGAGGGTGACCAGGGTCGTATCCTCCGTCAGCACATCCAGCTGCGCCGGCAGCGTGCGCTCGCCCAACGCCCTCGGTTCGAGCAGATCCCCGGTCACCGCCCCCTGGCACGTGAGATCCGTGACCTCCGCGTGCACAAGCTCCGGGTAATTCCCGGACGAGCGCAGGCAGAACGGCTCGCCCCGCAACGGCTGGTCGCGCCCGCCCATCGCCGCATAGGAATCCCCGAGTGCGATGTAGACATCGGTGATGCTTGTCGACGCCTCCGTCACCTCCTCCCGGATGTCCCCGGAGGTCTGACCGGAACTGGGGTCCGGGGATTGACCCGCGCACCCGGTGAGAAGAAGTAATGCGCTTGCTGTGATGACGGTTGTCCTCATGGTGTCCACATCTCCTCTGTCTACAGCAACCGGCCGGCGAACGCGCACCGTGGCGACATCGGGAGCACCGGGGGCGCCTGTGCAAAACCAACCGTGGGCAAGGTTACAGATTGATTTTATTCAGCATGGGATTTCCGCCCGATCCACCGTTCGCGGGGTCTCCTGGGGCTCGCAGGCATGCCGGGGCCCGCGCCCCATGCCCTCCACCACCCGCTATGTGTGACGCGGATTACCTACCGGGATTTGACCCGGGCACGTCCTGGAGGGTAATCGCCGGTCGAGTAGATAACAGGAAAATAACAGTTGCATTCAGACCTACCGTGGTAGTACCAGACACCGACAGCAAAGGAAGATCATGTCTAAACACACTGACAAATATGAGATCGTTTCCCTTCTGGACGCCAGCGCCTACGACAACACCGGCAGCAAGCTGGGTGCGGTGGAAGGCGTAATCCTCAACGATGCAACGGGGCTTCCCACCTTCGTTGAGATCCACCACGGACTATTCGGCCGCAACTCCAGCCTCGTCCCCCTGCGTGGTGCACGATTGGAAGCACACAAACTCGAGCTCGGCTTCTCCAAGGACACCATCAAGGACGCCCCGGACATCGATCTGGAAAACGGTCTGAGCCCCGTCGAGCAGGATGCGATCTTCGCCCACTACGGTGTCACCGACGGGAATGACGCCACCTACTTCCACCCGGAGCTGCCCGAACTGCCGGACGGTTCCGAGGTCGGCATCCATGATGAAAAGTCCGGGGCAGCGCTCCCTGGCGAGCACTTCGCCTTCCAGGGACAGCAGGCGGAACAGCCAACCGACGCCAAAACCCGTGAGCGCGATGCGGCCGACACCGTGGCCGAGGCCGAGCGGATCCGATTGCGCAGGCACTCCGGGCGCTGACCCCGCGCAGTGCAGTCGCCGGGAGTCAATCACAGACGGATTTCATTCACCACTCCCCGACTGCAGGCCACCCCGGTGCCACTGGCCCACCCTGATGACATGCCATTCCCACTGCTCAGCACCGGCATAGTCACCCCCCCCCCCGGGGATGGCCGTCCCCCACATTCAGCCCGCTGACGATCATCCCCACCGGGGACGATCACAACCGAATAACATCCCAGAATTCTCTACGGTGGAACCCACTCCACCATCCCCATAAGGAAGGAACACCATGACTGAGGCAACACCAAACAAGAGCGAGATCCGAGCACTTTTCGACGCCACCGCCATCGACAGGTCCGGCGACAAGCTGGGCTCCATCAAGGAGGTCTTCGTCGACGACCGGACAGGGCAGCCCACCTTCGTCGAGGTTGGCCATGGCCTCTTCGGCATGTCCTCCAGCCTGGTCCCACTCCGTGGCTCCTCGCTGAGTGGCGACACCCTCAACCTCGGTTTCGCCAAGGACGCCATCAAGGATGCCCCCAACATCGACGCGGACAATGGCCTGTCCGTGGAGGAGGAGAACCGGGTCTACGAGCACTACCAGCTCACCGATGCCCGGGATGTGGACTATTTCCACACCGACACCGACACCGACCACACCTCCACCGACCGCAACCGCAGCGACCTGACCGGGGCGGATAGGGACGTGGCAACCCACGTCGGCCATGGTGCCGTGAGCGACGACAGCGGACGCGTCACCACAACCGAGCGCGATGATTACGTCATCCCAGCCGATGGCACCCGCGACACTGCAGGTACGGCGGGCGCCCGCCGCGACCCCATGGAGGCCCGCAACGTCGGCGATCCAGCCACCCTGGGTGTCTCCGCAGTCCCCGGTGACGTGGGAGCACCCCTCGACGATCACCGCGGTGATCACCATGAGGCACACACCCGTGACGAGGCCCATACCCGTGATGACGCCACCACTCCGCGGGGTTCGGATCTGCCCTCGGATGTCAGCGCGCCGGTGGATGAGGAACTGATCCGCCGCCAGGAGGACACCGTTGCCCGCAACCGTAACCTCACCCCGGATGATGAGCGCGCCACCGTGGACACCACGGTGACCCCGGAAGGTGCGCGGGACGAGTCCTTCGTCGACCGTCTGCGTGGTTCCCGCGTGGACACCACCGCCGATGTGGACAACTACGCCAACACCGGCATGGGTGCCGGCGCGGCTGGTGGCGCGGTGCGTTCCGACACGGACACCACCATCACCGAAGAGACCGACGTGAACGCCTCCCAGGGGATCAATGAGGCCAACGCCCACGGCCGACACACCAAGGATGATGTGGTGAACGAGGTCGTCGAGGGCAAGGCACCCGGCGATTTCCAGGGACAGCAGGACCGCTTCAGGCTGCGTCGCTACTCCGACCGCCAGACCGGCACCACCAAGTAGTAGTAACTCCGCCCGAGACCGGGAGGGCTACCCCCGTTTCACCCCGCGGGCCCCATGACACCGGGGGGGGGGAGCGCAAGCCTCTCCCCGAATGACACTCCCCACCGGAGAGATCCGGGGGGAGTGTCGTTTTCCCACTCGCCGGTAACGGCCCCTCTCTGTGCATCGAGGCGCCGTTACCGGTCAGGGGTGGTAAATCCTCCCCTCCAAGCAGAATCACCACGTGGTGCAACCGAGACGCAGCATGGTATTACCAGCATCACCCCACCCCCTCAGATCGGGAAGGGTGGGCTCCACCCGCGACTGTGGGAGCATGTCCGAATTGGGAGGGTACACCAGGCGATAGACCCTCTAAATGTCGTTGCAAACTGCTGCTTCACTACTTTTTCCATTTTTTTCGAACTTAATCGGGTCTGAACCCGTGGTTACGGCACGTTGACGTGGTCAGTGAGTACATACCCCGAACCCTGACCCAAATACGGGGATGCCCCTAGTCACAGGTTCACAGGTGATTCACAAACTCACTGGTACGGTCACCGAACACAGAAGGGAATCCCCAAAAGGCGCAAAAGGTAATCTTTTTGCAAAAAGTGTCCTGCGCAACGCACCAAACAGTCTACTGCACCCTTTCGGGGGGTATTTTATACTCATAGGCTGCTACCCGCGGCCATCCTGACCGAAGGCGGACTGCAAATTCCGTTAATGACATGGTGTTAACACACCGTGATGGGGGTAATCCTTAGAGGTATGACCGGCGACGCTTTTTGTGTGTAACTCCGATCACTCATACCGTTCTTGGTGACAAGCAGCGCCCCCGACCACCGGTTGTGGCCGGGAATATTCCTTGAGAACACGGAGGATCGAAGACCATGACTGAAACCCTGGCACACCCGACATCATCAGATGTCTCCGCCTGCCCCTACCTCAATGGTGAGATAGTTGACATCCAGGCCCTGAACAACCGCGAGAGCCGTTCCGACGAGCGATTCGACCCACTGGGCACCGAATTCGTCAACGACCCGTGGGGTCATACCGAGTGGTCCTTTCACAATGAGCCGGTCTTCTACTCCCACAAACTGGGATACTGGGTGGTCACCCGGTACGAGGACATCATGAAGATCTTCAAGGACACCGAAAACTACTCTGCCTCCAACTCCCTGAAAAAGGCTGTGCCCCTGTCCGATGAGGCCAAGGATGTCCTCGACGACTACGGTTACGATTTCCGCGACACCATCGTCAACACTGACGAACCGATCCATACCCCCCGCCGTCGCGCTCTGGAGGAGCCTTTTAAGGTCGAGCAGCTGCGCAAGCTCGAGTCCGTGGCCCGCAATACCGTCGACAATTACATCGACCAGTTCATCAAGAATGGCGAGGTCGATATCTACAAGGACCTCCTGCACATCTCCCCACTGACCGTCGCCCTGCAGTTCATGGGCATCCCCGCCGAGGACATGGCAAAGATCCACGAGTACTCCATGGCCCACGCCACCACCACCTGGGGCAAGCCAGCCCCCGGTGAAGATATCAAGGTCGCCAAGACCAACGGCAAGTTCTGGCAGCACTCCCAGAAGGTACTGGCCAAACTCATGGCCGATGACACCGCCGAGGGCTGGGTGCCCCACTCCATCCGCGCACACCGCGAGGATCCGGAAGCCGTCCCAATGTACTACCTGCGCTCCAAGACCATGTCCGCGGTCACTGCAGCCCACGACACCACCTCCAACTCGGCATCCAATCTGTTCATCTTCCTGCAGTCCGAACGCCCAGACCTGTGGAAGCTGCTCCAGCAAAAGCCCGAGCTGATCCCGAATGCAGTCGAGGAGTCCTTGCGTCTCAACGGTGGCTCCCACGCATGGCGTCGCCGGACCGTCAACGAGGTCAAGGTCCGTGGTGTCACGATCCCCGCCAATGAAGACGTCCTGCTGGTGACCTCCGTGGCCAACCGCGACCCCGAGGTATTCCCGGATCCGCACACCTTCGACCTGTACCGCGACAACGTGACCAAGCACCTCACCTTCGGTTACGGCATCCACCAGTGCATGGGCCGCAACCTCGCACGTATGCAGATGCAGGTGCTCTTTCAGCAGATCCTCAAGCGTCTGCCACATATCAAGATGGTTCAGGATCAGGACTTCGGTCGTCTGCCCTCCATCTCCTTCCGCGGCCCGCAATCCATCAAGACCACCTGGGACCCGGCCGTGAACCCGGAGAACTTCGGACCTATCTCCGAAGAGAACCCGACCATCGTCTACAACGGCCCCGGTCGTGAACTGCGCACCCGCAGCATGGTGGTGTCCCAGGTCGAGGACAGCACCGACACGATCCGCCGCATCACCCTGAAGAACATGGACGGCACCCCGCTACCGAAGGCCTTCTCCGGTGCCCACATTGAAATCAACGCCGGTGGCCTCAACCGTCAGTACTCCCTCGTCAACGAAACCGCTGATGAGTGGGAGATCGCGGTCCAGCTGGAGCAGAACAGCCGCGGTGGTTCCAAGTGGATCCACGAGAACCTCAGCCCCGGTTCCGTCGTGGAGGTCCGTGGCCCGCGCCATAACTTCCGCTTCAACAAGAACGCCACCAAGCTGATCCTCGTGGGTGCCGGCATCGGCATCACCCCAATGCTCGCGATGGCCGACGAGGCTAAGAAAGAGGGCATCGATTACGAGCTGCACTACTCGGGCAGCTCCAAGCAGAGCATGGCCTACATGGACCGCATCGTGCGTGACCACGGTGGCACCGCGGAGTTCTACATCTCCGATGAGGGCACCCGCATGGATATCAGCCAGTTCGCCGACCGCTACGAGGAGGGTGTCCAGCTGCTGACCTGCGGCCCGGACCGCTTCACCAATGCAGTTCTCGAGGCGACGGAGAACTGGCCGGAGGACACGGTACGTCGTGAGTCCTTCACCGCCACCACCCTGATCGACCCCTCGAAGAACAAGGCCTTCACTGTGGTGAAGAACTCCACCGGTGAGGAGTTCGAGGTGCCTACCAACATGACCCTTCTGGAGACCCTGGAGGCCGCCGGTGAGGATCTCTACGCAGAGTGCCGTGAAGGCATCTGTGGCACCTGTGAGGTCGGCATCATCTCGGGCGAGGCCGAGCACCGCGATGTCATCCTCTCCGAGAAGGAGAAGATGAGCAACAACTCCCTCATGACCTGCGTGTCCCGCGGACGCTGCGGTCAGAAGCTCGTCCTGGACATCTAGGGACACCCCGAAGCCGCGACCCCAGGGGTGTACCCACCCCTCTTCACTGCCCACCCCGTGACAACAGGAGAAACAACCATGGCACATGTTGATACCTGGGATATCTTCAAGGACGTCCCACAGGAGGCCCTCGCCGGCCACTTCCGTCGCTACCTCGAGAAGAACCCGGAGCGCACCCTCATCGAGGGTAAGTCCGATGCCGAGCTGGCTGATCTGCTCGTCACCGCCTCCACCAAGGCTGATGATGACTACGCCATCACCCGGATCTTCGACTACGCGATGAAGTTCATCCGGCATGAGGATGAGAACTAGAGTCTCACCCCGGTAGAGACATCCCCCCTCCTCCGCCCCCGCACGCAGAAATCCTTCTGTATGCGGGGGCGGTTGTTGTTCACCACGGCCACATTCACGCCCCCGGTGACACTGAGGTGCGGTGATATCCCGCTCCCCACCCGCCCGCCACCCCCGAAAGTGTGACCTCCCCAATCCTCACGCGAAGCGCCGTGGCATGGTGTTTCACCTTTATTGTTCATATTTTCTTATCAGAAAACAGTTTATTAATTGATACTTTGACGGCATCCGCCTGGTTGTCTCGATAGGATATAGGGATGGGGGTTGACTTTTCAGCCCGAATTTAACCCAGAACTACCGAAGTGTCGGCGATGATGACACCAGGATTTTTACGTGCTGGGCCCGCGGACGCACATTCGCGTCGACCCCCGGTAACCTTTGCTGTTGAAGTGTCCCGGGTTTGGTTCCAGGTGTTCGACGTACGTCTGACACGCATCCTTGAAAGGGAAGCGTGAGCGAAAACAACGCACAAGACACCCGAATTGATTTCCTCTACCTCAACGAGGAGGACATGGTCGCGGCGGGGGTCACCGATTCCGCCCGCTGCGTGGAAACAATGGAGGAGACCCTCATCCTCCTGGCCGACGGTGACTACCGCATGGCCGGCGCCTCAGCGAACTCCCACGGCGCCCAGATCAACTTCCCGGAGAACCCTGAGCACGAGAGTATGCCCGCGGACGGCCCGGATCGTCGATTCATGGCCATGCCTGCCTACCTCGGCGGCCGCTTCCGTTCCACCGGCGTGAAGTGGTACGGCTCCAACACCGAGAACCGCAAGAAGGATCTCCCCCGCTCCATTCACGTATTTGTGCTTAACGACGCGGACACCGGTGCCCCCAAGGCCATCATGTCCGCGAACCTGTTGTCCGCCTACCGCACCGGTGCCGTACCCGGCGTGGGTGTCAAGCACCTCGCCCTGGAGGATTCCAGGACGGTCGGCATCATCGGACCGGGCGTCATGAGCCGCACCATCTTCGACGCAGCCCTCAGCCAGCGTCCCTCCATCGAGGAGGTCAAGATCAAGGGCCGCTCACCTGAGTCCACCGAGCGTGTCGCCGCGTGGTTCCGTGAGAAGTACCCCCAGCTCAAGGACGTCCGCATCGTGGATTCCGAGCAGGAAGCCATCGAAGGCTCCGACATCGTGATCTCCGGAACTTCGACCTCACCTGACGGCCCCTCCGGTTTCCCCTACTTCAAGCGGGAATGGATCAAGCCCGGCGCACTGCTGCTCATGCCGGCGGCAGCCCGTCTGGATGATGATTTCATCACCTCCGACGAGGCGAACCTCGTGGTGGACTACCGCGGTCTCTACGCTGAGTGGTTCCACGAGAACGGCCCGGACGTCACCTATGAGGATCTGCTGGGCATCCCCGGCAACCGCTGGTACGACATGTTCAAGGAGGGTCTGATCCCGGAGAAGAAGATGGTCAACATCGGTGACATCGCCTCCGGCAAGGCACCGGGTCGCGAGAACGATGAGCAGATCTTCTGCTACTCCATCGGTGGCATGCCGGTCGAGGATGTCGCCTGGGCGCATGACCTCTATGAGAATGCCGTTAAAAAGGGCATCGGCACCGAACTCAACCTGTGGGACACCCCCATCCTGAAATAGCACTCTTCCCCTGACCACCATCTCCCATTCTTCATAAGGAATGATTCATCGTGGCCCCGAGCCCGAAAAACAACCCGGATGAGATCCTCAAATTCATCCGGGACAATGACATCAACTGGGTGGACGTTCAGTTCACCGACGTTCCCGGCACCGAACAGCACCTGTCCGTGCCCGCCTCCGCCTTCGACGAGTCGGCCATGGAAAACGGACTGGCCTTCGACGGGTCATCGATCAGCGGATACACCACCGTCGATGATTCCGACATGATGCTGCTGCCGGACCTGTCCACCGCGTTCATCGACCCGTTCCGGAGGTCGAAGACGCTGAACATCAAGTTCTTCGTCCATGATCCCTACACCCGGGAGCCGTTTTCCCGGGATCCGCGCAACATCGCCCGCAAGGCGGAGGAGTACCTGGCTTCGACCGGGTTCGCCGACAGCTGCAACTTCGGTGCCGAGGCCGAGTTCTACATCTTCGACTCCGTGCGTTTCAGCTCCCAGACGAACGCGGCCTTCCACGAGGTGGATTCCGTGGAGGGCTGGTGGAACAGCGGTTCCCGGGAGAACCCGGACGGCAGTAGGAACCTCGGCCACAAGGTCCGTCAGAAGGGTGGTTACTTCCCGGTGGCGCCTTATGACCACTTCCAGGATCTGCGTGACACCATCGGCGAGACCCTGGCGGAGATCGGGTTCACCGTGGAGCGCTCCCACCATGAGATGGGCAGTGGTGGTCAGCAGGAGATCAACTACCGTTTCAACACCCTGCTGCACGCAGCCGATGATCTCCAGACCTTCAAGTACGTGGTGAAGAACACCGCGAAGGCAGTGGGCAAGTCTGCCACCTTCATGCCCAAGCCACTGGCTGATGACGGTGGTTCCGGCATGCACATCCACCAGTCGCTGTGGAAGGACGGCAAGCCCCTCTTCCATGATGAGGCCGGTTATGCCAACCTCTCGGAGATGGCCCGTCACTACGTCGGCGGTCTGCTCAAGCATGCCCCCGCGGTGCTGGCATTCACCAACCCGACCCTGAATTCCTACAACCGTCTGGTGCCCGGTTTCGAGGCACCGGTGAGCTTGGCGTACTCGCAGCAGAACCGTTCCGCCGCGATCCGCATCCCCGCCAGCGGTCCCAACCCGAAGGCGACCCGCATCGAGTTCCGCACCCCGGACCCCTCAGGCAACCCCTACCTGGCGTTCACGGCGTCGATGATGGCGGGTCTGGATGGTATCCGCAACCGCATCGAGCCTGATGGTCCCCTGGACAAGGACCTGTATGAGCTTCCGCCCGAGGAGGCTGCCAAGGTGGCCCAGGCCCCCACCTCCCTCGAGCAGGCCTTGGAGGCGTTGAAGGAGGACCACGACTTCCTCACCGAGGGTGGCGTGTTCACCGATGATCTCATCGATGCCTACGCGGCCTACAAGTATGAGCATGAGATCACCCCGGAGCGGCTGCGCCCCACCGCCCTGGATTTCGAGTTGTATTACGACTGCTAGTACCGCTTATTCCGCATAGTTGAAGCCACCGGCCGGTTCATTCCCGGCCGGTGGCTTCATCCATTATGGGAGGTGGTCAGATACCGATCAGCTCGGAGGCGATCACATCGGACAGTGAGACGGATCCGTGGGGGTTCCCGCGGAAGAGGAGAAGGTGGTCTGCATTGATGATGCATTCGAGCTGGCGTTCCAGAGTGAAGGTCTCCCATACCTTCATCTCATTCGCGCGGACCTGTAAACCCATGCCCCTCTCCCTTCACTGACGGTTCAACACCCACATACCGTGTGGGGTGAATCACTTTTCATGTTCATTGCGTTACTCCTCATTCTAATCCCCAGGCAGGCGAATAGTGGAGTTTACAAAGCAGAAATGGGCCTTCCCACCCCTTTTTCACCCCCATTAGGGGAAAGGTGAGGGTTAACTCATGTTTCAAACCGGGCATGACCCCCGTTTTTCCCACACAACGGGGGCACCCCCACTCCCCCATGGGGTACCACGGGAAAGAAGAAGCCACCGTCGACAAGCATGACGCCTGCGACGGTGGCCGGAAGCCGAGAGGTAACCGCGCTACCTGGCGCGCTTCTCGTACCCCATCCGGGGACGGAAACCCTGGGGGTGCTTGAGCTGGGCGATGGCGTCGGCGATGACCATGCGGAAACGCGGGTTGGTCACCGGCATGTTCGAGATCGGGAACCACGCCACCTCGGTGTTCTCATCATCTCCGACCCGGGGCACATCATCGCCCACGACGGTGCAGCGCATCGCGGTATCCATGTAGCTGGAGACATCCCCGTTCTCATAGGTCACCGGGCCGACGGCGCCCACGCCCAGCAGCGCATCCACACTGACCTCCAGACCGGTCTCCTCCTCCACCTCGCGGGCGGCAGTCACATGGGGCTGCTCGCCCGGATCGCAGATCCCGGTCGGCGGGGTCCACTCACCGGTATCCGCGCGCATGACCAACAGCACATCCGGGGTGATATGGAAGGGGGACCCCGGCGGGACATCGCGGATGACCACGGCGGTCACGGCCGGCAACCACAGCGGAGCGGTACCGACCTTCTCACGGAGGCTGAGAATGAAGTCCGGAACAGGCATGAACGGGATCCCTCTTTTCATATCGGGCGTGGGCAGCTTCTCCCCCACAGACTCCCCCACAGGCTACGCGACGCACAGGGCCCCACCACACCTCACCCACCTGTCCCCCACCTCTGCGCGGACGTGTTTAAGGTGGTGATCATGGATGCCTCCCCGACCCCGATCTTCAACCGTGGATACACCCATCTCCGGGGAGGTGACACCGGCATCAGCCTCGGCCTCATGCTGCCGATCGGTCCCGAACTGGGCCGCGGGCAGATGGTGCCCATCCAGCACAGCATCGACCTGGCCCGCCGCGCGGAGGATGCCGGTTTCCGGGGCCTGTGGGTCCGCGATGTCCCCCTGGCCATCCCGCAGGGCCTGTCCCCGGAGAACCAGCAGGCGGTCTATCTCGATGATCCCTTCCTCATGCTCGGTGCCATGGCGCAGGCCACCTCCACCATTGCACTGGGCACCGCCGCCACCGTCCTGCCGCTGCGTCATCCGCTCCACGTGGCCAAATCAGCCCTCACCCTCGACCGGTTGAGTGGGGGGCGTTTCATCCTGGGGATCGGTTCCGGGGACCGGCCGGAGGAGTTCGAGGTCTTCAGCAAGGATCTTGATGGGCGCCGCGATGCAATCCGCCGGGGCTGGTCCCTGCTGCGCGCAGCCTTCGCCCCCGATGAGCCCGGCCGGGCACCCCTGTTGGAGGCCACCGACGGCCATGCACCCACCACCGTCCCGGACACGCGGATTCCCCTCATCGCGGTGGGGTCGGCGCGACAGACCGTCCAGTGGATCGTCCGCAACGCCGACGGCTGGGCCACCTACTACCGCCCCACCGAGCAGCAGGTGGGTCGGCTGGACCTGTGGAATCAGGCCCGCGAATCGGTGCGCAACCCCGCCAACCCGGATCCGCTGCTCATCTCCTCCATGGGCCTGGAGCTCACCGACACCTCCGGTGAGCTTGAACTGGGTCTGCGCACCACCAGCCGGGGCCTGATCGACCACCTGCACACCATGCGTGAGCTGGGCATACACCACGTCATCCTCAACATCTCCGGTCGCCCGGCCGGGGAGGTCATCGATCAGATCGGCACCGAGGTGCTTCCGTATCTGGGGTGAGCTACGGGGTGGGCTTGTCGACGCCCGGTTGTCTCCTCCCGCGCCCTCTCCTCCTCGGTACCGACGCCAGGTTGGCCAGCAGCAACGCCACCACCACCGCGACGCCACCGGCCCACTGGACCGGTGACAGGCGCTCGTCGTTGAACACCACGCCGATGAGCGTGGCCGTGAGGGGGCTGAGGATGCCGAGCATGGCCACCTGGACCGGATCCAGCAGCGCGATACCCCGGAACCAGATGCCGTAGGCAAACGCCCCACCGATCAGCCCCAGGTAGGCGTAACCGCCGATATTGGTGGCGGTGAGGTGATCAGGTAGCCCCTCGATGAGCAGGAACGGCACCAGGAACAACCCACCGATGGTCAACTGCCAACCGGTGACCGCCAGACCCGGAACCCCCTCCGGGGTGCCGAACTTCTTCGCCAGGATGATGCCGAAGGCCATGCACAGACTGCCACCCAGACCGGTGAGCACACCCAGCGTATTGAGCTGCACGCCGGGGCCGAGCACCAGGGTCGCCACACCGATGATGGCCACCCCGCCCGCGATCACCTGCATCCCCTTCAACCGGGTGCCCAGGATCAGCGGTGCCAGACCGATCACCCACAGGGGCGCGGTGTTGGTGACCACCGCAGCCACCCCACCGGGCAGCAGGTACGCGGTCCAGAACAGGAACCCGAAGAAGGCACCAATGTTGACCACACCGAGCACCGTTGCCTTCCACCACCACTGACCCCGGGGCAGGACCCAGAACCAGGCCAGGATGATCAGACCCGCGGGCAGGGCACGGAGCACACCCGCCAGGATCGGCCGGCCCGATGGCAAGAACTCCGTGGTCACGTAGTAGGTGGTGGCCCAGATGACAGGGGTGAGCGCTGTGATCAGGAGGTTCATGGGGAGCCATCCTAGTGACATACACCTCACCCGCATCCAGTCGGGGTGTGCGGGCACCCGCGTACCGGAAAAAGGGCCGACAACGCCGGTGTTCTTGGCTAGGGTGGGCTTCATGTCCAGTGATCACCCCTATTCTCCCGCCAAGCGCGCCGGCAACCACATCTACGTGTCCGGTGCCCTCTCCGTTGACCAGGACTACCAGCCGGTGTCCGGGCGCAAGGAGGCTGTCGACGCAGCACTCGAGCGCATGTGTGAACGCCTCGCCACCGAGGGCGGTGAATTGAGGGACGTGGTCAAGCTGACCTACTTCGTCACCGACATCACCCTGCGCGAGGAATGCAACGAGCAGTTCCGGGAGCACTTCATGGAAAACCGCCCGGCGCGCAGCTTCGTGGAGGCCTCCGCCCTGCCCTATGGCGCGAGCGTGGAGATCGACGCCATCGCGGTGGTGGAGTAGGAAACGCAACAGGCCGTGGGGATTGATATCCCCACGGCCTGTCCCCGTGATCCGGGGAGTACGTTACTTCACGCTCGTGGTGGCGATCGAGTCCACGATGAACTGCTTGACCACCTCGGCATCGTTGGGCAGGTCTGAGACCTTGTGCTCGGCGTCCATGATGGCGGCGAAACGCTCTGGCATCTCCGGCTCCGCACCGGTGGCCTCACGGATGATGCCCGCGAACTTCACCGGCAGGGCGGTTTCCAGGCAGACGATCGGGGTGGTGACCTCATCGCGCCACTGGCGTGCCACGTACACACCATCCGCGGTGTGGGGGTCGATGACCACGTCGAGACGCTCCGCGATGTCCCGGATGGTCTCCACACGGTTGGCGTGGGTGGAACGACCCGAGGCGAACCCGTAGCGCTCGGTCGCCTCCGGGAAGGCCGGATCATCTGCCAGGGAGAAACCACCCTGTTTGACCTGGGTGCCGAAGAGATCATTCACCCGGGCTGCGTCACGACCCAGCAGGTCGAAGATGAAGCGCTCGAAGTTGGAGGCGCGGGAGATGTCCATGGACGGGCTGGAGGTCTCGTGGGTGTCCTCCGAGCTGCGCACGCGGTACTCACCGGTGCGGAAGAACTCGTCCAGCACATCGTTTTCATTGGTGGCCACGATCAGGCGGTCGATCGGCAGACCCATCTGGCGGGCGATGTGGCCGGCGCAAATATCACCGAAGTTGCCGGTGGGAACGGAGAAGCTGACCTTCTGGTCATTGCTGTCGGTCACCCGGATCCAGGAGGAGATGTAGTACACCACCTGGGCCATGAGACGGGCCCAGTTGATGGAGTTGACCGCGCCGATACGCTGGTCGCGCTTGAACTCCGCGTCCGCGGAGACAGCCTTGACCACATCCTGACAGTCATCGAAGACACCCTCGAGGGCGATGTTGAAGATGTTGGGATCATCCAGGCCGAACATCTGGGCCTGCTGGAACGGGGTCATGCGACCGGCCGGGGTGAGCATGAAGACACGGATGCCCTCACGGCCACGCATGGCGTATTCGGCGGCGGAACCGGTGTCACCCGAGGTCGCGCCGAGGATGTTGATGGTCTCGCCGCGGCGGCGAAGCTCGTATTCAAACAGCTCACCCAGCAGCTGCATGGCCATGTCCTTGAACGCGGCGGTGGGGCCCTCGGAGAGATGACCGATCCACAACCCGTCCTCCAGCTCCGTCACGGGCACGATCTCCTCGGAGGAGAACTTGGGGTGGGTGTAGGCACGCGCGGTCATGGCCCTGATGTCCTCGACCGGGATGTCATCGACGAACAGGGCGATGACCTCGGCGGCCAGGGCTGCGTAACCGTCGTTGGCGAGGATGCCACGCCACTCGGTCAGGGTGTCATCGGTGATCTGGGGGTACTCCACCGGCAGGTAGAGTCCACCGTCCGGGGCGAGGCCACCGAGCAGGATATCGCTGAAGCGGGCAGGGGTGCGGCTGGAATCACGCGTCGAAATGTAGTCCACGCAATACAGATTAGCCCAGGGGGTGGGATCAGACTCCCCCGGATACCCACCAGTTTCGGGATACCGTGACTTTGACACCCCCAGAGCCTATAGTGTTCCCCATCACTTTCCGCTCTGTTTTAGGATGAACATCATGACAGCATCACAGCGATCCCTCGACGACAACCCGGCGGGCCTGACACGGGGTAGGTCCAGCGGACTCGAGACCAGCGGATCCCTCCCCCTGCCGGAGCCCGCCCCGGTGTCCAAGCACAATCTCTACGTTCTCATCGGTTGTACCCTCCTGGCCACCCTCATGGTGATTTTCGGCCCCCAGATCTACACCCTCCTCTACATCAACAACCCCTTCGGGTTCTAAAAGGTCCCCCGTGGCATCCGGGGGGGACCGTCACAGGAACCACCGATCCACGCATCTAACGCGCCCTCGCCCGAACCGGGGGCCTAGTGTTGTCAGTTGTGTCCAAGAACAATCAGGCGCCCTCGCCGGATCCGAGGGAGAAGATCACCGGACGCGCCCTGGTCGTGTGGGTGTCCGCGGTGCTGGTGTATATCGCGGCCATCACCAGCCGCACCTCCTTCGGTGTGGCGGGCGTGGAGGCCATTGACCGGTTCCAGGTGGATGCCACACGCATCGCGGTGTTCACCGCGGTGCAGGTGGGTGTGTACGCGGCGGCCCAGATCCCGATGGGCATGCTCATCGACAAGTTCGGACCGCGCAGACTCCTGGCCATCGGTGCCCTGATCATGGGCCTGGGCCAGATCGTCCTCGGCCTCACCGATGTCTACTGGGTGGCCATCATCGCCCGTGTCCTCATCGGGGCGGGTGACGCCAGCATCTTCCTGTCGGTCATGCGCATCCTGCCGTTCTGGTTCCCGCTGCGCAAAACCCCCCTGTTCGGTCAGCTCACCACCGCACTCGGCCAGCTGGGGCAGATCATCTCCGCTGTCCCCTTCCTCGCGCTGCTCGGCGCACAGGGCTGGACCGTCGCCTTTGTGTCCCTTGGTTCGGCGGTGGCCCTGATCGCGCTGCTCGCCCTCGTGGCGGTGCGCGATGTGCCCGCGCAACGGGTTCCCAAGGAGGGGACGACACCCCCGGATACCTCAAGCACCCCCGTCAAACCGTCGATACGCACGGTGTTGCGACTGATCGTGCGCAATCCCCTGTGCTGGCAGGGGTTCTTCATCCACTATCTGCTCATGCTGTGGCAGAACGTGTTCACCCTCATGTGGGGCGTTCCACTGATGACCCTCGGCATGGGGCTGAGCGCCGCGCAGGTGGGTGTCCTGCTGACCATCAACACGCTGTGTGCCGTGGTGGCCGGCCCGATCATCGGCATCGTCTCCGCGCGCGTCGGCCGCAGGCGTGATCTGGTGGCGATCTCACTGTCCCTGGTCCCCGCCCTGGCCTGGTTCGTCTTCCTGTCCTCGGAACAGCCACGCGGGTGGTGGGCCATCGTGATCATCAACGTCATTCTCGGCGCCACCACGCCCGTCTCCAGCTACGGATTCGACACCATCCGCGAACAGCTCGACCGCACGGTGCTCGCCGCCGGCACGGGGCTGGCCAACATGGGTGGCTTCGCCGCCTCCATGGCCGCCGCCCAGCTGGTCGGTGTGCTTCTCGACGTCGTGGACACCGACGGCGGTTACGACTGGGGTGACTTCCGCATCGCGTACATCGCGGTGTTCATCATCTGGGGCATCGGCATGGTGGGCTTCTTCATCGCCCGGCTCAAGGGTGGACCCGGCAGGCGGATGATCACCCAGCTGCGCACCCGTTAAGCCCCGTTACGCGCTGAGCACGAGCGGTGGTGGGACGTCGACAAGCCCCCCGAGGGTCGTTTTAGTAGCGGTTGCGGGGTCCGCGTGGTCCCCGGGGACCGAACGGGCCGAAGGGTCCAAGCGGCCCGAAGGGACCTGCAGGTCCGCCGAAACCGCCACCGAAATCACCGTATCCCCGGTTGTCCCGGCCGTTCATGAACCCCTGGACGAACTTGTTCACGGCCTCACCGATGTCATTGAGCACATCCTCCGCAGCGGAGTCCTCACCGCGTGATCCGCGGGGGCGGTAGTGACCACGGTCATCAGCTGCGCCCAGATCGTCGGCGTCGAGAACATCATCGACATACAGTGGGCCCTCACGATCATCCGGGGAATCCAGATCGGTGAGGTCCTCCATCCCATCATCGAAGGTCATGAACAGATCATCCTGCTGCAAATCGCCGTCGAATTCGATGGTGAGGACGGTGCCCTCGAAGGTGAGTTTCTCATCGGGATCCACACCGAGCTGGTGGGCATAGCCGATGACGGCCGCCATTTCGGCGAAGGTCGCGTCGGAGAGATCAATGGAGAGTTTGATAGCCATGGTCAATATCCTGTCCGTAGTGGTCAATCGTGGTGTCAGCTGCTGGTTCTGTCTCCGACACTACGGGCGCCCACTCGGCCTGTAAACCACTTAAGGGCAAAGATCAGGGAACTCCCCGAGCAGCCCCACACAATCCACCTCCGCGAACGGGAGCGTGTTCCGGGTCTTCCCACCAATGCCATGGTGGGTGGTCCTCAGGTGGACACTGATCTGGCCACCGGAGAGGTCACAACTCCCGGCGGGCCTCGACTGAATCCAGGCCCCAGAAGACCTCCTCCACCACCTGTCGACTCTTGCGGGTGGCCTTGAGGTAGTGATCCAGATATTCCTGATATTCATCCGGATCCCACCCGGCCGCCCCGGCGACCTGCGCCAGGTGACGCCCCGGTGGTGGCAGCTGATCCGCCTTCTTACCCTTGACCAGCACCAGGGCATTACGGGCGGCCGTCGCTGTCAGCCAGGCCTCCCTGAGAATCTGCGCCTGCAACGGGTTGATGATCCCCTTCTCCTCCACCACATCCAGTGCCTCAAGGGTGGAGGTGTTGTGCAGCTCGGGATGTTCGTGGGCGTGGAGCATGGTGAGCAGCTGGACGGTCCACTCGATGTCGGTCAGCGCACCCCGGCCGAGTTTGGTGTGGGTGTTACGGTCCGCGCCACGGGGCAACCGTTCATCATCCACACGGGCCTTCATCCGGCGCACCTCGCGGATCTGTGCGTCGGAGGCCCCACCGGCCGGGTACCGGAACCTGTCGATGGTCTCCAGGAAGCGGGTACCCAGTTCCCGGTCGCCCGCCACCCAGGACGCCCGCAGCAGTGCCTGGATCTCCCAGGTCTCACCCCATTTGGCGTAGTAGTTCTCATAGGATTCGATCGTGCGCACCACCGCCCCGGAACGTCCCTCGGGGCGCAACCCCAGATCCACCTCCAGTGGGGGATCCCCGGAGGGTTTGGCCAGGCGCGACCTCATGGAATCGCAGATGGAGATCGCCCAGGCAATCGCCTCATTCTCATCCACCCCTGGTGCGGGTTCAGCGACGAACATGACATCGGCGTCCGAACCGTATCCCAGTTCAGCCCCACCCAGACGGCCCATACCTATGACGGCGATGGTGGCCAACGGCTCATCGGGCCTGCCCGGATCGGCGGTGGCCGCACGGATCTCCGCCTCCAGGGCGGCATCCAGAACCGCATCCCACACCAGGGAGAGGCTGTGACACACCTCCTGGACGGTGAGCATGTTGAGCAGGTCGGCCGAGGCCACCCGCGCCAATTCCTGTCGTCGCAGTGACCTGGCCGCCTGGATCGCCCGGTCGGGATCATCATGGCGTGCGACGGTGGCCTTGAGTGCTTTACAGACCCGGTCCGGGGCGGTCTCCAGCAGCTTCGGCCCTGTCGCCCCGTCACCCAGTTCCGCCACGAAGTCGGGTGTGGCGATGATGAGTTCAGCGGTATAGGGGGAGGTGCCGAGGATCCGCATGAGACGCTGACCCACCACACCCTCGTCGCGAAGCATCCGCAGGAACCAGCTGCGGTCATAGGCCGCATCGGAGAGTTTGCGGTAGTTGAGCAGGCCCGCATCCGGATCTGCCGTCTGGGACAGCCACTCCATGAGGGTGGGCAGGAGCATCGCCTGGATCTTGGCCTTACGGCTGGTGCCCGAGGCCAGCGCGGTGAGGTGCTCATAGGCCCGCACGGGGTGCTGGTAGCCCAGAGCACCCAGCTGCAGCTTCGCGGCCTCCTGCGACAGCTTCATCGCGTCGACGCTGAGGTTGACCACGGAATTGAGCAGTGGGCGATAGAACAGCTGGCTGTGCAGCGACTGGATCTGCAGACGGACCTTGCGCAGGTGGTTTTCCATCGCGCGTGCGGAGCTCTGTCCACCGGCCCCGGTGAAACCGGAGGCACGTGCCAGCCACCGCATGTTCATGCGGTCCTCCACCTTGGGCATGGTGTGGGTGCGTTTGACCCGCTCCAGCTGGAGACGGTGTTCCAACAGACGCAGGAACTCATAGGACTCGATGAGGTTGTGGCCATCCTCCCGACCGATATACCCCTGGTTGACCAGCACCTGCAGCGCCTCCACGGTGGAGCGCACCCGGAGCGTTTCATCGTAACGGCCGTGCACCATCTGCAGCAGCTGGACGGCGAACTCAACATCCCGCAACCCGCCACGACCGAGTTTGAGCTCGCGGTCGCGCAGCTCCTCCGGCACGTTCTCCAGGACACGCCTGCGCATGGCCTGCACATCATCAACGAAGGACTCCCGTTGGCTGGCGGTCCACACCATGGGGCCGATCGCATCGAGATATGCCTGCCCCAGGTCCATGTCACCGGTCATGGGGCGGGCCTTGAGCAGCGCCTGGAACTCCCAGGTCTCCGCCCACCGCTTGTAGTAGGCGATATGCGACTCCAGGGTCCGAACAAGAGCGCCGCTCTTGCCCTCCGGGCGCAGCGCCGCGTCCACCTCGAAGAATGAGCTGCAACCGGTCCGGATGAACTCCGCCGCCAACCGGGTCGACCGGCTGTGGGCGGGTTCGGCGATGAAGATGACATCCACATCGGAGATGTAATTGAGTTCCTGGGCCCCACACTTGCCCATGGCCATGACAGACAGTCGGGCGTCGACAGGCTTCTGTCCGTACACACCGGTGACCGCGACAGCCAGGGCGGCGGTGAGCGCGGCATCCGCCAGGTCGCTCAGACGACGGGTGACCGTGGTGAACCCGACCCGCGGCTGGGATTTGCGACGGGCATCGTTGGGGTAGGTCCCGGCGAGGTCGAGGGCTGCCAGACGCATCATGAGGGTGCGGTAGGTAAACCGCAGCGCCCGTTCAGCCTCCACCCCGGTCAGCGTGGCCCGGTAGGTGCCCGGCGTGGTGAGATCCTCCGTGGCGGTGTTGGCGACCTGCTGATCCTTTTCGTCCGCCTCGCTGTCCCCCTCGTCGTTGACGGACACCACGTCGGCGGGGGCCGCCCCGACCGACTCGAGCATCGCGGTGAACATCTCCGCCCGCGTCGGGGCTTCCTCACCGAGCAGCTCCCATAGATGGGTGTTGGCCACCAGATGATCACCCATTGCGCTCGACCCACCGAGCAGGGCGAAAAGACGCACCCGGAAGGCCTCGTCGGAACGGATCCGCTGATCGAGCTCCTCCCGCGCCTGAGGGGATTGTGATTCCAACGTCTGGTAGATCCGCACCAGCTGATTGAGGGCGACATCGGGATCACCCGCCCCGGACAGCGCCCACATCAGTGGGATCGACTCCACATTGCGCCACCCCAGCCATTCCAGATCCGCCCGGGCATTGGCGGACTTCAGGGACAGCGCACCGGTGGTGGGCAGGGGATCACGGACAAACCCCGTCACCTTGCGGGTGTGGATCAACGGATCAGTCATGGGGAATCCCCCTCCTTACAACGGGTGCGGGCGAAGCTAGTAGTCGAGGTTGGTGCGCAGTTCCCACGGCGTGATCTGGGCCTGGTACTCCCGCCATTCCCGCCACTTATTCCGCAGGAAGTACTCGAAGACGTGCTCACCGAGGATATCGGCGACCAGGTCAGAACGTTCCATCAGCCGCAGCGCGTGATCAAAACTGCTGGGCAGGTCCTTGTACCCCATGGCACGACGTTCACGCAGGCTCAGGGAGGAGATGTCATCCTCGGCCGGATCCTCCAGCTCGTACCCCTCCTTGATGCCCTTGAGGCCCGCACCGAGTAGCACGGAGAATGCCAGGTAGGGGTTGCAGGCGGAGTCGGGGATGCGGATCTCGACCCTGCGGGAGTCCGCCTTGTTCAGTCGGTAGGTGGGCACACGGACCAGGGCGGAACGGTTGGACATGCCCCAGGTGGCGGCGGTGGGCGCCTCATTGCCGTAGACGATGCGCTTGTAGGAATTCACCCACTGGTTGGTCACAGCACAGAACTCCGGTGCATGACGCAGGATGCCCGCGATGAACTGCCGGGCCGTGCGGGAGAGCATGAATTCATCATCCGGGTCGTGGAACGCATTGGTCCCACCCTCGAACAGGGACATGTGGGTGTGGATGGCCGAACCGGCGTGCTCCGCAAATGGTTTGGGCATGAAGGTGGCAGCCACACCCTGATCACGTGCCACCTGTTTAACCAGGTAGCGGAAGGTCATCACATTGTCCGCCATGGTCAGCGCGTCGGCATGCCGCAGATCGATCTCCTGTTGTCCCGGCGCGGTCTCATGGTGGGAGAACTCCACGGGGATGCCCATCTCCTCCAGAGCCAGCATGGCGTGGCGACGGAAATTGGGCGCCTCATTGAAGGTGGCCTGGTCGAAGTAGCCCCCGTTGTCGGTGGGCACCGGTGGCCGGCCATCGGTGCGCAGACTCTGAACAAGAAAGAACTCGATCTCCGGTGAGACCATGCAGATAAACCCCTCGTCCGCCGCCAGCTGGACCTGTCGGCGCAGCACCTGACGCGGATCGGAGAAGCTCGGCTGGCCATCGGGCATGGTGACATCGCAGAACATCCGGGCGGCCTGGAGGCGGGAGGTCTCGACCTCCTTGGGCAGGATCTGGAATGTCGACGGATCGGGGCGGGCGATGGTATCCGCCTCTGAGATGCGGGCATATCCCTCGATGGCCGAACCATCAAAGCCGATGCCCTCCTCGAAGGCGGATTCCAGCTCCGCCGGGGCCACCACCACCGATTTCAGCTGGCCGACAATGTCGGTGAACCAGAGTCGGACGAATTTGATGTCCCGCTCATCGATGGTGCTGAGGACGAATTCCTGTTGGCTGTTCATGCCCACCAATTTACGCAGGCCCCGGACCTGTACTGGCCAAATGCACCCCCACCGACGCCTCGGGGGTGGCAGAAATTGATGAAATAGCAGGTGGAAGCGATAAGCCGATGGCCGGGGGTGGCTGGTGTCCGCTCCACCTGATTGACTCGGTGACACCTCAAACAATAGAACACAGATGCTAACAGAAGGAGCCGGTCATGTCCCCTCACCCCTACGCTTCCGATCCCCGCACCCGGACCAGGTCCGCAGAACGCAATTATCACGAAACCCTGGTCGATGTGGCTGTCCTGTGGATCACCGACTGTGCGAAAAACGGATGGACCCCCGCCGATCTCAGGCATGAGTTCTCCGCCCAGATCGACCCCCTGCTATTCCATGCCCTGTCCAGCGTGACCCACAACGTACCGGACGAACTCCTGGACCACTGGTTCACCGGTACCCGCCCCGGGAGTGTCACCTCGCTGGGCGTGGGTTCCCTGGAGAAGATGGTGCGTCAGCTGTCCATGCTCCCACCCCTGCGTGACTGGACCGTCCTGACCAATCCCTCCTCCGGCGAGCAGGAAGCCGAGTACCTCGCCTCCCTCTCCCCTGATCAACGGCGAGCCCACGACCGGATCCAGGCCCTGTTGCGCAAGGCGGAGTCCACCACCTTCGAACACGAGGCGGATGCACTGTTGGAAAAGGCCGAGACCCTCCGTCAGCAGTACCGGGTGGAGGTGCTGTTATCCGGCACCTACACCGATCCCTCCGCCCGGCAGGAGGTCATCTCCACCCGGGTCCATCTCAGGGCACCGTGGGTGCGCTACCAACTGCGCCTGCTGAATACCGTGTCCAGAGCCTATTCCTGTGAGGCGCTGTTGCTGACCGAATCCGGGATCGCCACAGTCTTCGGCAACTCCGAGGACGTGGCCCATGTGCTGGATCTCTTCGCCAGCCTGAACCGCCAGCGGGAACATTTCATGCGTACCTCCGCGGGTGCGAAGACCGCACAGGAACAGGGAGAGACATCCCGGTACCGCCGTAGCTTCATGGTCGCCTACGCGAGCAGGATCGGGGCACTGCTCAAACGGGCAAGGGAGGATGTTCTGGACAACCTGGCTGGCGATGCCCCGATGGCCACCGACACCGTGCTGCCCGTCCTGAGGCACCGCGCACAACAGTCCCAGGAAACCCTGGCCAGACTGTTCCCCCACACCCGAACCATGTCGGTCAGTGCCACCCATCACGGTGGGTACAGGGATGGTTACACCGCCGCCGGGCGAGCCCATCTGGGTGGGGATTCTGCAGGTATAACCGGTCAGAAGATGCTGAGTACCTGTGATAACCAGGGGAGTTTTCCAGCGTAGTATTGAAGCAAAGAACCTCGTCGGGCATGTCACCGGGCACAGCTCCGGTGCCAGCCCGACGGACACGATGGTTGGAACAAGGGGTTGGAATATGAGTCAACATCTGGAAGTGGAAGCTAAATTCTCGGTAGGTGAGTCCACCGAGATCCCGGATCTCACCGGTATCCACGGGGTGACGGACATCGATCAGAGCGAGGTGCACAACCTGTCGGCGGTCTATTTCGATACCGAGGATCTCCGGCTCACCCGCGCCAAGATCACCCTGCGTCGACGCACGGGTGGCAACGACGCCGGATGGCACATAAAATTCCCGGGCACCTTCGGTCGCACCGAGGTACGCGCCGGGTTGGATGAACCGGGGTCGGATGACACCACTCCCCCACCCGCGCTGCTCGGCCATGTCCGGGCGCTGATCCAGGGTCGTCCCCTCCACCCCATCGCCGAGGTAGCCAATGAGCGCCATGTCTCCTACCTGAAAAACGAGCAGGGGGATATCGTCGCGGAGTTCTGCGATGATCATGTATCCACCGTGTGCCATCTGCCCGGGGGTGCGCGGAAGCAGTGGCGCGAGTGGGAATTCGAACTGGCTGAACAACTCGGTGAGGAAGAAGGCGGCTGGCAGCTGCTCACATCCGCCACCGATGTCCTCACCGGGGCCGGTGCCTTCGTCTCCGACAGCCCGTCGAAGCTGGTCTCCGCCCTGGGTGATGCCATCCGTTACGCACCCACCCCGCCGGAGAAGGCGACCCTGCCCGAGGATGATCCCGCCCATGCCGTCCTGGCCGCGATCGAGGCCAACGTGAACAAGATTATGGAATATGACCCGAAGGTCAGGGCCGATGAGTGGGACTCGGTCCACCAGATGCGTGTGGCCACCCGTGAGCTGCGCAGCCATATGCAGACCTTCGAGGGCATCCTCGGTGGTGAGGACTATCTCCAGCTGGAGAAGGAACTGAAGCTCCTGGCCACCATCCTCGGTCGTGCCCGGGATGCCGAGGTCATCGAGGAGCGTCTGGCCTCCCTCATCGACACGGAGGTCGGTGACGCCGTCGATGAGGAGACCACGAAGGATCTGCTGGAGGATCTCAGCAGTGATTACCGGCGCGAACACACCCGTGTGATTGCAGCCCTGGATAATGAACGCTATGCCCAGCTGTTGCAGTCACTGGAGGATCTGCTGGTCAACCCACCCCTGGTGACAGTCTCAGAGGAGCAGGAAGACGAGAAGGCACCGGCCCCCGGGTCAGACGACACCGCCGGGACACCGGCGGAGGAGGTGGTGGAGCAACTCGACCACGCCGAGGAGGCAGCTGAGCTGGAAGACACCCCAGATGCCACCGACACCACCAAACTGGAGGAAGCCGCCACCAGCGAGGTCGAGGATGCGGGAGAATCCCCAGACTCCGCCGATACGGACTCCGGTTCCGGTCAGAAGGTCGACGCCGCCGCGGTGCTGTTGAAGCATCTGGACAAGACCCACTCCAAGGTGGTCAAGCTGCATAAGAAGGCCATCAAGGAGTGGGAGGATCACGATATCCCCACCGCCGAGCGGGAGGAGAACTTCCACAACGTCCGCAAGACCATCAAGAAACTGCGCTACAGCGCCGAGGCCGTGGGGGATGCCACCGAGGTCAACACCAAGAAGCTGTACAAGGCCTGCAGCAAACTGCAGTCTGTACTCGGTGACTTCCAGGACGCCGTGACCTCACGCGACGAACTCCTGCGCAGGGCCCACAACGCGCACAAGAAGGGTACGAACACCTTCGCTTACGGTGTGCTCTACCAGCATGAACAGATGCTCTCCCGGAAATACCTGGAAGGCTACCAGGACGCGTACCAGGGTGTGGCCGCCGCCTACGACAAGCTGGAGAAGACCACGAAGAAACTCAGCCGGGAGGCGGACAAGACTGAGGAGAAGAAAACCCGGAAGAGCCGCAAGAAATAACACCATCCGGCGCACATACGCCGGATAACAACTCACGGGATGTCCTCCGGACCACGGTCCGGGTGACATCCCGTTCATCTCAGGTATTCCGACAGATCGGAAACAATGAACTAATCGTCCTCCGGCTCATCCCAGGTATCGGCGACCTCATTGCGTCCCTGGGCGATGTCGAGAGCATTGCGGGCTTCCGCCTGCGTCTCGTAGGGGCCCATGCGGTTCTTGAAGCCGGTGCCCTTGCCCTGGGTCACCTCGCCGGTGGACAGATCGTAGTACCACTTCAGATCGTTTTCGTGCATGCCCTGTACCTCCTACGTAATCGCGAATCGGCTGCGTGCGCCCCACTATAGTGATGTGCCCTGTATGCAGGGGAGGATCAGGTGGAATCGGCAACGGGCTAAAGTAGATCTGTTCACTACCGTTTTTTAATTCCATCCAGTTCAGGGAGGCCGGCCACCCCATGCCCATCTGGCAGCCAGTATTTTCCGATCCAGCAGACGCCACTGCTGAGATGACACCCCACAGGCTGCTTGACGCCGCATGTTCCCGACACAGAGATATCTTCGGCACGGAACCCACCGGTGGGGCCACGGCCCCCTCCACCTGGTCGCTGCTCGGTGAGCATACCGACCACAGTGGGGGCATCGTACTGGCCTCCCTGTCGCAGTGGTCGGTGGCGGTGACCGTCAGTCCCAACCCGGACGATGTCATCAACGTGGCCACAGTAACGCCGCTGACCACGGTGACCCCGGTGACCGGTGGGGAGATGGACGTCGAGAAGCACTCCCTCGCGGTGGACGAGGTCGCAGCACGGGCAGCCGCGCAACAGACCACGGTCAATGCCCACGGCCGGCCCTCCCCCACCCCGGTGCCGGAGGGTGGGATCGCCGCCCGGCTGGGTGGTCTCGCCTGGACGATGATCCACCGTCAGATGCTGTCGAGGGACACCCGGGGACTGGATATCACCGTGGTCTCCACCATCCCGGTGGGTATCGGACTGGGTGAGATGGCCGCAACTGACGTGGCGACCGCCCTCGCGCTGTCCACGGAGGACACCCGGGATGCCCCGATCCGGGCTCGTCTGGCGGAGATCTGCTCCCAGTCCGCTGCCATGTTCGCTGAGATCGCCCCGCTGCGGGCACGGCATACTACCGCGCTGCGGGGTGAGCGGGGAAAGATGTCCGTCATCGATTACGCCGACGGGTCCGTCACCCAGGTTCCCCACCCGGTCAACCGGTCCGCGGGTCTGTCGGCCTACCTGGTGGCACCACCGACGACCGGCGCGTTCCCCACCGGCGACCTCGATCCCCAGGAGACACGGCGCCGGCAGTACTTCGTCGATGAGGCCACCCGCGCGTTCAGTGTGGAATCACTGCGTCTGCTTCCCGATGCCACCGTCCGGGTCACCGAATGGCTGGAGGCGGTCATCGAGGTCGCCGGTCGCAAGCACCTGCCCACGGTGGAACAGGCCCGCAACTGGTTGAGCTTCTGGGAGGCGGAGACCATGCGGGCGCAGCGGCTGACCCGCGCGCTGCGGGCGCGCCGACGTCAGGATATCGCGCACCTCGTCGGCACGTCGCAGAACGATCTGAGCTGTGTGTACGGGGTGCCGGACACCGAACGCGCCCTCGTGGAACTGTGTCAGACACGTGGGGCGGTGTGCGCGCGTAGCGCCAGTGCGGGTATCACCCGCGGGGTGGTGGCGCTTGTCGACGCCCGCCGCGCCACCAACTTCGCCGCCGACCTGGCGGACGACGGTCTGCTCGTGGTGCCCCTCGGCCACGGCGAGGTGGCCAACAAGGCCTTCTAGTACCCCGCTCAGTCCGCGGGCCAGGCGAACTGCACGGTGCGCGCGACCGGATCCGCGGTGACCAGTGTGAATTTCCTCCGGGTACCGGCCTGGGGCGCACCCTGGCACCGGGCGAACACGGGTGGGTCCACGATGAACAACCGGGCGGTGGAACGGTCCTCCTCGCTGGAGAGCACCACCCCGGAGAAATTCTGCCCCACCCACGGCTGCAGCACCGTGGCCTCGGTGAGGTCCAGGCAGGCGTTATCCACCTGGCTGGCCAGCTGCGAGGTCCGTTTCATCGATTCCAGCACCGCCTCCTCGGTGTCCAGCACCCACGCGGGCACCTCATATCCACCGGCGATGGCCAGACAGTGCTCGGCGGCGAAACGGTCCACCAGCCTGCGCAGTGGTGCGGTGACGTGGGCGTAGAATCCACCCACACCGTTGTGTACCTCCGTGCCACCCGCCGCGATGCTGACATAACCGGAACCACGCAGCAGTTTCTGGGCCTCGCGCTGTATCGCCATGCCGGTGGGGACATTCGGATCCACCGACTGCAGGAACTCACCGATCGGTGTGTCCGCGGGCAGGTCGTAGCCCAGCGCGCCGGCCTCGAAACGGAACATCGCCTCGGAGTCCTCCGTGGCGGGTGCCAGGGTGCGCAGCAGTCCGTGACCGGCCTGCACCATCATGGTGCCGGCGACCATCCCGGTGAGCAGGGAGATCTCCGAGTTGTAGTCCATGATCGGGTGGCGTGGTTCGATGATGACCTCGAAATGCCCGTTGTTGTCCTCACCGGGGACGCGGACCACCCGCTGGCTCGGGATGGAGAGGTTGATGGCCTCGCGTCGTAAAGCGCTTTCCTGCCGCAACCTACCCACCGCGGGCAGGTGCTGGATGCTGGGATGCAGACTCCCCCGGTCCAGGTCCGCCTGGGCCTGGTCGTAGTCCAGACGGGCCCGGGAGCGGACCAGGGCGCGCCGCACATCAGCACCCGTGACCTCCCCGGCCTCATCGAGGGCGATGGACCACACCACCGCCGGGCGGTCCTGCCCCTCCAGGAGACTGGCTGATCCCTCGGACAGTTCCTGCGGATGCAGACGCGCCGGGGAATCAGGCAGGTAGATGGTCTGTCCCCGCTCCAGGGACACCCGTTCCAGTTCGCTGCCGGGCGCGATGAAGGCGGCGACATCGGCGATGGCGTAGTGGACGAGGAAACCGGAGTCCTGCCGCTCGATATAGACGGCCTGGTCCAGATCACGGGACCCCACGGGATCCACCGTGACAAAGGGCATGTCCCGCAGATCCACGCGTTGATCCGCGAACCGGTCACGGGCAGCCGCCGCCTCACGGTGCAGCGCAGGTGGGAAATTCCGATCCACCCCGAATTCCTCGGCGATGGGATCGAAGTCGAGGGCTGCAGCATAAAGCTTCATGCGCTCCAATTGTTCCACAGCCCGAAAATACGTGCAGGGCGAATGAGCCGGTACATAAGCCGGATTCTGTTCCCGCAGGTCTGGCCGAAGCCACAACCGCGGGCGGTGAACATCCATCTCGGACAGTCATTGCTGACTGCCTCCAGCAGCTACCTGCAGACTCGGCGAGCAGCCTTTGAAACGCCTGCACAGACACACCCATTGGAGTGCGTCCTCATGCCTTGCTCCCGGTGGGGTTTACCTGGCCAGACCAGTCACCTGGCCTGCCGGTGCGCTCTTACCGCACCCTTTCACCCTTACCACCGGCTAAAAACCGGTGGCGGTCTACTTTCTGTTGCACTTTCCCGCGGATCACTCCGGGTTGCCGTTAACAACCACCGTGCTCTGTGGAGTCCAGACTTTCCTCGGCTGATGCCTGGGTGATCCAGTCACCTTGGTTCATCAGACGCGATCACCTTGACCGACTCATTCGCAACCCGTGAGTCTACCCGTGCCGAACCGGATGACGGTAACCGCGCCGGTACGCGCACCGGTACGCGCACAATCCCCGGCCGGTTCAGCTGTCCAGATGCGAGGTGTCGTTGAACAGGCGCACGCAGGTCGGGCCGTCGGCGTAGAACTCAGCGATCGACAATGAGGCCAGGTCCAGGTGCGTCTTCTTGAAGAAGGATGGGCTGGCATCCAGGGCCTGCCGCAGGATCGACTTGATCGGGGTGACATGGCTGACCACGAGGACATTGGCTGCGCCGTAGTCCTTCTCGATCAGCTCGCGCGCCTTCTTCACCCGGCGGTGGACCTGCTGGAGGGATTCACCGCCGGGTGGTGCGATGGAGGTGTCCGTCAGCCAACGACCGTGCAGCTCCGGGTCGGATTCGGAGGCCTCGGTGAAGGTCTTGCCGTCCCACAGGCCGAAATCGGCTTCGATGAGATCATCGATGATGCGGACCTCAAGCCCCATCTGCTCCGCCACCGCCTCGGCGGTCTGTACGCACCGGCGCAGCGGGGAACTGACGATGACATCGATGCCCCCGCGTTCGGCGAGTTTCCTGGCCGCCGCCTGCACCTGACGCTGACCCAGCTCGGACAGCTCCGGGTTGGAGCGACCAGAGTACTGCCGTGCGGCGGACATGGCAGTCTGCCCGTGCCGGAGCAGGAGAAGACGCGTGGGGTCGGTGGTGGCACCGTTCCAGGTCGCCGGCTTGGTGGTGGGACAGTTGAGGTCCTCACCGGCGGGCTTGTCGACGCCCGTGGCAGTCGCATCAGTCGGATCGGTCATATCAGTCGGATCGCTCAGATCCGACACCACCGGCATGCCGTCATCGATGGGGCCTTCCGGTTTACCCGCGGCGGCGGCATCCATCGCCACATTGGACAGGTGATCGGCCACCTTGTTCTTCTCGCGGGGGATCCACGTGTAGGTGACCCGGCCGATGTCACCGGCGAGGTTGTTGGCTTCGATCGCGAGGGTCTTCATATCCGGGTGTTTGATCTTCCACCGGCCGGACATCTGCTCGACCACGAGCTTGGAGTCCATGAATACCTCCACCTCGCTGGCCCCGAGTTCACGTGCCACGCGCAGGCCCTCGATGAGGCCGCGATATTCCGCCACGTTGTTGGTGGAGCGGGTGCCCACCACATAGGCGATCTCCCGGAGGATCTTCTCCTTGTTCTCGGAGTAGACCACGGTGCCGGATCCGGCGACGCCGGGGTTTCCGCGGGAGCCACCATCGGCTTCGATAATCAGTTTCATTGACACATCATTTCCATAAAAGTCAGGAACCGGCTGTCGGCTGCGTCTTTTCCGCAGCCCACCGCCGGTCGTGGTGATCCGCCCGGATCCCTCCGCGGGGCGTGTGGTGCCCCGAACGCGGCAGGGTTCTAGGAGACGTCGCGGATCAGGTAGGACCCACACTCCGGGCACTGTGGGAGCTCATTGGCCGGTGCGTTACGCACCTCGGAGATCATGCCGGCGGGCAGAACCATGGCGCAGCCACCACAGGAACGGCCGTTGAACTGCGCTGCACCCACACCGTTCTCCATGCGCTGGGCCTGGTAGTCGGTGATGACCTCCGCGGGCAGCTGCGCGGTCAGGCGGGCGATGCGGTCACGGGGGTCCTCCTCAGCGGCGGTGAGATCCTTGGCCTTCTCCAGGGCTTCCCGGGCCTGTGCCACGGCGCGTTCGGCGTCCTGGACCCGGGACTGGGCGAGATCGCGGTTGTTGCGCAGCGCGTGGATCTCATTGTGTGCCTCCTGCAGCTCACTCATGAGATCGGCGATGCGGGACTTCGCGGTGTACAGGTCGTGCTGGAGGTCCCGGCGGCGGTCCTCATCGGTTTCCGCGCCCAACGAATCCTGACTGTCCTTCTTGCGGCGGCGCAGCTTGCGTTCATCGGACTGGATGCGCAGGATCTCATTCTCCATGTCATCGACAACCATCTGCGCGGCCGCCGCCGCGTCACGCAGGCGGATGAGATCAGCCTGGGCCTTGTCCACGGTTTCCTGCTCGGGGGACAGTTTGCTCTGGGCACCTGCGGCGAGGGCACGCTCGGCGTTGGCCAGCTCAAGAAGGGTCTTCTGCTGCTGCTGATCAAGTTTCATCTGTGGTTCTCCTACCGTGACATCTCCCGGGGGTTGCCCGTGGTCTGTCTGCTGTTGCTTCGTTCTATCGCATCGGGGACATAAGTGGGCCGGTGCGGGTCCGGCCTGGTGTTGTCGTCGTGTCAGTTAAGTCTAGGCGCTCGGGTGAGACAACCAGGGGTCGGTGTGGCGCTGGGCGGATCGTCGACAAGCACCACCTGTCACCTACCGCCCCGGGGTGGCGGACATGGTCCAGGGATCGGTCCGGATGGTGAGCACCTCCACGGACACCTCCGGGGCCTGCGCGGCCAGCAGGTCACGCACCTGGGAGGTCCAGGGGAATTCACTGGCCCAGTGGGCGGTGTCCACCACGGCGGGGCCCCCGGCGCGCAGGTACTCATCGACGGGGTGGTGGCGCAGATCGGAGGTGACGTACACATCGACCCCGAGGCGGCGGACATCATCGAGGAAGCTGTCACCGGAACCGGAGGACACCGCCACGGTGGAAACCATCTGGTCCGGATCGCCCGTGGCGCGCACACCCCACACCGTGGCGGGCAGCTGATCGGCGACCTGCTGGACGAAATCCGCCAGACGCATCGGCTCCGGAAGCTGGCCCACCCTGCCCAGGCCATAGGCGGTGTCCAGGTCGTCGGTGGCGGGCAGCTCCACCACATCGAAAGCGGGTTCCTCATAGGGGTGCACCGCACGCAACACCGTCAGGAGGTGGCTGCGCAGGCGACGTGGGGCCACGAACTCCACCCGGAGTTCGGAATCCCGGAAGAGCTCACCGACCTCTCCCTCGGTCGGGTCGGCCTCCCCCACGGGGCGGAACTGGCCGGTGCCGTTGATCTCGAAGGCGCATTCGGTGTACTCACCGATCTCACCCGCGCCGGCATCGAACAGGGCGCGTTTCACCTGGTGGGCATCCTTCTCCAGGACGTGTACACCCCACTTGTCCAGGGCATCGAGGTAGCGTGGGGCGATCGGGCGGCCCGGGGTGATCCCGACCAGTTCGGCGAGTTTGTCATTGACACCCGGGCGCGCCGAATCCGCATTGGTGTGGGCGGAGAACAACGCCACCCCACCACGGATGAGGGTGTGGATGACCCGGCCCTTGGGTTCATCTGCGGCCACGGAGGTCACCCCGCGCAGCAGCAGGGGGTGGTGGATGATGAGCATGTCCACACCGAGTTCCACGGCACGGTCGGCGACCTCCTGGGTGCAGTCCAGTGCCAGGGCGACCCGGCGCACCGGTTCCTCGGGATCCCCGCAGATCAACCCGACCTTGTCCCAGCTCTCTGCCAGGGCAGGTGGGTACGCCTGGTTCATGATGGTGCGGATATGGCCAACGGTCAGATCACTCACGTGTGGTCCCCTCATGGTTGTGTTCGGTTGTGGGGTGCAGCATTCTCCTGCGCTCATGCCCCGATATCGGCGATGGCCTGCAGCAGTGCCGCCACCTGTGCGGGTTCGCGGACGGCCAGGCGCCAGAACCCTGAGTCTAACCCAGGGAAGGTATCGCACCGCCGCACCGCAATCCCCCGCCCGGCCAGGGCACGCCGTGTCCGCTCCGCGTATTCCGCCCCACCGGGTGGTTGCACCAGGAGGTACGGCGCCGCGGAGGGATGGACGGTGAATCCCGCCGTCTCCAACGCCACGACCATGGCTTCCCGGTTGCGTGCGATGTCGGCGGTGATGGCCTCAAGGTGGGGCGCGCCCTGCTCCATGACCGCCTTGATGGCCAGGAGTTGGAGGGTGCCCAGGGGCCAGTGCGCCCGGCCACGGGACAGACGCGTCACCGTCTCCGCATCGGAGATGAGGTACCCACAGCGTAGCCCCGCCAGTGACCACGTCTTGGTCAGGCTGCGCAGCACGATGAGGCCGGGTACCTGACCGATCTGTGAGATCATCGATGCGGCATCGGTGGCATCAGCGACATCAGCAACATCGAGGAAGGCTTCGTCGACAAGCAGATAGCGCCACGGTTCCGCGAGCCGGGACAACTCGTCCACGCCGTAGAGACGCCCGGTGGGGTTGGTCGGGTTGCCGATGACCACCAGGTCCGCCTCCTCATGGACCCCGCCGAACCCGAGCGCGTCGATCGCGCGGTCCAGATCAAACGGTGCCCGCAGCACCACCCGGTCGACATCGATGCCGGCATCCACCAGGCAGGCCTCCGGTTCGGTGAAACCGGGATGGATGATCACCGGCCATGCCGGACGCAGCCTGGCCAGCAGCGAGAACCCCTCGGCCGCACCGTTGAGCAGCAACACCTGGTCAGGGGCCACACCGTGGTGGGCGGCGACTGCGGCGGTGACGTCACGGTGCAACTCGTGCCCGGGGTAGGCACCGAGCGTGTCGACGCCCGACCTCACCACCTCCCGCAACCAGTCCGGCGGGGTATCCGCCTGCACATTGACGGCGAAATCAATCACCGCACCGGCCGCAGCCTGGTCACCGTGATAGCGGAGGGGATCACCGAGGGGATCTTCGTGGGATGTAGTCACGCGGTTCATAGTACTTTCTGGCACTGTGGGTCCTGTGACTGAGCAAGTTGAAAAAACGCTGTTGTTCGACCTGGATGGCACCCTGGTGGATTCCTTCCCCGGCATCCGGGAATCCTTCCTGCACACCCTGAATGTCATGGGTTGGGAGATCCCACCGGAGGAACGGATCAACCGGGTGCCGGGCCCACCGATGGAACAGACCCTGCAGGATCTGGGGATGTCCCCGGAGATGGCGCAGGAGGGCCTGCAGATCTATCTCGCCCACTACGGTGAGGTTGGATGGGACATGTCCACGGAGTTCCCCGGTATGCGTGAGCTGTTGATCCGGCTGAAGGAGCAGGGTTACCGCCTGTGCACCGCCACCTCCAAGGGTGAGCGGTTCGCGGAACGCGCCCTGCGGAAATTCCAGATGTTCGACCTCTTCGAGTTCATGGGTGCGGCGCAGGAGAACGGTCCCCGTCGTGACAAGGCCGCGGTGATCCGACACGTCATCGACCACGTTGATCTCACCGCCGGTGATCCGGGGTTGGAGCGCGTCCTCATGATCGGTGACCGTTCCCACGACATCGAGGGCGCAGCCCAGTTCGGTATCAATTGCATCGCGGTAACCTGGGGTTATGGCACACCGGAGGAATGGGCGCACGCCCGCCACACCGTGACCAATGCCGATGAGCTTGAGAGGATTATCAATGAGTGGACCTGAACCGGGACGACCGCTGGAGATCGTCTTCGTGTGCACGGGTAATATCTGCCGCTCCCCCATGGCGGAGGTCATGGCCAGGCAGGAGGCGGAGGAGGCCGGCCTCGGTGAATTGGTCATCTTCTCCTCCTGCGGCATGGGGCACTGGCACATCGGGCAGCCCGCGGATCGCCGGGCGGTGGCCGAACTACGCGCCAGTGGTTATGACGGTTCCACCCACCGCGCCGCCCAGCTCGGCCCGGAGCACATGCGCGCCGATCTCTTCGTGGCCATGGATGCCGGACATGCCCACGAACTGGCTGCCACCGGTGTCGCGAATGACAAAATCCGCCTGCTGCGTTCCTTCGACCCCGGGTCGGATCCCAACGATGATGTGGCGGATCCCTACTACGGCACCGACCGGGACTTCACCCTCGTCAGGGAGAACATCAGGGACGCCCTACACGGGTTGTTGGACTGGGTACGCGCACAGACCGCCGGGGAATCCTGACAGCTCAATCCTGTGATCTTCGCGGGATGTGATAGGGATGGCTTAGGTCTTTGCCGCATTTAGTTCTAAGGTGTGAGGTGTGGAAAGCAAGGTAACGGGCCCGGAGACCGGGCACAGCGAAAGTACCCGGGACCGGAATGCGCGCAGCCGTTATTCGGGTGAGGTGTCAACAGGTACCACCAGGACTTCCAAGCCAAAGCCCAAGGGAGTCAGGGCGTTCCTCTCGCCCGGATGGATCCTGTCCCTGCTGCTGATCATCATCTTCTCCTATGCCGCATTCACCATGCTGGCGCCCTGGCAGTTGAACAAGGATGAGGAGATCTCCCAGCGCAACACCCAGATCCAGGAGGGGTACGACCGCGAGGTGGTTCCCTACTCGGAGGTGTTCGACGCCGAGGGCAGCGTGCCGCCGGAAAACGAGTGGTACCGGGTGTCGCTGACCGGACAGTACCTCCCGCAGAATGAGGCGCTGCTGCGTCTGCGTCCCGTCGAGACCACCCCGGCCTTCCAGTCGCTGACCCCGTTCCAGCTCAAGGACGGCCGGACCGTCCTGGTCAACCGGGGGTTTGAGACCTCCCAGGGCACGATCGTGCCGGACATGGAACCGGCACCCGTCACCCCGGTCACCATCGTGGGCATCGCCCGGCTCAACGAGGGTATGCCGGACAAGGCACCCCTGGAGGACAGCGGATACCAGCAGGTCTACGGCATCAACACCCAGCAGGTGGGTGAGCTGGTCGGCCTCGACCTGGGTGAGGACTACGTCCAGCTTGTCGACGACCAACCCGGCGTCCTCAACGCCATGCCGATCCCCCAGCTCGACCGTGGCAGCCACCTGTCCTACGGCATGCAGTGGATCGCCTTCGGTGTGATGGCCCCGCTCGGCCTGGGATATTTCATCTGGGCTGAGATGCGTGAGCGCCGCCGTGACAAAGCCGAGCGCGCGGAGATGGCCGTTCAGCCGGAGGCCGTCCCGGCCGCCGGACCGGCAGAATCCACCTCTGCCAGCGCGGCTGCCGTCAGCCCTGCGGTAGATGTCGCTCCGACGCCGCCCCCCACCTCAACAGCCATGGAACGTCGACGCCGGTCGCGGTATGGCGACCAGCACCCCGATCACTACCGGAAGATCGGCAAGCGCTCGGAGGAGCGTTTCTAACCCCGTCGTAAGACCATCGCCAGCCCCGCGGCCCCCGCGGCGCTGGCGATCTGCGTTGTGCGGGACAGGGACACCGCACGTCGCACATCCGCGGGTCCGGGGGCGGGGCCGCGCCCCATGCGTGGGCGGTTCTCCACCCCGTGCGCATAGACGGTTGCCCCGCCCAGGGTCACGCCGAGTGCTGCCGCGGCAGTGGCCTCCACCGGCCCCGCATTGGGACTCGGATGCTGCGGTGCATCTTCCCGCCAGGCCCGGACCGCCTCCCCGCCCCGACCACCCAGACCCGCCAGGCCGGTGTGGATGAGCGCGGTCAACCGGGCAGGTAGCCAGGCGGCGAGGTCATCCATCCTCGCCGCTGCCCATCCGAAATCCCGGTACCGGTCATTGCGGTACCCGACCATGGCGTCGAGGGTGTTGATACACCGGTGTGCCACCGCCCCGGGAGCACCAGCCACCCCTGCCCAGAACAACGAGGCGATCGCCGCGTCCGAGGTGTTCTCCGCCAGTGATTCCACCGTGGCCCGGGCGATCCCGGGGGCGTCGAGAAGCTCCGGGTCCCGGGAGCACAACCACGGCACCAGCCCACGAGCCTGCTCCACCCTGTCCGCCTCCAGGTGGTCCGCCATGCGGGTTCCCGTGCGTTCCAGGAGGGAACCACCCAGGCAGGCCCACAACGTGACCGCTGTCGTGGTGGCCGGCCACCGGCGGTAGGCGGCGGCGGAAACCACCACGGGCGGGATCACTGCCGTCGCGAGGAAGAGGACACCGCTGCGGCGGTCCCCACGGTAGAGCCTGGCCTCCACCCAGGACGCGTACGTTCCATACACCGCCACCGGGTGCCAGGCATGCTGCGGATCGGGAAGGAGACGATCAGCCATCACTCCCGCGATGATCCCCCGGACTCTGGCGTTCATGCACTCCCCCTCGGCAATCGGTGACAACGACAACAGGCCACATGAGGTTATCCCTCATGTGGCCTGTTGTCCCGGTACTGCTTCTGTGCGCCCTGACGGGCTCGAACCGCCGACCTGCTGGGTGTAAACCAGCTGCTCTTCCAGCTGAGCTAAAGGCGCGCACGTTCCCCACAGATTGTCAGCCAACCTGTGAAAGCAACGAGGGAAACCCTATCACACCGTCACAGGGGTCCGGAAATCAGACCCCGGTGGCCAGCGGTCACCCTGAGATCGGGGCTTAGACCTTCTTGGCGCTGCGCTGGACCAGGCAGGAACCCTGCCAGGCACCCAGGCGCTCGGCCTTGGTCTGGACCATGCCCGCAAGCTGGGCGGATTCGGAAATCACGCCCGGCGAGAGAGCGCCGTCCTTGCCGATACCAGGGGTGAGCAGCCATACGCGGCCATTCTCAGCGAGGGAACGGATGGAATCAACGAGGCCGTCGACCAGGTCGCCGTCCTCCTCGCGCCACCAGAGCAGCACGACATCGCACAGCTCATCGGTATCCTCATCCAGGAGTTCCCCGCCGATGACATCCTCGACAGACTCACTGATCTGCGAATCGCAATCCTCGTCCCATCCGATTTCCTGGACGCTCTGACCCGATTCGATCCCGAGTAGTTGAGCATAATCCTGGGCACCCTGCTTGACTGTGCCCGGAGCGTCGGCCACTGTATGTTCCTCCTGTGAATTGAACCCCCGATATAAAGAAGGGGCAGTCCACCTTTGGAACCACCTCCCGAGGGCTATTGACGTTTACCCCTCGCACAATACCGCGCATAGCCCAGAAGTTCCCATATTTCCTGGGAATTATTCCCCAATTCTCCCCCACGTTAAGCAAGAACATCCTTTTGACGGAGTTCATACCTATCCCAAGTCGGATGCCCGGTGACTCCCACACGCCACCCAAACCGCCACCCCTCCCCTTCCCGGTCGGTGAGCTTGAGGGCCCATATACCGACATCAGACCTCAATTTCATTCGCCAGAAGGCCAAACATGAGAGAAACTTCACATTCCGGATTTGCACTTTCTTCCATGTGGAAAAGGCCCGGTGGGGTTGCCTTCATAAGGGCAGCTCCCCCCCACATCGCAGGACCCCCGTTTTCCATAATGTGGCCTGGGACACCCTTGCAGTGGAGTGTTCCGCACCCCACCCAAGCCCTCATCAGCAGGTGAAACAGGCCCTCCTGCAATGCTTTGTTAAAAAGACCCGGCGTTTATGCGTATCCTTGTGTCAATTGTGCGCGCACCGCCACCAGCTTTCCTCAGGAACGAACACGGTCGGGACATCCTCCCCGGATTCCCCGCAAGGATCACCACCCACTCCGATATCGGTGGGGTGTGACCGGGTACGTCTTCAGCTGCGGGTGATGGAAGCGGTCGCCGGTCAGCCGGTCGCATAAACGAAACGAAAAACATTCCAACAGGAGGTGTGGAAATGGCCGATCAAGCAAAACTTGGTGGCAAGCCCACAGATGACACCAACTTCGCGATGATCCGTGATGGTGTTGCATCTTATTTGAACGACTCCGACCCGGAGGAGACCAGGGAGTGGATGGACTCACTCGACGGTCTGCTGCAGGATTCCTCTCCGGAGCGCGCCCGTTACCTGATGCTGCGCCTGCTGGAGCGGGCGTCCGCCAAGCGTGTCCCCCTGCCCCCGATGACGTCCACCGACTACGTCAACACCATCCCCACCACCATGGAGCCCGATTTCCCCGGTGATGAGGAGATGGAGAAGCGGTACCGCCGCTGGATGCGGTGGAACGCCGCAATCATGGTGCACCGCGCCCAGCGCCCCGGAATCGGTGTGGGTGGACACATTTCCACCTACGCCGGCGCCGCCCCGCTGTACGAGGTCGGTTTCAACCACTTCTTCCGCGGCAAGGACCACCCGGGTGGCGGTGACCAGATCTTCTTCCAGGGTCACGCATCCCCGGGCATGTACGCCCGCGCCTTCCTCGAGGGTCGCCTCACCGAGGATGACCTGGACAGCTTCCGCCAGGAGGTCTCCTACGAGGGTGGCGGAATCCCGTCCTACCCGCACCCACACGGCATGCCTGAGTTCTGGGAATTCCCGACCGTGTCCATGGGTCTCGGCCCGATGGACGCCATCTACCAGGCCCGCTTCAACCGCTACCTGCACAACCGTGGCATCAAGGACACCTCCGATCAGCACGTCTGGGCCTTCCTCGGCGACGGCGAGATGGACGAGCCGGAGTCCCGTGGTCTCATCCACCAGGCCGCACTGAACAACCTGGACAACCTCACCTTCGTGGTCAACTGCAACCTGCAGCGCCTTGACGGCCCGGTCCGCGGTAACACCAAGATCATCCAGGAACTCGAGTCCTTCTTCCGTGGTGCCGGCTGGTCCGTCATCAAGGTCATCTGGGGCCGTGAGTGGGATGAACTTCTGGAGAAGGATCAGGACGGTGCACTCGTCGAGGTCATGAACAACACCTCCGACGGCGACTACCAGACCTTCAAGGCCAATGACGGCGCCTATGTCCGCGAGCACTTCTTCGGTCGCGACCCCCGCACCGCGAAGCTCGTGGAGGACATGACCGACGAGGAGATCTGGAAGCTGCCCCGCGGTGGACATGACTACCGCAAGGTCTACGCCGCCTACAAGCGTGCGCTGGAAACCAAGGACCGCCCAACCGTTATCCTCGCCCACACCATCAAGGGTTACGGCCTGGGTCACAACTTCGAGGGCCGTAACGCGACCCACCAGATGAAGAAGCTGACCCTGGACGACCTGAAACAGTTCCGCGACAAGCAGGGCCTGCCCATCTCCGATGAGGAGCTGGAGAAGGATCCCTACCTGCCTCCGTACTACCACCCGGGTGAGGACTCACCGGAGATCAAGTACATGAAGGAGCGCCGCAGGGAACTCGGTGGGTACCTGCCGGAGCGCCGCGAGAACTACGAGCCACTCCAGGTTCCCCCGCTGGACAAGCTGCGCTCCGTGCGCAAGGGTTCCGGCAAGCAGCAGGTGGCCACCACCATGGCCACCGTGCGTACCTTCAAGGAGCTCATGCGTGACAAGAACCTGGCTGACCGCCTGGTTCCGATCATCCCGGATGAGGCCCGCACCTTCGGTCTGGACTCCTGGTTCCCGACCCTGAAGATCTACAACCCACACGGTCAGAACTATGTGCCGGTCGACCACGACCTCATGCTGTCCTACCGTGAAGCCAAGGATGGCCAGATCCTGCACGAGGGCATCAACGAGGCCGGCTCCGTGGCATCGTTCATCGCCGCCGGCACCTCCTACGCCACCCACGGCGAGGCCATGATCCCGCTGTACATCTTCTACTCGATGTTCGGTTTCCAGCGCACCGGTGACGGCATCTGGGCCGCCGCCGATCAGATGACGCGTGGTTTCCTCCTGGGCGCCACGGCCGGTCGCACCACCCTGACCGGTGAGGGTCTCCAGCACATGGACGGCCACTCCCCGATCCTGGCCTCCACCAACCCCGGTGTGGAGACCTACGATCCCGCGTTCTCCTACGAGATCGCACACCTGGTCCACCGCGGCATCGACCGCATGTACGGGCCGGGCAAGGGTGAGAATGTCATCTACTACATCACCATCTACAACGAGCCGACCCCGCAGCCCGCTGAGCCTGAGGATCTGGACGTGGAGGGCCTGCACAAGGGCATCTACCTCTACGACAAGGCCGCCGAGGGTGAGGGCCATGAGGCCTCCATCCTGGCCTCCGGCATCGGCATGCAGTGGGCACTGCGTGCCCGTGACATCCTGGCTGAGGATTACGGCATCAGGGCCAACATCTTCTCCGCCACCTCGTGGGTGCAGCTGGCACGTGACGGTGCCCGTCGCAACCTGGAGGCACTGCGCAACCCTGGTGCGGATGTCGGCGAGGCGTTCGTGACCACCCAGCTGAAGAAGGGTTCCGGCCCCTACGTCGCGGTATCCGACTTCGCGACCGACCTGCCGAACCAGATCCGCGAGTGGGTGCCCGGCGACTACACCGTCCTCGGTGCCGACGGCTTCGGTTTCTCCGATACCCGTCCAGCAGCCCGTCGTTACTTCAACATCGACGCCGAGTCCATCGTCGTGGCAGTCCTGCGTGGCCTGGTCCGCGAGGGCACCATCGATGCCTCCGTGGCGGCGCAGGCAGCTGAGAAGTACAAGCTGTCCGACCCGACGGCCCCACAGGTCGATCCGGACGCACCGATCGAGTAGACCTGCTTGTCGACGAAAAACACCCCCGCTCCCCTCACATGATGAGGGGAGCGGGGGTGTGGTCGTTCCCGGGGTGGAGAGGAGCGGTATCAGCCCAGCATCGCCTTGTCGGAGAGCGTCGCGCCCTTGATCTTGGCGAATTCCTGGAGCAGATCCCGCACGGTGAGTTTCTGCTTCACCTCTTCGCCCGCCTCGTAGACGATCCGGCCCTCGTGCATCATGATGAGGCGGTTGCCCAGGCGGATGGCCTGTTCCATGTTGTGGGTGACCATGAGGGTGGTCAGTTTGCCGTCTGCGACGATCTTCTCGGTCAGGGTGGTGACCAGTTCCGCGCGCTGGGGGTCCAGGGCGGCGGTGTGTTCGTCGAGAAGCATGATCTTGGGCTGGGTGTACCCGGCCATGAGCAGCGACAGCGCCTGGCGCTGGCCACCGGAGAGCAGACCCACCTTGGCGGTGAGACGGTTTTCCAGGCCGAGTTCCAGCCTGGCCAGTTCCTGCCGGTACAGGTCCCTGCGTTTGGTCGACAGTGCGAGGCCCAGGCCACGTTTCTTACCCCGCAGCAGCGCCAGCGAGAGGTTCTCCTCGATGGTGAGGTTGGGGGCGGTACCGGCCAGGGGATCCTGGAACACCCGGCCGATGAACCGGGCCCGCCTGTGCTCGGACATCCGGTTGACCTGGGTGCCGTCAATGGTGATGGTGCCCGAATCCATGAGCAGCCGTCCGGAGACCGCGTTGAGCATGGTGGATTTGCCCGCACCGTTGGATCCGATGACCGTGACGAAGTCACCTTCCCTCATCTCCAGGCTGAGGTCGGAGAGCGCCCTGCGCTCATTGACCGTGCCGGGGAAGAAGGTCTTGTTGATGTTGGAGAGCGTCAACATGGGGTGGCTCACGCGTCCTTTCCGACGGGCAGTGGTTCGGTCGGTTTCTCGGTGGCCACCGCTGCCGCGGGGACCGCAGGCGCGGGGGTCTTCCGGAATCGCGAGGTCATCCCCTTCCACCGTGGCAGGAGCAGGGCGATGATCACCAACAGTGCGGTGATCGCCTTCATGTCATTGGGATCCAGCCCGACGCGCAGCGCCGCGAAGATGATGAGGCGGTAGAGGATCGCGCCGATGATGACGGCGATGACCGACAGCCACACCCGGCGCTGACCCAGCAGCGCCTGGCCGAGGATGACCGAGGCCAGGCCGACCAGGATCAGGCCGATGCCCATGGAGATATCCGCGAAGCCCTGGTACTGGCCCACCAGGGCGCCACACATACCCACGAACCCGTTGGACAGGGCGATGGTGAGCGTCTTGGTGAAGTCCGTGGACACACCGAAGGACTGGACCATGGGGCCGTTGTCGCCGGTGGCGCGCAGGGACAGGCCGAGGTCGGTGTTGAGGAACCACACCACCACCGCGCCGAGAGCCGCCACGGCCACCAGCAGGATGCCGGGGCCCGCCCAGGTACCGAGCAGGCCGGCCTCACGCAGCGGGGTGAACAGGGTGTCCTGTCGCAGCAGGGGCACATTCGCCCCATCCATGATGCGCAGGTTGATCGACCACAGGGCGATCATGGTGAGGATGCCGGCCAGCAGACCGTCGATCCTGCCCTTGGTGTGCAGCAGGCCGGTGATCAGGCCTGCGATGAAGCCGGTGACAAACCCGGCGAGCGTGGCCAGGACGGGGTTCCATCCGGCCATGATCGCCATCGCCGCGGTGGCCGCACCGGTGGTGAAGCTGCCGTCGACGGTGAGGTCGGCGAAGTTGAGGACACGGAAGGTGAGGTAGACACCCAGTGCCATCACGCCATAGATGAGCCCGACTTCAAAAGCGCCGATCATACGCGCTCAGCCTTGTCCAGGATCTCCTGTGGGATCTCCACGCCCTGACGCTCGGCGGCGTCCTCATTGATCACGTAGGTGAACTCGGTGGCGGTCTCAACAGGCATGGTGGCCGGGTCGGCGCCGTCCTGCAGGATGCGCAGGGCCATCTCACCGGTCTGGCGTCCAAGCTCGGTGTAGTCGATGCCCAGGGTCGCGATCGCGCCACCCTCGACGGTGCCGGCTTCCGCGCCGATTACGGGGATCTGGTTCTGCTCGGCAACCTGGACCAGGGAGGCGATACCGGAGACCACCATGTTGTCGGTGGGAACGTAGATGGCATCCACATCACCGAGTGCGTCCACGGCCTGCTGGATCTCATTGACGGTGGTCACGGTCTGGGTCTTGACGTCGATGCCGAGGGGGCCTGCGGCCTCCTCCACGGCGTCCACCTGGACCTGGGAGTTGACCTCACCGGAGGCATAGACGATGCCGATGCTGTCCACATCCGGGACGAGCTGACGGAGGAGTTCGAGCTGATCCTCGATCGGGGCCGCGTCGGAGGTGCCGGTGACGTTGCCACCCGGTGCGTCGTTGGAGTCCACGAGCTCGGCGGACTCCGCATCGGTGACAGCGGTGAACAGAACCGGGATGTCGGTGATGTTCTGGGCGGTGGCCTGGGCGGCCGGGGTGGCCACAGCCAGGACCAGGTCCAGGTTGTCGGAGGCGAACTGCTGGGCGATGGTCAGCGCGGTGCCCTGTTCACCGTTGGCGTTCTGCTCCTCGAAGGTGACCTCCACACCGGCGTCCTCGAATGCCTGCTTGAACCCTGCGGTGGCGGAATCCAGGGCGGGATGCTGCACCAGCTGGTTGATACCGATGGTGTAGGAATCACCGCCCCCGGATGCGCCGGTGGTGGTGTCGGTGTCATCGGAGTCGCTGCTGCAGGACGCCAGCGCAAGCGCGCCGACGGTCAGGATGCCGGCGAGGGTCGTCGAACGGGAAGAGAACATGGCACATCTCCTTCAATAGATTTCTTGGCCCAGGGTGTTCACTTGTGTCACGGGAAATCACCTGTGAGATGATTCATGCTAAAACTTACTTGTCAAACAGGTCATATGTGTAAACTCGGGCGTCCCATGGGTGCCCCGGGTGGGGTTTGGCACTGCCCACCAAACGGGAGCGTGGGTTACGACGCGACGCTAGAGTGGAGACCACCATGAACGTTCCATCTAATAAGCCCAGCGATGCCGACCGCGAATATCTCCAGGCTGAACTCACCCGCCTCGTCGGGCAGGGTCGCCTGGATCTGACCACCTACCAGGACTTGGTGGATATCGTGTGGTCCACGGACAACAACACCGACCTCATGCAGATCCGTGCGCGGTACTTCGGTGGGCCCCCGGTGCAGCAACCTCCGGTGCAACAGCCCCCCGCACCGCCGCAGCAGTACCGGTATGGCCAGCCCCCGGTGCAGCAGCCGCCCCATCCCCATTCACCCCACGGCATTCCCATGGGCGGCCACCTGGCCCAGCCCCACCAGTTCACTCCCCCGGCGGTTGCAGGTTCTGAACCTGAGCAGTCGACGATGGGGTCGATCAAGAAAACCGGCCAGTGGGCCGTACCGGCGTACTCCGCCTACAAGCTCAACGGATCGGATCTCCACCTGGATCTGCGCAGGGCCACGGCCGCGGCACCGGTGGTCACCATTGACATCACCATGAACATGTCGGCGGCGACCCTGGTCGTGCCCCCGGGTGTGCACGTGGATGTGCAGATGGCCAGCAGGAACTGGTCGGAGTTCAATGTGGACACCTCCACCCCGATCCCCGGCGCGCCGCGGGTGGTGCTCACCGGTGTCGCGCGTGCGTCGACGTTGAAGGTGATCACCAAGAACCCGAATGAGCCGCTGGGTCTGTGGCAACAGGTCTTCGGTTCCTGACCTCAGGGGGTTGAGGGTACGCCGAGGACTCGGTCCAGTTGGGTGTGGATGGCATTGTTGATGATGCCCGGTGCCTCCAGGGGCAGCATGTGCCCGGCGCCCTCCGCGATCTGGCGTTTCGCGTCGGGCCAGAGTTCGCAGATGCGCTCGGACTGACTGAGCGGAGTGACGTCATCGTTCTCCCCCGCCAGAACACACCCCTCCATACCCGCCAGGGCCGGGGCGGCGTCCAGTTCGTCGTGATCCTGGAGGTCGTCGAAGAAACCCACGAAGGTGTCCAGGGGGGTCTCATGGATCATCGCGGCGTGGAACTCCACCACGCGGTCGTTGATGGGTCGTTTGAACACCGCGGTGGACAGTGCCGGGGCGATGAACGAGGAGATGTAATCCCGGAATGCGTCCACCTCGTCCGGGGATGCCTCGGTGGTGTCCCTGACCTTCTCGGCGACCGGTGAGGCGAGGATCTGTGGGAGTCCCTGCGCGGAGAGGGACTCGATGGAGGCAGAGGCGAGGATGACACCCCGGATCCTCTCCCGGAGTTCAGCATCGGCACGTTTAACCAGGTTGAGAGCTGTCAGACCACCGAGGGAATGCCCCACGATGATCAGGGGCCCGGTGGGGGCGTGCGCCCGGATGGCGGCCAGGGCGTCATCGGCGGTGCCCGCGATGGTGCAGAGCTCCGGTTCCACCCGGCCGGTGCGTCCGTGGCCGCGGACGTCGAAAAGCACGCTTTTGACCTGTGGGAAATGTTCCTGCAGATACTCCACCTGCATGTAGTACACCTCGGCGGCGAGGGTGAAACCGTGGATGAACACGACCGTGGCCTCAGCGTCCGCGGGGCCGACCACATACGTCCGGACGGCGATCCCGTCGGAGTCCACGGTGGTTTCCTCGTCCACGTGCACCAGGCCGGGTCGGCGGGTGCGGCTGTGTAGTGCGGCGTGTTCCCGTGCCAGACGACGCCGCCCCTGTTTCGTGAGGCGCAATCGTGCCGCGCGGAGTGATGATCGTAACCTCGTGGGGTCCAGAGCCATGCCACCCAGACTACAAGGCAGGGCAACTGGCTCCGGTGGGCGCATATCGGTAACTTTGATGTCATGATCCCGAACTCCACCAATACCCCTGAAACCCCCGATGACGCCCGGTCGGACATGCTGACCACCCTGGTCGGGATCCTGTCGGATGTGGGCGGGGTGAGCGCCGATGACATCACCACCACCGCCCGCCTGCGCGAGGATCTGGCCATCAGTTCCCTCAACCTCATCGAGGCGGTCGTGCGGGTGGAGGATGCCTTCGGGGTGCGTATCGAGGATGCTGATGTGCAGGGTTTCACCACCCTGGGTGACATCATTGATTTCCTGGAGACCAACCGTTCGGAAACAGTGTCCTAACACATCCCCGATTAACGGGACTTTCCAGGCCTCCGCGCGCACAATGGTCATATGACTGTGAACATCTCCTATCTCACCGACATGGATGGCGTCCTCATCAAGGAGGGCGACATGATCCCCGGTGCGGACCGGTTCCTGCACGCACTTGTCCACAATGACATCGAGTTCATGGTGTTGACCAATAACTCGATCTTCACTCCCCGCGATCTCTCCGCACGTCTGCGCAGCTCGGGGTTGGATATCCCTCCCGAGCGCATCTGGACCTCCGCCACCGCCACCGCCCATTTCCTGAAATCCCAGGTCAACGAGGGCACCGCCTATGTGGTCGGTGAATCCGGCCTCACCACCGCGCTGCACACCGCCGGGTGGATCCTCACCGACTCCGATCCGGAGTTCGTGGTGCTGGGCGAGACCCGCACCTACTCCTTCGAGGCCATCACCACCGCCATCAACCTCATCATGGGCGGTGCCCGGTTCATCTGCACCAACCCCGATGTCACCGGCCCCTCCCCCACGGGCATCCTGCCCGCCACCGGCTCGGTGGCCGCACTGATCACCGCGGCGACAGGAGCGGAACCGTACTTCATCGGCAAACCCAACCCGGTGATGATGCGCAGCGCGCTCAACACCATCGGTGCGCACTCCGAGCACACCGTCATGATCGGTGACCGCATGGACACCGACGTGATCTCCGGCCTGGAGGCCGGTATGCGCACCGTCCTGGTCAAGAGCGGCATCTCGGATGAAGCGGAGATCAAGCGGTACCCGTTCCGTCCGACCATGGTCGTGGACTCCATCGCCGACATCGCACAGAGGTGGGATGACCCGTTCGGGGATGGATCCTTCAACGTCCCGGATCACGCTGAACAGAACACCGAACAAAACTAGGACTCCACCTCCCCGGTCCCCGTCCTGCACGCGGACGGTCAGATGTCTACTGTCGTGGACATGGCGATTTCTGACATTGCACGCAAAGGCGAAAACTGGGCGAACCGGGCCACCCTGAAACGGTCCATCCGCAGGGGCTGGACCCCCGAGGTCACCGGGTTCTCGGGTTACGGTTCACAGCGACGGGTCCGGGTGCTTGCCCGGGTCCTCATGACCAATCCTGATGTTCCGCAGGATCCCCTGGAAGGCAGTGAGGAGGGCCAGATGTCGCTGGGCGAGCAGGCTCAGCGGGGTTGGCGACAGTTCTTCACCATCCAGGTGCCCAACCACCCCGTCCGGGTGCTTGTCGGTGACAAGACGGTGGAGACCACCACGGACGGCAACGGGTACCTCGACCTGCTCGTGGAGGACCACGGGTTGGATGCCGGATGGCATGAGGTCTCCGTCGAGGCCGAGGGAGCGACACCCACCAGCGCCAGGGTCCTCATCGTTGACCAGTCCGCGCGGCTGGGGTTGATCTCCGATATCGATGACACCATCATGGTTACCTGGCTCCCCCGGGCCCTGCTGGCGGCGTGGAACTCGTGGATCCGCCACACCGATACCCGCAAACCGGTGCCCGGCATGGGGGAGTTCTATGCGGAGCTGCTGCGCACCGACCCGAATGCCCCGGTGTTCTATCTGTCCACGGGCGCATGGAACACCTTTGAAACCCTCAGCGCCTTCCTGAAACGGTACAACCTGCCCGACGGCCCGATGCTGCTGACCGACTGGGGCCCCACCCCGACCGGAATGTTCCGGTCCGGTCAGGAACACAAGAAGGTGCAGCTGAGGAACCTCATCATCGACTACCCCGATATCAAGTGGATCCTGGTGGGCGATGACGGCCAGCATGATCCACTGATCTACGGTGAGGCCGTCGCGGAACACCCGGACAGGATCGCGGGTGTGGCCATCCGTGAGCTCTCCCCCGGGGAGCATGTGTTGTCCCACGGCACCACGGGCGCGCTGACCACCATCACCACCAACGGCGGACAGGGTGTCCCCGCGGTGCATGGGAGTGACGGGCATGAGCTGCTGCGTAACTACCGAACCCAACCGTTCCCCCTGGATGAACAGGACCACGTGGGTTAGCTCCGGAAATGCAGAAATCCTGCGGTGACTCCCTCCTCCAGGGAGGGGCCGCAGGATTGGTTGTCCCCCGGATCCAGGTGGATCCTCACCCGCCGTCGTCTAATCAACGATGCGCAGTTCAACATCAAACATGTGTTCATCCGCCAGATTCACCAGCAGATCCCGCAGACGCGAGAGCTCACATGGTGCTCCGGTGATCACCTCACGGCACTCGACCAGGCCGAGTTCGAACGGATCGCGACGCCAGGCCGTGAACCACCGTGCGGTGAGCAGATCAGCACCCGAAGCAACGAGCTCCGAGGGGCTGGGGATGCACACCACCATTGTGGTCTCCACCGTCGGGCGCAGCGTGCGGGGCATTCCGCTGATCGTGAGAACAGCGGTTTGTGCCGGTTCGGCTACATCCAAAAATGAAGGTGCAATGGAGGTTTTCAGTTGTGGTAACCCCATGTCCTCCCAGAAGTCTGCCGTGAGCAGGTCCGCCTGATGACGGCTCCGGGTGGGCACGGTTAATGCTTTGTTCGTCATGTCGGATTCCTTAGGCAACACCTGACAACCCCCGACCCTGGTCAACCCAGTGCCGCGTGTTGTAAGACGAGGATCGTCTTCCCCAACGGCCTCGCGTGTGCGTCATTCGTCCTTTAACGACGTGCTACAGGCGATTGTGGTGAACTCCCCCGGGACCAGCAACCCTGAACCAACACTTTAACCCCCGATCATTAAAGCTGAAGTTCAACTTTAGACTCCCCGTTATGGATGCGAGGATATTCCTATCAACCCAGTTCAGGGCACTAATCTTCCCCAATAGCGTCCCGATCGACCTCGTCCATAGGCAGGTCGCAGGGATCGGCGACGAGAAACACAGCGGTGACACTGGAACTATGCGAACACCCGTGCTAGAAAAAATGCGCCCGGGAATCCCAACCGGTCAGACCCCACGCTCGAGTTCCGCCCACACCGCATCATTGAAATCCGTCCAGAGCGGTTTGGCCCAGGCATCGAAATAGCGGTCCGTCAGCACCACACCCGCCCGCCCGGTTCCGGGTGCGACCCAGAGGAAGGTTCCGGAATAACCAAAGTGTCCGATGGTGTTCTCCGGCATGGTCGTACCGGTCCAGTGCGGTGACTTGGTGCCCCTGATCTCAAAACCCAGCCCCCACGGACACGGTTTCTGCATTCCATACCCGGGAACGGTGCCGATCAGGTCCGGGTACTGCACCGTGAATGCCTCATCGAGGGTCTGGCGCGCCAACAGCGTCGGATCCAGCAGTTCCCCGGCGAACCTGGTCAGGTCCGCCACCGTGGAGCGCATCGCATGCCCGGCGGATCCGTGCAGCTCAGAGGACTCCATGCCCAGAGGCATCAACACCGCCTCGCGCAGGTACTCCGCGAACGACATCTCGGCCTCCTCCTCCACAGCACGGGCCAGAACGTCGAACCCGGCAGAGGAGTAGATCCGACGCTCCCCCACCGGCCGCTCCACCACAGGGGAGCCGAAGGCCAGACCCGAGGCGTGGGCCAGCAGGTGTCGCACCGTGGCACCCTCCGGACCGAGCGGGGTGTCGAGCTCGAAGGCACCCTCCTCGATGGCGATGTGAAAGGCGTAGGCGGTGACCAGTTTGGTCACGCTCATGATCTCAAAGACATGGTCGACATCGCCGTGGGTGGTAACGGTGCCGTCGGCGATGATGCTTGCTGCGACGTTGTCCACCGGCCATGAGTCAAGTGCGTTCAAGCTCTCCATGGACACCGACCCTAGCAACTCCCCGACCCCGAACCCCTGAGGCGGGGCCGGAGGAACCGGAAAAGATGACAGAGGCCGTCATGCATATGCGCATGACGGCCTCTGATCACGGACTCGGTGGGGCCAGCGGGGCTCGAACCCGCGACCAACGGATTATGAGTCCGTAGCTCTAACCGACTGAGCTATAGCCCCCGTCCATCGTTGCCTTATCAGACAACGCGCTTATTATACCCATCACCTTTTCCCTCAACGTGCCAACCCCCGGTTCGTGTCGCATTATCATGAGGACCTATTCCCCTCCCGCGCCGAGGAGCTCACCATGCAGGCAGCACACATCCCCCGTCGCCGTTTCCTCCAGGGCACGGCCCTCACAGCGACGGCGGCAGCGGTCACCGTCGGTGGGACAAGAACAGCGCACGCCGCAGACCCGCACCGTTGGTTTCAGCACGGGGTCGCATCGGGGGACCCCACACCGGGCTCGGTGATCCTGTGGACGCGTGTCACCCCCACGCCGGAGGCAACCCCGGGCAGCGGGGTGGGTGAGTCCGTCGGGGTGGTGTGGGAGGTGGCGAGGGAGGCGTCGATAAGCACCGTCGTGGCGCGCGGCACCGTGGTGACGGGGCCGGAACGCGACCACACCGTCCACGTCGACCCGGGCGGGCTGGAGCCCGCAACCCGCTACTACTACCGGTTCACCGCGCCGGATGGCGAGCGGTCACCGGTGGGGACCACCACGACGCTTCCGCTTATCGACGCCCCACTGTCCTCCCTCACCCTCGCCGTGGCCTCGTGCGCCAACTGGGAGGCCGGCCACTTCGCGGCGTTCGGTGACATCGCCCGGCGCGCCGGTGAGCTGGACCTGGTGGTATTCCTCGGGGACTACATCTACGAATACGCGCGTGGCACATTCATCGGCGGGGCCGGAATGGTGCGCGCCACCGAACCCGCCGAGGAGACCATCCGCCTCGACCAGTACCGTACACGCTACGGTCTGCACCGCACCGACCCGGACCTGCAGGCCGCCCACGCCGCCCTGCCGTGGATCGTGATGTGGGATGACCACGAAACCGCCAACAATTCCTGGCGGGACGGCGCACAGAACCACCAGCCCCATGAAGGACCCTGGCACGACCGCAAACAGGCGGCACGGCAGGCCTACCTGGAGTGGCTGCCGATCCGCGCGGGCTCCAGCGACCTCCTCTACCGCTCATTCACCTTCGGCACCCTGGGACAGCTGTCCATGCTGGATCTGCGCAGTTTCCGCGACATCCCGCCCACCCACCAGCAGTGGCTGGGTGGGATGCGCGGGACCACTATGATGGGGACCGCACAGTTCGACTGGTTGAAAACCCAGATCGATAACACCACCGCCCGGTGGAACATCATCGGCAGCTCGGTGATGTTCGCCCCCATGCAGGTCACCGGCGGCCCCCACATCCAACTGCCGGATCCCCTGCCCGCCAATCTCGACCAGTGGGACGGGTACTCCCGCGAACGCGACCGTCTGCTCTCCGTCCTCGCGGACACCGGCCGCCCCTCCCTCTTCCTGACCGGGGACATCCACTCCGAGTGGGGTAGCACCCTGCGCCACGGCGACCGGCACATCGGGGTGGAACTGGTCGGCAGTTCCATCACCTCCGCCAATGTCAACGATTTCCTCGGATTACCTGAGGACAACCCCGTCAGCCACGGCAGTGAGGGCTTCATCCGTGCCAACGCCCCACATGTGCGCCATGTGGATCTGGATGCCCACGGGTACGCCATCGCCACCCTTGGGCCGGAGTCCGTGCAGCGGCGCTGGCTGCGGGTCGCCGACATCACCCTGCCCGACTCCCCGGTCGCCCCGGCGGTGGCCCTGGACTGGGTTTACGGCACCGGATTTACATCCTGAGCTGGCGATTTGTGTGTTGTGAAAGCCTCGGGCTATAGTTAATTCTCGTTGCAGGGAAGCGGCACACAGCCACTGCCCAAACAACAAGAGTATTCCTCCATAGCTCAGTTGGCAGAGCATTCGACTGTTAATCGAAGGGTCACTGGTTCGAGCCCAGTTGGAGGAGCAGAAATAAAACCCACCGAAATTATTCGGTGGGTTTTTTGCTTTGTCCTGGGAAGCCTGGAATCCGGACACACTTTTTAGGGTTTAACCCGGAAGTGCCGCTGAACGATTTCGTTGATTTGTGCCCCCAGGCAACCCAATCCGGCTGTTGTCCCGCGCAAACCAACGAAAATGATCACACACCCCTGCACCTGGGGTCGGTCGACGTAGCCTGGGAGCCATGGCCACAGATCCCGCTTCCCACGCGACGTCCCTCACCGCACCCATTACCGCCACCCGCACCGGGCCGTGGACGTTGTCCGTCGATAATCGCCGGGGTGCCACGCTCACCATTGGCATGGAAGGTGCCGAAGGCAGCTTCTCCCCCGTCGAACTGCTCCAGGCCGCACTCGCCGGGTGTGCGGCGCTGTCCGCGGAAGCCCAGCTGGTGGACAAGCTCGGCGCCGATGCGTCCGTCTCCTCCACGGCGCAGGCCACCTACGCCCCCGACACCAACCGGATCACCCACCTGAGCAACACCATCACCACCGACATGGCCTCCCTGTCGGCGGAGAGAATCGAGAAACTCATTCAGGCTGCGGAGCGTTCCGTGGGCACATTATGCACGGTGAAGAGATCACTCACCCACGGCATCGAAGCCACGACCACCGTCCACAATGAAGCGGTGGACCAACCGGCAGGGTGAGACTGATTGTCACTTTGATTGTCACCACACTGTGAACCGCTCTACCCTGGCACGCATGGAGAACACCGCGAGTACAGCACCATCTGTCCCATTGGATACACCTCTGGAGGATTACGCCCTGCTGTCAGACACCCACACAGCGGCGTTGCTGTCCAGGCATGGCAGCATCGACTGGTTGTGCCTACCCAGGTTCGACTCCGAGGCGGTGTTCACCCGTCTGCTCGGTGATCATGATCATGGGCACTGGCGTATCCACGTCCCGGATGGTGAGGTGATCAGCCAGACCTATCTGGGTGATTCCTTCGTGGTGCAGACCGTCTGGCGTTCCCCCACGGGTCTCGCCCGGGTGGTGGATTTCATGCCGATCCACGACCAGACGGATTCCCTCACGGATCTGGTGCGCACCGTGCACTGCATCGACGGGGAGATCGACGTGGAGGCGATATTGCGTCTGCGGTTCGACTACGGCGAATCCATCCCGTATTTCCGTTCGGCGGATCACGGCGACCACAGCGTGATCCAGGCGGTGGCCGGCCCCAATGCGGTCTATGTCCGCGGACCGAAGATGCCCCACCGGCCGAGCTCCGATTGCCATAGCGGCACCTTCACGCTGACGGCGGGGGATTCCCTGAACTGGGTGCTCACCTGGTCCCCATCCTTCGAGGAGCATCCACCGTTACCAGATTACTCCAGCTCCTTCGAGCAGACGGTGGGGTTCTGGTCGCACTGGGTGGATGCGCTACCGCAGCAGGAGCTTTACGACGACGAGGTGCGCCGCTCCATGCTCGTCCTGCGGGCCCTGACCGACCTGAAGACAGGTGGCATTGTCGCCGCCCCCACCACCTCCCTGCCGGAGGAATTCGGTGGGGTGCGCAACTGGGACTACCGCTATGTCTGGCTGCGGGATTCCGCCTTCACCATTGAATCGCTCGTGGAATACGGTTTCTCCCAGGCCGCCCTGCAGTGGCGTGCCTGGTTGCTGCGCGCGATCGCCGGTGACCCGGAGAAACTGCGCATCATGTACGGACTCGGTGGCGAACGCCACCTCCCGGAACGCGAACTTCCCCACCTCCGCGGGTATGAGAACTCCGTTCCCGTGCGCGTGGGTAACGGCGCGGCCGAACAGTACCAGGCCGATGTGGTCGGCGAGGTCATGGTCGCATTGGAAACCATCCGACGTGCGGGATGCCGGGAGGATGAGTTCTCCTGGGGCATGCAGAAAGCCATGTTGGAATTCCAGGAACTTCACTACAACCGCAAGGATCACGGCATCTGGGAGATGCGCTCCGAACCGAAGCACTTCACCCACGGCAGGGTGGCCATGTGGGCGGCGTTCGACCGTGGGGTCAAGGCTGTCGAGGAATACGGCCTGGACGGCCCCGCGGACCGGTGGCGCGAACTTCGTGGCCGTCTCCGTGAGGAGATCATGGAGTGTGGGTACAACGAGGAGATCCAGTCCTTCACCCAGTGTTACGACAACACCCAGGTGGATGCCTCCCTGCTGCACATCGTGCAGATGGGGTTCATCTCCCCCACGGATCCGAAGATGCTCAGCACCGTCGCCCGCATCGAGGAGGAACTGCTCGATGCGCAGGGCTTCCTCCACCGTTACCTCACCGATGGGTCCGATGGTCTGGAGGGTGATGAGTACCCGTTCCTCATCTGTTCCTTCTGGCTCATCGAACAATACGCACTGTCGGGACGACTCGAGGAGGCCAAGGAGATGATGGAACGCGTGCTGTCCATCCAGAGTCCCCTGGGGCTGCTCGCCGAGGAGTACTCCCCCACCCACGGGCGTCTGGCGGGCAACTTCCCGCAGGCGTTTTCCCACATCGGTCTGGTCCGCGCGGCCCGCGCCATCAATTTTGAGAACGCCCGGACCAGGTAGGCTATCGGTAATAACTGTCGACTACATCCGATTTCCTAGGGAGACCATCCACCCATGATCCAGCTTGTTATCGGCGCCGCCGCCGGGTACGTGTTAGGCACCAAGGCCGGGCGTAAGCGATACCACCAGATCAAAAAGGGATATGAAACCGCCATCAACTCCCCGGCGACCAAGGCCGCGGTGAATGCCACCCGCCGCGCCATCGCCAACAAGCTCGACCCGGAACCGCGGATGAAGGAGGTACGTAATCTGCGTACCGACGACGGCCACAGCGTCCTCGAGCCGGATGAGGATTAGTCAGAGACCGGTTCAGCCCCGGAACGCCCGCGCCATCAGTTCCCGCCGGGCCTGTTCCAGGGCCACCAGGTCGGAGAACAGGGAGTTGTAGGCCTGCTCATCATCGGAGGGGCGCATGCGCTGCAGCTGGCTCTTGAGCACCGCGATCTGGTTGCCCACCCGTGTCTCCTGGAGTCGGGATAACACCCCATCGGTGTAGGACTCGAGGTCCTGGGCCTCCACCTCGATGGGTTCCATGGCCAGTTCGGACACCAGCGAGGTGCCCAGGATATCCGCCATGTTCTCGGACACCCGCGGCAACCAGTCCACCCCACCGGTGGTCTGTTCGCACCCACCGGCCGCGGTGATGGCATCCCGGACCATGCGATAGGCGGGGTTGGTGAAACAATCCACCGCCAGACCATCGAAATAGGATCCCGCCAGTTCCGGGTGCTGGAGGGCGATCTTGAGGGATTCACGTTCCTGCCACAGGGCGGGGTTACGCGGATCGGGCATGACCATCTGGGGGCGGGTGCTCTGATCCTCCAGGTTCTGCGCATCGAAACGGGTGGCCCGCATCTGCCTCTTCTGCGGTTTGGGTCGACGGACCTCCTCGTGCACCTGCTGGAGCACCTCCGCGGGGTCGGGCCACCCCACCCAACCGGCGAGCAGCCGGGCATACTCCGACTGGAGGGTCCGGTCGCGGATACCCGCGACGATCGGCACCGCACGGCGCAGCGCATTGAGCCGTCCCTCCACCGTGTCCAGGGGATATTCACTGATGATGGACTGGATGACGAACTCGAACATGGGTATCCGGCTGGCCACCAGATCCCGCACGGCCGCATCCCCACGCTCCAGACGCAGGTCGCAGGGATCCATCCCCTTCGGTGCCACGGCCACATAGGACTGGCCGGTGAATTTCTGATCACCCTCGAAGGCACGCATGGCGGCCTTCTGGCCGGCCTCATCACCGTCGAAGGTGTAGATGAGTTCCCCGCGGAAGTAATTGTCATCCAACATCAACCGGCGCAGCATCTGGAGGTGCTCATCACCGAAGGCGGTGCCACAGGAGGCCACGGCGGTGTTGATGCCGGCGGCGTACATGGCCATGACATCGGTGTACCCCTCCACCACCACGGCCTGGTGGCTCTGCGCGATGGTCCGCTTGGCGGTGTCCAGGCCGAAGAGCACCTTGGATTTCTTGTACAGCAGGGTCTCGGGCGTGTTCATGTACTTGCCCATCTTGTCATCGTCGAAAAGCTTGCGGGCGCCGAAACCGATGACATCACCGGAGAGGTTCTTGATGGGCCACAGCAGACGACGCTGGAACTGGTCGATGGGTCCCCGCCTGCCCATCTTGGACAATCCGGCGGCCTCAAGTTCCTTGAATTCGAAGCCCTTCTTCAGCAGGTGCTTGGTCAGGGTGTCCCATCCGGCCGGGGCGTAACCGCATTCGAAATGGTAGATGTGCTCCTGGCTGAAACCACGCTGCAGGAGGAAATCCCGCCCGGGCTGGGCCTCGGGGGTCTCCAGCTGCTCCCGGTAGAACTGGTGCGCCGCCTTGTTCGCGGCGACCAGACGCTGACGGGTACCGGGTTCCTCACGCCGACCTGGGCCACCACCCTGGTAGTTGATCTGGTAACCGATCTTCTCCGCGCAGACCTCCACCGCCTCGGGGAAGGAGATGTGTTCCATCTCCATGAGGAAGGAATACACATCCCCGCCCTTGCCGGTGGAGAAACAGTGGTAGTACCCGCGGTTGGGGCGGACATGGAACGACGGGGTCTTCTCGTCCTTGAAGGGGCTGAGTCCCTTGAGTGAATCCGCGCCGGCGCTCTTGAGCTGCACGTAGTCACCCACGATCTCCTCGATCGGGGTTCGTTCACGGATTGCCTGGATATCGCTTTCCGGTATGCGTCCCTTTGTCATGGTGAACACTCTAGCCCCTTGCCGGGACATGATTCCCATCCACAGAATGTGAGAGTATTGACCCCATGCAGAGAAGCGGTAACAAGAAAATCACCGGTGTGCTCGGGGTGGCGCTGATCGCCGCAGCCACCTGGTTGGGGATCAATGCCTCCGGTGAGGACCAGGCGGACACCACAGCAACGACAGCCACCAGCGCAACCAGCACCGTGGCCCCACTACGCACCACCAGTGGCCTGCCCGCCTGCTCCCTGGAGAGCCTGCCCGATCAGACCGAACCGGTGGTGGAGGACATCCTGACCGGCGGTCCCTTCGCCTACCCGGACAATGACGGCACCCGCTTCGGCAACTATGAGGGCATCCTGCCCGAGGAGCCCGCAGGCTACTACCGGGAATACACCGTGGACACCCCCGGGCTGAACCACCGTGGTCCGCTGCGCATCGTCACCGGTGGCAGCACCGAGACCGATCCCGATGTCTGGTACTTCACCGGGGACCACTACGAGTCCTTCTGTGAGATCACGGACGAGCTCACGGATGCGGAAGGCTAGACCATGCACATCGTGATCCGTGGCTCCTTCCACACCCGGGCGGATGTCCTGGCGCTCATCGGCCGCGCCGCCTGGGGCATCGACCGACCCGGGCCCACCAACCTCGACGGGCTGGCCGACCTGATCAAGGAGACCGGCCTGCGCAGCATCACCATCCAGGGCATCTGGGCGGTGGACGAGAAAACAGCCTCGGCGATCAACCGGATCTGTGGGGATCTCGGTGTGTCGCTGAGGCTGCCGGCCGGGACTGACCCGGTGCCGTGAAGCGTCGTAAAGCTCTCTACTCCACGGTGACGGACTTGGCCAGGTTACGAGGCTGATCCACGTCAAAGCCCTTCTCGGTGGCCACGGCGCAGGCGAAGATCTGCAGTGGCACGGTGGCCAGCAGTGGCTGCATCAGGGTCGGGGCCTGCGGGATGCGGATGATGTAGTTGGCGTGCTCATCAACAGCCGTGTCCCCCTCCTCGGCGATGACAATGGTGACCGCACCACGGGCGCGGATCTCCTGGATGTTGGACACCACCTTGGCGTGCAGGGAGTCACGACCGCGTGGGGACGGCACGATGACGAAAACGGGCTGGCCGTCCTCCACGAGCGCGATGGGACCGTGCTTGAGCTCGCCGGCGGCGAACCCCTCGGCGTGCAGGTAGGCGATCTCCTTGAGCTTCAGTGCGCCCTCGAGTGCCACCGGGTAACCGACGTGGCGGCCGAGGAAGAGCACCGACTTGGCATCAACCATGCTGCGGCCGAGCTGCTTGACCTGCTCCTCATTGTCGATGACCTCCTGGATCTTCGCCGGCATCTCGCGCAGGGAGTCCAGGATGACACGGACCTCATCGGCGAACTTGTTGCCCCGCAGCTGCGCCAGGTACAGACCCAGCAGGTAGGACGCGGTGATCTGCGCCAGGAAGGCCTTGGTGGAGGCCACGGCGATCTCCGGACCGGCGTAGGTGTACAGGCAGGCATCGGCCTCGCGCGGCAGGGTGGATCCGACGGTGTTGCAGATGGCCACCACCTTCGCGCCCTGCTCACGGGCATGGCGCACCGCCATGAGGGTGTCCATGGTCTCACCGGACTGGGACAGTGCCACCACCAGGGTCTTCTCGTTGACGATGGGATCGCGGTAGCGGAACTCATGGGCCAGCTCGACCTCGGTCGGGATGCGGCACCAGTGCTCAATGGCGTAGCGGGCCACCTGACCGGCATAGGCCGCGGTGCCACAGGCCACCACGATGATCTTGTCCACCGAACGCAGAATGGATTCATCGATGCGCAGCTCATCGAGCGTCAACTTGCCGTCTTCATCCATGCGCCCCAGCAGGGTGTCACGGACGGCGGCCGGCTGGTCGTGGATCTCCTTGTCCATGAAGGAGTGGAAGCCACCCTTCTCGGCGGCGGCGGCGTCCCACTCGACAGCGAAGGGCTTGCCTGCCGACGGGGTGCCGTCGAAGTCGGTGATCTCATAGGACTCGGCGGTGATGGTGACCACCTGGTCATTGGACAATTCCACCGCACTGCGGGTGTAGTCGATGAACCCGGAGACATCGGAGCCGAGGAAGTTCTCCCCCTCGCCCAGTCCAATGACCAGCGGGGAGTTGCGGCGGGCGGCCACGATGCGGTCGGGGTGGTCGACCTGGATGGCCAGGAGGGTGAAGGCACCGTCCAGGCGCTGACCGGTCAGCTGCATGGCCCGGGTCAGATCGCCCTCGGCCTCGGTCTTGTAAATCTCACCCAGCAGGGTGGCGGCCACCTCGGTGTCGGTGGAGGAGACGAAGTTGTAGCCCTTGGCGGTCAGCTCGGCACGAAGCTCGGAGAAGTTCTCGATGATGCCGTTGTGAACTACGGCGAGCCGGCCCCCGGCCACCACATGCGGGTGCGCGTTGACGTCGGTGGGACCACCGTGGGTGGCCCACCGGGTGTGTCCGATGCCGAGGATCGAATCCGGCAGGGGCGCGCGGGCGATCTCCGCCTCCAGGGCTGCGACCTTGCCTGCCTTCTTGCGGAAGCTGATCTCCCCGTCCGCGTACACCGCGACACCGGCGGAGTCATACCCGCGGTATTCCAGGCGACGCAGTCCTTCCAGAACCACGTCCAGCGCATAGTAATTGCGGGTGTCACCCGCTTGGCCAATGTATCCGACAATTCCACACATTCCCGAAACTGTACATCAGGTTTTATCTGCTACACCACCTGAATTGCGCAGTTTTTTTCCTCATGTTTCTGACCACCGCAAACACATGTCTATCTGCTCAAATAGCACCTGTTGTTGGAAAGAAATCAGCGGGTTTCCACGGAGAAAACCCGACCCGTTCCGGCATGGTTGTCCAGCCGGTGGGCTACCCCAGGAATCCCGAGATCCCGGAGGCATTGCGGGCCAGGCGTTCCAGGCGTGATTCCGTCATGGAGGCGATCTGATCCACCACCACGCGCGCACGCCCGGCATCATCATCGGCCTCAAGGAACCACTGCCGGTACATCGGGTCGAGGGATCCGGGCGCGCCGAGGGTGAGGTAGTCGAAGACCCGGAAGATGCGGTCGCGTTGGCGGTCCTGGCGGGCGAGGTGCCCGGGGTCATCCATGACGTAGAGCACCGCGAGGGTCTTGAGCAGGCGCACCTCGCGGTCGGCCTCGGGGCGGATCACAAGTTCACCGTGCATGCGTCCGAACTCATACTCCCCCAGGCGGGCGGCGGCGCGGGTGGCGGCGATGGTGGATCCGACATACCGGCCCACCAGTTCGGAGGTCATGGCCTTCAGTGCGGCGTAGGAGCTCAGGGAGGCATCGAAATCCGCGGCGGCGGCCACCACGGGCAGTTCCCGCAGGGTGGCGGCACCCTCGATGAGTTCCTCCGGGTCACCACCGAAGGCGCGGGCGCCCTTCTGTGCCAGGGCCGCCAGCTCCACCAGATCCCACAGCACCTTGAGATCAATGCGCCCGGCGACGATGCCATCCTCCACATCATGGACGGAGTAGGCGATGTCATCGGAGAAGTCCATGGTCTGCGCCTCCAGGCTGGGGCGCAGGTCCGTGTGTCCCCGACGCACCCACTCCAGGAGGTGGGCATCCTCGTCGTAGGCACCGTATTTCCGGTTGATGGTGCCATCCGGGCTGGTTTTGGTCCAGGGGTATTTGCAGGCTGCGTCCAGGGCTGCCCGGGTGAGGTTGAGACCGAAGCTGGTGCCGTCGGCGGACACGACCTTCGGTTCCAGGCGGGTGAGGATGCGCAGTGTCTGGGCGTTGCCCTCGAAGCCGCCGCAGGCCGCGGCGACCTCGTTGAGGGCCTTCTCACCGTTGTGGCCGTAGGGGGGATGACCGATGTCATGGCACAGCCCTGCCAGTTCCGAGAGTTCCGGATCCAGGCCGAGTCCGCTGCCCATGCCGCGCGCGATCTGCGCCACCTCGAGGGAGTGCGTCAGCCGGGTGCGCGGGGTGTCCCCGTCGCGAGGGCCGACGACCTGGGTCTTGTCGGCGAGGCGTCGCAAAGCAGCTGAGTGCAGCACGCGCGCACGGTCGCGGGAGAAGTCGCTGCGCAGATCCACCTCGCTGTGGGCCAGCTGGCTGGCCTTGGGCGCCTCCTGGTGCAGGCGCTGCGCATCGGGCTCCGAATAGGGGTACATCTTATTTCCTCAACCTCCGCAGTTCCTCGTGCCGGGCGCGCCGCGACGGCCGCAACCACCCCTGCACCGCTCTCATGACATCCTCCACGCGCTCCGCCGCCCGCTCCCCCGCCACCGCGACGATATCCAGCACCAGCACCCCGCCCCACTCGTGGGACAGCGTGGTGAAAAAGCTTTTCGACGGGAAGGTGGCCGGCGTATACGGCGTCGGGGACGGGTACGCGTCGAACCCCATGCGACGCGCGATCCGCACCGCCCGGTAGGAGTGGTTGGGGTCTGTGACAATCAAAACACGTCCCACATCCGCCGGATCAAGCGGGGCATAGGAACCACGGGTGTCATTGCCGGTGGGCTGGGAGATGATCAGATCCGGTTCCACGCCCTCCCGGATCAGGTACTCCCGGGCCACCTCCGCCTCGGTGAAGCGGTCACCGGGCAGTTTCCCGCCGACGACATACACCCGCTGGGTCTCGTGCTGCCGCCACAGCTGCGCGGTGTGCCGCAGGCGGGCCGCGAACTGCCGGGACGGACGACCGTCATACTGCGCGGTGCCGAGCACCAGGATCGAATCGATCACCCTCCGGTCATTCCCGGGGCGCCACAGGGAGTACAGCAGGCTGCGGAGGACCGGTTGCGCCACCACCCCCATGACGGTAGCGGTGTACACAGGCACTCTGGACATTTTCCTCACCTTCACCAGTGTGCCAGGGCTCAGGGGGATTGTGCCGGTATTGTGGTGCCCATGAACACGCGTGTGCACAATATCCGGACATTCATGGCCCGTTCCGCGGCTGCCCTCGCTGTGGGTACCGGCGGTGTGCTGCTGGTGGGTGCCTTCCCTGTCAGCACAGCGCTGGCCACCACTACCCCGGCAACGATGGTGGTGGCAGAGGCCCCGGAACTGTACGCCGACCGCGTGACCGATTACACCGGGACGTTGTCCTCCTCCGAGATTTCCGCGATCGAGGAGGCGATCAACCAGACACGGGTGGAGAAACAGCGCGAGATCTTCGTGGTCTTCCTCAACTCCTTCGACGGTGTTGATCCCGACGCCTGGACCCAGCAGGCCCTGGCGGCCAACGGCGGCGGCAACGTCCTCATCTATGCCGTGTCCCCGGAAGAAGGCCTCTTCGGTGTCCAGGGTGGTTCCGCGTGGACCGGCCCCCAGCTGGATGCTGCCTACGAGGCTGCCTACGCCCAACTGGTCCGGGGCGATCTCGCCCAGTCCGCGATTGACCTGGCAGCGTCCGTCTCCGGTGGTGCCGGTGGAGCGGGTGCAGGTGGTGGCGCAGGCGATGGTGGGGATTCCGACGGGGATTCCGGCACCAGCGCCGCCTGGTTGGGTGTTGCCGGAGTGGGCGCCGTGGCCGCTGGTGGTGGCCTGTGGGCATTCAACCGGAAGCGTCAGAAGAAGCAGAATGCCGAGACCCTGTCCGATGCCCGCAACATCGACCCACGCGATACCAACCGTCTCATGCAGTTGCCCATTGAAACCCTGGAAGCCCTAGCGGAGGAAGAGCTGTCCTCCACCGATGAATCCATCCGACGGGGTCGGGAGGAACTCGATATCGCCATGGCGGAATTCGGGCCGGAACGCACCCGCAGCTTCACCCGGGCGATGAACCACTCCCAGACCACCCTGCAGAAGGCCTTTGAACTGCAGCAACGCCTCAATGACTCCATTCCCGAGACTGAGGCCGAGAAACGCGCCATGTTGGTGCAGATCGTCTCCTCCTGTGGGCAGGCCGACGATGCCCTCGACGCGGAGGCCGAGAACTTCGCGGAGATGCGCAACCTGCTGGTCAATGCGGACTCCAGGTTGGATGAGATCACCCAGAAGACCGTCGATGTCCGCACCCGTCTGCCCCGCGTGGAGCAGACCCTGGCGGACCTGCGCGCCCGTTACGGCAGCACCGTTCTGGAGAGCATCGACAACAATGCGGAACTGGCCACCGCCGCGCTCGAGGAATCCGAGAAAGTGTTGTCCCATGCGCGTGAGCTGCAGGCCAAACCCGCCGGCCAGCAGGGTGGTCTGGTCGAGGTCATCCGGGAGGCGGAACATGCCGTGGCCACCGCGGACCGCCTGCTGGAGGGCATCGAACACGCCGATGAGAACATTACTGTGGCCCGCGCCAATGTCGCCGACCTGATCACCGAGATCGAGGAGGAGGTCGCTGAGGCCGCACAGCTGAAGAATCAGGCGGGGCGTGACGGCACCCGGGCGGACTGGAATGCTCTCGATGAGGCGGTCCGACGCGCCGTCGAGGCACTGTCCACCGCGCGTGCCGACGCAGAAAGGGATCCCCTGGGCACCTACACGGAACTCACCGACATCGATTCCGCCCTGGACACCCAGCTGGATGCGGTACGGTCCACCGCCGCCGACCAGCAGCGTCAGCTGCGTGTCTTCGATCAGCAGCTGCGTGCAGCGGCAAGCCAGATCCAGGCAGCCGAGGACCTGATCTCCACCCGTGGTCGCATCGTGAAATCCGATGCCCGCACCCACCTTGCCAACGCCAAGCGGCTGCACGCCATGGCCACCCAGCACCGGACCTCCGATACCCCGGCCGCCATCGATTACGCACGTCAGGCCGCGGTGGCGGGCAAACGTGCCAGCTCCGCCGCGCAGTCCGACATCAACGACTACCAGAACCGCATGAACAGCCAGCACAGGCCCGGTGGCGGTGCCGGTGGGGCACTCGTGGCTGGCATGGTCATCAACTCCATCCTCAGCAGTGGTGGTCGTGGCGGAGGCTTCGGTGGCGGTTTCGGAGGTGGAGGTGGCGGTTTCGGTGGTGGTGGTTTCCGCGGAGGTGGCTTCGGCGGAGGCGGCGGTTTCGGTGGTGGTGGCTTCCGCGGGGGTCGCTTCTAACCACCGGCCCGGTTCTAGATCCGCGGTCGGCGCACCGCGGAATCCACCAGGACACATCCCCAGCTGAGGAAGACCGCATCCACGAAGGGGAGTTTATCCCCATCGGCGGTGCCGACGTGGAACTCCACCCGCCCGCTGGTCATGGGGCGCATGCGGGCCACCTCCACCCCACCGTTGAGGATCACCCGTTCCTTGCGCCACGGGGAGACCCGACGGAGCTCATACCGCCGCGGCCCGCACCGTGCCACCAGTTCACTCACGGAGAAGGACTGCTGGTTGATGGTGAACACCGACCCATCGGAGGTGGTGGCCCGACACCGGAACCGCATGGTTCCCGGCGTTGATTCAATGAGCAGCCGCTCATTGGCGACGTAGAGAACATCAGACCGGACATCGGCGATGATCTCGCCGCTTTCGTCGAAAAGCTCATTACCCAACCACACCCACGTCTCGCGGGTGTGGTCTCCGAAGATTCCCGCCTTCGGGCGTTTACTGCTGTCCATATCGGAATCCTGTGGCTTCATCTACCTCGGGGAACTGACATACTCGGCGGGTGCCTTACGTGAACATGAGGTAGACGATGATCGGGGTGAGGATCACCAGGAAGATCGTCAGCGCCCAGCTGGTACCCAACATCCTGGATTCCAGGGTCTTGCGGGTGGTCCAGGAAAGGAACACCTCCTGATCCACCGGCAGTTGCATACCCTTCTCAAACTCCAGGATCGCCCGACGCATACCGTTGTTCACCCCGGTGAACTGTGCCACCTTCTGGGATGCGGCATCATCGATGATCCAATTGCCCTTGCCTTCATGGATGGCTTCCATCTGGGTGCCGTCCATGTCGATCAGGATGTTCTTCGCCTTGGAGAACCCCTTCTCCCCCGGGTCGGCGGTGAATACCCTGCCATCGGGCAGGGTCGCGGAGGCGGTGCCATCGATATCAAAGGACAGCTGCCACTCCCGGTCCCCCACCGTGGCGGTGGAGGTGAAGGCCTTGGAGGTGGAATCACCGAAGGTGGCGATCCGTTCCTGTTCCTCCCCGCGCAGCAGGTCGGTGGATATCTGGCCCTCGGTCCTGGTGCGCTTGCCCCAGGAGGTGTACTCGGTCACGGCGAGATCCTTCGTGGTCATGGACATAAGAATAGCACCGGTCGTTTCCAACCGGTGCTACCCCTCATATGCCGCGATCCACCGCGGCAGCTGTGCTACCTAGCAGCCGATGAGCTGCTGGGCCAGGTAGCCCGGGAGCTCATCCAGTGGCACACGGATCTGCTCCATGGTGTCACGCTCACGGACGGTGACCGCGTTGTCCTCGAGGGTGTCGAAGTCGACGGTGACGCAGAACGGGGTACCGATCTCATCCTGACGGCGGTAACGACGACCGATGGCACCGGAGGTGTCGTAATCGACATTCCAGAACTGACGCAGCTCGGCGGCCAGCTTCTCCGCCGGGCCGGACAGCTCGGGCTTCTTCGACAGCGGCAGGACGGCGACCTTGACCGGCGCTAGGCGACGGTCCAGCTTGAGCACGACGCGCTTGTCGACGCCGCCCTTGGAGTTCGGTGCCTCGTCCTCGTGGTAGGCGTCCATGAGGAAGACCATCATGGCACGACCCAGGCCGGCAGCCGGTTCGATGACGTACGGGATCCACCGCTCGCCGGTCTCCTGGTCGAAGTAGGACAGGTCTTCGCCGGAGCCCTCGGAGTGGACGCGCAGATCGTAGTCGGTGCGGTTGGCGATACCCTCCAGCTCACCCCACTTGGTGTTGGCGAAGTTGAAGGCGTACTCGATGTCCACGGTGCGCTTGGAGTAGTGGGACAGCTTCTCCTGCGGGTGCTCGTAGAGACGCAGGTTGTCCGGGTTCACACCGAGATCGAGGTACCACTGGTGGCGGGTATCGATCCAGTACTGGTGCCACTCTTCGTCCTCGCCCGGCTTGACGAAGAATTCCATCTCCATCTGCTCGAACTCGCGGGTGCGGAAGATGAAGTTACCCGGGGTGATCTCGTTGCGGAAGGACTTACCGATGTTGGCGATGCCGAACGGAGGCTTCATGCGCGAGGAGTTCATCACGTTCTTGAAGTTGACGAAGATGCCCTGCGCGGTCTCCGGACGGAGGTAGTGCAGACCCTCCTGGTCATCCACGGGGCCCAGGAAGGTCTTGAGCAGACCGGAGAAGGCCTTCGGCTCGGTCCAGTTACCCGGCTGGCCGGTCTCCGGATCGTTGATGTCAGCGAGGCCGTTGACCGGCGGGTGGCCGTGCTTCTCCTCATAGGCCTCGAGCAGGTGGTCGGCGCGGTAGCGCTTATGGGTGTGGAGGGACTCCACCAGCGGATCGGTGAAGACCTCGACGTGTCCGGAGGTGACCCAGACCTGTCGCGGCAGGATGACGGAGGTGTCCACACCGACCACATCGGGTCGGGAGGTCACCATGGTGCGCCACCACTGGCGCTTGATGTTTTCCTTCAGCTCCACGCCAAGCGGACCGTAATCCCAGGCCGAGCGGGTGCCGCCGTAGATCTCACCACAGGGGTACACCAGTCCACGTCGTTTACACAGGTTCACAACAGTGTCGATGATCGATTGCTGAGCCACGTCGGATGCTCTCCTCCAGGTCGATTGGCAGTTCACTAGTCCCAAGATTAAGGACAGACCTTTCCAATCCTAGCCCACCTGACAAGCCGGTTTGCCCTGGGCCTGTTTATCCAAGGTCACACTCGATTAGTTAATCAAATGTTATAACCAACTATTAACATTAGATATTGAGATATACCTAACGGTAAATCGGGCAGAAATCACATATAGAATATTTCTTTTATTTTCGCAAATACCGCATCAGAAGAGCCAAAAGGGGCTATTCTAGCATTTGTGCTAAACATGCCGGAGGAGAAGTCCCCCGGTCTTGAAACAGGAAGGAGGCGTCTCGTGGTCCAGGACGTCACTAACAGGATGATCACGCCCCCACACGATGACGAGGATCCGTCCACAGCCATCCACCTATCCCCCGATAAGGTCGTGGATTCCGCTGAGCTCAGCGTCGCCGACAACATAGCCGCCCTGAGCGCCGTCATCCGTGCCGTGGATTCCCCACTCCGGATCCGCATGCTGGTGGCATTGCATGAGCGACCACACTACGTCTCCGAACTCGTCTCCCTGGTAGGTAGCTCGCAGCCACTGGTCAGCCAGCACCTCAAGGTGCTCAAAGCCGCTGAGCTGGTGCACGCCGACCGTCGTGGCCGGCAGATGTCCTACTCGCTTGCGCAACCGGCGATCATCGACATCCTCAAGCTCGCACTGCGGGTTGCGGAAAAAACCGCCGAGACCACTTCGGAGTAGGATCAGGAACAATAACCACTGTTTCCCAGATTCTCAGGAGGGTGGCATGGGCCTGAACCGCCATGGAGAGAAGTCCACACCCAAGCTCGGGGTGCGCAGCACCCGGCAGCGCAAGGCGGTGGTGGACATCCTGGAGGAGATCGACAACTTCGCCTCCGCCAAGGCCATCCACGCGGAACTCAACGCCCGGGAGCATTCCGTGGGGTTGACCACCGTGTACCGCACCCTCCAGTCACTGGCTGAGATCAACGCCGTGGATGTACTCACCGTCGCCGGCGGTGAAACCCTCTACCGTCAGTGCCACGATGAGGGACATCACCATCACCTCGTGTGCACCCAGTGCGGTCGCACCGAGGAGATCGATGGTGGCCCGGTGGAGGCCTGGGCCGGGGAGATCGCCCGGACCCACGGGTTCAGCATGACCAGCCACGAGGCGGAGATCTTCGGGCTGTGCCCCACGTGCCGCACGGATGCCGAGGAGGCGAAGGCCTGATTCCCTAGAGTATCGTGCCGAAGGCCAGCCCCAGGGTGTAGGTGATCGACGCGGCACCCAATCCCACCAGCAGCTGGCGGAGCGCCCGGTACAACGGTGGTTTGCCGGACAGGACCCCGGTGAGACCACCGGTGAACATCAGGGAGACACCCACCAGCACCAGGGCCACAATTCCCGCCACCACCCCACCCAGGCCGAAGAGCAGCGGGATGATGGGGATGAAGGCCCCCACGGAGAAACTGAGGAAGCTGAACAGGGCCGCGGATCGGGCGGAGCCGGTCTCCTCACGATCAGTGGTCGGAATGAGATGGGCGTCGTCAAGCTCCCCCCTGCTGGAGACCAGCGCGGTGAAGACGGCCGCAGCCCTGGCTGCCGCCTCGTGCTCAGTCATTCCGCGGGCGCGGTAGACCAGCTCGAGCTCATTGGCGTCCACGTCAAGCTCGGAGATCGCGGTGCGGGTCTCCGGATCGGGGGTGGAGGCCTCGAGAAGCTCCAGCTGGGAGCGCACGGAGATGTACTCGCCGGCCGCCATGGACAACGCCCCGGACAGCAGGCCGGACAGGCCGGTGAGGAGCACGATCTGCGGTGCGACACCGCTGGCCATCACGCCGATGACCAGTGCGAGGTTGGAGACCAGCCCATCGTTGATGCCGAAGACCGTGGCACGGAAATTACCGCTCATCCGTTCCCGGCCGCGGGTGGCCAGACCACGGATGACCTCGGCGTGGATGCGCTCATCCGCACTCATCTGCTCCGTGGCATCATCATCGAAGCTGTAGGGGCTGCGGGACTCCGCCGACTGCATCAGCGCCAGGGAGAACACCGACCCGAAACGCCGCGCCAGCACCCCCAGGATCCTGGTGCGCAGATCCGGTTTGTGTGGGCCCGTGCCCGCATCACCGAGCAGCCCGCGCCAGTGGGCCTCATGGCGGGATTCCGCCTCCGCGAGTTTCAGCAGGATCTCGCGTTCCTCCCCGGTGCGTTTCCGGGCGAGCTCCCGGTAGACCTGCGCCTCGGCGCGCTCATTGGCCAGGTAGCGCTGCCACCGCCGGAGCTGATCCGGGGTGGGCGGCGTCGTGGCATACCTGTCTGTGGCGTGCCGGTCTATGTCCGGCTGGTCGGCACCGGGATCCTCGCTCATGTCATGTCCCACAGAGAATCAGGCGGTGCCGAACCGGCGGTCGCGGCGGGCGTATTCCTCCACCGCGTTGAAGAGATCCTGCGGGGTGAAATCAGGGAAGAGCTTGTCCTGGTACACCATCTCAGCATATGCCGACTGCCACAGCAGGAAGTTGGAGGTGCGCTTCTCCCCCGAGGGGCGCAGGAAGAGGTCCACATCCGGCATATCGGGCTCATCGAGGAAATCCGGGAAGGTCTTCTCGTTGATCTGCTCGGGCCGCAACTGTCCCGCGGCCGCCTGCCGGGCGATCTCCCGGGCGGCGTCGATGATCTCGGCGCGGCCACCGTAGTTCACACACATCGCCAGGGTCATGTTGGTGTTGTCCTTGGTCAGTTCCTCCGCGGCCTCCAGCTCGCGGATCACCGAGCGCCACAGACGTGGACGACGCCCCACCCACCGGACGCGGACGCCCTTCTCGTGCAGGCCGTCCCGCTGACGACGCAGCACATCGCGGTTGAACCCCATGAGGAAACGGACCTCATCGGTGGAGCGGCGCCAGTTCTCCGTGGAGAAGGCATACGCGGACAGGTACGGCACGCCGAGTGCCAGGCAGGCATCCACGACATCGAGCAGCACCGCCTCACCACGCCGGTGGCCCTCGGTGCGTTTCATGCCCTTTTCCGTGGCCCAGCGGCCGTTTCCGTCCATCACCAGCGCGATGTGCCGGGGCAGGAATTCAGCAGGGATGTTGGGGGGTACAAGTTCACTCACAATCCATCATTGTGCCACGCCCACCGGCCAGACCCGGACCAACACCCGGCCTAACCCCGGTCCCGCACCCGGTCCCGCACCCGGTCCCGCACCCGGTCTCACACCCGGTCTCACACCTGATCCAGGACCTCCAGGGTCGGAAGTTTGCATTCCAGATGCCACTGCAGGTGTGCGGTGGCCAGCCGGTGGATGGCGCCGGTCAGCCCGGGGTGCTCCGCCAGCACCCGCCCACCCTGGCCCCTGGCGAGCAGCCACATCATGTGCAGGGTTTCGGCAGACACCTCCGCGCTGCCCTGGGGGCGGCAGTAGAGACACACCGCCCCGCCGGCGCCGGGGTGGAAGGCGGTGTGCGGCCCGGGGCGTCCGCACTGGGCGCAGTCGAAGAGGCTGGGGGCCCAGCCCGCATGGTCCATTGCCCGGAGCATGTACTCATCCAGGAGCAATACCGGGTGCTCCGCGTTCTGCATGCGTTGTAATGCGGAGGTGGTGGCGTCGAACAGGTACGGTCCCTGCTCCATCGGTGCGATGCTGGAGGCGATCTCCAGGATGGCCGACGCCGCGGAATAGCGTTTGAAATCATCGATGATGCCGGAGGCGTAGTACCCCACGGTGTCCGCACCGGAGATCGTGGACAGGTTGCGCCCCGGATACAGCTGGACGTCCAGTTCCACGAACAGCTGGAGGCGGGACCCGAACCGGGATTTCGACCGCCTCACCCCCTTGGCCACCCCTCGGACGATGCCGTGATCACGGGTGAGCAGGACGACGATGCGGTCGGCCTCCCCGAAGTCGTGGGTCCGCACCACCAGTGCACGGTCCCGGTAACTCTCCCTGCGCACCGGTTACACCAATCCTCGCCGGCGGGGGTCTAGAAGCCCAGGCGGTTGAGCGCCTTGGGATCGGACTGCCAGTTCTTGAGGATCTTGATGCGCAGATCCAGGTAGATGTTCTTGCCGAGCAGCTTCGTCAGCTGCTGGCGGGAATTGTGGATGATCCGGCCCATGCGCTGGTTGTTGTGGCCCATGATGATGTCCTTCTGGCCCGGGCGTTCCACGTAGATGATCGCATGGACGGTGAGGGTGCCGGGGCGGGACTCATCCGGGAGGACCTCGTCGATCTCCACGGCGATGGAGTGCGGCAGTTCATCCTTGAGGCCGGACAGGGCCGCCTCACGGATCAGTTCCGACATGCGGGTCTCGGTGTCCTCATCGGTGATGTGGTCATCCGGGTAGTACTTCGGGCCCTCAGGGAGGAGACCGGCGATGACACCGGCGAGGGTGTCGATGTTCTCACCCGAGGCCGAGGACACCGGGACCACCTCGCTTGTGCCCCCGAGCAGTTCATGAAGCGCCATGAGCTGGGCGGCCACCTGGTCGCGGGATGCCTTGTCAATCTTGGTGACGATACCCACGATGGGGGTCTTCGGTACGGCGGTGCGCACGGCGTCGAGGATCCAGCGGTCACCGGGACCGATCTTGTCGGTGGCCGGGATGGTCAGACCGATGAGGTCCACATCGGAGTAGGTGTCCTTGACTGATTCATTGAGGCGCTCACCCAGGAGGGTGCGCGGGCGGTGCAGGCCGGGGGTGTCCACGACGATGATCTGTGCGTCATCCCGGTGCACCAGGCCGCGGATCGGGTGGCGGGTGGTTTCAGGCTGATCGGCCGTGATGGCGATCTTCTCACCCACCAGGGCGTTGGTCAGTGTGGATTTGCCTGTGTTGGGGCGGCCGACGAAGCTGACGAAGCCTGAACGGAAACCTTCCGGGGTGTCGGTAAAGCTCATTGATCCTCTAACTGGGTCTCTCGTGGGAAGTATGACTAACCAGCATAGTCCCACCCGGCCCGGTTGTAGTTATCCGGCAGTGCCGCTTTGCGACGACCCGACGTCAGCTCTCCGCCTGCTCCACCGCGGGCAGGACCTCGACCACGGCCGAATGCATGCGCAACCGGCCACGGCGGTTGCGTTTGCCCTCCGCGGTCAGCCGGAGCCCGGAGGTCTCGACGGTGGCCCCGGGCAGTGGCACACGGCCCAGTTCGAAGGCGATGAGACCGCCGACGGTGTCCACCTGATCATCGATGTCATCGGAGAAGTCGAGGTCCACCTCGAGTTCCTCCTCCAGGTGGTCCCGCAGGTCCTCGAGGGACAGTCGCGACATCACCCGGTAGGTACGCTCGGCGATCTGTTCAATCGGGGCGACCTCGTCATTGTCGTACTCATCGGCGATCTCACCGACGATCTCCTCCAGGATGTCCTCAATGGAGATCAACCCGGCCACGCCACCGTATTCGTCGATGAGGATGGCGATGTGGTTCTGTTCCTCCTGCATCTCCTGCAGCAGGGCATCCAGGGGGCGGGAGTCGGGGATAAACTTGGCCGGACGCATGACCTCGTCGACGGTGACGGAACGGCCGCCGTCGGTGGCGTAGTACGTCTGCTTGACCAGGTCCTTCAGGTAGACCACACCGATGATGTCATCGACATTCTCACCGATGACCGGGATGCGGGAATGCCCGGAGCGCACGCACAGGGCGGTGGCCTGGCCTGCGCTCTTGCCGGATTCGATCCAGATCATCTCAGGTCGGGGCACCATCACCTGCCGCACCGTGGTGGAGGCGAGGTCGAACACCGACTGGATCATGCGGCGTTCCTCCAGCTCCACGATCCCGTGTTCCTGGGCGATGTCGACCATCTCGCGCAGCTCCACCTCGGTGGCATAGGGGCCGTTGCGCAACCCCGGGCCCGGGGCGATGACATTGCCCACCCAGATGATCAGTTTGGCCAGGGGGCCGAGCACCTTCTCCACGCCGGTGAGGACAACCGCACTGCGCAGGGAGACGGTATAGGGGTTCTTCCGCCCCACGGTCCGGCCGAACACACCCACCACACCGAAGGTGATGAGGGAAACCACCACGATGGCCAGGAAGATCGCCCAGGCATCGCTGGTGACCAGATGGACCGCGATGACACCGGCCAGCACCGCCGCGGAGGTATCCAGCAGGGTGCGCAGCATCACCAGGATGTTGATGTTGGTGGCCCGGTTGTCGATGACATGCAGCAGGGCCGCCGATCCGGCGACGTCATCCTTGTGCATCTGCTCCACGCGGGCGCGGGAGACAGTGGAGACGGCGGATTCAATTGCCCCGAGCAGTCCGGACAGCAACAGGGAGACGACGGTGGCCAACCCCAGCCATAGGACGGTTTCATCCATCTCAGCGGTGATCATAGATTTTCCTGGTTCTCCATCCGCGGTCGGTTAACGGGCGGAGGTGCCAGGTTCGCCAGGTTCGCCGGATTCGCCCTGCTCATCGGCAATCATGGTCTGATCGAGTTCCAGGCGGTCGGCCGCGGTCGGGAAGGCACCGGGGCCGGTGGGTTTCGGCTGGTAGACCACCCCACGCCGGTCCACGTCGTCATACCAGTCGGCCAGCAGTTCATTCTGCAGGGCGAACATCTCGCGTTCCTGCGCGGGTTCCACATGGTCGTACCCCAACAGGTGCAGGCACCCATGGACGGTGAGCAGTGCCAGCTCGTGGGGCAGGTCATGTCCCGCCTTGGTGGCCTGCTTCTCCGCAAACTCCGGGCACAGCACGATATCCCCGAGCATGGCCGGGCCGGGGGTCGCGCCGTCGGGGCGGGAGTAACCGGGGGTGAGCTCATCCATGGGGAAGCTCATCACGTCGGTCGGGCCCTCCAGGTCCAGCCATTTGACGTGCAGTTCCGCGATGGTGGCGGAGTCCACGATGTGGATGGAGGCCTCCGCGTCGGGGTGGATATCCATCTCGCCGAGGGCGAAGGAGAGGACGTCGATGAGCATCTCCTCATTCACGCCGTCGTAACCGGATTCGTTGAAAACCTCAATGCTCATGACTGGAGACCCTCCTGTTCGCGTGCTTCGCCCTCGACAGCGCGTCGTAAAGCTTCCTCGCGTTCCTCGCGGGCACGGCGGCGCTCGTTCTCGCGCTTTTCCTGCAGCTCCTCGTACTCGTCATAGGCGTTGACGATGTGGCCGACCAGCTGGTGGCGCACCACGTCCTCGGAGGTCAGCTCGGTGAAGTGCACATCCGGCACATCACGCAGGATGTGACGCACCAGGCGCAGACCGGACTTCTGCCCACCGGGGAGGTCAACCTGGGTGATGTCACCGGTGACCACCATCTTGGACCCGAATCCCAGGCGGGTGAGGAACATCTTCATCTGCGCCGGGGTGGTGTTCTGGGCCTCATCGAGGATGACGAACGCATCGTTGAGGGTGCGGCCACGCATATAGGCCAGCGGGGCGACCTCGACGATCCCGGCTTCCATCAGCTTCGGGATGACCTCGGGCTCCACCATGTCGCGCAGGGCGTCATGGAGGGGGCGCAGGTACGGGTCGATCTTCTCATTGAGGGTACCGGGCAGGAACCCCAGCTTCTCCCCCGCCTCCACGGCCGGGCGGGTCAGGATGATGCGGCTGACCTGCTTGGACTGCAGCGCCGCCACGGCCTTGGCCATCGCCAGGTAGGTCTTGCCGGAACCGGCGGGACCCACACCGAACACGATGGTGTTCTCATCGATGGCGTCGACGTATTCCTTCTGACCGAGGGTCTTGGCGCGGATGACCTTGCCGCGGCGGGCGATGATGTCACCGGTGAGGATCTCGGACACCGACTGCGGGGTCTCCACATTGATCATGCTGATGACGTTCTTGACGGTATCCGTGCTGATCACATGGCCACGGCGGGCGATGGCCTGAAGCTCATCGAGGATCCGCCCGGCGCGGGAGACCTCATGGGCCGGTCCGGTCAGCTCGATGCGGCTACCCCGGGCGTGGAAATCAGCATCCACCTGATTGTCCAACACCCTCAGGTTGTCGTCGGTGACGCCGAGAACCGTGGGCGCCAGATCGCGCTGGAGGTTGTAGACGGTGGACACAACGTCGGTGCGTGTGCTTCGCGGGGTAGTCACAGTGCTGTATCTGCCTGCTTTCTGGTGTGGTCAGGGGAGGAGATTCGGGTCATTAGCGAGAACTTTACCAGCGGTCTGACAGCACGCCGATCGCCGCGAGGGCAACCATTCCCGCGGATGCGGTCCGGAGCACCTCGGGGCCCAGTTTCACAGTGTGGGCCCCGGCGGCGGTGAACCGGTGGATCTCCTCCGGCGACACCCCACCCTCAGGCCCGATAATCACTACAACATCGCCGGTGAAATTCAATTCCCGGAACGGCTTGCTGGCCTCCTCGTGCAGGATGATCGCCAGGTCCGCGTCCGCAATGAGCTTGTCGACGCCCGCCGTATCCACCACCCCGACCACCTCGGGGATGGTTGCGCGCCGCGACTGTTTCGCGGCCGCCTCCGCGGCCGCCTGCCACTTCGCCAGTGATTTCTCCTCCTTGCCCGCCCACTTGGCGATGGTGCGCTGTGACTGCCACGCCACGATGCGATCCGCACCCGCCTGGGTGAGCAGGTCAACGGTCAGCTCGGAGCGCTCGGACTTCGGGATGGCCTGGACGATGGTGACCCGGGGGTCGGCCGGTGGGATCTCCTCGACGCTCTCCACCACCACATCCATGCGGTCCCTGCCACTGACCGCGGTGACCTGACAGGTGCGGGCGGTGCCGTGGCCGTCGATAAGCATCACGCGCTCACCTGGACTGATGCGCTTGACGGTGACCGCGTGGCGCCCCTCCGGGCCGGTGACGGTGACATGCTCACCGGCGGTGGCAACCGTGTCGGAGATGAAGACGGGAAGCGACATCAGCGGTTACGGAACTTGTTCTTGAGCTTGTCGAACAGCCCGCCGTGCTCCTCGCCCTCGCGGTGCACCGAGGAATTGTCCCTGCGGTGATCCCGGATCTGCTCCAGGAGTTCACGGGTGTGCTCATCGATCTCGGTCGGGACGAACAGGTCCACGTGGGCCATGAGATCGCCGCGGCCCTCGGCACGCAGACGTGGCATGCCCTCGCCCTCAAGCGTGATGACCTCATTGGGCTGGGTGCCCGCCGGGATCACCACGGTGACCTCCTCGCCGGTCAGCGACTCCACCTGGAGCTCCGAACCCAGCGCCGCATCGATCATGGGCACGCGGATGCTGGCGTGGAGATCATCGCCGTCGCGGGTGAACACCACATGCGGACGGACCATGACCTCGATGTAGAGGTCACCGGCGGGTCCACCACCGGCACCGACCTCACCCTGACCGGCCATGCGGATGCGCATGCCCGTCTGGATACCGGCCGGGATGTTGGCCACGATGTCCCGGCGCGCACGCACACGACCATCACCGGCACACTCATCACACGGATCCGGGATAACCTCACCGGTGCCGTTACAGGTGTGGCAGGGACGCGAGGTCATGACATTGCCCAGGAAGCTGCGCTGCACCTCCTGGATCTCACCGGAACCATGGCAGGTGCCACAGGTATTCGGCTTGGCGTTGGAGGCGGAACCCGAACCGTGACACTTGGTACACAGCACAGCGGTATCAAGGGTGAGCTCCTTCTTCACACCGGTGTAGGCCTCCTCCAGGGTGATGGAGGCACGCCACAGGGTGTCACTTCCGGGCTGCACACGCGACCGTGGACCACGGGAACCCGCGCCACCGCCGAAGAAGGCATCGAAGATGTCACCGAGACCGCCACCGCCGAAACCACCCGGGTGGCCGGCACCGCCGCCCTGCTCCATGGGATCGCCACCCATATCCACGATCCGGCGCTTATCCGGATCGGTGAGCACCTCATGGGCCACGGAGGCCTCGCGGAACTTCTCCGCCGCCTCCTCACCGGGGTTCACATCAGGGTGGTATTTGCGGGCAAGCTTGCGGTACGCCTTCTTGATTTCAGAGTCGGTTGCGTTGCGGTCAACTCCGAGGATGCCGTAATAGTCACGTGCCACTGTCGGTGATTCTCCCTTATGAGTGAAGATTTATCGCGAATAGGTGAACAAATGGCCTAGTATAGCGGGCTTATTCGCCCGCCAGTACCCGACCGACATATTTAGCAACGGCCGACACCTTCGAGATTGTTCCCGGATAGTCCATGTATGTGGGCCCCACCACTCCCAGACCACCCAGGGTGTTACCCGGGGAACCATACCCCGTGGTCACCACCGAGGCGCTGCGCAGCTGCACATCCTCATTCTCCTCACCGATGTGCACCGTGACATGATCCAGATCCGTGACATTGGACAACAGCTTCAACATGACCACCTGTTCCTCCAGCGCCTCCAGCACCATCGGCACACTCGCGGCGGTTTCCCGCGTCAGGCGCGTGAGGTTGCTGGCACCGGCGAGAATGAGCCGGTCGGAGGGCTGCTCCACCAGCGTCGCCACCAGGACACCACTGCATTTCTCCATGGTGCTGCGGATATCCGAGGGGGCGTTGTGGCTGAGCTCCTGCAGGGCCTCCGAGGCATCCGTGAGGGTCTTCTCCGCCAACGCACCATTAAGCAGATCCTTGAGCACCGTGACCTTATCGGCCTCCAGCGGCTCATCGAGCTCCACATTGCGCTGATCCACACGACCGGTATCCGTGATCAGCACCAACAACAGACGCACCGGCGACAGCGGCACCACCTCACAGTGCTTCACCCGGGAGGTTTTCAACGTGGGTAGCTGCACCACCGCCGCCTGGTGAGTCAACTGCGACAACAGCTGCACCGACCGCCGCAGCACATCCTCCAGATCCACTCCCCCCTCGAGGAAACCGAGGATCGCGCGACGCTCCGCCAACGACAGCGGCTTGATGTCGTGGATGGAGTTCACAAACAGACGGTAGCCCTTCTCCGTGGGCACGCGGCCTGAGCTGGAATGCTCCTGCACGATATAACCGTCTGATTCAAGAACCGACATGTCATTGCGGATCGTCGCAGAACTGACATTGAGCTTGTGGCGCTCCAACAGCGCCTTGGAACCCACAGGCTCCTGGGATTCGATGTAGTCGGCGACGATGGCCCGCAGGACCTCATATCTGCGTTTCTCCGTTGCACTAGCCATATCCAGTACCTTACTGGACTTGCTCATTATTAATGAGAGTCCGTCGAGAGAACCCCGGCTGGGCGGTGGCAGGTGGGCGGGGTTCGACTTTTTCGACACAGGCATGGGCATCCGGGTGGGGTGTGTCGAGAAAATCGCGTGTGGGCGGAGGTGGAGTTCGACTATTCCGACACAGGGGCACTGTGGCCGCGGGATTGTGTCGAAAAATTAGAAGGCACCCGGTTTTCTTCGGCGGGTGGCCGGAAAAGTCGCCCTCCCAGATCGCCGCCTGAGCGGTTGAAGTGCGCCCGGCCATGTCCGAACCCATCAGGCAATGCTCGACGCGTTAAATCCGCTCCGCGGTGGGGTGCCGTGCACTGAAATGGGGTGGCAGGTGGGCGGGTTCGACTTTTTCGACACGGGCACGGGCATCCGGGTGGGGTGTGTCGAAATAATCGCGTGCACGCGGTCCCCGGGTTCGACTATTCCGACACAGGAGCCACGCACCGGACCCGGTGTGTCGAAAAAGTCGAACAGGCCTCACCACCCCGAGAAAACCGACGGAAAAACCAACGCCCCACATTGCCGCCTGAGCGGTCGAACGGCGCCTGGCCATAACCGCGCCCATATGGCGATCCCCAGCGTCTTAAATCCGCACCCACTCAGGAGACGGTAAGGTCATCGTCCTCGGCGAGGAGGATGTCGGCGATGATGCCGTCGGCAAGCAGGCGCCCGGCGTCGGTGACCGCAACGTTGCCGCCCACCCGGTGCAGCAGACCACGCTCGATGTAACGATCGATGACCTGGTGGGCTGCCGGGGAGAAGATCCCGGCGGGCAGCCCCTGCTTGAGGCGCAGCCCCAGCATGACGCGTTCGGTGTGGTGGTCCTCGGCGGTGAGGAGTTCGGAATCCATGATCGGCAGCTCCCCGCCCGCGATCTGCGCGGAGTACCTGGCGGGGTGTTTGACGTTGTAGAAACGGTGGTCGCCGATGTGCGAATGCGCGCCGGGGCCGGCACCCCACCAGTCGCCGTCGACCCAGTACCCCATGTTGTGGCGGCATTCCCCGCCGGGTTTCGCCCAGTTGGACACCTCGTACCAGTCGAAGCCGTTGGCGCGGAGGCGCTGGTCGATCATCTCGTAGCGGTCGGCGTAGACATCGTCGTCGGGGGCGGGCAGCTCGCCGCGGCGGACCTTGCGGGCCATGGCGGTGCCGTCCTCCACGATGAGGGAGTAGGCGGAGACATGATCCACGTCCGCCTCGAGCACGGCGTCGAGGGTTTTGCGCACATCATCGTCGGTTTCGGTGGGGGTGCCGTAGATCATGTCGAGGTTGACGTGGTCGAAACCGGCCGCGCGGGCCTCCTTCGCGGCGTCCACCGGCCTGCCCGGGGTGTGCTGGCGGTCCAGCACCCTAAGCACGCTTGACGACGCCGACTGCATCCCCAGCGAAATACGGTTGTACCCGGACTCACGCAGGGCCTCGAAAAACTCAGGCGAGGTGGACTCCGGGTTGGATTCGGTGGTGATCTCCGCACCCGGGGCCAGGCCGAAGGTGTTGCGGATGCCGGAGAGCACCCGGGTGAGCCCGTCCGCCCCGATCAGTGAGGGTGTGCCACCGCCAATGAAGACGGTCTCCGCGGGGCGGGGGCCCGGTTGCGCGGGATCGGCCTCATGAGCTGCGGCGAGCCGGGCGACGGCCATCTCCAGTTCCACCTCGAGGGCATCAAGATAGGTATCCGGCCCGGCGGTGCTGCCCAGTTCGCCCGCCGTGTAGGTGTTGAAATCGCAGTACCCGCACCGGGTGGAACAGAAGGGGACATGGATATAGACACCGAAGACTGAGCGAGGAACTGACATAGCACCCAACAGTAGTGGGTGGGCCTTTTTCGGCAGAATCTACAGGCGGAACCAAGCTGGGCTATACGAAATTGCCAAGAAAGTAGTAAAGTGCAGAGCATGAAACGGATGACGGTGGTCGCGACACTCACAATAGCTTTGCTGGCGGGTGTCGCCCCCTGCTCTGCGCATGAAGCAGCGTCCCCCGTCACCATTGAAACCGCAGCTCACAGCACCACGATCAGTCCGGCCGGTGTGAATCCGTCCTCGCGGTCCGTTGCGGATGCCGTGGCGGATGCTGCAGCCGAGGCCAGTTCCTCAGCCACCCCAACCCCGACCTCCGAGGCGGAAGCAGCCCCGCGTCCCACCAACGGTGCTCAGGTTGCTGACAGCACCGGCACGGATAAGGGTGCCACTGACCGTGGCATGTGGCGTGATGTCGTGGCGGAACCCGGGCAGACTCTTCACGTGAAATTCGAGGGTGACCGCGTCTACCGGGATCTCACCATTGAGACCCCCGCCCAGTTCGCCACCTTCGACACCGTGATCCTGCAGGATCAGTCGATCATCGTATTCGTGCCGTCTGATTTCACCACGGGTGCCACCATCAGCCCGGTCTTCACCATCTCCGATGCGCACGGTCAGCTGGACAGCTTCTCCGTCACCGTGGAGTATCCGCGTTCCGGCACAACGGAGGCTGAGCCCGCCTCCCCGCTGGCACGCCTGATCTCCGACATCGCCTTCCGCCTGCCCCAGCTGCCGTTCATGACCCACCTGTTCAAATCCTGAGGGCCTGTAGAAAACGCATAAAGCCACATCCCTGATCGGGGATGTGGCTTTATGTGTTCGAGCCCTAGGAGACCTGTCCGCGTTTGTCCTGCATCCGCTCCGCCACACGCGCCACCACCGAATCGATGCGGGCGCGTTCCAGGAGGAACGAGGGAGGATTGCATCCCCGCTTGGTCCAGACATAGTCAGGGTGCGCATCGGCGACCACGTCCAGCCAGGCGCGGGTGGAGGTGCACACATCATCGGCCACCCGTCCGTAGACCATGGGCAGTGACACCGCATCGAGATCATCGGCCGCGCAGGCGGTCTGCGCCAGAACCCAGTCCACCACCTGTTCCAGGTGCGCGACGATCGCCTCGGTGCGGGCGTTGAGCGCGGCCGCCATGTCACCGACCATGACGATCTCACCGATGGGGTGGGTGTCCTCCAGCTGGGAGGCGGTGATGCGCTCCGGCTGGGTGAGCCCCACCCGGACTGCTGAGCGGGCACTTACGGTGCCCTGACGCAGACCTGAGGTCAGTGCGTGGCGCAGTCCCAGCAGTTCCGCCACCACGGTTCGGGAATCATCACGGGCCTCGGCGATGATCTCCTCGAATTCGGCGAGGCAGTCATCGACCAGTTCATCATCCCAGTCCGAGATGGCCTCCATGATGTGTTCGATGTAGTCGGCGACCTCATCGCCGATGTTGTAGATCTCCTGGGTGAGTTCGCGGTGGCGCAGTTGCGCGGTGGTGGTGCCCATGGTGTCCAGCACACATCCTTTCTTGCATTCAGCCTCAGGAATCACACGAGACTCTCAAGTAACACTTGAGAGTTTCTCTAACGGGTTTTGACTCTATGTGAATTGGCTTGGAATTGTCGGCAGGCACGCCGAGAAATCCTCATCCGTCCGCAACTCCGCCGTCAGCTGAACCACCCGGCCACCATCCGGCCGCTACCTGGGCAGCGCGGGCAGCCCCATCGCAGCCACCAGCTGAGCGAGAATCTCCCGGGGTTCACCCCGGGGCTCGGTGTCATCCAGCCGGGACAGATACCGCTCCACCACCGGGAGCACCGCGTCCCGTCGCTCCTCCCCCAACCCGAGGCAGTCCACCACATAGGCGGGATTATCCTGGGCGAACAGCCATTCGGGATCCCCGAAGGCCAGACCGGGGTTGGAACCGAGGGTGAAGAACTCAGGATCCCCTGCGGAACCGGTGGCGGCGATATAGGCGAACTCGTCCATGATTCCGAGGGCGAACCGTTCCGGCTCCGAGCCCACCTCCGCCTGCTGCCAGGCGGCACCATCCCAGTTGAACTGGATCTCATCCACTGTGGTCGATCCTCTACTTTCCGCGGTAGATGTGTTCGATGGCGTCGGCGTAGCGGCGGTAGACCACATTGCGCTTGACCTTGAGGGTCGGGGTCAGCTCATCGTCTTCCTCGGTGAGGTCGCGGTCGAGGATGTAGAACCGCTTGATGGCCTCGGAGTGGGAGACGGTGGCGTTGGCGTTGTTGATGGCATCCTGGATCTCACCGCGCAGGGCCGGCTCGGTGGCCAGCTCCTCGATGGTCCGGGACTCGGGGATGTTGCGGTTGAGTTTCCACCGCTTGAGCGCATCGGGATCAAGGGTGACCAGCAGGCCCACGAAGGGTTTGCCGTCGCCGACAACCATCGCCTGGCTGATCAGCGGGTGGGCCCGGATGATGTCCTCCAGTGGCCCGGGTGAGACATTCTTGCCGCCGGCGGTGACGATGAGGTCCTTCTTGCGTCCGGTGATCACCAGATGCCCGGAGTCGAGCAGTTCACCCAGGTCACCGGTGTTGAACCAACCATCGATGATGGATTCCGCGGTGGCCTTCGGGTTGTTCCAGTACCCGCGGAAGAGCATCTGTCCATTGAGCAGGATCTCGCCCTCGTCGTTGATGCGGACGGTCATGCCCGGCAGGGGCTTGCCCACGGTGCCGATCTTCTGGTCCTCGAAGTCGATCGCGGCGGCCGCGGCGGTCTCCGTCAGACCGTAGCCCTCATAGATCGGGATGCCGATGCCACGGTAGAAGTGCAGGAGATCATGGCTCATGGCGGAGCCACCGGTCACGGCGTAGTGCACGGAGTTACCCACGGCGGCGCGGATCTTGGCGTAGATGAGACGATCGAAGACCTTGTGGGCGGCGGACAGTGCGCGGCCGGGGCCCTCCTCGGTGTCCTGTGCACGGGAGTAGTCGATGGCGGCCTTCTCCGCGCGGGCGAACAGCGCGGCCTTGATCGGGCCACCGTCGGCAGCATTGGCCGCAGCGGAGTTGCGGACCTTCTCGAACACACGCGGCACACCGAGGATCAGGTTCGGGCGGGCACGCTGCAGTTCCAGTGCCAGGGTGGAGAAATCGGACCAGTGGGACTGGGTGGCGCCGCCGATGGTGAACGCCAGGGACACCGCACGCGCCAGCACGTGGGCCAATGGCAGGAAGGTGAGTACCCGGGACCCGGGCACCGCGATGGCACCGACCGGGTGGGTCAGCAGGGCCCGGACCTCGGCCAGCCAGTTGTGGTGGGTCAGTTCGCAGCCCTTGGGGCGCCCGGTGGTGCCGGAGGTGTACACCAGGGAGGCCAGGTCGGAGGACCGGGTGGCTGCAATGCGTTCGTGGACCAGGTCGTCGGCAAGCTCGCGGCCCTCGAACCTGAGGGTGTCCAGTGCGGAGGAGTTGATCTCCAGGATGCGGCGCAGCCTGGAGGTGGACCCCTTGAGCGCCGGGGTGCCGTCCTCGGTGAGTACGAGGTGTTTCATCAGGTCGGTGTGATCGGGGGTCTCGGTGATCGCCAGGGATGCACCGGAGTCCTCGATGATCCACTGCACCTGGGACAGGGAGGAGGAGCTGTAGATCGGGACGCTGACGGCGCCGGCGGCCCAGATGGCGTAGTCGAGAACGGACCACTCGTAGCGGGTGTCGGCGAGTAGGGCCACGCGGTCGCCCTGTTCCACGCCGGTGGCGATGATGCCCTTGGCCACGGCGAAGACCTCGTCGAGGAATTCCTGGGCGGTGACATTGACCCACTCGAAGTTCGCGGGCCGGGTGAACAACACACCGTAGGGGCGGGTCTTGACCTGGTCGATGAGGGCGGTCAGACAGGTCTCGTTCTCCCCGATGGTGTATTCGGCCTCGACCGTGAATTCCCTGGGTTGGGACGCTGAAGTCATTTCGTGTTCTCGCCTTCCGTGTGTTGTTGGGTCACCCCGGATGCAACCGGGCACCGGAGTCCCTGGGGTGTGTGGGCCCCGGCCTCCGCCCGGAGGTGTGCTCCCCCAGGCCTATTGGTTCATTAATCCATAGTGTTTCAGTACCAGCTCCGGCAGGGACAACCAGGGTCACCTCGTTGAACGACCGGCACCGTATTGGTTTGTCCCCAAATCTACCCGTTTCCTTTCACTTCCAGCAGGACCTGAACAGCAGTTTAGGACAACAATGGTCATTTCAAAGCCGTTAAGCTGTCGAAAGTGGATTTGAGTGGCATGATGTTAACTTGTGACTGCACGAGGACCTTTACAAGACCTGGCCGGCCTGTACGGCATCTCCACCTCATACACGGATTACAAGGGCGCCGACATTGCGGTCAGTGATGACACACTGATCAAGGTTCTCCGCGCCCTTGACGTGGATCTGGGTGAGGGGGAGCCGTCGGATGGGACCATCAACGCCGCCATCGAACGATTCCACGACAGGGAGTTCTCCCGTCCCCTGCCGCCGTGTGTGGTGGCGGTGCAGGGTGATGAGGTGGTCTTCCCCGTCCATGTGCACGAGGGTGCGCCCGCAGAGGTGCACATTGAGTTTGAATCGGGCGAGCGTCGAGAAGCACACCAGGTGGACAACTGGACGCCGCCGCGCGAGGTGGACGGCACCACCTGGGGCGAGGCGAGCTTCAAGCTCCCCGCTGACCTGCCGCTCGGCTGGCACCAGCTGCGTCTGACCTCCGGGGAGCAGACCGCGACCTGCGGGCTGATCATCACCCCGGAGCGTCTGTCCACCGCGGACAAGTACCTGGAATCACCCCGCACCGGCGTCATGGCGCAGATCTACTCCGTGCGCTCCAACCTGTCGTGGAGCATGGGTGATTTCAACGACCTGGGTCACCTCGCCAGCGTGCTGGCCGTCGACGGCACCGATTTCCTCCTCATCAACCCGCTCCACGCCGCGGAACCCCTGCCACCCACCGAGGATTCCCCGTACCTGCCCACCACCCGCCGGTTCATCAACCCGATCTACCTCCGCGTGGAGGACATCCCGGAGTTCAACCAGCTCCCGGTCGATCTGCGGGATGAGGTCGCCGAGCTTGCCGACGAGTTCCGCGAGGAGAACTTCACCCCCGACATCATCGAGCGCAACCCGATCTTCGAGGCGAAGCTGCAGGTGCTGCACGAGATCTTCCGCATCGAGCGCTCCCCCGAACGCGACCGGGCCTTCCGCGACTTCGTGGAGCAGGAGGGTCAGGGACTGGTTGATTTCGCGTCCTGGTGCGCTGAGCGGGAAGCCACCCAGCTGGCCTCCGCGCACCGCGCCGAACCGGACCGAGATGAACTGACCACGTTCTACATGTGGCTGCAGTGGTTGTGCGATGAGCAGCTGGCCGCCGCCCAGAAGCGCGCGGTGGACTCCGGTATGTCAATTGGCATCATGGCCGACCTGGCCGTCGGCGTGCACCCCGGTGGCGCGGATTCCCAGAACCTCGCCCATGTGCTCGCGCCGGACATCTCGGTGGGCGCCCCGCCGGACGGCTACAACCAGCAGGGCCAGGACTGGTCCCAGCCACCATGGAACCCGACCAGGCTCGCCGAGGAGGGCTACATCCCGTGGCGTAACCTGCTGCGCACCGTGCTGCGCCATTCCGGCGGCATCCGCGTGGACCACATCCTGGGCCTTTTCCGCCTGTTTGTCATGCCCCGCATGGAATCGCCCGCGACCGGCACCTACCTCAACTTCGACCATGACGCACTGGTGGGCATCCTGGCCCTGGAGGCCGAGCTTGCCGACGCCGTCGTCATCGGCGAGGACCTGGGTACCTTCGAACCATGGGTCCAGGACGTGCTGGCCAGCCGTGGCATCATGGGCACCTCCATCCTGTGGTTCGAGCATTCCGCGAAGCACACCGGTCCCCGTCATCAGGAGGAGTACCGTCCGCTGGCACTGACCTCGGTGACCACCCATGATCTGCCGCCCACCGCGGGTTACCTCGCCGGTGAGCACATCGACCTGCGTGACCGCCTCGGCGTGCTCACCCGCGACCCGGCCGTTGAGCACGAGGAGGACCTGCAGTGGCAGGCGGAGATCCTCGACGTGGTCGCAGCCGCCGGTGCGCTGCCCGTGGCTGAGGGCGGCACCTATGTGGGCCTGGAGCGCACCGAACGTGGTGAGCTCGCGGAGCTGCTGGCGGGCCTGCACCGCTTCGTGGCCGGCACCCCGTCGGCTCTGACCTGTGTGTCACTGGTGGACATGGTCGGTGACAAGCGCGCCCAGAACCAGCCCGGCACCACCCGCGACATGTACCCCAACTGGTGCATTCCGCTGTGTGACAACGAGGGCACCCCGGTCACCATCGAGGCGCTGCGTGAGCACCCGCTCTACCGCGTCGTCTCAGATGCGGCCGAGCGCCACTAGGAACCGCTCAACGAACGCTTATCGACGCCCGGGGTGATCTCCTCCCGGGCGTTTCGCGTTGGGCGCCGCCGTCTTGTGATCCCCGGGTGTGTGATAAACAATGAGATCGACTGTTTGATCGAATTGAAGAAGAATTGAAAAGAAGAAGGCCTGCCTGTCATGCGACTGCTTGGACGCATCCTCAAATCCACGTCCGCCCTGTGGCCCTACTACCTCGGCATCGTGCTGGCCTCCATCGTGGTGGCCGGTCTGTCGCTGGTCTCCCCGTTCATTCTCCGTGAGGCCACCGACACGATCGTCTCCGCATTGCGGGGTGATGTCACGGTGGAGTCCGTCACGCAGACCATCCTGGTGCTGGCGGTTGCCCTCTTCGTGGCCGATATCCTCAACACCCTGATGTCCAATGTGGGTGGCTACCTCGGTGACATCATGTCCGAGCGGATGCGGCAGATCCTGTCCACCCGTTACTACGCCAAGCTGCTGGCGCTGCCGCAGAAGTACTTCGACAACCAGGTCACCGGCACCATCATCGCCCGCCTGGACCGCTCCATCACGGGCATCACCCAGTTCATGAAGGGGTTTTCCAATAACTTCTTCCCCATGATCATCACCATGGTGGCGGTGTTGATCATCACCGCCGTGTTCTACTGGCCGCTGACCGTCCTGCTGGCCCTGCTGTTTCCCATCTACATGTGGGTGACGGCGCTGACCTCGGTGCGCTGGCAGAAGATGGAGCGGGAGAAGAACGCCCAGATCGACCTGGCCAACGGCCGCTTCGCCGAGGTGGTCGGTCAGATGAAGGTGGTCAAGAGCTTTGTCTCCGAGACCCGTGAACTGGATGATTTCGGCAGCCGGTATGGCACGGTGGTCACCGTTGCGCGCCCGCAGTCCAACTGGTGGCACCGCATGGACTTCCTGCGTGGTGCGGCGCTGAACCTCATCTTCCTGGGCATCTACCTCATGCTCTTCTACCGCACCCTCAACGGTTTTTTCTCCCTGGGTGATATGGTCCTGCTCATCCAGCTGGTCAACATGGCCAAGCAGCCGGTGTTCATGATGAGCTTCATCGTCGATGCCGCGCAGCGTGCCGTCGCCGGTTCCAGGGACTACTTCGATGTCATGAGCGAGCCGGTCGAACCCACCGCCAATAAGGAACTGGTGCGCACGACGGAAACCTCCGATACCCCGGCCCTGACTCTGACGGTGCCGGAGCCTCTGCCCCCGGCTGAGCCCGCCCTGAAATTCGAGAACATCACCTTCGCCTATGAGGAGAACAAACCGGTGATCCGGGATGTCACCATCCAGGCCCGGCACGGCGAACGCATCGCACTCGTTGGTGAATCCGGTGGTGGTAAATCCACACTGGTCAACCTCCTGCTGGGGCTCTATGAACCCAGTGCCGGTCGGATGATGGTCTGTGGTGAGGATGTTGCATCCCTGACCACCGAGAAACTGCGCGCCTCGGTGGGCGTGGTGTTCCAGGATGCCAGCCTGTTCTCCGGTTCGATCGCGGAGAACATCGCCTACGGACGGCCCGGTGCCAGCCTGGATGAAATTGTGGCTGTGGCGAAGAAGGCCAACGCCCATGAGTTCATCGAGGCCTTCCCCGACGGTTATGACACCGTCATCGGAGAGCGTGGCCTGAAGCTGTCCGGTGGGCAGAAACAGCGCGTGGCCGTGGCGCGCGCCATGCTCAAGGACGCCCCGGTGCTGGTGCTGGATGAGGCGACCTCCGCCCTGGACACCAAATCCGAACGCGCCGTGCAGGCGGGTCTGGAACAGCTGATGGCCAACCGCACCACCCTCATGATCGCCCACCGCCTGTCCACCATCGCCGATGTGGACACCATCGTGACCATCCGCGACGGTGCAGTTGATGAGATCGGCTCCCCCGCCGAACTGGCGGTCTCCGGTGGTATCTACGCCGAACTGCTGCGCCTGACCCAGTCCACCGCCGAGGCCGACCGTGAGCGCCTGCGGTCCTTCGGTTTCACCGGGGATGCGCCGGTGGAGGAGACGGACTGACACACCACGGTTGGTAACCGCTGGAGGGTGGCAGACTCCCCAGTCGGGTGCCCCAGGTCACATGCGGTCTCTATTATGGGTCCCATGACCAAGCCACTCTTCCAACTGGACCCATCCAAACCCTTCCATCATCAGGATCACCTGGGCCATAACCGGTGGCATCCGGAGATCCCCCCGGTGGAGACCATCCGGCCCGGGGAGACCTTCCGCGTCGACTGTCGCGACTGGTTCGACGGCGCGGTGCGTAACGACGAATCCGCCGAGGACGTCCTCACTGCCCCCTTCCACATCGGTCACCCCCTTTCGGGACCGTTCCGCGTGGAGGGTGCCAAACCCGGGGATCTCCTGGTTGTGGATATCGTCGATGTGGCTCCGATGTCGGGAGCCGAGGAGCCAGGGGATCTGGCCGGCCAGGGATGGGGGTATACCGGCATCTTCGCACCTTCCCACGGTGGTGGTTTCCTCCACGAGCATTTCCCTGATGCCCACAAGGCGATCTGGGATTTCCGGGATGGACGCGCCACCTCACGTCACATCCCCGGGGTGTCTTTCCAGGGCGCGCCCCACCCCGGTGTGATGGGCACGGCCCCCTCGCCTGAGCTGCTGGCGAGGTGGAATAAGCGGGAGGCAACGCTGGTGGCCCGGCGTCCGTTGCGGGTGCCACCCTATGCACTGCCTCCGCTGCCGAAGGGGGCGCTGCTGGGACAGCTCTCGGATGCCAAGGCGGCTCTGGTGGCCAGCGTGGCCGCGCAGACCACCCCGCCGAGGGAGAACGGCGGCAACCAGGACATCAAGGATCTCACCCGCGGCAGCCGTGTCTTCTACCCCGTCTTCGTCGCGGGCGCGAACCTCTCGGTGGGTGACCTGCACTTCTCGCAGGGCGACGGTGAGATCACCCTGTGTGGTGCCATCGAAATGGGCGGTCACATTGACCTGCACGTCGACATCATCCCGGGTGGCATGGAAACCTACAACATCACTGAGAATGCCATCTTCGTCCCCGGCACAGAGGCACCCCGCCACGAGGATTGGATCTCGTTTTCCGGGATCTCCGTCACCGAGGATGACAAGCAGCATTATCTCGACCCTTACCTGGCCTACCAGCGGGCATGTTTGCACGCGATCGACTACCTGACCGCTTTCGGTTACTCCCGCGAACAGGCCTACCTTCTGCTGGGTGCGGCCCCCATCGAGGCGCATCTGTCGAGTGTGGTGGACATCCCCAATGCCTGCGCCACGCTCTATCTCCCCACGGATATCTTCGACTTCGACATCCGACCCAGCACCGACGGCCCGCATCAGGTGGTCTCCACCCTGCACCCACCACGTGCCGACGCCGATCTCCTCCCCGAGGATGATGTCCTGCGGGCGATTCCGAAGAATAAGCGCGCACTGCTGCCCTCTGCACGGCGCCTCGGTGGTCAGGCCGCCCGTCCGGCCAGCATGGTCTTCGGCAAGCTACGTAGTCTGTTCGCACGGTAGGCTGTGACCGCATGAGCAGGATTCACGGTGTGCTTATCGACGCCCGCGGCCGCTGCGCCCATTACGGTGGTGCCCGCGATGTGGTCGCCAACCGGTGTGCCACCTGCGGTGGTTTCTTCGCCTGCCACCGCTGCCATGATGAACTAGCCGATCACCCCTTCGGGCAGATGAGCACCGATGCCCCAGATTCGGTGCTGTGTGGTGCCTGCGGACACGTCATGGGCTACCACGTGTATTCGCAGGCATCGGCCTGCCCGGCCTGTGACCACCTGTTCAACCCGGGTTGTTTCCTGCACGCCCCGCTATATTTCGAGGTGTAGAAGCTAGTTCAGTTTGCCGGAGAGCTTCGCCAGACGTTCCCTACTCGGGCCGTCCAGTCCGATGATCTCCACCGTCTTGCCGCGATCCTGGAATTTCTGGGTGATGGAATCCAGGGTGGCCACCGTGGAGGCATCCCAGATCTCCGCCGCGGCCATGTCGATGATGATGTGGTCGGCCTCGTCGTTGTAGTCGAACTGGTAGACCAGGTCATTGGACGATGCCCAGAACAGCTGGCCGTACACGCGGTAGGTGCGGATGTCAATGGTGCCGTCCTTGTCCACATCGAGTGCCTCCACCATCTCGATGTGCGCCAGGTGTGCCACCCGACGGGCGAACATGATCATCGCGGTCACCACGCCCAGCACCACGCCGATGGCCAGGTTGTTGGTGGCCAGGGTGGCGACCACGGTCACGACCATGACGGTGGTCTCGGACAGCGGCATGAACTTCAGGGTGCGTGGGTGGATGGAATGCCAGTCGATGGTGCCCAGGGACACGATGACCATGATGGCCACCAGGGCGGCCATGGGGATCATTCCGACGATATCACCCAGGACCACGATGAAGATGAGCAGGAACACCCCGGACAGCAGGGTGGACAACCGGGTGCGGGCCCCGGACTCGCGGACGTTGATCATGGTCTGGCCGATCATGGCGCACCCACCCATGCCGCCGAAGAGACCAGAGACGATATTGGCCACACCCTGGCCCCAGGATTCCCGGGTCTTGTCTGAATGGGTGTCGGTGATGTCGTCGACAAGCTTGGCGGTCATCAGTGATTCCATGAGGCCGACAATCGCCATGCCGAGCGCATAGGGTGCGATGATCTGCAGGGTTTCCACCGTGTAGGGAACATCGGGGATCAACAACGACGGCAGGGAATCTGGCATCTCACCGGTGTCTGACACGGTGGGCACGGTGAACCCCGCCGCCACCACCAGAGCGGTGAGCACCACGATGGTGATCAGCGGGGCGGGCACGATCGAGGTGAGTTTGGGGAAGAAGACCATGATTACCAGGCCCAGGGCGAACAGCGGGTAGACCAACCAGGGCACATCAATGAGATGTTCAAGCTGGGCGACGAAGATGAGGATGCCCAGGGCGTTGACGAAACCGAGCATCACCGACCGCGGGATGAAGCGTTGGAGTTTGGCCACCCCCAAAAGGGCCAACACGATCTGGAACACCCCCGCCAACAGGACCGTGGCAATGAAGTAGTTGACGCCGTGATCCCGGACCACCGGTGCAATGACCAGTGCGACGGCACCGGTGGCCGCCGTGATCATCGCGGGCCTGCCACCGGTGAAGGAGATGACAACCGCCATGATCACCGAGGCAAACAACCCCAGTGAGGCGTCCACTCCGGCGAGGATGGAAAAGGCGATCGCCTCCGGGATCAGTGCCAGGGACACCGCCAGGCCGGCGAACACCTCAGTGCGCAACCGGGTCATCGAAGAAAAGGCATAGCGGAAGGATGCCACCACCCCGTTTGGCGGCAGCGCTTCCGAGGAGGCGGGTGTGGGTCTCGAACCCGCCGTGTTAGTTTCAGTCATGGGTATCCGATCATGAGAATATGGAGGGCACAACGCCCGAAGGGGAAATCCAACCCTCTAGTAACTTGAAGGTTGGTGACCGTGAATACCGTAGCGGGAGCCCGTTTACCCGTCAAAGCACCAACCCGGTTTTATGACCAGGGCCACAGTGGAGGAGAACAGTCATGGACGACAACGGCTTGAAGATCGGTGAGGTCACCGAACTCACGGGACTGTCCGCCACCACCCTGCGCCACTACGACAGCCACGGCCTGATCACCTCCTCCGCCCGCAGCCCCGGAGGCTTCCGCCTCTACAGCCAGGACGACCTCCGCCGGATCCTGCTGGTTCGACGCATGAAACCGCTGGGCTTCACCCTCGATCAGATGCGTGAGTTCCTCGACGCCGCCGAAATCATCCAGAACCCCGACGGCATTCCTGCCGCCGAACGGAAACAGGCGGAGACCACCCTGGCCGACATCCGCGAGGAGACCCGCAACCGCTACGAGAAGCTACTCAAGCAACTCGGATACGCCGAGGAATTCCTCGAACTGGTCACCGGCCTGGAGTCCTGAGCCCCATGCGACTCACCATCGTGTTTTGGCGGTGGTCGCGAATATTAAAAGGAATGCGCCCACTCCCGGCAGACTTCTGTTTCTCCCCCGTTCTCCATGCACTGCCAGTACCTGTTGACGAGCTCCCCCTCATCCGCATATCCAGGAGCTGAGATGCCCTGCTGATAGCAGTCTTCGGTGTGCTGAACGCTGCCATCGGACATCAGAGTGGGCCCGGGAGTTCCGCTTAGACATTCAACCGCATGAGGTTCCACTGATATTTCCACTTCAACGGAAAACTCTAGAGACTCCGCCAAGGCGTGTTTGCCCAGAATCGGACGGCACCCGCTGCGCTGGTCGACATTCGCTGGCCACAGCTCAGATGATCCGGAGAAACACTCTGCCCCAAAAGGACTGTCAGGCTCGGGGAACCAGGTAGTCGAGGATGCCGATGGTGCAGTGGTGGTTTGTGGTTCTAGAACAGGAACGGGAGAAGGATCAGGGGAAGTGCTCACAATCGGGATTGTCTCTGACGTGGAGTCCACCACGGTTGGACTGGGTTCCGTGGCAGACGGGATCATGCTGCTGGAGGTAGCAGGGGCGCTAGACGTGGGATCAGAGGTGTCTTCTGCAGTCGTATTGGAACAGGCTGAGATGCACAAGGATCCAAGGGCGACAAAGGAAAGAAGATAGGTTCGGAGCTTCACGGAGAGCGATTCCTTTCGGGACTTAACAGTGGCAACGGTTGTCCCGGAAACTCCGCGTGGCACCTGATGTCACTGGCAGGGATCTCTCCTACGCCTGAAATCAAGATCTAGTGAAATATTGAGACTCGTTCATTATCAACTACGGGCTTCCGCATAAAGGAACCGGCCCCGCCCTGCATCCGGTACGGATGTGGGGCGGGGCCGGGCGTCGATAAGCGTGGTGGTTAGAACAGGGACACCAGCCAGGCGATGATCACGATGGCCAGCAGGAGCACGAGCGCCTGGGTCACGCGCGACTGCGGGTACTTGCGCTTACGCTTCGGCAGCTCCTGGTCGCGCTTGCGGAGCTCTTCTGGGTTAGCCATGAGTTTCTCTGATGTCCTTTAGGTAGGTCGGGTTTCGCTGATGATGTGTGTTCCGCCGGGCTTCCTGCGCGGGCCCTGCCCCCGGTGTGGCCTTTGTGTTCTGTCTCCGCTGGCGATACGCACCGTCCAGGCCCAGAGGAAATCCACACCTCCGAGCAATGGCACGGACAGCAGCGCACAGACCAGCACCGCACCCAGGATCACGATCGGCGACTGGATCCACAGCGGTGCCGTGGTCAGGTGCTGGGAGATCCAGTCGAGGAAGGCGGTCATGGCTTAAAACCATACACCGCCCAAACAGCATCCCGGGAGTCTAGATCGCACCTGCCAGGCCACGGCGACGCAGCAACGGCTGAATGTCCTTGGCCCGGCCGCGCAGGGTCTCGAAGGAACGGGTGTAGTCGGCGGCCGCACCACGGGAGAGCACCAGATCACGGAACTTCTGACCGGCTTCGCGGGCGGTGGCCTGCGATGCCTGCTCCCCTGCTGCACCGGTCTCGGTGAACCAGTCGAAACCGTCCGCATCCAGGGCCTCAGCCCACAGATAGGAGTAGTAGCCAGCGGAGTAACCACCGGCGAAGATGTGGTTGAAGTAGGTCGAACGGTAGCGCGGGGCGACATTGTCCACGTCCAGGCCGGCACGCTGCAGGGCATCTTGCTCGAACTGTTCAATGTCGGTGACCGCGGCTGCCTCCTCCGGGGTCAGGGAGTGCCAGGCCAGATCGATGATGGAGGCAGCCAGGTATTCGGACGTGGCGAACCCCTGCCCGAACTGACGGGAGGCCTCGATGGCCGCGAGCATCTCATCGGGGATGACCTCGCCGGTCTCGTGGTGGTGGGCGTAGTTGCGCACCACAGCCGGGTCGAAAGCCCAGTTCTCGTTGATCTGGGAGGGGAACTCCACATAATCCCGGGGCACCGAGGTGCCAGAGAAGCTCGGGTAGCGCACATCGGAGAGCAGCCCGTGCAGACCATGACCGAATTCATGGAACAGGGTGGTCACCTCATCCAGGGACAGCAGTGCCTCCCCGGAGGTCGGCTTGGTGATGCCCATGACATTGACCACCACCGGTTTGGTGCCCAGCAGACGGGACTGGTCCACGAAGCTGCTCATCCAGGCGCCACCACGCTTGGATGGGCGACCGAAATAGTCGGTGAGCAGCAGGCCGATGCCGGAACCGTCGTGGTCCTTCACCTCCCACACGTCCACGCCCTCGGCGTATCCCTGCAGGTCGGGGCGCTTTTCGACGCTGATGCCGTAGAGCCGGTTGGCTGAGTAGAACACGCCATCCTCCAGCACGCGGGACAGAGGGAAGTAGTTGCGCAACTCGGCATCATCAAGGGCGTAATCGCGTTCGCGCACCCGAGCCTCCCAGAACGGCCAGTCCGCGGCCTCCACCTTCTGCCCGGTGGCCTCCGCCTCCTCGGCGGACAGCTTGTACTCCGCCCGCGCGTTGGAGGCGGCGCTGGGTGCGAGGTCATAGAGGAGTCCGCGCACGGCATCGACATCATCGGCGGTCTCCTCCTCGATGACGTAATCAGCATGCGTGTGATAACCCAGCAGCTGGGCACGCTCGGCACGCAGACGGACGGTCTCCAGGAGCACCTCGGTGTTGGATTCCTGCCCCCGCTTCTGGGAGGCCTCATAGAGTTTCGCGCGGGCATCAGGTGAGGTCAGGACCGCCTGCTCGGCCTGCACGGTGGGCAGCTCCAGGGGAACCACATACCCCTCACGACCAAGGTTCCCGGCGTAGGCTGCGGCCGCCTCCACCCGGGATGGGCTGAAACCATCCAGCTCGGAGTCGTCGAAGGAGACCGCCAGATCACGGGTGTCCTTCAGCAGGTTCCGGCCGAACTGTTCGGAGAGGGTGGAAAGGCGTTGGTTGATCTCCGACAGGCGGGCCTTGCCGGGGGCGTCGAGGGCGGCACCGCGGCGTCGAAAAGCACGCAGGGTGTGCGCCAGCAGGCGCTCGGACTCCTCATCGGCCGGGGCTGTCAGGGACTCGAGGCGCTGGAACAGCGCGGAATTGTGGTAGATCGCGTCATAGTGCGCCGCCAGCTTCGGGGCGATCTCCTGGGCGATGGCATCCATCTCATCGGAGGAATCGGTGCCCTGCAGGTTGAAGAACACCGCGGCCACACGGTTGAGCGGCTGGCCCGCCCGCTCCAGCGCCTCAATGGTGTTTTCCCAGGTCGCGGGCTCCGGGGTTGCGGTAATGCCCTCGATCTCCGCCTTGTGTTCGGCCAGGGCGATCTCGAAGGCGGGGAGGAAATCAGCGGTCTCGATCGCGGCGAAATCAGGCAGCTGGTAGGGCAGGGTACTTGCGGTCAGCAGGGCATCAACACTCATAGGGCTCGATCCTAGCTGCGTTGGGGGCGGGGGCAGACGATGTGGGCGCACAAGGCGATCAGAGGCGCTGGATATGGCTGGATGACCTCTACCCTGCCTGAGCGTTTGCCAGGGGCTTAAACGGGAATCTGGGAGGGCACTTTTCCGGGGCGGTTGGGGGGCTTCTGGTGCGGGGTTAGCATTTTCCGACACACACCACCGGCGGAGGGGCCAGCGTGTCGAAAAAGTCGAACCAGGGTGCCAGGGAAGCGTAAAAAAATCGACACAGCCACCCGCAAACACCCGCGCTGTGTCGAAAAAGTCGAACCCCCACCCCGCAACTGCTCCGCACAGGCGATCACAGGCCTCGGACGGGGCTGGATGACCTCTACCCTGCCTGAGCGTTTGCCAGGGGCTTAAACGGGAACCTGGGAGGACGCTTTTCCGGGGCGGTTGGGCGGCTTCTGGTGCGGGGTTAGCATTTTTCGACACACACCACCGGCGGAGGGGCCAGCGTGTCGAAAAAGTCGAACCCGGGTGCCGGGGAATCATGAAAAAATCGACACAGCCACCCGCAAACACCCGCGCTGTGTCGAAAAAGTCGAACCCCCACCCCGCAACTGCTCCGCACAGGCGATCACAGGCCTCGGACGGGGCTGGATGACCTCTACCCTGCCTGAGCGTTTGCCAGGGGCTTAAACGGGAACCTGGGAGGACGCTTTTCCGGGGCGGTTGGGCGGCTTCTGGTGCGGGGTTAGCATTTTTCGACACACACCACCGGCGGAGGGGCCAGCGTGTCGAAAAAGTCGAACCCGGGTGCCGGGGAATCATGAAAAAATCGACACAGCCACCCGCAAACACCCGCGCTGTGTCGAAAAAGTCGAACCCCCACCCCGCAACAGGCCCAAACAGGAGGCCAGGCCGACACCCCGCTCCCCCGCGCAGCCAGTTGCTAGGGTTGGACCCATGTCTGTTACGGTCTCCTGCCCCGCTGGCACCATCACCGGTGAACTCGTCTCCTTCACAGCACTGGATGATCCCCGCGGTGGCACCCACAGCATCCCCTACTTCCGCTCGATCCCCTATGCCCGGGCTGAGCGTTTCCAGGATGCGCAGCGCCTCGAGCCGTTGCGGATCGATGCCACGGGCACCCATGATGGTCTGCACCTGACGGTGTCCACGCCGGAGGTCAGGTTCGGGGCGGATTACCCGGTGATCGTGTTCATCCACGGCGGTGGGTATCACTCGGGCACGCGTTTTGATCCGCGGCATGATCCGTTGTTTTTCACCAGCCGTGGGTTTGTGGTGGTGGAGATCTCCTACCGTCTGGGGTTGGAGGGGTTTGTGCCTTTCCATGATGATGAGCCGAATCATTACCGCGGCACCGATGACTGTGTGCTGGCCTTGGAGTGGGTGCAGAAGAATATTGAGCATTTCGGCGGTGATCCCACAAGTGTGACGCTGATGGGCCAGTCCGCCGGCGGGGGCATGGTGCTGTGGTTGGCCCGGCGCGATCATTACCGCGGGGCGTTCCGACGGGTGGTGGCGTTGTCGCCGAGCTTCCCGCGCGGGTCGTTCGCCAAACGTAAGGGAGCTTTACGACGCACCCTCGGCCGCCCCGTCACCCGTGATGCCCTGGCGAAAATTGATCCCCAGCGACTGGATCGTGCCTATCAGCGTTTCGCCCGTCGTTATTTCTACGACCTGGCGCTCGGCCCCACCGGTTATGACCCTGATGAACTCGCCGACATTGATCTGATCATCACCTCCACCCGGGATGAGATGTACAACCATGCCACGGGCATTTCCCTGGATCGCAGGCGGTTCGGGCCCCGCCTGGCGGCGCGGATGTTGGGGGTTTCGGTTCCGGAGTCGTATATCAGCCGGGCGCGGCGCATCGATGACCGTGTGGTTGGCCGCATGATCGGTGATTCCATGATCCGGAGTTATGTGGCCCAGACGGAGAAGGGCTGGTGGATTGAATTCCCGGGCAGGCACTGTGATGATCTCGCGGAGATCTTCGTCCGTGACACCGCGGCCCACCGCATCATCGCATCCTTCGCCCGTGGTGAAACGCCGTCGTGGCCGCAGTACTCGCCGGAGGATCGGGCGGCGTTGTCGCTGGTTGATGGCGAACCGGAGGTGGTGCGCGACCCGTTGAACCTGGTGCGTACCTCGTTCCTGCCGCAGCGGGAAACACCTGTGGAGGGGCTCGGTGGCCGGGTGCTGTAGGCGGGCTGGGGCGTTCTTATAGCACAAAACAGCGGGTCGACGAGAGGCTGAAAATGTCTCTACCCTAGTGGGTATGACTGACACTACCCCCTTGAGTTCGGACCTGATCCCAGAGAGCACCGCCCGCCCGGTAGTCGATGCCGAGGGCTTCATCATTGAGCATGAGTCGGAGGAGTTCCACACTCCCACCCCGGCCCCCGGTGAACAGCCCTGGGAGAAACATGACCGCGAATGGTACAAGGACGCCGTGTTCTATGAGGTGCTGGTGCGCGCCTTCTACGACCCGGACAACACCGGTTCCGGAACCCTGAAGGGTCTGACGGAGAAGCTCGATTACATCCAGTGGTTGGGTGTGGACTGCATCTGGGTGCCGCCCTTCTACGACTCACCCCTGCGTGATGGCGGGTATGACATCCGCAATTTCCGTGAGATCCTGCCGGAGTTCGGCACGGTGGATGATTTCGTTGAGCTGGTCGACCAGGCCCACCGCCGTGGTCTGCGTGTGATCACCGACCTGGTGATGAACCACACCTCCGATCAGCATCCGTGGTTTCAGCAGTCCCGGACGGATCCGGACGGCCCCTACGGTGACTTCTATGTCTGGGGTGATGATCCGGAGATGTACAAGGAAGCCCGCATCATCTTCGTCGACACGGAGGAATCCAACTGGACCTATGATCCGGTGCGCAAGCAGTACTACTGGCACCGTTTCTTCTCCCACCAGCCGGACCTGAACTATGACAACCCGGCGGTGCAGGAGGCGATGATTGATGTACTGCGCTTCTGGCTGGACCTGGGTCTGGACGGTTTCCGCCTGGATGCCGTGCCCTACCTGTTCGAGCGCGAGGGCACCAACGGCGAGAACCTGCCGGAGACCCATGACTTCCTCAAGCGCTGCCGTCAGGTGATCGATGAGGAGTACCCAGGTCGCATCGTCCTGGCAGAGGCCAACCAGTGGCCCCATGACGTGGTCGAGTACTTCGGTGAGAAGGAGAAGGGCGATGAGTGCCACATGGCCTTCCATTTCCCCCTCATGCCCCGCATCTTCATGGGTGTGCGCCAGGGTTCGCGTACCCCGGTCAGTGAGATCCTCGAGCACACCCCGGACATCCCCAAGACCGCCCAGTGGGGTATCTTCCTGCGCAACCATGACGAGTTGACCCTCGAGATGGTGTCCGAGGAGGAGCGCGCCTACATGTACCAGCAGTTCGCCCCCGAGCCCCGCATGCGCGCGAACGTGGGTATCAGGCGTCGACTAGCAACGCTTGTCGACGGCGACCGCAACCAGCTCGAACTGCTGCACGGCCTGTTGCTGTCCCTGCCCGGTTCCCCCGTGTTGTACTACGGCGATGAGATCGGCATGGGCGACAACATCTGGCTGCCGGACCGCGATGGCGTGCGCACCCCCATGCAGTGGTCCAATGACCGCAACGGTGGTTTCTCCAAGGCGGATCCGGAGCGTCTCTATCTTCCGGCGATCCAGAATGACCGCTTCGGCTACGCCCAGGTCAACGTGGAGACCCAGCTCAAGCAGGAGAACTCCCTGCTGCAGTGGATCCGCAACCAGATCATGATCCGTAAGCAGTACCGGGCCTTCGGCAAGGGCACCTACCGGGAGATCGACTCCACCAACGAGGCGGTGCTGACCTTCCTGCGTGAGTACAAGGGCCAGACCATTCTGTGTGTGAACAACATGTCGAAGCTGCCGCAGGCGGTGGCCCTGGACCTCAGCGAATTCGCCGGCATCACCCCGCGTGAGGTCTCCGGTGGACAGTACTTCCCCACCATCGGCGAACGCCAGTGCGTGTTCACCCTGGCACCGCATGGGTTCTTCTGGCTCGATCTCACGGGTGAGGAGGAGGAATGAGCATTGCAGAACACATTGTGAATGAACGCTTCTACGGTGCGAAATCCCAGACCATCACCGATGTGGATATCGTCCTGGAGAAGGAATACGGCGAGCACACGCTCGTGCTCGCCCGAGTCAATGACGTCCTGTATCAGCTCTTCGTGGACTCCGAGGGGCGCGACCGACTCGCCGATCACGTCGACGAGATCCGCGAGGGCCTGGGTGTCTGGCACTCCGAGGCCCCCTTCCCTGAAGGTCCCTACAAGCCGCTGCGCGGAGAGCAGTCCAACACCTCCCTGGTGGCAGGCGATGTGATGGTCAAGTACTTCCGCAAGATCGAACCCGGCCTCAACCCCGATGTGGAACTGCTCGGCCGGATCCCCGACTGCCCACATGTGGCCCCGGTGCTGGGGTACGCCTCCACCGAGCTCGATGGTGAGGAGCACACCCTGGTGATGACCCAGCAGTTCATCCCGGGCACCGACGGCTGGAAACATGCCCTCACTACCGTGACCGGCAGCTTCGCCGAGGACGCCCGCATGCTGGGCGAGGCCACCGCGTCGGTCCACATGGCGCTGGCCAGGGAGTTCGGCACCTCATCCGTCCCCGCGGAGACAGTGGCCGACGGGTTGACCGCCCGCCTCGACGGGCTGATCAAACAGGCCCCGGAGCTGGCCGAATACCGGGAGGCAGCGGCAGCGGTGTACCGGGAGCTGCGCGGGGAGATCGATCTCCAGCGCATCCACGGTGACCTGCACCTGGGCCAGACACTGCGCACCGCGGACCGCTACATCCTCATCGATTTCGAGGGTGAACCCGCCCGCCCCCTGGCGGAACGTAAACTCCCAGACTCCCCGCTGCGCGATGTGGCGGGCATGCTGCGGTCCATCGACTACGCCGCCCACTTCGACGGCACCCACGAGCAGTGGGGTGCCGAGGCCACAATCGCCTTCCTCGAGGGTTACGGCACGATGGAGCTGGACCAGCAGCTTCTCGATGTCTACATCCTGGACAAGGCACTCTACGAGGTGGCCTACGAAATCAACAACCGCCCCGACTGGGTGCATATCCCACTCGCGGCGGTGAAGCAGGTGCTGGGCTAGAAACCGCCACCTGCAGGACAGCGATGGGCCCGGGGCCGGTGCGTACATACACCGACCCCGGGCCCATCTGTTGCTTTACCGGCCTCTATGCCTCCGGGTCGAAGGCCTCCAGGATGGCCTGACGCAGTTCAGGGTGGGAAAGCTGGTCCACCATCCAGGGGGAGAAGACGAACGGGGTGGCATCCACCGCATCGAAGACCTTCTGCGGCTCCTCCCAGGCGAACTCCTCCACCTCGTCGGGCAGGGGCTCAACGAATTCACCCACGGCGAGACGCACCAGATGGACGGGGCAGATCTCCCATTCCACGATGCCGGTGGAATCCTCGGCACGGTAACGGTAGTCGGTGAGAACAGCCTGAATATCCAGGAAGGATCCGAAGTCCAGGCCGAGCTCGGACACGCCGCGACGACGGATCGCATCCGCATTCGTCTCATCCGGTGCCGGGTGACCACACATGGAGTTGGTCCACACACCGGGCCAGGTCTTCTTGCTCAGTGCTCGCCGGGTCACCAGCAGTTCACCCCGTGGGTTGAGGATGTAGCTGGAGAACGCGAAATGCAGGGGGGTATCAGTAGTATGAACCGTTGCCTTCGGGGCGGTGCCGATGGCGTTGCCCTCCTCGTCGGCAAGCACGACCAGTTCTTCCTCATTTGTCATGCCCACCAGCTTAGCAACCCTGAAGTCAGCGCCTCACCCAATCGCCAATGACGCCGGGCACAACCGGCCCCCGGTCCCCGAGCAGCGCCGCCAGATTGGCGTCCTGCTCCACCGCGGACGTCACCGTTTTCACCTTCCCGGTGTTCTTGGGTTGTGCGCCTCCCGCACCGCCCATGGGCATCATCGGCATCATCGGGCGCGCGGTGCTTTGCGACGCCTTACCCACCCCACCCGTCATTATCCCGGAGGGGGTCTGCGCCCCCGCAGCGGAGGCGGAATTACCGGATTGTGGCGTCAGGGCCTGCCGCATCCCGCCGCGGTGGGTGTTACTTCCCGCAGCACCCACACCGCCGACACCTGCCCCGCCACCTGCACCCGCCGAGCCCATCATGGGGCCCATCGGCCCCATTGCCGATGCACTCTGGGTACGGGAGTTCATCGGGTTGAGACCCGCGTTGGAGAACCGCTGCCCGGCGTTTGCACCATGGCGCCCGTTCATCCCCATGAAGGGTGCGGCAGCCATGGCCCCACCACCTGCGGGGGAGTTCAGGGCACCGACACCGGACATACCGGAGGCGTTGCTCAACGTGGACCCGGCGGCCCCCACCGATGCGGTCGATGTCTGCAGATCACCGACCTCCATGCCACCGAGGTTGTCAGCCACAGCCCCGAAATCACCCGCGCCCACGGAATGGGCAGCTGCTGTTCCACCACCAGTGGCTGCCGAGAACCCCTGAGGGGTCAGACCGTGGGTGGTGAACCCGGTGCCACTGCCCGCGATATCCGACATCCCCAGGGCGAGTCCCCCGCCGCTTCCGTCGGCACCCTTGACGCGCATCAGATTGTCAATACCCGGCACACCCGCCCGGACATCCCCCTGGAACGCGGACTGGAACGACGCCAGGTAGGCGCTCTCCGCGGCGGCACGCTCGGCCGGTTCCTTGATCATGGCTATCGACGCCGCCGCCATGAACACGCTCATCTTGTGCCCCATGTAGATCTGGTTCAGCGTCCCCACCGACCGGGACATCTCCCGCGCGTTCTGGGAGAACACCGACCCGGCTTCCGCCACCTCCGCTATGCGTGCCGACGCCTGCTCGAACACCTCCCCCGCATTGCTCGCCAACAGTTCACCCGCCACGCGATCCAATGACGCAGACACCTCCGAGATCGTGGACGCCATCGTGGTCCACGAACTCTGTGCCGCCGAAACCGCCCCCGAGTTGGTTCCGGAAAAGTCACTGCACAGCTGATCAAGCGAATTCGGTGCGACCACCACAGGTGGTGTGAATGAGAAAGAATCAAACCTCGGTGCCGGCCGTTCAGGAAACGACACCGCCTCCTCCCCCACATGCCCACCTATATCTGCAATGTCCATCCCCCGTGCGAATATCTCATCCTGGCTGTTCAGAGCCTCCACCGAGGCCTTGAGCGCATTGCGGAGCCACTGGATCTGTTCCGCGTAAGACGTCAGAACAACCTCCGCTGACCCTGCTCCCCCATTGAGCACATTGCCATGGTTGGCGCCGAGCTGGTCTAGGCCTGAAACGGTGGAGTATCCACTGCTAAGAACGTTTGCTGACGCAACGTTCGTAGCGGTAGCTGTATTAGCAAATAGCACCTCTAGTTCATCAAGAACATTGTCAATTGCACTCTTATCTACTTTGAGCTGCATCAATTCCCCCAGATTGAGTTATTAAATATTTCAGAATTTCGACAGGATGCGAACACAGTTTGCTTCGATCCCAGCCTTCACCAAACTCTTGGTAACTGATCAATAAGCGACCCCATTCAACGTCTATAGCCGCCCCGCACCGCCGGATTTGGCCTGGCATCTTGTGGGTATACACCCCTTCGATTTCGGTTTCCGACCAATATTCCGGCTCCAACCCTTGCGCTGCTACTTCTGACCAGCTGATCCGGTCGGTAGCCACCAAGACATTGCCACCGACATCGTTAGGTCCCGGCAGTCCGAAGCCACATGACTTAACAACACTTTGGGGGTCTTCAGCGGCCCGAGATCGCACGCCCAACCCCGCCTCTGCGAATTGCTCTTCGGTGAATACCTCGCAGGGGTGGAACTGGCTGGCGAAGATGCCTGGGTCGGTAGGGGTGGTGGATTCGGCGGATGAGGTTGCTGCGGCGGGTGCCGGGGAGGGAACGGTGACGGTGGCTGGTGTGCTGCTCCCCGGTGAACAACCTGTGAGTAGGGCAACAGCGGCCAGGAGGATCGGGCCGGTTCGGTGCATGGGAAAACCCCCAGAGTTTCGTGGTCTGTGAGTGAGTACGGTGAAGGTACTCAGTGACTTAGACTGCGGAACTCGGGGGAAGGTTCCCTGGGGGAGAAAAGTTTTTCTAGAGGTTGTTCAGGTTGCCGTCGAAGATGACGTTGCCGATCTGGAACTGAGCAGCCCAGAGGGATCCGTTGGAGGTGTTGTAGGCCCACTGCAGGTTGGTGGTGGCGCCTGCCCCCAGGGGTAGATCGAGGGGAATGTTGTCGTCGCCTTCGATGGGTTCGATCTCCATGAGATCACCGTCGTAGTCGACGATCTTCAATACGGGGCGTTCGAATGCGTCGGTGGGGAGGGGAACCTCGTTGAGGTTGGTGACGGCCACGTAGATGACAGAACCGCCGTTGGTACCGTAACCGGTGCCCTGGAAATGGACGCGGATGTTCAAACCGGGGTCTTCGGCAACATCCTCCCCCTCATCCATTAACACAGGATCTACCTGCTGCGGTTCAAAGGTGGGGGTCTCCGAAGTGGTCACGACAATTGATTCAGTGGGGGTCACAGCTCCCCCCTCACCAGCGCTATCCCCGGAGCAACCTGCCAAAAGTGCAGTTGCTGCAAGCACTGGAATAATCCTCAACTTCACTTCGGGCTCCTTAGAATTCATCGATACTTTTGGAAAGTTTACTAGCCTAGAGCCTATGCGCTTCCCAGAACTCCAAGAATTGCAAAATCGCCGCACCCTCAAATGGACCCGTTATGACGAAGACGTGCTGCCCCTGTGGGTTGCCGAGAGCGATTTCGGTACTTGCCCACCCCTCAAGGAGGCTCTCGCCGATGCCGTCGAGCGTGAAGTCTTCGGCTATCCCCCAGACCGCACCGGCCTACCCGAGGCGTTAGTGGGTTTCTATGAACGCCGGTACGGTTTCGCCCCGAAACCGAACCATGTATTCGCCATCCCGGACGTGGTGCGTGGTCTGCAGTTGGCCATCGAGCACTTCACCAAACCGGGTTCCGCCGTCATCGTTCCCATCCCCGCCTACCCTCCCTTCATCGAGCTGCCCAAGGTCACCGGCCGCAAGGTCATCTACCTGGATGCCTACAAGTTCAACCTCAATGAGATCGAGGAGGCGTTCGCCGACGGCGCGGGATCCATTCTCTTCTGCAATCCGCACAACCCACTGGGCACCGTCTTCGGTGAGGAGTTCATCCGTGAGCTCACCGACCTGGCGGTGAAATACGAGGCCCGCGTGATCGTGGATGAGATCCATGCACCACTGGTCTTTGAAGGAACCCACGTGGTGGCCGCCGGTGTATCTGACAATGCAGCGGAGGCGTGCATCACCATCACCGCCACCTCCAAGGCCTGGAATACCGCCGGCCTGAAGTGTGCCCAGATCTTCTTCACCAATAAAAATGATGTGAAGACGTGGAAGAAACTGTCCGGTATCACCCGCGATGGCGTGTCCATTCTCGGTTTGATCGCCGCTGAAACGGTCTACAACGAGGGCGAACCCTACCTCGATGAATCCCTGAAATACCTCCGGGAAAACAGGGACTATGCGGCCGCTGAGCTGGAAAAACTGGGTGTCAAGGTATATGTTCCTGATGCTACCTATCTGATGTGGTTGGACTTCTCAGGGACTGAGATTTCAGAGAGCCCTTCTATCATTTTGCGGGAAGAGGGTAAAGTCATGCTGAATGACGGTGCAGCTTTCGGCGATTTTACAAACTGCGCGCGCCTCAATTTTGCATGTTCCCGTGAAACCCTTGAGGAGGGTCTACGCCGTATCGCCAGCGTTCTCTAAATGAAAAAAGCCGTACTTGTCACATCACTGATGTTGTTTTCCATGTTCTTCGGAGCTGGAAACCTCATCTTCCCGCCCATGCTCGGACAGGAATCAGGTATGGCGTACCTTCCTGCGATCATTGGCTTCCTGTCCACGGGCGTTCTGCTTCCGGTGGTCGCCATCATCGCGGTGGTGGTCTCCGGAAATGATGTCCGGGACATGGCCTCACGCGCCGGTAAGGTGTTCGGGCTTGCTTTCCCCATCCTGGCCTACCTGTCCATCGGCGCATTTTATGCGCTGCCCCGCACCGGTGCGGTGAGTTACTCCACCGCCGTCGGTGCCGACAGCATTCTCTACTCGGGCATCTTCAACTTCGTCTTCTTCGGTGTCGCACTGGCACTGTCTTGGAACCCGAACGGGGTCGCCAACAAACTGGGCAAGTGGCTCACCCCTGCCCTGCTGCTCCTCATCCTGCTGCTGGTGGTCCTGTCACTGTCCATGCTGACCGGTACGCCTGCTGAGCCACGCGGGGCCTACGCGGAGCAGGCCGTCGGTGCCGGATTGTTCGAGGGTTACATGACGATGGATTCGATTGCCGCCCTGGCCTTCGGCATCGTGGTTATCTCCGCCTTCAAGTATCAGAAGGTGAAGAAGGTCCGCACAGCAACGGTGTACGCGGCCCTCATCGCAGGTGGCTTGCTGGCCGCGGTCTATTTGGGACTCGGGGCGGTGGGTCGTGTCGCCGGTGGTAACCACGCCGACGGCACCGCCATCCTCAACCACGCCGCCGAGCAGACCATGGGAGGAACCGGCCAGTGGGTGTTCGCCGTCATCGTGGTGCTGGCCTGCCTGACCACGGCCATTGGTCTGATCACCGCCACCTCGGAGTTCTTCAATTCCCTGCTGCCGGGTATCCGTTATCACGTGTGGGCTGTGCTGTTCGCGGTGATCTCCTTCGCTGTTGCCACCCTGGGCCTGGAGACGGTCCTGTCCATCGCAGCTCCGATCATCACGTTTATCTACCCCGCCGCCATCACCCTGGTGGTACTCACACTGCTGGAACCGCTGCTGTTCCGTTTCCACTACACCTTCCTGCTGGGCATCTGGACCTCCGTGGTGTGGGCGTTCTTCATGAGCGTGCCCGCCCTGATCCCCTTCATCGAATGGGCACCACTGCACAGCGTGCAGCTGGGCTGGGTTGTCCCCGTTGCTCTCATGTCCGTTCTGGGCATGGTCGCGGATTGGAATAACAGGACACGCACCCCGGTTGAAGAGAAGGCTGCAGTAAATACCTAGACTGAGAAGGAACGATTAATGTCTGTGCCACTTTCACTCATCGACTTTGCCACCATCTTCGAAGGTGAACGCCCCGGTGACAGTTTCAAACGCTCCGTCGCCATGGCACAGAAAGCGGAAGCCCTGGGCTTCAAGCGCATCTGGTACGCCGAGCACCACAACATGCCCACCATCTCTTCCTCGGCTCCTGCGGTGCTCATCTCTCACATCGGCGCGCACACTAACACCATCCGTCTCGGTGCGGGTGGTGTCATGTTGCCCAACCACTCCCCCTACGTGATCGCGGAGCAGTTCGGCACCCTCGCGGAGCTCTACCCGGACCGCATTGATCTCGGCCTGGGCCGTGCCCCGGGCACGGACATGAACACCCTGCGCGCTTTGCGACGCGAACCCTCCTCCGCCGAATACTTCCCGCAGGATGTCGTCGAGCTGCAGTCCTACCTGGCCGGCCGCTCCCGTCTGCCCGGTGTGGAGGCGATCCCCGGCAAGGGCACCAATGTGCCGCTCTACATCCTGGGTTCCTCCCTCTTCGGCGCGCAGCTGGCTGCCCAGCTCGGCATGCCGTACTCCTTTGCGTCCCACTTCGCCCCCACCCATCTGGAGCAGGCGGTGTCCACCTACCGGGAGAACTACCAGCCCTCGGAGCAGCACCCGGAGCCGTATGTCATCGCCGCGGTCAACGTGACCGCCGCGGATACCGTCGAACTTGCCCGGGAGCATTTCGCCACCGTGGCACGGGCCAGGGTGCGCAGCATGGCGGTCCGCGGACGCGCCACCATCACTGATGAGCAGCTGGATGCCATCATGGATTCCCCCTCGGGTCGACAGATCGTGGACATGCTCCGTTACACCGCCATCGGCACCGGAACCGAGGTCGGGGATTTCCTTGATGACTTCACCAAGACAGCCCAAGCCGATGAGCTCATGATTTCCCTGCAGTCCCCCGGCACCGAGGCGACCTCGCGCAGCATGGAGATTCTCGCGGAGGCATGGTTCCGGGCCTAACCATCCCCCCACCAGGACAAACGTACTGAAAACACAGCTTAAATTCAGTCTTTTCCCGGAATTTTCCCCATCGGTTCCCCACCTTTCCTTATCCCAGCTAGGGATGCCCGGACAGCGGGGAGCGCCGTTTTCAATACTGAGAATCCCCTAAGAGAGCAGCGGGCCGGGGGAACAGACCTTCATAAAACGTTCCCACCTGCAGATATATACGGGTGTAGTGAAGTTGATAGTTGGCTGGGGCTCGACAACAGGAACCTACTATTGAAGCAAGCCAGAAAAGCAGGGCAATGCACAGCGATAGTCCTGCCTGGGTATTGCGTGATTATTTTCAGAGTTCTTCCCTTGTCTCGCGCATTTTTGCCAGCGCCTTCACAGTAAGGATTCCCTGTGTATCCCCCACCCTCGCCCAATCTGATACAACAATCCCCCTCATCACCCCTCCGCACTTCCCTCGCTGCGGTCATCACCGCTCTCATCGCCATCGTTGCCCTCATCCTCTCCGGAGCGTCTCCTGCCGTGGCCCAGGAGGATGAGGTTTCTCCCCCAGCCACCATTAATGTCGTGACGCCCAAGGAATTGGAGGCCTTCGGAGGGCCAGCTCCTGAAACCGACATGATGTCCACCTTTGCGGTGGCCCAGGCCCGGCCGGAAGCCCCTGCCCTGGTGTCCACCGACGGCTGGGTTCTCGATGAGGTCCGCCGCAATGATGATGGTTCTTCGCCGCTGGTTACACTGCCGTTTCCCATCAACTTCTTCGGCAATCACTACTCCGCCCTCTATGTGAACAACAACGGCAATGTCACCTTCAATCAGCCGATGAGTACCTACACCCCCTTCGCACTGACTGGTAGTACCAACATTCCCATTATCGCTCCGTTCTTCGCCGACATCGACACCCGCGGAGCGAATTCCGCTCTGGTCACCTATGGTGCCAGCCCCGATGGCAGCCAGTTCGTGGTCAACTGGATTGATGTCGGTTATTACAATTCCCAAAGCGATAAGCTGATCTCTGCCCAGCTTGTTCTGACCGAACGCTCGGGGCCCGCCTACCGGGAGGGTGACTTCGACATCACCTTCAACTACGGCTCCATCGGATGGGAAACCGGCAGTGCCTCCGGTGGCACCGACGGATTCGGTGGTAATCCCGTCCGCGTCGGGTACTCCCTGGGTACCGGCGTCGAGGGCACCTTCTTCGAACTCGCGGGATCCGGTGTGAGCACCGCCCTCACCGATGGCGGGGAACGCGCACTGTTCACCAACAGCATTGGGTCCCTGAGTACCCCGGGCCGTTATACCTTCCCCATCCGTTCCGAGGGCCCCGATGTCATTGCAGGTAACGTCACGGGCACCGTCACCGACGATTCGGAGCAGCCCATCGCCGGTGCGATTGTCTCCATCATCGCCCAGGACGGATCCTGGAGCTCCAACACCATTACCGGCCCCAATGGGTCCTATGCCCTCAGTGGCCTGGGTGCAGGGCCAGCCACGGTCCGTGTGAGCCCACCGAGCGATAGCGCTTTGGATGCGCCGGCGCGGTCAGTGACCACCGCCATCGGCACCCCACTGACAGTGAACTTCACTCTCAGCGGACCGCGGACCATCCCTGCGGGCACGGTCATTGATCAGGGTGTGGAACAGACATCCGGCATTCCTTCGATCTACTGGGATGACCCCTTCGAGATCACCCACACCGCAGCTCCCGGGGCAACCGTCACCTTCGAGATCGTCCAGGATGGCACTGTTCTGCTCGCCGGCGACTTCGCAGAGAGCTCAACCCAGCCCAGACTGTTCACCGCCACGGTCTCCAGCCTGTTGGCCGCGAGCGCGCAGTCGGGTCTGGCACAGGTGGTCATCTACGTCAATGGTGTTGCGCTCACCTTTGATATCTACATCGACCCTGCCGGAACTGTGGTCGACCAGAACGGACGACCCATCGCTGAGGCCGAGGTGATCATCTACCGTTCCGACAACCCGGACGGGCCCTTCGAACAGATCCCTGACGGCAGTGCACTGCTCTCACCGAGTAACCGCACCAACCCCGACCGCACCGATGCCCAGGGACGTTTCTCCTGGGACACCGTCCCCGGTTACTACCGAGTGAGTGCCTCTGCTCCGGGTTACCTCGCGGAGGACGGCAGTGAACTGGCCTGGACAGATGTCCTGCCCGTTCCGCCGGAGCACCTTGATCTCGTCCTGACCCTGTACTCTACGGATCCCGGCCCCGACCCAGATCCAGACCCAGATCCAGACCCGGACCCCACGCCCCAGCCCGAGCCCGGGGGTTCCTCAACCGGCAGCTCAGTCCTTGATGGCATCGTGAGTGTGATATCCGGCATCGGTGGCGTGTTCAAGATCTTCTTCGACTGGATCACCTCCTTCTTGAATAGGAACAGCAGCTAACCTCACCCTCCAGCTCACTTTCCCACCGCCGTGGTCCCGCGACCACGGCGGTGGCCCTGTTTCAGCGAGGGAGTACCCATACCATCGCGCCTATTGCACTGATAGGTTTGAGGGTAATAGCACCTCAACGCATCTCAAGGAGGACCCCATGTCCCATCGATTCCGTTCTGCCGTGGTGGCCCTGTCCACCGCAGCCCTGCTCAGCGGTGTCATAGCCACACCAGCCCAGGCACAGTCAGAAGTCCCCGCACCCCAGTTCACCACGGAGATGCTCTCCTCCGTCCTGCCGGAACCCATCCAGAGCGCCCTCTGGCTCCTCTTCGCAGTTCCGGTGATCGGCAGCTCGATCCTCTCCTCTGCAATCGGTATCCCGCAGTGCGGGCTGCATGACACCCGCGCCTGCTAGTCCCCCACAGACAACCGCGACCCCCGCTGCCACGGTGCGTGGTGGCGGGGGTCGGGGCGTCGATAAGCGCGGTCAGACGCGATCGCGGTGGCGGGGAAGGAAGGACAGTGCCACCATGGCCAGGCCGAGGGCGAGGTGCAGCCAATTGTTGGCATCGCTCAGAGGTACGAAGTTGGCGGCGGAATCGAAGTCGATGATCAGGCCGTAGACGAACAGGCCCAGGTAGATGACGCCACCCCACAGCAGGAACTGACGGGCGGCGTTCGGGGTGCGGGCCAGGGCCACGCCGGCGACGCCGAAGAGCAGGTGCACGATGTTGTGGAGGATGGACACGTGGAAGATACCCAGGAGCATGGCATGGCCCTCGTGGCCTGCGAACTGCAGGTCACCCAGGTTCTGGGTCAGGCCGGGAATGAAACCGGCGATGCCGACCAGGAGGAAGAGAACTCCCACAACGAGGGCGGCGATTTGGACGGGGGTGCGCTTGGCGGAGGTGGCGGTAGTGCGTGTGTCGGACTGGGTAGGTATTGACATGTCTGTACCTTTCGTGTCGGCCGACCGCGGATTCGACGGAGGATCGATTCGCGCATCAGTGACGAGGCACATGCCGCGAGGTGAAGCAGGTTCTCATGCGCCCCAGGCGTCACTGTCACGGCATGACCAGCGTAACAATTTACTGAAATAGTTACTATCAATAAATAGTTCGTGGTACGAAAATCCCCGCTGCCACGGTGGGTGGCGGCGGGGCATCGACAAGCGTGTTGCGGGCATTTAGCCCTTGTAGTCGTCCCGGGACAGCGGACGGGTCTGCTCGACGATCTTGAAGCGGTCCTCCATGTCCTGGGCATCATCGGGATCGTCGACCACATCACCCACGACACCGAGATCACCACCGATGACCACATTGCCCGGGATGCGGATATTGCCGTCCTCGTCGTGCTCGAGGGCCGGGATCGGCAGCGGGTTGCCGTCCTCGTCATACCCCGGCGCGGGGCGGGACTGATGCTCCTCGAGTTTCTCCGGGGTGTCGGTCTTCTCCCACTTACGGGTCTGCACACGACGGGTGGCCGCGGCATCCTCACTCATGCCCTTGAGCAGGGAGTACATCATGATGAACTGCACCAGGAAGAACGGGAAGGCGACGATGATCACCACCTCCTGCAGGGTGGCGATGCCGGATTCCGGCGAGATGATCAACAGGGATCCGGCCACCGCGCCGATGGTGCAGGCCCACATGATGCGGTAACTGGTGGGGGTCTTGTTCTCCTCACCGGTGGCGAACATGTCATTGACCAGGGCCGCGGAGTCGATGGAGGTGATGAAGAAGATCACGATGATCATGAGCGCGAACGCGGACACGATACCCGTCAGCGGATAGGCGGCCAGGAGGTTGAACAGCGCGGCCGGCACGTCACCCTCCACCACGACCGGTTGGGTGAGGTAACCGGGGTTGTTCAGCTCCAGCTCGATGCCCGCGCGCCCGAAGATGGCGAACCAGATCACGCCGAAGATGGCGGGCAGCGCCAAGGCACCACCGATGAATTCACGGACGGTGCGGCCACGGGAGATGCGGGCGATGAACATGCCCACATAGGGTGACCAACAGATGGTCCAGGCCCAGTAGAATACGGTCCACTTACCCTGCCACCCGGGATTGTCCTGGAAGGAATCGGCCCAGAACATAATGTCCGGCAGCCAGCCGGCGTAGATGCCGAAGGCCTCCACCACAAACCGGATCAGGGTGAGGGTGGGGCCGGTGAGCAGGATGAACACCATCAGTGCCACAGCCGCGGCGATGTTGATGTTGGACAGCAGTTTGATGCCCTTCTCCAGACCGGAGGCCACGGAGATACACGCCACGATGGTGATCACCAGGATGACCAGAATCTGGGTCCAGGATGCGATCGGGGTGCCCCACAGCTTGTTCATGCCGGAGTTGATCTGCAGCACACCCAGGCCCACCGACACCGCAATGCCGAAGGTCGTGCCCACGATGGCGAGCACGTCGATGAGTTTGCCCGGGGTGGAGTAGATGCGGCGACCCAGCAGGGGCGCGAACACCGACGACAGGCGCGGCGGCAGTTTGCGCTTGTAGATGAAATATCCCAGCGCCAGACCCGGCAGGGTCATCACCACCCACATGTGGATACCGAAGTGATAGAAGGTGAACGCGAAGGCCTGCTCGATGGCAGCCTCACTCATCGGCTCCTCATTGACCATGGGCACATTGAAGGCGTGGTTGATGGGTTCGGCGACACCCCAGAACATCAGCACCGCACCCACACCACCGGCGAACAGCATGGAGAACCACACCACCAGCCGGTGCTCGGGTTCATCATCATCATCGCCGAGTTTCACACGCCCGTAGCGGGAGGCGAAGATGCCGATGAGGAAGACGAGGATGAGGGACACACCACCGACATACATCCACCCGAGGTTCTCCAGCAGCCATCCGGCCACCGCACTGAATCCCTCGCGGGCGGTATCCCCCAGGATCACGGTGGCAACCACGAAGGTCACGATGATCCCCACGGACAGCAGGAAGATGAAGGGGTCGGACTTCAGACCCAGAAAATGTTTCTCTTCAGGGTCCTGCGAGATCGTTATTTTTTGGCTCATGTCACTGTTTTCGTCTAGAGGACAAGGAAAATAGATAACCGAAAGCCTATATCAGTGACTGATGTCACCGTTTCACCAACCCGTGTGACAACGCGCCGAGGCGGGTGACGGTGATGCCGGAGTTGCGCTCCATCAGCAGGTCAGCGAGCTCATAGGGTGGGGGTTCCACGCCCCGGGGCAGGGCCACCACATAGGGCTGGATCGATCGTATCCCGGTGGTCTCCGCGCGTTCGGTGACATGCGCGGGCAGCAGCGCCACATAGGACCGCGGGGTCCGATCGGACCACAGCTGTACCGTGGCCAGCTCGGTGATCGGGAAGGACACCCCGGTCCGGGGGATGTGGACCTGGTCCCCCACCACCAACACCGCTTTACGACGCCGCCACCACACCACGAGCATCGACCCCAGGGCGGCAACCAGTCCGCACGCCGGGGCGACGGCTGCAATACCGAACAGGGTGCGCATCGTCCCCGTCCCCTCATTCCAGCCGTTGAGGAAATACAACAGAAACGGCAGGCACATGAGTACAAACAGCACACAGGTCATCATCGCCCTCGACGTGAGGAGCGCCCTGGTGCCCGTGCGGACCTTGACAGCCTTCATGGGGATTTATCGTATCCGTGTCAGCCCAGAACCACCGAGATAATCACCATTATGGGGAAGGAAACCAGTGTGGAGACCACCCCTGTGTCCCTGGCCATCGTCTCCGAGGTCCGGAATCGCAGGGCGTAGGTGTAGACATTCTGGGCGGTGGGCAGTGCCCCCAGCACCACCGCCGCCATCAGTGCAGTGCCCTCCATGCCGAAGGCCCGCGCCAAGGCGTAGGCGATGATGGGATGCAGGATGTTCTTGAACGCCGCCGCCAGGAACACATCCCGGCGCGCCACCTCACCCTTTTGCAGGATCCGGGCATGCGACAGGGACAGCCCGAAGACCACCAGTGCCAACGGCACCGATGCCCCGGCCAGCATGGCCACGGGCTGGGCAATGACGGTGGGCACATCGAGCTGTGCCAGGGACACCACGATCCCGGCGATGGCCGCCAGCACCATGGTGTTGGACAAGGGGGTGAGGATGAGGTTCTTCACCAGGTTGGTGCTGCGCGGGCCGTGGACCAGATCCAGGGCGGTCAGCGTCACCGGTGCGTAGAACGCCACCTGGAAGAGGATGACGGGCACGACGACCGTGAAATCATCCAGCACATAGGCGGCCAGGGGAATACCGAGGTTACCGGCATTGGCGTAGGAGGACGCCAGCATGCCCACGATGGAATCCGCCGTGTCCCTGTGCAGGATGAACCGCATGAGCAAGAAGAACAGGACGCCGACGATGAGTGCGGACAGGGCGATGACCACGAAGTTGGCGGAGAAGATCTCCGCCGGATCAGCCTCGGTGACTTTGTCGAACAGCAGCGCCGGGGTGGCCACGTAATAGACGAACAGGCCCAGGGGCCGTTGCGCCCCCTTACCCAGCGCACCGGTCCGGCCGAGGATGACACCGACACCGATGACGAGGAAGACCACGGTGAAACCTAGCAGGACCTGTTGCATAGGTGGTTATTCTGCCACGCCGTTGTCTCGGAGGATGTCCAGGATGATCTCCGCGATGTGGGTGGCAGTGGTGCCGGTGCCCTGTTCGATCTGGGTTCTGCAGGAGAACCCATCGGCGATCACATGGCCTGTTGCCTGTCGGACCTTCGGGAACAACTCCCGCTCCCCCAGGGCGAACGACATCTCCGTGTGGTCCTTTTCGAATCCCCAGTTACCGGCCAGGCCACAGCATCCGGTGGCGATCTGTTCCTCATCGATCCCCAGTGCCTCCAGCAGGAGGGCCGCATGGTGGGGATCCCCCAGGGACTGTTCATGGCAGTGGACCTGCGTCAGCGCGGTGGTGTTCGCGGGACGCAGTTTGTCTTCCTCGACCAGCCGGCGGATCCCGGGTGCGATGAACTCGGCGAAGGAGGTGGTCAGTTCCGCCAGACGTGCAAGGTCCGGGTTGTCCACCAGACCGGTGGTCTCATGGGTGAGCATGACGGTGCAGGATGGTTCCAGACCGATCACGGTCAACCCCTGATCCAGATAGGGTTTCATCACGCGGGCTGTGTGTTCCAGCACCCGGCGTGTCATACCCAGCTGCCCGGTGGAATGCCAGGTCAGACCGCAGCAGACAAAACCATCGGGGATGACCACGGTGTACCCGAGTGACTCCAGCACGGTGATGGCTGCCCTGCCCGGTCCCGTATCCAGGTTGGTGGTGAAGGAATCCGGCCATAACACCACGGTCTCCCCGTTGCGCTGTGTGCGGGGATGTCTGCGCAGGGGTCGGCGGGCGAAACCGATCAGTGGGCGATCCGCCAGACCACCGAGTCGTCTGATCACCGGGGTGATAACGGGGGAGGACAGGGAGGCGTCGATAAGCGTGGGCAGGCCGGGGACCTTGTGCGCGAGGTGCGCCAACAACGGCAACCACCCCATCACATAGTGCGCCCCGGGGCGCACGCGCCCCTTGTAGTGGTGGTGGAGGAACTCGGCCTTGTAGGTGGCCATATCCACATTGACCGGGCATTCCGAGGCGCAGGCCTTACAGGACAGGCAGAGATCGAGGGCCTCATGGACCTCCTCGCTGCGGTATCCCCCGGTGACGGATTCACCGCGGAACATCTCGGACAACACCCGTGCCCGACCGCGGGTGGAGTGCACCTCATCGCCGGTGATCTGGAACGACGGGCACATGGCACCTGATTCCGAACGGCAGGAGGACACCCCCACACACCGGTTGACGGCGTTGACCAGCGATCCCTGATCATGCTCGAGCTTATGAACAGGCGTGATGGCCAGTGCGCGCTGCCCCGGGTCCATCCGCAGACCCCGGGTGATGGGATCAGCCCACACCAGCACACCGGGGTTGAAGATACGCTCGGGATCGAAGATGAGCTTGAACTGCTGGAATAATTCGCGCATCTCCGTGGAGTACATGCGATCCAACAGCGCGGACCGGGCGCGGCCATCGCCGTGTTCACCCGACAGGCTTCCGCCGTAGGAGGTCACCAGATCGGCGGCCTCATTCATGAAGGCGTGGAAATTCACCACCCCCTCCGAGGTGGCGAAGTCGAAGCTGATCCGCACATGGACGCATCCTTCCCCGAAGTGCCCGAAGGGGATGCCCCGGTAGCCATATTTATCCATCAGCGCGTACAGATCCCGGAGGTAATCAGCGAGGTGCTCCGGTGGCACGGCGGAATCTTCCCAGTTGGGCCACGCCTCTCCCCCGTCGGACAGGCGGGTGACGATGCCTGCCGACGATTCCCTGATCCGCCACAACTCGCGCATCTCGCCCGGGTCGTGGGTGACGTGATGATCGATGAGGGGGGCAGTTGAGGCGGTGCTGACCACAAGCTGCGCGCGGTCGAGTGCCTCCTCGAGGGTGTCGCCACCGGTTTCGCAGTAGAGCCAACCACCGGTGGGAATACCCCGACGATTGCCCGGGAGGGTGTCACCGGCTTCTTCCTGCCCCTGCTTGGCCCGCAGGGCCGCCAGGAGATCACCGCCCATGCCCTCGATGGTGGCCACACCCGGTAGGCGGAGCGTATGGGCGACGCGGGCGGCCTCAAACACGGTGTCAAAGGCCAGCACCGCCAGCGCCGTGCGTTTCGGGGTGGGCACCAGCTTCACCGTGAGCCGGGTGATGATGCCGATTGTCCCCTCGGATCCCGCGATGGCCCGGGCCATGTGGGTGGCCAGATAGTGGAGCCCGTAACCGGAGACCTGGCGGGGAAAACGCCCGAGTTCCCGGTCGATGAGGTCCGCATGATCCGCTGCCAGCGCGGTGAGCTGGGCGTGGATATCCGGATCATCACACCCGGTCTCACTCACCGTGACCTCCCTGCCGTCGGCGAGCATGAGGGTGACATCCACGAGGTTGTCCGCCGACGTGCCGTAGGCCACCGAATGCGACCCGCACGCATTGTTGGCCACCATCCCGCCGATGGTGCACCGGTTGTGGGTGGAGGGATCGGGCCCGTAGGTCAGTCCGAGGGGGGCGACGGCATCACGGAGGGCATCACACACCACACCGGGTTCGATGGTGGCGGTGCGGTTCTCGGGATCGATGTCCAGGATGCGGTTGAAATACCGCGAGGTGTCAATGATCAGGCCCTCCCCGATGGCGTTACCCGCCACCGAGGAGCCCCCACCCCGGCCCACGATGGGCCATCCCTTGGCCACGGCCACCGCGATGGCATCACGGATGTCCTCGACCGTCCGGGGTTCTGCCACCGCAGCCGGCACCCGACGGAAGATGCTGGCATCCGAGGTGTAGGCCGCACGCGTGGTCATGTCGGTCCGCAACCCGGCCCGTGATTGTTTCGCGTAGACCTCCGGGCTGAGTCGGTCGAACCTGATGGTGTGGGTCATGGGTACCTCGCTGGGGTTGGCGCTGCGGTCTGGGCTGGCGACGGAGCAGGATCAGAACAAAATGGTGCTGCCAGTAACATGTTAGTCGGTCGGGTCGGGGCATGTGGGATACTGAGGAACATGTCTGCAGGGAAGGTCTTTCGCGAGCGTTCACTCACTGAACAGGTCATGGACTATGTCCGGGATGCCACGCTCGATAAAACAATGGTGACCGGTGAGTGGTACAGCGTCTACCAGCTGAGCGAACAGCTGGGCATCTCCCGCTCCCCCGTACGCGACGCACTCCTCCGCCTGGAGGAGGCCGGCCTGATCCAATTCACCCGCAACCGGGGCTTTCAGATCGTGGAAACCAAACCGTCCGATGTTGCGGAGATCTTCGCACTCCGGCTGGGCATCGAACCGCCGGCCGCCTACCGGGCCGCGTTGTTGCGAACAGACGAGCAGCTACACGCCGCCCACGAGACGGTTGACCGCATGACCGCCTCCATGAACAAGCAGGATGAGGAGGAATTCTTCGTCCACGACCGCATCCTCCATGAGCAGATCATGATCATGGGGCAGTCCCAACGTGGTGCCGGGCTGGTGGAGAAACTGCGGGGACATACCAGGATATTGGGGGCATCCACCGCGGGGTCCAAGCGAACCCTGGCCGATATCCTGCGTGAACACGAACCGATCCTGGAGGCGATCAGCCGCGGTTCCGCGGAAATCGCCCGCGCGTCCATGCGGGAACACCTGCAGGTCACCGGCAGGCTCCTCCTTGAACAGGCGGTGGAGAAGGCCGGTGAGGGTGATGTTGACGTCATCTGGGAGCAGCACACGGCAGGGGTATAGCCCCCTTCCGCGTCGGGAACCGCCGACGCGGCCGGCTGACATGTTATATGCGACCCCTCCGTGCGCAATACGCATGCGGGGGTGTCCGCAGAAACGCACCTGGGGTGGTCTCCTTACATGTTCGCCCACCCCACCGACTAACCTCTGCTTCATGAGGAGAGCGCGCCCCGAGGTGTCATTGCTGCGTCTGGTGACCCTATTTCTGGCTCTCAGCCTGGGTGCCGCGGGGTGTTCCGCCGGGTCCACCGCTTACCAGGTGCCACCGGAAGTGGATCAGTCCTCCATCGTGGTGGCCACCACCTCCGCCCCGGCATCCCTGGATTTCACCAACACCTCCGGTGCCGCGATCCCCCAGGCCCTGATGACGAATGTGTATGAGGGACTGGTGCGCATCACCTCCGATGGCGAGGTGGAACCGTGGCTGGCCACTGGGTGGGAGATCTCCGAGGACCGCCTGACCTACACCTTCACCCTGCGCGAGGGTGTCCTGTTCAGCAACGGCTCTCCGTTCACTGCCGACAGTGCGAAATTCTCCATCGACCGGGTCCAGACCGACTGGACGAATGGGCTGAAAGCCGGGATGAACGTGGTGGAGCACACCCGGGCACTCGACGATCACACCCTGGAGGTCACGCTCTCCCGCCCGTCGAATCAGTGGTTGTGGAACATGGGTACCGCCATCGGGGCGATGATGAGTCCGGATGGCGTCGACAAGCTCGCGACCGACCCGGTGGGTACCGGCCCCTACACGGTGACGCACTGGTCGGTGGGGCGCGCGATCGGGTTCGCCGCGCGCGCGGACTACTGGGGCTCCGCGCCCGCCAACGACGCCGCCACCATCCGCTATTTCAGTGACGCCACCGCCACCACCAACGCACTCCAGAGCGGGGACGTGGATCTGATCTGGGCCATGCAGGCACCGGAGCAGCTGGCTGTACTGGATGATTACGAGGTTGCGGTGGGCACCACCCAGGGTGAGCTGTTGCTGTCCATGAACAACCAGCGCGCCCCCTTCGATGATGTGCGGGTACGGCAGGCGGTGATGTTCGCGGTCAATCGGCAGGCGGTCATCGACACCGCCATGGAGGGCTACGGCACCGACACCGGCGGAGTCCCGGTCCCACCGACCGACCCGTGGTTCGAGGAATCCGACCTGTACCCCCACGACCCCGACCGGGCACGCGCACTGCTGGAGGAGGCCGGCGCGGTGGGTGTGGAGGTGACCCTATCCATCCCCAGCCTGCCCTATGCCCAGAACGCCTCGGAGATCATCTACGCCCAATTACGGGAGGTGGGTTTTGATCCGGTCATCGAATCCACGGAGTTCCCGGCCGTGTGGTTGGCTCAGGTGATGGGTCAGAAGGATTACGATATGTCCCTGATCGCCCATGTGGAACCCCGTGATGTCCCGACCCTGTTCAGTGAGGGTTACTACCTGGGGTTCTCGCACGCACCGACCCAGGAGCTGCTGGCACGGGCGGACCAGTCGGACAATGAGGTGGAACTGATGCGCCAGGCGGTGGACAACATCATGGAGCAGGCCGCGGCCAACACCCTGATGAATGTGGCCAATATTGTGGTCATGGACCCGGCCATCACCGGCGTGGACCCCAATGTGGTCTCCGGGGCATTGTCGCTGGGCAGCATCGGCCGGGCACCGTCGGGAAGCCAACCATCGGGAAGCGAACCGTCGGAGGTCCAACCGTGACGCTCGCCAGAACCACCACCATCACCCTCGTGCGGTACCTGGTGACCATCTGGATCGCCAGCATCATCATCTTCCTGCTCATCCGAGTCATCCCCGGGGATCCGGCTGCCGTCGCTCTCGGTGTCACCGCCACCCCGGAGGCCATCGCCCAGCTCCAGACCCAGCTGGGCACGGACCGCCCCCTGGTGGCCCAGTACCTGTCCTGGATCGGTGGGATGATCACGGGTAACTTCGGAACGTCCCTGAGCTCAGGGCAGGATATCTCCCCGCTGATCATCGACCGTCTCCAGGTCAGTCTCATCCTGGTGGGGTGTTCCATCGTGTTGTCGCTGCTCATCGCCATACCGCTGGGTGTGTTGGCGGCCCGGCGCGGTGGCGCGGTGATCTCCGCGGTCAGTCAGATCGGCATCGCGATCCCCAGTTTCCTCGCCGGTATCCTGCTGGTCTCCGTGTTCGCGGTGGGACTGGGTTGGCTGCCGGCCAACGGGTGGATACCACCGAACCAGGACTTCGACGGGTTCCTGCAGCGTCTCATCCTCCCGGTGCTGGCCCTGACGGCGGTGCAGGCATCCATCCTCACCCGCTATGTCCGTTCCGCCGTGGTGGATGTGATGGGTGAGGATTTCATGCGCACCGCCCGCTCCAAGGGCATGTCGCTGGGCCGGGCGCTGCGTGTGCATGGTCTGCGCAATGCCGCGCTTCCGGTGCTGACGGTGACCGGGGTGCAGTTGACCTCCCTGGTCATCGGCGCTGTGGTGATCGAGCAGGTGTTTGTCCTTCCGGGCATCGGGTCGATGCTGCTGGAGTCGGTGTCCAACCGGGACCTGACGGCTGTGCAGTCCATCGTCATGGTGCTGGTGGTGTTCACGCTGGTGGTCAACATGGTGGTGGACCTGCTCTATCAGGTGCTCGACCCGAGGATCAGGAGGTGACCGGGATGGCTATGGAACAGCAGTCAGCCAACACGGCAGTCAACACGGCAGACAACACCCGCTCCCTGTTCACCCGTCTGCCGTTGTCGGGCCGGATCGGTGCCGGGATTGTGGCCGCGGTGGTGGCCATGGCCATCGTGTCGGTGGTGTGGACCCCCTATGACCCGATCCAGGTCCACCCGTCGGAACGGCTGGCGGGATCATCGTGGTCGCATCTGTTCGGTACGGACCGCTATGGGCGTGATGTGTTCTCGCAGATCATGGCGGGGTCCCGGATCACCCTGTTCGTCGGGCTCGTCGCCGTGGCGATCGCCGGTCTGCTCGGCACCCCGTTGGGCATACTCGCCGGTATGCGCCGGGGTTGGGTGGAGACCTTTGTCATGCGGGGGGCTGATCTCATGCTCGCCTTCCCCGCCCTGTTGCTGGCGATCGTGTCCGGGGCGGTGTTCGGGGCCTCCACGCTGAGTGCGATGGTGGCCATCGGTGTCGCCGGGATTCCCGCTTTCGCCCGTGTGGCCCGGGCCGGCACCCTGCAGGTGATGAGCCGGGATTTCGTGCTGGCGGCCCGCAGCGCGGGAATCACGTCGCCGGTCATCGCGGTGCGCCATGTGTTGCCCAATATCACCAGCATCCTCATCGTCCAGGCGTCGGTGGCCTTCGCCCTGGCGATCCTCGCGGAGGCGGCTTTGAGTTTCCTCGGGCTGGGCACTCCTCCCCCGGATCCCAGTTGGGGCCGGATGTTGCAGACCGCGCAGGCCTCCCTGGGGGTCACGCCCATGCTGGCGGTGTGGCCGGGTGTGGCCATCGCCGTGACGGTGCTGGGATTCAACCTGCTGGGTGATGGTCTGCGTGACGCCACCGACCCGAAACGTGAGGTGGGCCGTGCTTGAGGTGAGCGATCTGAGCATCGGTGACGGCCTGGTGAAGGATGTCTCCTTCACCATCGCACCCGGCGAACGGGTGGGCCTGATCGGTGAATCCGGGTCGGGTAAGACCCTGACGGCGCTGGCGATCATGGGGTTGACCGACCTGCCGCGGTCCGGCACTACGCTTGTTAGCGGCATCCCCTCCTGGACCCACCGTGGGAAGAAAATCACCATGATCTTCCAGGAACCCATGACCGCCCTCAATCCGCTCATGCGGGTGGGTCGCCAGATCGAGGAGATCATGCGCATCCACGGTGTGGGCAAGCGGGAGGCGCGTGAGCGCACCGCCCGGATGGTGGAGGATGTGGCCCTGCCGCAGCGGGCGCTACGTGCCTACCCGCATGAGCTCTCCGGTGGTCAGCGCCAGCGCGCCCTGATCGCCATGGCGATGGTGAACAACCCGGATGTGCTCATCTGCGATGAACCCACCACCGCACTCGATGTCACGGTGCAGCAGCAGATCATCGACCTGTTGCTGCGCCTGGCGGACCAGCGGGGTACCTCCCTGTTGTTCATCACCCATGATCTCGGCCTGGTGGCCCGCACCTGCCAGCGGGTGATGGTGATGCAGCAGGGCCGGATCGTCGAACGCGGCCCGGTGGCAGAGGTGCTCGCGACCCCCTCCCATGACTACACCCGCACCCTGCTGTCCGCCTCCCGGCTGGACACCCCCGTCATTGTGGAGAACTACGGCGAGACGGTCGTGGAGGTCAACGAGGTCAGCAGGATCTTCCGGAAGACGACGGCGCTGGACTCGGTGTCGGTGACGGTCCGCTCCGGTGAGCGGCTGGGTGTGGTCGGTGGGTCCGGCTCCGGCAAAACCACCCTGCTGAAACTGCTGGCCGGCCTGGATGAGCCGACCTCCGGCACCGTCCGGGTTCAGGGCGGAACTCAGATGGTGTTCCAGGATCCCCTCTCCAGTCTCAATCCCCGGATGCGCATTGCCGATATCGTCGCCGAACCACTCATCGGGTGGTCGGCCGCACAGAAGCATGCCCGTGTGGTGGAGGTGCTCGGTGAGGTGGGGCTGGGACCGGAGGTGCTGGGCCGCTACCCGCATGAATTCTCCGGTGGGCAGCGTCAACGCATCTCCATCGCCCGGGCCCTGGGCCCGAAACCGGCGATCCTGCTTGCCGACGAACCCGTCTCCGCCCTGGATGTCTCCGTGCGCAAACAGGTCCTCGACCTCCTGGCCGACCTTGTGGCGGAATACGGCATCACCCTGGTGTTCGTCTCCCATGATCTCGCCGTGGTCCGGCACGTGTGCACCAGCGTGGTGGTGATGGATCAGGGCCGGATCATCGAACGCGGACGGGTGGATGAGGTCTACGCCGATCCGCAGCATGACTACACCCGGACCCTCCTGGAGGCGGTTCCCCGGCTCTAAGCCTGCCCGTGAACACCAGGTCAGACAAACCGCCCGGCGGATGCCAGCGACAATGTGGCCACCGTGTCATGCAGGGGTCCCCCACTGCGGCCCTTGCCCAGTTCCGAGGAGACCAGTTCGATCTCGCTGACATGCCAGTCGGGGCCCTCGTAGACAGCCAGGGCCCGCACCAGGTCGGGGATCACCGGATCCCACCCCCGGATCCGCATGCGCTGGGAGGGCCGGGCGACGGTGAGGTGCGCGCGTTGCCGCTTGCGTTCCGACGGGTCCAGCAGACAGTCGGCCATGAGTGCGCGCAGCGCGCGGGTATCCCCGCCGATGCCCATCCACAGATTCTTGTTGTTGAAGGACCCCGCACCCTTGAGCCGGATGGTGAAATCCTCATTCATCCGTGCGGCCACACTCAGGTGGTCAACCAGGTCCTCCACCGCACCATCGGGCTGCTCCCCGTAGAAGGCCAGGGTGATATGCCAGTTGTCGGGGTCCCCCCAACGGAGTTCGCCGTGGAGCGGACGCAGGGTCCGGACCAGGTGTTCTGTGACCTCCGGGGGCGGTGTGATCGCGGCGAACAGTCTCATGTGCCCATGATAGCGGGGGTTCCATCTACCGGAAATGAACAACGGCACCCCGACATCCATGCGTGGATGTCGGGGTGCCGAACCACCGGGTGCCGGTGGGAGGAAGACTGCTAGGAGGACGTGATCTGCAGAAGAATGTCAGGGGATAACACGTGTTCCTCGGACACCTCGAAGATCTGGTTCAGGTACTCGACCTGAGCTTCGAAATCATGTGCGTTCATCATTGCAGATCATCATAGACCCAAAATCGTCTTTGTACACCCACTACCCCGGCCATGGCGATGGGAGGGAGGCGTCGACAAGCAACCGGTCAGCCGACCGCAACCTTCTCGGGTACCGCAACCGGCTCCATGGGGCGGTTGCGCACGATCGCGGTGTAGACCGCGCCGGTGATATTGTGCACCACCGCGGCCACCGCACCGGGGAGCGCCGCCTCGGGGCTGAAGAACCGGCCCGCCATACCGGAGGCCAGACCAGCGGACTGCGTACCGATCTCAATGGCCATGGTGCGGTTGGCCGGCTCACTGAAGCGGAACAGACGACCGGTGTAGTAACCGAGCATGTACCCCAGCACATTGTGCACAATGACAGCGACGAAGACGATGAACCCGACGGAGAGCAGGCGCTCCGCGTTGTTGGCCACCGCCCCGAAAACAACACCGCCGATGCCCAGGATGGACAGCCACGGCAGCACCGGCATGATGCGGTTGATCCACCGGTTGAGGAACACGCGCAGTGTCAGGCCGATGATCACCGGCAGCAACACGGTCTGCACCAGCGACCACGCCATGCCCGCGCCGTCCACCTCGGTGGCGGTGCCGGAGAGCAGGAGCATGAGTATCGGGGTCATGATCGGTGAGACCATCGTGGATACGGACGTCATGGTCACTGACAGGGCAACGTCACCGCGGCACAGGAACGCAATGACATTGGAGGAGGTACCACCTGGCACCGAACCGAGCATGAGCAGTCCGACCGCCAGCGCCGGGTTCAGACCCATCATCTTGGCCACCAGCACCGCCAGGACCGGCATGATCACAAACTGCGCGACCACACCGATGAACACCGGCAGCGGGCGCTTGAGCACCATCTGGAAATCCGGGACTGTCAGGGTCAGGCCCATGGTGAACATGATGATGGTGAGGAAGAGATTGATGTAGTTCGTCAGCGGCGCAAAGGTCGCCGGGAACAGGAACGCCGCGATGGCGCCGATGAGGATGAAGGCGGGGAACGCCACCACGATGAGTGTGGCGGACCGGTTCTCCTTCTCCTCCCCGGCGGGATCGGGGACGGGCGTGGGGGAAATGTGTCCGGACGGGACATGAGTCATGAAGACCACTCCAAAGCATGGGTTCTGAGGGGGAAAGACCGTGCTGATGGGTGGGCACAGAGAAAGGGGGAATACTGCCCTGGTGTGTGGCTGCACATAGTTTAGTCATTCAAAACGCCGGAGGCGATTCGTGTCTACCATTGGCACTATGACTGATCTCATCACTTCCGGCCCATTCACACTGTCCCCAGTGGGAGCCCACCTGACCTCGGTTGATTTCAACTCCGGGGAGGTTTTGTTCCTCAGCTCGAGAAGTAAATTTGGTGAGGGAAATGCCATCCGTGGTGGCGTCCCGCTTGTTGCACCGTGGTTCGGCACGCTGCTGGGCAAGGAGCCCCAGCACGGTTGGGCGCACACCACCGAGTGGGAGGTCATGGAGGGTGACCAGATCAGTGCCGGCCTGGTCCACGAGGGCCTGGAGCTGCAGTTGACGCTCTGGCGCACCGAACTGGGTTTTGAGATGAACCTCGGCCTGACCAACAAATCGGACATGACGGAAATCGTCCAGCTCGCCTTCCACCCCTATTTCCGCGTCGCCGATGCGGAGAAGACCACCGTCACCGGCGCAGAGGGCACGGAGATCCTCGACCGCCTCACCGACGAGATCACCACCCAGGACGGGCCCATCACATTCGACGGCCTGTACGACCGCGTGGTGCTCGGTTCACCAGATATGCTTATCGACGATGGCTCCCGCACCATCGAGGTCATCGGCCGTGGTCATGACGCGACGGTGGTGTGGAACCCCGGCGCCGAGAAGGGCGCCTCCATCGACGACCTGGGCGATGGCGAGTGGCGTGACTTCGTCTGCGTCGAACCCGCCCTGCTGGGCCAGGACCTCAAGGGTGTCGAGGTCGAACCCGGTGATTCCATCAGCATCGGCATGGAGGTGAAGGTGACCCCGAAGAACTAGTCACCACTCCGGGCATGAAAAGCAGGTGGCCACCCCATGGGTAGTGGGGTGGCCACCTGCTCTTTGTCTGCCTTACAGCATCAGGGCACCAGGGGTGGGATCGCCACTGCTGGTGCCCTGGGAGGTCTTACTTGATGCCGTGGAGTTCCTTGAACTCGCGGCGACGGGCATGCAGGATCGGCTCGGTGTAACCGGCCGGGGACTCGGTGCCCTTGAGGATCAGGTCGCGGGCGGCCTGGAAGGCAATGGACTCGGCGAAGTTCGGTGCCATGTTCAGGTAGTTCGGATCACCGGCGTTCTGCTCATCGACGACCACGGCCATGCGCTCCAGCGACTCGATGACCTGCTCCTCGGAGACCACACTGTGGCGCAGCCAGTTGGCCAGGATCTGGGAGGAGATGCGCAGGGTGGCGCGGTCCTCCATGAGGTCGATGTCGTGGATGTCCGGGACCTTGGAACAACCAACGCCCTGCTCAACCCAGCGGACGACATAACCCAGGATGGACTGACAGTTGTTGTCCAGTTCCTCACGCTTCTCGGCGTCGGTCCAGTTGGTGTCGGCGGCGACCGGAACATCGAGGATCTTGCGCAGGGACTCGCGGCGGCCGGCGGCACGCAGCTCATCCTGAACCTTGAACACATCGACGCGGTGGTAGTGGGTGGCGTGGAGGGTGGCACCCGTCGGGGACGGAACCCAGGCGGTGTTGGCACCTTCGCGGGGCTGGCCGATCTTCTTCTCCAGCATCTCCCCCATCAGTTCGGTCATGGCCCACATGCCCTTGCCGATCTGCGCCTTGCCCGGGAGTCCGCGCTGGATACCGGTGTCGACGTTGTTGTCCTCGTAGGCCTGCTTCCACGGTGCGGTCTGCATGTCGGCCTTGCGGACCATGGCGCCGGCCTCCATGGAGGTGTGGATCTCATCGCCGGTGCGGTCCAGGAAGCCGGTGTTGATGAAGGCCAGTCGGTCGGCGACCTCCATGATGCAGGCATCCAGGTTGACGGAGGTGCGACGCTCCTCGTCCATGACACCGACCTTGAGGGTGTGGCGTGGCAGGTCGAGCAGATCCTCCACGCGGGTGAAGAGCTCGTTGGTGAAGGCGACCTCCTCCGGGCCGTGCTGCTTCGGCTTCACAATGTAGATGGAGCCCTTGCGGGAGTTCTTCCTCTTGTTCTGCGGGGCGATGCCCGGGATCGCACAGACCGTGGTGATGATGGCATCCATGATGCCCTCGTAGATCTCCTCACCGTCAACGAGGATCGCGGGGTTGGTCATGAGGTGACCGACATTGCGGACAAACAGCAGGGAACGTCCGTGCAGGGTGAGCTCCGCGCCGTTCTTGCCGATGAACACGCGGTCATCGTTGAGCTTGCGGGTGAAGGTGCGGTCGCCCTTGGCCACCTCCTCGGTCAGTTCACCGGTGTTGAGCTCGAACCAGTTGCGGTAGCCGAGGGTCTTGTCCTCCGCGTCGACAGCCGCGATGGAGTCCTCGAAGTCCATGATGGTGGTGATGGCGGATTCGAGGATGATGTCCTTCAGGCCGGTCTTGTCCTCCTTGCCGATGGGGTGGGTCGGATCGATCTGCAGCTCGATGTGGAGGCCGTTGTTCTGCAGCAGGATGGAGGTGGGGTCCTGGAAGTACCCGGTGAACCCGAGGTAGGCGTCCCGGTCCTTGAGGCGGTAGACACCGTCATTGACATGGGCGGCCAGCTTGCCGTCGGTGATGTTGTACTTCTCCACGTCGGCGTGGCTCGCACCGTCGAGGGGCAGAACGGCGTCGAGGAAGTCGCGACCCCACTGGATGACCTTCTGGCCGCGGACCGGGTTGTACTCCGCGCCACGCTCGGCGCCGTCCTCGTCCGGGATGGCGTTGGTGCCGTAGAGGGCATCGTAGAGGGAACCCCAGCGTGCGTTGGCGGCGTTGAGGGCGAAACGGGCGTTGAGGATCGGGACCACCAGCTGGGGGCCGGCTGTGGTGGCGATCTCGGAATCGATGTTCTGGGTGCGGATCTCAGCCGGTGCGGGCTCATCGACGAGGTAGCCGATCTCGCGGAGGAAGGCTTCGTACTTCTCCGGATCCGGCTTACCCGGGTTCTCACGGTAGTACTCGTCGAGCTGGGCCTGCAGCTCATCGCGGCGGGCGAGCAGTTCACGGTTGCGTGGGGTCATGTCACGGACGATGTCCCCGAAACCATTCCAGAAACGCTCGGCATCCACACCCACCCGTGGCAGAACGGACTCGGTGAGGAAGTCGCGGAGGACTTTCGCCACCTGCATTCCACCGACGGTCACGCGTTCGGTCTTGTCAGCGGCGTCAATCTGCTGATGGTTCATGCAAAGCTCCTTCGAAGCAAGAGATCGGGTGTATGCGGGCACCTATCGGGGGAGGCCCTCGCTGTGCCCCAGGGGGGAACTGGCGATGTGACCAGGTTAAGTGATAGCCATCACCTTGCCAATGGGTTTGCGAACTTTACCTTGACGCTACCCCCGCTTTTGTTTGGTCACACCAGCTCGATCGCTACAGTTTTTCCGAAGATGCACGTGAAGTGGCAAATCCTCCCCGCCGGAGGTTTCCCCAGTACAAACGTACTAGTGACGAGGATCACGGGGAAGGTTGTGGAGATGATCCTTTGCAAACTTCACAAAAGGGGTGACTACCCCCGCGCAAAACTTAAAAACCCAAATCCGTTGACGGACCCATGCCTGATGAAGCAATGTGTGAAGCACGCCACCGGAACACAGGCTGTGAATCACTCACCACGTTGTGGGGGATTCACATCACACAGTGTGCAGGACGGCACCTCTACCGAATGCGCCTTACAGCACCAAGAAGGAAGTGACTCTTAGATGTCAAACGTTGGAACGCCACGTACCGCACAGGAAATCCAGCAGGATTGGGACACCAACCCACGCTGGAACGGAATCACCCGCGACTACACCGCTGAGCAGGTTGCAGAGCTCCAGGGCAACGTCGTCGAGGAGCACACCCTCGCAAAGCGCGGCGCCGAGATCCTCTGGGATGCAGTTTCCGCAGAGGGCGACGACTACATCAACGCACTGGGCGCCCTCACCGGCAACCAGGCTGTCCAGCAGGTCCGCGCCGGTCTGAAGGCTGTCTACCTGTCCGGTTGGCAGGTCGCAGGTGACGCCAACCTCTCCGGTCACACCTACCCCGACCAGTCCCTCTACCCGGCAAACTCCGTCCCCAACGTTGTCCGCCGCATCAACAACGCTCTGCTGCGCGCCGACGAGATCTCCCGCGTCGAGGGTGACACCTCCGTGGAGAACTGGCTCGTTCCGATCGTCGCTGACGGTGAGGCCGGCTTCGGTGGCGCCCTCAACGTCTACGAGCTGCAGAAGGCCATGATCAACGCCGGTGCCGCCGGCACCCACTGGGAGGATCAGCTCGCCTCTGAGAAGAAGTGCGGCCACCTCGGTGGCAAGGTCCTCATCCCGACCCAGCAGCACATCCGCACCCTGAACTCCGCCCGCCTGGCATCTGACGTCGCCGACACCCCGACCGTCGTCATCGCCCGTACCGACGCAGAGGCCGCCACCCTGATCACCTCTGACGTTGATGAGCGCGACGTTCCCTTCATCACCGGCGAGCGCACCGCCGAGGGTTACTACCACGTCAAGCCGGGCCTGGAGCCCTGCATCGCACGTGCAAAGTCCTACGCTCCCTACGCAGACATGATCTGGATGGAGACCGGCACCCCTGACCTCGCACTGGCCAAGAAGTTCGCCGAGGGCGTCCGCAGCGAGTTCCCGGACCAGCTGCTGTCCTACAACTGCTCCCCGTCCTTCAACTGGTCCGCACACCTGGATGCAGATGAGATCGCCAAGTTCCAGAAGGAACTGGGCGCCATGGGCTTCAAGTTCCAGTTCATCACCCTGGCTGGTTTCCACTCCCTCAACTACGGCATGTTCGATCTGGCACACGGCTACGCCCGTGAAGGCATGACCGCCTTCGTCGACCTGCAGAACCGTGAGTTCAAGGCAGCTGAGGAGCGCGGCTTCACCGCCGTCAAGCACCAGCGTGAGGTTGGCGCCGGCTACTTCGACACCATCGCCACCACCGTTGACCCGAACTCCTCCACCACCGCGCTGAAGGGTTCCACCGAAGAGGGCCAGTTCCACTAGGAACCAGCTGATGCGGTGCCGTATGGCCTGACGGCACCGCTGCTCTGCACTCCAGTACTCCTTTTGTGCATCCCGGCCATCTCCACACCGCACGCCCCGCCACCTCCTCGCAGGCGGGGCGTGCGGTGTTTCCATGTCCCCAGGCTTGTCGACGCCTCCTCCGATGGCGCAGGTTGTCACTGTCAATCAGGAAAGCGGGACAGTGACCCCCACAGGGTTTCCTGCAGGATCTCCTGCGGCACCGGTTTCAGACCCCATGCCTCGACACCCACATCCACCTGGCCCCGCCCCGTCACGGGGAAGGTCGAGTGGAGATGACCGTGGATCAGATGGGGAACGGTGAGACGCAGATCGTCATAGCGCGAGGGCATGCCCACATGGTCCTGCCCGGGACGCGGGAAGTGACTCAGATAGACATCCTCGCCGTCCCACCTCATCTTCTGGAAGGCCTGGACGGAGTCAAAGACCTCAAGAAAGCGGCGTTGGCGTTTGTAGGCGTTGCGGAAGAGCGGGTGGCAGGAGTCGTGATTACCCGGAACCAGGTGCTTGGTGATGCCGGGGAGCTGTTCGTCGATAAGCATCAGCGCCTGCTCCTCGGCCTCCGACCGTCCGCTGGACAGGTCCCCGAGCACCCAGAGGGTGTCCCCCGGCCGCACGGCGGCCGTGAGGTTGCCGAGGACCACCTCATCATGCGCGTCCGTGGTGGGGAATCCGCGCAGCTCGGCGAGGAAGCGGTGCCCCAGGTGAAGGTCGGAGGTGAACCACGTCGTAACCATGTGGCCAGTTTAGCCATCTCGGTAACCGGCGTAGACACGCGAAGGGGCGGGGACACCATGATGGTGTCCCCGCCCACGTCGGTGTGGCGTATGTGTCTATGCAGCCATGCCGCCACGGTTGAGGGCGATGAAGTCCAGGAGGCCTCCGTCGACGGTCCCCGCCATGGTCTGGAGGGCGGCGGTGGCCTCCCTCTCGATGAAGATCTTGCTGAAGACCGTGATCTTCGCGTCACGGTTCGTGGCGATTGAATCGAGAACCCTGTCGACGAGATGAGGCTCGACGAGGCCGTCGAAGCGTGCATGCAGGTCCTCGCGGACGCTCCACAGCGGATCGGTCTTGATCGCGCGGAGTGCGGTGGTCTTGGTAGCCATTGTCGTAATCCTTTCTTCGTCCGAGGGGAGTTCACTTTCCAACCCCCGGCTGTTTACCTAACGTTAACTTTAGTTCATCTAAGAGCAATATACAAGAACCGAATATGAACTGTCGGCGAGTTTGGGGTGGACCATTTACCGCCTACCCCCTCCCTATTGGCCGTTCGAAAATAAACATTCAGATGGCTAGATAGACAAACATGCAGCTCAGGGCCCCTTTATGTGGGTGGGATGATGTGCTAATCACTAAAACAAAGTAAGGTGATCACCATCACCCCCGGGAATGAATATTACTGCCCTGACACGGGTTTCAACCCACTTCCCGGGAGTGGGACCTAAGCTGGCTGGCAATACGCCAGACAGATGGCCACGACCTTTTTAAGTGACAGGAGATGGTATGCACGCCTTCGAAACCACCATCGACCGCATCCGCCGGGAGCAGGACCCCTCCTCCCGCGGGCGGGTGGAGCAGTTCATCGTGGAGGTTGTGCGCAGTCTCCCCAACCTGACCACCAAGCAGGCGGCATCCCTGTCCATCCAGTTGCTGGAGGCCCTCCAGTTCGCGGACTCCTCGGGGAGCCCGTCGACAAGCTCCCCCGTCATGCAGGCACAGGACTTCAACGCGCTCGCAGAGATGGCCACCGACCTGGAGGTGCGCAGCGACTCGGAATGGCGCTCCTTCGGCTTCCATCCCGTGGAGTCCGCCCACCCACTCATGGTGGCCATCCCCCAGATCGAGATCTTCTACCTGCGCTCCGATGTCGCCTCGGAGGATCCGGAGGCCACCGCCCCCGACTTCCAGGAAAACCAGGCCCTGTGGCGCAACCGGCTGGGCTCGGCGACGGAGGACACCCTCATCTATAAGGAGTTCACCGGGCCGGGCAACGCGGAACGCGCGATCCAGATGCTGGGCAACCTGTGGAAGAACGGCATTGTGGTCACCCGCAACACCCGGAGCAAACTGGGCTTCTGCGATGTGGTGAACACGCCTGAGGCCGGGGATAAACCCTTCCCCCTCATGGATGAGAAGACCTGCTGGTACCACATCCAGATCTCGGAGGAACTCGGTGAGAACCAGGTTCCGGAGATCATCAGGTGCGTGGCGGAGATCTTCACCGGCTACCACCCGCAGTTCTGGGCCGGTGACCCCGTCCCCTCCGGCAAACTGCGCATCCAGGAGTCCGAGGCCGCCACCTACATCGCGCTCGCCCGACTCGGACTCCCCGACCGCACCGGCAACACCGCCTGGTCCAACAGCTACATCTCGACCCACCCGCTGTCACCGGCGTTCCGGTGGGATGTGGTGCTCGAGGCCTCACACCAGGTGGAGAACCTGCTGCGCGGCGACACGGTGGCGGTCACCGCCTTCGGGGATGAGAGCGCGGGCTGACCCTGGTTTTTCTCTCCTTATATATGAGGAAACACCCGGTTACCATCCCCAGATCGGCTGGCTGACGTTTTCATCAGCTGTTCATCCTGATCTCACGGGACGCTCACCTGATATACCTACCGTTCGTGTGTCCGACGAAAATATGGCCCCCGGGGTGCATGTCAACCTCCCAGGGGCGTGTTGTGAAAGTAGCGCGAACGTGACCAAGCGTCCCCTGATTGCCCTTACCATGGCCACGGCCATGGCATTTACCACCCTGACCTCCGTGTCCCCACTGCCCGCACTGGCCCAGCCTGCCGGCGCAACCTCCCCCGTTGTCATCAACGAGGTTGAATCCAACGGCGACGAGGTGAGTGACTGGTTTGAACTGGTCAACACCGGCAAGGTGGCCGTTGATATCTCCGGCTAGTCCTTCGTGGATGACGATCCCGACCACGCCCCGCAGGTGATTCCGGCCAACACCATCCTGCAGCCGGGTGATTACCTCTCCTTCTATACCGATGTCGACCCCGACAACGGTTTCGGTCTGGGCGGGAATGATTCCATCACGCTGTTCGATGCCGATGGCAACCAGGTCGATTTCACCGAGTGGTCCGGACACGCCGCCACCACCTGGGGCCGGATCCCGGACATGACCGGCCAGTTCGCAGTCACCGGGCAGCCCACCAGGAATGCCCCCAACACCGCTGCCACGGCGGAGGGTGCGCACCCGATCATCCTCAATGAGATCGAATCCAACGGTGATCCCGTCGGCGACTGGATCGAGCTGTACAACACCGACACCGTCAACTCCTACGACATCTCCGGATGGTCCTTCGTGGATGATGACCCGACCCACGCCCCGTACTACATCCCGGCGGGCACCATCGTGGAATCCGGTGGGTACATCTCCTTCTACACCGAGGACACCGGCGGTTTCGGCCTGGGTGGCAACGACTCCGTCACCCTCTTCGACGCCGACGGACGTATCGTCGACTCCTTCGGTTGGAATGGGCATGCCGAAACCACCTGGGGCCGCTTCACCGGACAGGACCCCGAGTGGGCTGTCACCGGTGAGTCCACCAGGAACGGCATCAACGTGCCTGCAGGTGAACGCGATGAGATCGCCACCACCCAGCTGCCGTTCCACACCATTCCGGTCACCGACCTCAAGCTCGGTGAGGCCTTTGTTGTAGAGGACATGTCGGGAGCGGATTTCGACACCAACGGTCGCGCCTGGGTGGTCAACAATGATGCGGGCGATATCTACGCCCTCGACCACGATGTGGACACCGACACCTACACCCCGGCCGGCCACTGGCAGGTCACCTACCCGGAGGGCACCGGTACCTCGGACGGCGAGGGCATTGCCGTCACCGCCGACGGTTCCATCTACCTGGCCACCGAGCGCAACAACGACAACAAGACCGCTTCCCGCCCGTCCGTCCTGCGTTTCGACGCACCGACCGGCACCTCCGGCTTGCTCACCGCCACCGACGAGTGGAACCTGTCTGAGTTCACCGGTGTCATCGGGGCGAACTCCGGTCTGGAAACCATCGTCCACCTGGAGGGCTCCATTTTCGCCGTCGGTGTCGAGGGCACCGGAGAGGTCATTGTCGTGGATCTCGGCGCCGAGGCCCCTGCCCACATCCAGACCTTCCAGTCTGAATTCCAGGGCGTCATGGCGATGGATTACAACGCCACCACCCGCCAGCTGCATGTCCTGTGCGATGAGGTCTGTGAGGGAGCCTCACAGTTCCTCACCTCGAACGGCACCGAGCTGGTGTCCACGGATGACAACATCTACGCCCGTCCCGCCAACCTGGGTAACTTCGCCAACGAGGGTTATGCCTCCTACACCGCCGATGGCGAGTGCATCGACGGTGTGAGAAACACCTACGTCAGCCACCTGTGGGCCGACGATTCCGTCTCCGAGGGCATCAGCCTGCGGTCCGCGCAGGAGATCGTGGACACGGTCGAATGCGAGACCGACGGGGCGCCGGTTGATGAGGACCGCGCACCTTCCGGTTCCGCGACCGGTTCCTCCACTGGTTCCGCCAGCGGTTTCGCCGCAGGAAGCGCCCTGGGCACATTGACCACCGGTGCGCTCGGCATCATGGGCATCTTCGGTGTCCTGGGAGGAATCCTCGAGCAGATCCTCGCTGCCTTTCCGACGCTGAAAGCCTACGTCCGCCTCTGATAGCACCCGCGGGCACAGCAAGAAGCCCCGGGCCTCCACGTGTAATCGTGGCCGCCCGGGGCTCTGCTCATTGTTATCTCTGCGGCGAGCTTAATGAAAATACTCAGGATGATGTCAGGAGAGGACGGTTCCCAGGATCGAGATCCTCACCAATAGGTGAACACGTGAACTTCTTATAATTCGGGGACAAGAATGATGCCAGAGCAAGATTCTGGGGAAAGACCCTGACATTTCTTAGGGTGAGAATTCTTAGAAACCCCTTGGTTTCCCCATCTCGGCTTACCAGCTAGGAGCGCCCTTGCTGTTCACTGCGTTGGCCGGCTCCCACAGTCCGCGGAAGACCACCATGTAGGCGCCGTTGGACTGCTGTGCGATGCCGATGCCGGCGTGGGTGATGCGTCTGTCCAGCAGGTTGTCATTGTGGGCGGGGGAGGTCTTCCAGACGGCCACAGCCTGATCGAGCGAGCCCGCGTAGGCGACATTCTCGAAGAAGTTCGTACCGGTGGGATGGGCCGGTCCGCGGCCCTGGTCGACGAGGTACTGGGCCCACTGAGCTGCACCGTTGGCGAATCCAGTGTCATAGGAGATGGCACCGATACCGTTCTCGGCGCGGTAGTCATTGATCAATCCGAAGACGTAGGCCTCATCGGAGGAGATGTGCACCGGCTCAGCGTAGGGGGCACCGGCGACAGGCTGTGCAACCTCCCTGATGACACTGGTACCCATTCCTGATGAGCTGAAGGCGTGTGCGGGGGCGATGACTGCACCCTGAATGGCGGTGGCGGCGATGAGGGTGGTCGCGGCAAAAGCTCCGAGCTTCTTGGCTGTGGAGTGGAACATGCTCTTCTCCTGTTCGGTTTATTTCCTGAGGATGTTTCCTTAACCAATTTAAGCCTAGTCTGAGTTTTGTATAAGTAAAAGCATAGTAAGTCTTATAGACTGTCTCGATCAAGCTAAGAAAAACATTTATCCAGGTAAAGCCATGTTTATTTGCCTCTTATATAGTTGTGAGATTATCGTCACATGTACTACCAATGCCTTCGAAGGTCGGCGATGGTGTCCATGACAAAACTGAGGCCGGGCCTCCCATACGGGAGGCCCGGCCTCAGTTGCTATTAAGTAACCCACCAGCGAGGCGGTGCGGTGCGGGCTATCCTGCGCTCACCAGACCCATGACGGTGGGCAGCCACATGGAGATCTGTGGAATGAACACCACCAGGAACAGCGCGATGAGGATCGCGCCCAAGAACGGCCACAGACGTCCGATAACCGTTTCCACGCGGAGGCCCGCCACCTGGGAACCCACGAAGAGCACATTGCCCACGGGTGGTGTGATGACACCGACCGACAGGTTCATCACGACCATGGCACCGAAATGCACCGGATCCACGCCCAGTTCCGTCACCACCGGCAGGAAGATCGGCACGAAGATGAGGATCGCCGGGGTCGGGTCCATGACCGTGCCGATCAGCATGAGGATGACCATCATGATGAACAGGATGACCACCTTCGAGTCGGACACCGCCAGCAGCGCCTCGGAGATCATCTGAGGGATGCGGGCGAACGCCATGACCCAGGACAGTGCCGAGGACACCGCGATCAGCATCATCACGATCGAGGTGGTTCGGGTGGCCTTGAGCAGGATATCGGGCAGATCCCGCACACTGATGGCCCGGTAGGCGAAACCGAGGACGAGGCAGTAAACCACCGCGATGGCGGCGGATTCGGTCGGGGTGAACCAACCGAGGAGGATGCCGCCGACAACGATGAAGATCATCAGGAGGGAGGGAACGGCACGCCAGATGATCCGCATCGCCTGGGCGAAGCTTGGATGATCAACGGCCCGCTGGTAGTTTTCCCTCCGTGCCAGCAGCGTGCCCACGATCGCCACGGCCAGCAGCCACAGCAGACCCGGTCCGACACCGGCCATGAACAGTGCGGCGATCGAGGTGGAGGACACCAGGGAGTAGACGATGAAGGTGTTGGACGGCGGGATGAGCATCCCGGCCGGGGCGGAGGCGACGTTGACTGCGGCCGAATACGGCCGGGAGTAGCCCTCCTCCCGCATCCGTGGGGTCATGACGGTACCCACGGCCGAGGCTGCGGCGACGGCCGCACCGGAGACCGCACCGAACATGCCGTTGGCGGCGATGTTGGTGTTGGCCAGTGACGCGGGCATGCGACCGACCAGAACCTTGGCGGCGTCGATAAGCCTGGTGGCGATGCCACCGGAGTTCATCAGGGATCCTGCCAGCACGAAGAAGGGGATGGCCAGGAGGGTGAAGGAGTTGGTGCCGGTGAACATGCGCTGGGTGACCGCCTGGGCGGCATTCTCCGGGCCGAGCACGGCCATGGCCGCGAACAGTGACGGCAGGCCGATGGCGATGGCCACCGGCACGGAGGCGATGATGAGGACCACGATGCCGATCAGGAGGATCAGGGCGGCCACAAGTGCTGGGGACAGCATCAGGAGTCCCTCCTCTCAGGGGAGACGGCATCAGGGTGGGCGGGGTCGTGCCCTGCGAGTTGGTCCATGTGGATGGGTTCCTCCCCCTCGTCGATCACCGGATAGGCGGGCTCGCGACCGGTGGCCACGGCGATGAGATCCACCACCGCGAAGGAGGCGATGAACACACCGGCGATCGGGATGATCACATAGACCCATCCCAGGGTCAGTGGCAGCGCCGTCATCTGCTGGTTCCAGGCGATGGAGGCGGCGAGGTAGCCACCCCAGATCATGGCGAGCACCGCGAAGACGATGATGACGATCTGCACGATGACTTGCAGTATCCGCTGGGCGGAGACGGGAAGCTTGCGGGCGATGAAGTCGACGGCGATATGTCCACGTTCGCCGAAGAGAAATGCGGAACCGGTGAAGGCGAGCCACACGAACAGGATCTTGGACAATTCCTCCGACCAGGTGGAGGGACTGTGGAGCACCTGGCGGGTGAACACCTGCCACACGGTCACGCACACCAGCACGGCGAAGAGGATGACACTGACCACGCCGAGGACTCTGGTGAGGGTGGCTTTCAGCGCGGTCATGGTGTTTCCTCCCCGGTGTCGGCGGCACGCACGGCCTCGAAGAGGTCACGCTGGAAGTCGCTGGTGAGGAATTCATCGCGGAGGGGGGCGAGCGCCTCGGCGAAGGCCTGTTCATCGACCTGGACGAATTCCACCCCGGCGGCCTCGGCACGCTCGAAGGCAGCCTCGGTCTGGGTGTTCCACAGACCGGTGTGTTCGATCATCGCAGCATCCCATTCCTCCAGGAAGAGCTCCCGGTCAGTCGCCTCCATGGCCTCGAGCAGATCGTGGCGCATGACCATGTAGTCGAGCCCGACGAGGTGTTCGGTGTTGCTGTGGAAGGGCGCCACCTCGTGGTGGTTCTGGGTGACGTAACTGACCTCGTTGTTCTCCGCGCCGTCAAGGACACCGGACTGCATGGCGGTATAGACCTCGCCATAGGACAATGGTGTGGCGGAGCCACCCATGAGCTCGATCATGCGGATGTGCATGGCCGATTCCTGGACGCGGACCTTCTTCCCGGACAGGTCGGCGGGGGTCACCACTGCCCCATCGGTGGTGTAGAGATTGCGGGTGCCCTGGGTGAAACCGCCGATGACCGAGATGTTGTCAGACTCCGCCAGGGACTGGAATAGCGGTTCCATGAGGTCCTGGTCGCGGATGACAGTCATCTGGTGGTCGATGGAGCTGAAGGTGGTGGGCATGTTGAGAACCTGGAAGTCCTTGTTCATGTTCTCCAGCTGCGTGCCGGACACGATGGCCATCTCGATGGCACCGGATTTCACGAACTGGAGGACCTCCTGCTGGGAGCCGAGTTGTTCATTCGGGAACACCTCGATCTTCCAGCGGCCGTCGGTGGCCTCCTCGAAACGGCTCGAGAGGTTCTCCAGGGCAATGTAACTGGGGTGGGTCTCAGCCTGGTTCAGGGCCAGTTTGATGTAGGTGGTTTTTCCCTCATCACCAACTGACTCCAGATCAAGACCACCGAGATCTGCGCAGGACGACAGTCCGAGGCTGGCTATCACCAGCAGGCTGGCCACTGCGGGAGCGCGGGTTCGCATAGGGGCTTCTCCAAATCGTTCGGGGATGTTGGGGAGAAGACCGGGAGGTGCACACCGAATCGATCATGATGATCAACCATGTCCCTGTCCCGCCACAACATATGACCGCATGGACCAATGGCTCTACTTGCCACGTCAACCACACCGTGACGTGCACAGATGCAGATATGGAATGACCATTGATTAGAGAGAGGTTAACAGAGGGGAAACTGAATTAATACAGCCCCCACCCCAATTCAGGGTTAGATGTGATCATTCGGCGCGCCGTTGTTGTCCGGATGCTTGTCGACGAACCGCGCAGAATGCACCGGCGGAAACACAAAAGCTTCCCGACATTTCCCGTGCGTGAGCACGGGCGTCGAGAAGCTCTTGAGGTGTTCTACGGGTGCTACCCCTCGTCGGTGGACAGCGCTGCGACGAAGGCCTCCTGTGGAACCTCCACGGAACCGATGTTCTTCATGCGCTTCTTACCGGCCTTCTGCTTCTCCAGGAGCTTGCGCTTACGGGAGATGTCACCGCCGTAGCACTTGGCCAGAACGTCCTTGCGCAGCGCGCGGATATTCTCACGGGCGATGATCCGGGAGCCCACGGCCGCCTGGATCGGCACCTCGAACTGCTGGCGGGGAATCAGCGACTTCAGCTTCACCGTCATCTTGTTGCCGTACCACTGTGCATTGTCACGGTGGACGATCGCGGAGAACGCATCCACCGGCTCACCCTGCAGCAGGATATCCACCTTGACCAGATCGGCTTCCTGCTCACCGGCCTCCTCGTAGTTGAGTGAGGCGTAACCCTTGGTGCGGGATTTGAGCATGTCGAAGAAATCGAAGATGATCTCACCGAACGGCATGGTGTACCGCAGCTCCACGCGGTCCTCGGACAGGTAGTCCATGCCACCCATCTGACCACGCTTGGTCTGGCACAGCTCCATTGTCGGGCCGACGAATTCACTCGGCACAATGATGGTGACCTTGACGATCGGCTCATAGATCTCATTGAGTTTGCCACCCGGCCAGTCGGACGGGTTGTGCACGCGGTGTTCCTGGCCGGATTCATCGACCACCCGGTAGTTCACCGACGGGGCCGTGGAGATCAGGTCCAGGTCGAATTCACGCTCCAGGCGGTCGCGGGTGATCTCCATGTGCAGCAGGCCCAGGAAGCCACAGCGGAAACCGAAGCCCAGAGCCACGGAGGTCTCCGGCTCATAGGTCAGGGAGGCATCGTTGAGCTGCAGCTTCTCCAGTGCATCACGCAGGTCGGGGAAATCCGCCTGGGAGACCGGGAACAGACCGGAGTACACCATCGGGGTCGGCTCCTGGTAACCCTGGAGCGGTTCCTCTGCACCGTTGTGCGCCCAGGTGACGGTGTCACCGACCTTGGACTGACGGACATCCTTGACACCCGTGATCAGGTAACCCACCTCGCCGGGACCCAGACCGTCACACTTCTTCGGGGTCGGGCTGACGATGCCGATCTCCAGCAGTTCATGGGTGGTGCCGGTGGACATCATCTTGATCTTCTGACGAGGGGTGAGCCTGCCCTCCATCACACGGATGTAGGTCACCACACCGCGGTAGGTGTCATAGACGGAATCGAAGATCATGGCGCGGGCCGGGGCGTCGGCAGCGGGGCCGGGCGAGGGGGACGGGATGAGCTCCACGACCTTGTCCAGCAGCTCCGGGACACCCACACCGGTCTTGCCGGAGACACGGAGGACATCCTCCGGTTCACAACCGATGATGTTGGCGATCTCCAGGGCGTACTTGTCCGGATCAGCGGCCGGCAGGTCGATCTTGTTGAGGACGGGGATGATCTCGAGATCATTCTCCATGGCCAGGTACAGGTTGGCCAGGGTCTGGGCCTCAATGCCCTGGGCGGCATCCACCAGCAGGATCGCACCCTCACAGGCCTCGAGCGCGCGGGAGACCTCATAGGTGAAGTCGACGTGACCGGGGGTGTCGATCATCTGCATGACGATCTCCTGACCCTCGTACTCACCGGTGCGGGGGATCCAGGGCAGGCGGACGTTCTGCGCCTTGATGGTGATACCGCGCTCACGCTCGATATCCATGTTGTCCAGGTACTGCGCACGCATGTCACGTGCATCCACCACATTCGAGAGCTGGAGGATGCGGTCGGCGAGCGTCGACTTTCCGTGGTCAATGTGGGCGATGATGCAGAAGTTACGAATCTTGGATGGATCCGTAAAGGTCTTTTCTGCAAATTTCTCTGCCATATGCGTCAGGGGTCCCTTCGATTAAATAACGTTCCATACTCTACCTGAGGGTTGGCCTGCTGTTAAACAACGTCTGAACAACTCCAGAATACGCCCCATCCTGCGAAAACAGAGGCCCGTGGCGGGATGCGGAGTGAGGTGGGGTGAAAAAAACCGACCCTACCGGCAATCACACAAAACCACCCCCGTGTGATGTAACACATACGACGCCCTTGCGATATTTCTTCTGAAATCCCACAATGGGTGGCGGGGTTTGGCAGTTTGTTATATATTGCTCAACCTCCCCGAGCACAGGTACAAAGATCAGGTGACATATGAGCTCCCCGCGCGCACGCGATTCCGACGGCGATGATCCCCGGGATGGTGAGCCTGGCCTGCTCACACGCCTCTTCCGGTTCATCCTGCACCCGCAGAAGACCAAGGTGGACGAGAGCCTGGCGATCATCCGTGACGGACTGGGCATCGAGGAGAACCGCGACCCGTCCGCGGAGACGGAACTCACCACTCTGATCGGCCCCCAGGCGGCGCCCATCCAGACGGAGATCAATGTCCTGCCCACGGAATCCATGGCCCGGGCCTTGTTCTACGCCCCGGACATGGATGGTCAGGCCGATCCCGGTGAGGTGGTCTGGATCTGGGCCCCCACGGACGGGCCCGGCTCCCCTCCCCGCGAACGCGCCATGGTGGTCGTCGGACGCACCCGCACCACCATCCTGGGGCTGTTGATCTCCTCCAACCCCGAACACCGGGGCGATGACGACTGGATTGATATCGGCGCTGGAGGGTGGGACACCCGCGGACGCCAGAGCTGGGTCAGGCTCGATCGCATCCTCGAGGTGTCCGAGTTGGGTATCCGCCGCCAGGGTGTGGTGCTCCCGCGGGGTCGTTTCGAACGGATCGCCAACCGCCTGCGCAATGAATTCAGCTGGGCCTGACGCCCCAGGACAACCGACGCCGTCGTTTTTTGTAGTTTTACCACCTGCGGTGATAGCCTTTTAGGCTGTTGTCCATTTCCGGAACAACACGTGCATGCATGCGGGCAGGACCTTGGGTTCGCAGCTGGACGTGTCGAATATCCCCTGTATCAGGTGGATGTGGGAGAAGGGTCCGGACCTGGGTTTGTACACAACTTTAATCAGAAAGTTCAAGAGGTAGTCCGATGGCAAACATCAAGTCTCAGATCAAGCGTAACAAGACCAACGAGAAGGCTCGCCTGCGCAACCAGGCTGTCCGCTCCGCAGTCCGCACCGAGATCCGTAAGTTCCACACTGCAATCGACGGTGGCGACAAGGCTGCAGCTGAGACCCAGCTGCGCGTGGCCTCCCGTGCACTGGACAAGGCTGTCACCAAGGGTGTCTTCCACCGCAACAACGCGGCCAACAAGAAGTCCTCCCTGGCACGTGCGCTCAACAAGCTCGGCTAATTCAAGCCAGGCAGTCAACAACCCAGACCGGTGTCTCTTCACCGGTCTGGGTTTTTGTTTATGCCCATCGGTTGCATTCCGAGGTTGAGATCGAACAGGTGCCTGCGGTCCGGCATCCTGTTGCGATGGACGCAGTCATGATTCGGGTGTGAATAACGTGGCTTGGCGGAGCACATGGTGCCGTTGGGCATGTGTCGCACCACAGCTCATATGAGCATCCGTTTGACCCTACCCGGATAGTCAGATTTGCCTTATCAGACAGTTAGCTTGAACCGAATGAGAAACCAGACGAGCCGGAGGAACCAGTGCCCGGGTCGGTGACGTTGTAGGTACCCGGTCGACCGTCCACGCATGCCTGAAGCATGGGGATATGAGGTGCCTGGGAAGCAATCACGGCCTTTTCAGAGTTCCGGAGCACGGCATTACCCCTGACAGACCACGTGCCCCTTTCACGTGGGCCCCAGTACTGATAACCGGGCGCCTCGCGAATCAGTCTGGCCGCCTCAGTTCTGGTGAGAGTGACGGTCCGCGCCCCCTCCGACAGTGCCGCATAGCGCGCGTCGACATCCCGCACCCACAGGGCCCGGTCCAGGAGGTCATAGGCCTCACCGGCGTTGAAACCGGCAGCCACAGCCGCAGCTTCAATACGGGCGTTGACCGCATTGTCGTTGAGGCCGTTGTCGAGCGCCAGGTTGATATCAGCTGCGGCCCCGGGCAGGAGCCTCTTCAGCTCTGCAACGATGGCCTGCCCTGCAGCAGCTTCGCTCCTCAACGAAGCCTTCAACTCATTCTCGCTGTAGGTGATGGTGCACTTGTCTCCAGCTACGGTTAGCTGCGCGGCATTGGCGACAGGCGTGGCGATAATGCCTGCAGCAAGGGCTGCGACGATTCCGGTGGTGAGCGCCAAGACACGGATTTTCATGGGGACTCCCTTGTGGTGTAGGTCACGTTCCTGGGTCGGATTGTACTCAACCCTCGCCCATGGCGGGGCGGGTCGCAACACCAGATCTCCGGTGTCCCCTGAAGGTGGGGTCAACCATTGCGCATCCCGACGAGGCGATAGGGCGACGTCGTCCGACGGTTGTCACCCGATCCGGGCCCGGGAAGCTTGAGAACACCCACTGGCCATACCCGGTGATCACGGGTCTCGCGCTCACCCCAGGAGCAGCTGGGACGTCCCCTCGTAGAGAAGGGTGAGACCAACGGCGATGAACACCACCGCGGCGACCCCGTCGAACACCGGACCGGCCCGCAGCACCGCCTTGCGGATCCGCTCGGTGGAAACGATCACGCACATGAGGCTGAACACGACCCAGGTCTGCACCACGATCGCGATGATGATCGTCAGGGCGACCGCCAGTGACGGGTTCGCCGGCATCAACGGGGCGAGGATCGCCGCGAAGTACATGATCACCTTGGGGTTGGACAGGTTGGTGGCCACCCCCTGCCGGTAGGCCTGCCCCGGGGTGCCCAGCGCGGCGACCGCATCGGGAATGGGGCGGGTGGCGGAATTGAAGCGGAAGGCTCGTGCGTCGAGAAGCTCCCTGACCGCTCCCCGACCCATCCGGTACCCCATCCAGGTCAGGTAGGCACCGCCGATGAGCTGGATGACGCTGAGGATGTCGGGGTAGGTGGTCAGCAGGGTGGCCGCACCCACCACCGTGAGGGTCACCCAGACGGTGAGGCCGGTGACGATACCGGTCACGCCCATGATGGCGTGGATCCGCGACCGGGTGGCCAGGCGCAGGAGAAAGAAGGTGTCGGGACCCGGGGACAGACTGCCCACGATGTTGAGCAGAATCAGGGTTCCCAGTGCAGCCCAGTCCACCGGGCTATGACTCGAAGCGGGCTACGAGATCCTCACGGCCGAACATCCGGGCGGTGTCGATGGCGTTGGGGGTGCCCCAGGTCGGATCGGCACCGGCGGCCAGGAGGCGGTCGATGATCTCATCTTCCTTCTTGAAGATCGCCCCGGCCAGCGGGGACTGCTGGCGGTTGTTGAGCTTGTTCACATTGGCGCGGTGCTTGATCAGCACATCCAGCACATCGAGGTTGCCGGCATAGGCGGCGAGCATGACCAAGGAGTTGCCGTCCTGGTTGCTCAGGTTAGGATCCAGTCCGTTCTGGAGGTAGGCATCCAGTGCCTGGGATGCTTCCTCGCCGCCCTCGCGGGCATAGCCGAACAGGCGGTTGACCAGTTCCTGGACATCATCGGGCAGTTGTGATTCCGTCATGGAAGGACATCCTACTCTGCGACGCGGAGGCCGGTGGAGCGGGCATGAGTCGGCGTCGATAAGCACCCCGCGCGCTACCCGCCTACTTGCGCGCCAGCTCGGCGACTCGGCGCACGGCGAACTCGATGGCGAACTCCGGATCGCCGCCCTGCCCCTTGACCGCGGCATCGAGTTCAGCCATGAGGATGACCGCCTCGCTGACGGCCTCCCCGGACCAGGTGCGGGCCTGTTTGGCCACCTTCTCCACCACGAACGGTGGCACGCCGAGGACACCCGCCAGTCGCCCGGAGTCGATCCGCCCGCGGGTGGAGTACAGCCGGGCGATCTGTCCCACCTTCATGCTCAGGGCGGCGGACAGGGCTGCCGGTTTCACCCCGAGTTGGAGTGCCCGGCGCGTGCTGGCCACCGCCTTGGACACCTGCCCCGCACACGCCAAATCCGCCACGTCGAACCCGGACACCTCGGCCACGCCCCGGTAGTAGGTGCGGATCTTCTCCACGGTGACATTGCCGTCGGTATCGGCCACCAGCTGGGCCACCGCGGAGGCGAGTTCACGCAGGTCGGAGCCGACCCCCTCCAGGAGTGCGTGGACCACATCGGGGGTGACCTTCGCCCCGTGGGTGCGGAACTCCTGCATCACCCAGGCGGGTAGTTCGCGGTCTTTGAGTTTCGCCGCCTCGTGCACCACGGCGATCTTCTTCAGTTTGGGCACCATCTGTTTGGTGCGACCCCCACCGGAGTGGATGATGATCATGTGGATACCCGGTGCGGGATCCACCGCGGCCTTGAGCACCAGGTTCGCCGGTTCCTGGCCGGCCTGGTCCATGTGGGTGAGCACCACGACGCGGTCCTCACCGAACAGTGACGGTGACAGCAGATCCAGAAGCTCACCCTCGGAGACCTCCCCGGCGCGCATCATCGTCACCGGCAGGGCCTCCCCCTCCGGTGATGCCTCCCTGATCTGGGTGGTGATGCTCAGGCGTGCGCGTTCGGCCAGGTATTCATCATCCCCGATGATGAGATGAACCAGTGGTACAGGTGGGGTCAATGCTGGGGTCACGGGATCCATCGTGCCACACCTCATCTTTAGAATCGGCCGTCGGCTGCGTGCTGGGAACCGTCGGTGTGCAGGGTCACCTCCCCGTCGCGGTTGGGGTACATCACCGGTATCCCCTCCCGGGTGGCGGTGGGCCGGTCGGCGGGTGTCCCGTCCGGATCGGTGACGATGATCAACCCCGTACCCGGGGGTACGGTCCCCGGGAGCTTGTCGACGACCACGTACCCGACGTCCACCGGGTCCACCCGGGGTGGCAGGCGGCCACCGTACCAGTGGGATACCAGCAGCACGGTGAACAGCGCCGCCATCACCGCGGCCAGGCCGCGGTGGATACCCACGATGATCCAGCAGCAGGCGGTAAGCACCCACAGTGTGCCCAGCAGCCCCCCACCGGTGCCGACGGTGGAAATGGGCAGCTCCTGGCAGACGGACCCGACCTGGTGGATCCACCAGGTGAACGGTTCGCAGATCCTTAAGGCCAGCATCTCCAGGCCACCGGGGGCCAGGGTGAGGAGGACCGCGACCAGTCCCACCACCGTCACCGGGGCGACCGCCGGGGCCACCAGAACATTGGCCAGCACCGCCACGATGGACACCTGACCCGCCATCACCGCGATGACCGGCATGGTCACCACATCGGCTGCCACCGCCACCGCCACCGCACGCACCAGGATGTCCGGCCACCCGGTTCGGGCCAGGGCCCGGTAGAGCAGCGGAAAGAGCATGACGATGCCGGCGGTGGCCACCACCGACAAGATGAACCCGTACTGCACCGCCAGGTCCGGGTCCCACAGCAGCAGGCCGATCACCGCCAGGCACAGACCGTGGACCGGTTCCATGCGTCGGGAATTCACCACCGCCAGCAGGCCCACCATCCCGGTCACCGCGGCCCGCAGCACGCTGGGTTCGGTGCCCACGAGGGACACGAACACCACCAGTGCGAAGGCGGCACCCGCCAGTTGGATGCGGGGACCGATGGTGAGTAACGCCAGCACCACCATCACCGAGGTCGTGGTGATGGAGACATTCGACCCGCTGACCGCGGACAGGTGCGATAACCCGGTGTCGATGTAGGTCTGTTCCTCGACCGTGTCCTGCAGGCGGGTGTCCCCCAGCACCATGCCGGGCAGTAATCCCTGGGAGGAGGGCCCGACCGTGGCCAGCACCGATTCCTGGAACGCATCCCGGACCTGGTTGACCCAACCGGCGTATCCGGTGGCCTCCCCGACCACCTCCAGGTGATCCGCGGTGACGAGCACCGTGCCCACGCCTGGCCGGTCACTGTCCTTGAGGTGGCCTTCCACCACCACCTGCGCGGAATGCGGTACCTCATGGTCCCCGTGCAGCAGGACCGGAACCAGGGCGGGGTACCCCTCCACCTCCAGTCGGAGGATCGCCAGGTCCCCCTCCAGTTGTTTGAACGATCCCACCGTCCCGGTCAGCGGGTCGGGGAAAACAAACCGCTCGGCCTGACCGACCCGCATCCGGGCCACCACCGTGGTCGCCATCCCCACCGCCGCCGTGGTCACCGCCTGGCCGGATTGTCTGAGGATCAACGCCACCACAGCCACGGCCCCCACCAGCACCATTGCCACCACCATCCCCCGGGTAAGGATCACCGAGAACACCACCACCCAGGCCAGCAGGGCTGCAGGCAACAGCCGCAGTTCCCTCACAGGGTCACTGCCCCGGAGATCTGCGCGAATTTCGACGGCCCGATCCCCTTGACCTCCAGCAGGTCATCGACTGCGGAGAACCCACCAGTGGCCTCCCGGTGCTGGATGATCGCCTGGGCCGTCTTCTCCCCCACCCCGGGCAGCGTCTGTAACTCCGCGGCGGTGGCACTGTTCAGCGAGATCACACCACCCGCCTCCGTCCCACCACCGGTCATACCTGCCGTCCCGGGTGTTCCGCCCGGGCCCTGCACACCGAGGCCTCCCGCTGCGGCAGGTGGGTCCATCCCCTGAACCACCACCACGATCTGCACCCCGTCCTCCAGCACCTGCGCCAGGTTGAGGGTGGTCAGTTCAGCATCGGGAAGGGCACCCGCGGCGGCGAGGGCGTCGGCAACCCGGGCACCGGAGGGCAGGGTCACCAGGCCCGGGCGGGAGACGTGCCCGATCACCGACACCACAATCCCCGCATCCGCCTCGGAGGCAGTGGTCGTGATCGAGGGTTGTGCCAGGGCGGTCACCGTCACCGGGTCCGGGGTGTCGTCCTGCAACAGGAACACCCCTCCCATCCCGACCGCGGCGATGCCCGCCACGATGGCGGCATGACGTAGGGAGATGGTGAATCTGGGTGTGGGGTACTCCACGTCCAACAGATCCTCCGTCCCCGTCGGGCGGGTCAGGTCCTTCAACCTGGCTGCGATATCAGGTTTCATAACCGCTGACGCTAAGGCGGCCGTCCCCGGTGGACAAGCAGCGGGGTGCCCCGCCTGTGGATAACAATCACCCCACAGCCCGTGCTGTGGATAAGTGCTGTGGTTGCTCCCCCACCCCCTGCGGAACTTCGTAGACTGGCGGGCACCACCCACGTCATGACGAAGAGCACCAGAAGATCCCCCGGTCCCCTGCACCGGGGTCCGACACGAAGGAGCACATCATGAAAACCACACCATTGTTCACCAGGACCCTGCCACGGGCAGTGATCGCCACCCTGGCAGCCACCGGACTGCTCACCCTCAGTGCGTGTGCCTCTGAGGAGGACGCGCAGACCAGCGAGACGACCACGGAGATCACCACCGAGACAACCTCGGCCACCGCCACAACCACCACCACCGGAGGGGATGCCGGAGCGGACGCCGGGTCAGAACCCGACCTGACCGCCACCGTCACCACCGCCGAAGGCACCGAGGTTGGCACCGCGGAATTCCGGGAGCAGGATGGGGCGGTAAGCATCACCGTCGGGTTCAGCGACATGGAACCCGGTTTCTACGGCCTGCACATCCATCAGATAGGAGTGTGTGAAACCGACAGCACCGCCCCCGACAACCCGGACAAGACAGGTGCGTTCCTGTCCGCCGGAAGCCACCTGGGGGCCGGGGAGTCAGATCACCCGGATCATCCCGGTGATCTCCCGCAGCTGCTGGTGAAGACTGACGGTTCCGCCGCCATGACCATGGAAACCGACCGGTTCACCCTGGCGGACCTGGAGGATGAGGACGGTTCCGCCGTGATGATCCATTCCGACCCGGACAACTTCGCGAACATCCCGGAGCGCTACGCCCCCGATGGTGCGGATGAGGACACCCTGGGTGCCGGTGATGCCGGCAGCCGACTGGCCTGCGGCGTCATCGGATAAACCGCGCGCGCCGTGGGCAACGGGTCCCTAGCCTTCGGCCCCGTCGTCGGCGAACACACAGGACACCGCGATCGCGCCGGGCCCGGCGTGGACCGCGAGGGTGGGATCGAGGTCCACCATCATGAAGCTGGATCCCTCCGGGAGGGCCTCGGCGAGCATGGTCTCCAGTGATTTCGCCGCCTCGCGGGCCTGGTTCTGGGAGATGGCCACAAAAGCAGGGGCGTCGCCTGCCCGGTTCTGCGCGAGTTCCACGAGTTTGGCAAATGCCTTGGACTGGGTACGGGTCTTGGCTGCGATCTCCAGACGGCCATTGTTCACCCGCATGATGGGCCGGTTGGCCAGGGCGGTGGACATCACAGCCGTGGCGGTGGAGATCCGCCCAGAACGGCGCAGCTCATCAATGCGGTGCAGGTAGACCCACGTCTCGGACCGGTGGAGGGTGTCCGCGGCGATGTCATAGCACTCCTCCAGGGAGGCACCATCGCGGGCAACTCTGGCTGCGGCCATGGCGGCGGCCCCCACAGCCATGCCGAGGGAACCGGTATCCACGACGCGGACAGCACCGTCGACAAACACCGCGGAGGCGGCCACCGCCGCGGACCAGGTGGAGGATAGTTCCTTGGTGATATGCAGGGCCAGCACGCCCTGGTCCCCACCCCGTTCGAGCTGCCGGGCGTAGGCGGCGGCCAGTTCCAGGGAGGACAACCCCGAAGTGGTGCGTTCCTCACCGTTTTGCATCAGGTGCAGGTCAAGGACGGTGATGTCCAGTTCATCCGCGACCGTGTCCGGCAGACATGCTGATGAATCCGTGATGACGCGAACTGCCATGACACTCAACTTCCCTCTTCATTCGGGTTGACCTGCACCTAACACCTCACACCGGCCGGCACCGTTAATTGTTGGTGACGCCCATATTCCATCCGTCAAGATACCACTGGGCGTTACCCACATTATTACGGTCAAACACCGGACCCGGTGTCTTGACGGAGGAATTCTTCAGGTCATCCTCCGGGTTCTCACTGCCCGGGTAGTACCGCGGGCGGGCGGTCAGCTGCGCCCAGCAGGTGTTACCCAGGCCGGAGAACATCGGATACTGGTGGAAATCCAGGTCGAGCAGGTTGGAGGTCAACGCGTTGATGGTGCCACCGTGGGCAACGAGCAGGACGGTGCTGTTGTCCCATTCGGTGAGATTGACCATGAGCTCGTCGACAAGCTGCCTGGCCCGGCGGGCCACCTCGATGCGCGACTCGCCACCCGGCGGTGCCCACTGGGGGTCGTGGCGCCATTTCGCGCGCGCACCGGGATAGTGGAGATCCACCTCCTGGTGTGTCTTCGCCTGCCACTCGCCCAGGTGGGTTTCGCGCAGGCGGCGGTCCGTGGACACGTCGGCGTCGATAAGCCTGGCCACCGCGAGCGCCGTGTTGTGGGCACGGGAGAGGTCGGAGCTGATCAGCCGGACGATCTTCTGCCCAGCGAGGACACGGGCGACGTCCTCCGCCTGCTGTCGGCCGACCTCGGACAGTTCGGTGTCCAACTGACCCTGCATGCGGGAGGTCGCGTTGTATTCGGTCTGTCCGTGGCGAAGCAGAATCAGGCGTCGCGTCATGATTGTCCTCTCATACCTGCTGGTGGCCGGATGCGGTCGGTGGTCTAGTCGTCCTCGAAATCGGGTTCGTACTCTGCCGGGACCGGTGGCAGGTCATCGATGGAATCCACGGTGCGGATATCCGCCTCATCCGACCAGGAGGCGGGGCGCTGCATGGTCTCCAGGCCCTCGACCTCGATGAGCGGGCAGTCGCGGTAGAGACGGTCCAGACCGTAGAAATCGCGCTCGGCGTGACGCTGGACATGGATGATGAGCACACCGTAGTCGAGCAGCACCCAGCGGTTCTCGCGGTTGCCCTCACGACGCTTCGGCTCCAGGCCGGCCTCGGTCAGCTCGGCTTCGATCTCCTCGACGATGGCCGCCACCTGACGCTCCGTATCGGCGGAGGCGAGCACGAACACATCGGTGATCGCGAGCAGGTCGGAGACATCGAGGACAGCGATGTCCTCGGCCTTCTTCTCATCGGCTGCCATGGCCGCGATGGTGGCCAGGCGAATTGACTCATTAGTTGCAGACACAAAAATCCTTAAAACTGCTGTAGTAGTCCCACCCCGAACAGGGAGAACCGACGCTCAGGTATCGTCCTGAGCGTCAACCTCTCCCAGTTTTCCACGAACCGGGCGGTTTCACCTACTTTAGGGGTTAAGTTGACGGTCGTCCCGCCAGCGTGCTTGTCGCCTTGCTTGTCGACGCCCACCCGGGTGCGCGTCCCCAGCCTAGCTGCCGGGGTGCGCCTGGTACATCCCACGCTTGGCGATGTACTGCACCACCCCGTCAGGCACCAGGTACCACACCGGACGGCCCTCGGCCGCACGCTGACGACAATCCGTCGAGGAGATCGCCATGGCGGGGATGTCCACCAGTGAGATGCGGTCCTTGTGCACCTCCGGGATGATATCGTCATCCAGTTCATACCCCGGCCGGGTGACACCCACGAAGTGCGCCAGGCCGAACATGCTCTCCCAGTCCCGCCACGTGACGATCTGCGCCAGGGCATCCGCACCGGTGATGAAGAACAGATCAGCATCCGGGTACTGGTTGCGCATGTCCTTGAGGGTGTCCACGGTGTAGGTGTCTCCCCCACGGTCAATATCCACCCGGGAGACGTGGAACCGCGGGTTGGAGGCGGTGGCGATCACGGTCATCAGATACCGGTCCTCGGCGGGGCTGACCACCCGGTCGGCCTTCTGCCACGGCTGGCCTGTGGGCACATAGATCACCATGTCCAGGCCGAACCGGTCCGCCACCTCCGATCCCGCCACCAGGTGGCCGTGGTGGATCGGATCGAAGGTGCCACCCATGATGCCGATTTGCTGGCGATTGCGTGCCTCGGGAGCAGTCATATCAGGGAAGTATATCCACAGGTGCCCCGGCGGGGTCGGTGACACCGGTGATCCACCCGGCCACGGTGGACAGCACCTCCCCGTCCCAGGCCCGGGGTGTGGTGAAGTACTGCGAGTGGATCCGCCCGGCGCGGATGTTGCCGGTGCTCAGCTGCGCCGAGGCGGCGGAGGATCCACTGGTGGACAGTTGTTCGGCGGACCGGTCACACACGATGTCACCGGGCAGGCAGTAGTTGATGCGGTTGGGGTGCACCAGGGGTGGCGGCACCACGGAACTCATCAGCCCACCGGTGGTCGGCTGGTGTCCGATGACGGTGGTGTCATCCGGGTGGAGGCTGGGGTTGGCGATGAACACCGAGCCGACGTACTGGCCGCGGTCAATCAGTTCCTGTTCCTGACCATCAATCACCAACACACCCTGGGAGTACCCCACCAGGAGGTACTGGGATCTGCATCCTGTCTCGGCCTCGAAACGGTCGATGGCCGCCAACACGCCTTCGCGTCCGGCAAGCAGGGAGGAACCGAAGTCGATGGCTGAGGACCCGTCGGAGGACAACGGCAACAGCGCGGGATAGTCATTGTCGGTCAGCCCCATGACGTAGACATCCTTCATCAGCGATTCACCGGTCTCGCGGACATGCTGTTGCTCGAGACGGCCGAACATCATCCGGATATTCCGTTCCTCAAACCCGTTGGAGGTCCACGGTGCCTCCGGGCTGTACCGGGCCGGGCGGATCTGGGTGTTCTGCTCACTGCCCCGCGCCGCCACCACAGTCACGGCCGGGCACTCCCCGGGCTGCGGCAGATCCACGACCGCCTCATAGAGATCGCTCTGCAGCGCGGGGTGCAGGGGGATGTAATCCGGATCCAGCGGGTTGGTGATCCGTTCCAGGAACTCCTCCTCACTTTCCGGAAAGAGCCGGTCGATGAGGCTGCTGCCGGCACTGCTCAGCTGCCCGGGTTCGGAGCTGACCACCACGGAGGAGGAGCCCGAGGACCCCGACGAACCGGAAGACCCGGACGAGCCACTGCTGAATGCCACAGCTGGACTTGCCAGCAGGGGGCTGAGCAGCATGAGACCTGCCGCCACAGCCGCGGCCATCTTCTTTGCCCTACGCGCTCGTCGGTACATGGCTTTTAATTTATCCTGCCGGCCGGTGTCGCGCTGGGAAACCCCACAGCTGTTGGCCTGGGAGCACCCACCCGCTCACAAGCCAACAAACGCACCCCACACCATCCCCTCAGAGCCCGAAACCACCACAGCTGTTGGCCTGGGAGCACCCACCCGCTCACAAGCCAACAAACACACCCCACACCACACCCCCGGAGCAGAGCAACCGACTCCCGGGTGCCCTGCCCTTACCCCAGCCAGCTGCTGAACCGGTCAGCCACCTCTGCACTGTGGGGCTCGGTGTCAGGGTGAAGGAAATAACGGGCATGTGGTCCCTGGGTGCCTTCATCCAGGCCCACCTGTACCGCGGTCGGGGTGAAATCACAGGCGAAGTCGTGGGGAATGCAGTAGATCATCCGGTTGGGGGTGCGGGCGGTGTCCAACGAGTTGGAGGGCAGCCGCCCCAGTATCCCGCCGTTGACGGTGGCGCCGACCGCCGCGGGATCCCCGGGGGACTGGTGTCCGGCACCGAAATAGAAGGTGCCTCCCAGCTGGCCTTTCTGCGCCAGCCAGTCCTCCTGCAGGGACAGCATGCTGGCACCGAGGGAGTAACCGATGAGGATGTAGCGGGGTGCGCAACCGGTCGCGGCCTCGTAGTCCTCGATGGCCAGACGCGCCCCCGGAATCCCCACATCGATGGTGCGTCTGAATCCGTCCACGGTACTGGTGATCACCTCACCTGCCCGGGGCAGAACGTCGATCAGCCCGGCGCCGTCGGTGATCTCCGGGATGGGGATATCAGCCGGGTGATACTCCCCGCTCAGGCCCAGCACCGGAATATCGCGCAGTAAGGATTCACCGTGCTGGTCAAGGTGGCGCTGCTCCGCATACTGCAGAAACGCCCGGATGTTGAGGCCCTCCCAGCCGTTGGAGACAGCGTCGGATTCTTCGCTGTACCGAACCGGATTGACGGTCTCACTCGCGTCATTTCCCCGCGCCGCGACGATCACCGTGGCCGGGCAGTCCCCCATATCACCGGCGTGGGCCACCGGCAGCGTGGCGGAAACAAGGGCGGCCGAGCCAAGTGCGGCGGTTGTCAGGCTGGCGATCAGGCGCGCGGGGTTAACCATGGCGACCAGTGTAGAAAAGAACCCCCCCCCGCACCGTAGGGCTACGGCGTGAGGGGGGCGTCGATAAGCAGGGTGTTACGGACGCGTGTGGCCGGTACCCTGCAGGATCCACTTGGTGGAGGTCAGCTCCGGCAACGCCATCGGGCCGCGGGCGTGCAGCTTCTGGGTGGAGATGCCGATCTCCGCGCCCATGCCGTACTGCTCACCGTCGGTGAAGGCGGTGGAGGCGTTGATCATGACGGCTGCGGCATCCACGCGGTCGGCGAAGCGCTGGGCGGTGAAGACATTGTTGGTGGCAATGGCCTCGGTGTGGTGGGTGCTGTACTTCTCGATGTGCTCGATCGCCGCATCCACGCCGTCGACCACCGCGACGGCAATGTCGAAGGAGAGGTACTCGGAATCCCAGTCGGTCTCGGTGGCCTCGACGACCTCCGTCGCACCGAACGCCTCGAGCTCCGCGACGCGACCGTGCACGGTGACCCCGGCGTCCTGCAGCGCGCGCACAACCCTGAGCTTGTCGACGTCCGGAAGTGCACTGTCGATCAACGCCGTCTCCGTGGCATTGCACACGCTGCAACGGCGGGTCTTGCCGTTGATGAGCATGGCGATCGCGGAATCGACATCCACATCACCATCAATGTAGAAGTGGCAGTTGCCGGTGCCGGTCTCGATCGTGGGGACAGTCGCACCCATGACCACAGCATTGATCAGACCCGCGCCACCGCGGGGGATAACCACATCCACCAGACCGCGGGCGGTGATGAGATCCTGGACGGAATCGCGGGTGGCACACGGCAGCAGCTGCACGGTCTCCCGTGGCAGATCGAAGCTGGCCAGCACATCCTGCAGGATGTCCACCAGGGTGGTGTTGGAATGCACCGCGGTTGACGATCCCCGCAGCAGCGCCACATTGCCCGACTTCAGCGCCAGGCCGAACGCATCCACCGTGACATTGGGGCGGGCCTCATAGACCATGCCCATGACACCAAGCGGCACGCGGATCTGGCGCATCTGGATGCCATTTTCCATGACCCGGCCCTGCAGCACCTCGCCCACCGGATCCGTGAGACCCGCAACCTGGCGCAGGCCACCGGCGATGCCCTCGATGCGATCCTCGTCGAGTGCGAGGCGGTCAATGAGCGACTCCGCCATTCCGCTCTCCCTGCCAGCAGCGATGTCCCGGCTGTTGGCCTCGATGATCTCTGCGGAACGCTCCAGGAGTGCCTCGGCTGCAGCGAGGAGGATCTGGTTCTTCACACCGGTCCCCAGCTGGGCGATCTCCGGGGCAACCTTCTTTGCGAGGGTCGCCTTGGCTAAAACCTCGTCCCGCTCACTCTGACGGGTCATGTCGGTCTTCTGGTCAGTTATATCTGAAGAGGTCTGTGCAGTCATATGTTCCTAGCATACAGACGGGAGCACACCCGATCACCCGGATCGCTGGTGGCTTACATGGTAACGGCAGCTGGTCTGTTTGTTGTGCTGTGAGCAGGCAGACGCCCACAGCACAACAGATGGGACTGAAACCACGACTCCTGGGCCCGAAACCCCCACAGTTGTTGTCCTGGGTGCACCCAGCTGCGCACAGAACAACAAACAGACCCAAAGACACGCCCCTGCACCGGGGTCAGGTCGCGCCGAGGTTTCACAGCGCTCACGGTTGGGTAACCCTCTACCATGCCTTCTTTACGTGGATTAGGCTGCAGCTATACGTAAAAATTCCGTCGAGAAAGCCCCTCTTCACGAAGGAGCCTGACATGGTCTCCACACGCACCGGCATCGCCCGAGCCACAGTGGTGTTCATCGCGGTCGCGGTGTTGTTAATTGCCCTGATCGCACCGGCCACCAGGTCCACGGCACCTGCTGAACCCACCACCCCGACCCCCACCGCGGAGATGGACTACGCTCAGGCATCCACCGATCTGAGCAACCTGAGCTCCGGGTTCCTTCCCTCTGCCCCACCGGCGCGGTCACCCGCATCACCTCTGGTCCCGCAGTGGAGTGAACTGCCTCAGGACCCGTTGGGTGCGCAGGTGATCATCAACGGCGAACCCTCCACCGTCTGTATCTACGGTGACGGGTGGGGCACCAATGTCTGGGCGGGTAATGCTCAGACCAGCTGTGGATTTGTCATTGCGGTGCATGAGGAGCTCACCCGTGGTCTCAACCCCACGTATGACAATCTCCGCGCCCACCTGAAACAACGCATCCGGGTGACCAGTCCGACAACGGGACTGACCTATGACCTGACGTGTAGGCAGCTGGATCAGATCCTCATGAGCTGCACGGGTGGCAACAACGCAGCGGTGTACGCCTACTAGTAGGGATTGCTATTGGGTATCCATCCCCGGTCAGGCCGGGCTGACCCGAAGCTGACCCAGCCGTGAAAGGCGTCCCCCGGAACAGACAGCCAGCCACGCCCCGGAAAAAGTGATCGATGCCACAATGGGGTGGTGGAGAAAACTGATCACAGCACCGAAAACGTCGACCCTGATGACACTGATGGCAAGGCCTCCGAAAGTTTCCGGGTGCGCGGGTCCATCCCGGAAATTCCCCGGGAGAGGTTATGGGACCGGATCTGGCGACCCTTCTGGATGATTCCAGCCATCAGTGTGGTGGCCGCTGTGATTCTCGGCTTCCTGCTTCCCGCCTGGGAACGTGGGGTCTCCAGCCCTGCATTGGGATTCTTCTTCGGCGGTGGCCCCACCGCCGCCCGCGAGGTGTTGAGCACCATTGCGTCCTCCACGATCTCGGTGACCGGTCTGATCTTTTCCATCACCCTGGTTGTTCTGCAGCTGGTCAGCAGCCAGTTCAGTCCGAGAATGCTCAATGGCTTTCTCCGCAACCGTATCGTGCAGGCCACTCTGGGGATGTTCCTGGGAACGTTCGCGTTTTCCCTGACGGTCATCCGGTATGTGTGGAGCGATGAGGATGACCTCACAGGATTCGTTCCCCATGCGTCCGTGTCGGTGGCGTTCCTGTTGGTGCTGGGGTGTCTGGGGTTATTCCTGGCGTTTATCCGGTTGATCACCTATTCGATGCGGGTGGCCAACGCCATCTCCGAGATCGGTGAGGAGACACTGGATCTGGCGGAACGCCTCTACCCTGTGCAGAGCAGTGAGACAGGCCCGGTCCAGGGACCGGGTTGGTCGCCACGACCCGGCGACCCGCGGCAGGAGGTCCGGTCGGACAGACACGGTTCACTGGTGTGGATCAACTACCGGAAGCTGCTGTCCTGGGCGATGGAACACGAGGCTGTGATCACAGTCGACCGGTCGATAGGTGATTTCCTCATTGAGGGCCAGCCGCTGCTGCGGGTCTGGTGGGACGGGGAACTCAGCGACCGGGATGTGCGCGTTCTGCATTCCGCTGTCCAGGTGCGAACGGAACGGGAACTCCATCAGGACCTGGCCTTCGGGCTGCGTCAGCTGGTGGACATCGCCGATCGTGCCCTGTCCCCGAGTATCAACGATCCGGCCACCGCGGCCCAGTGTGTCCAGGAGATCCACCGGGTCTTCCGCTATCTGGTGACCGTCACCGAACCCAGCCCCTACATCGCCGATGCCGATGGTCAGGTCCGGGTGGTGCATCACCCGCAACGTATCGGTGACATGCTCTATGAGGTGGTCCGTGAGATCCATTTCTATGGGTCGGATTCCATGATGATTCCGAAGCTGCTGGACACCATGGTCGAGGATCTCTCGACAGCCGCCACCGGTCATGCCCGGCCCGCCGTCGAGCGCACCCGCGGCATCCTGAACACAGGGGCGGATGAGGACGCCAACAGCGACACCGGGTCAGCGGGTTAGTATCCCGCCACCACATCCACCTCGGTGTCCATCTGCTCACCGGCCTCATACAGTTCGATGTTGCGCACGGTCAGGGCACCGGTGAGGGAGCGGATGCGTTCGTAGGTGTTGGCGGTGTGCGGGGTGATCACCACATCCTCCAGGTCCCACAGTGGGTGGCCGTCCGGGAGGGGTTCCGGGTCGGTGACGTCCAGGGCGGCGCCGGCGATGGTGCCATTCCGGATGGCATCGACCAGGTCGTCGGTGACCACGAGGGGACCACGGCCGACGTTGACCACCACGGCGTTGGGTTTCATCTTCGCCAGGGTGTCACGGTTGACGATGCCGGTGGTGGCCTCGGTCAGGGGCATGAGCAGGACGAAGTAGTCGGCCTCGGACCAGACGTGGTCGGCGGCGGACATGGGGAGGGTTTCGTCGGCACCCGGGACCGGGCGGCCGGAATTGTTCACGGCGATGATGCGCACGCCAAAGGGTTTGAGCAGTTCAATGAGTCGAACCCCGATGCCTCCGGCACCCATGATGGCAATGGTCTTGCCGTCGTAAAGCCATTGCTTGGTGCTCTGCACCTCGCCGCGCGCCCACGTCTTCCGGCGCGCGGTGACGTTGTGGCGGTGCAGTTGCGCGAGCAGGAGCGCTACCGTGGACTCGGCGACGGTGTCGGCGTACAGGCCACCGGCGTTCGCCCAGCGCGCTTTGTCGGTCACCACGCCGCGGCGCACGAGCGCGTCGATGCCTGCCATGGAGGCCTGCACAATCTTGATGTTGTCGGGCAGGTCGGGGAACTCCGGGGCGGAACCGTTGTAGAACAACAGCTCGGCTTCCTGAAGATCGTCGACGTACTCGTGCCCGGCGGCCTCGATCTCGGCGACGGTTTCCTCCCACACATGGGGGGCGAAGGTGAACTTCATCTGGGGTACTCCTTTGCGGTTACGGTTTCCACCACGGTAGCCAAGGGAGCTTGCCGACGAACCCCCACCCCCTATCCGCCTACGCCCGGCTGGCGTAATTCGAGAGGTAGTCCGCGTGGACCACGGGCCGCTGCATGTCGTCAGGGAGTTCCTGGGTTTTCATCCCCAGCATCGGCATGAGGGTCTCGGAATCGTAGTTGACCTCACCACGGCCGAGGATCTCACCGTTGGGTCCGAGGATCTCCACGATCTCCCCGGCGCGGAAGTCACCGATGACCTCGGTGATGCCCACGGCAAGGAGGGATTTGCCACCGGAGGTCACCGCCTCCGTCGCGCCCTGGTCCAGGCGGATCTTGCCGGCGGTGTCCGCGGCGTAGAGTGCCCAGAACTTCCAGGCCGACAGCCGGTTCTCCTTGGGGTGGAACACGGTGCCCACCTGGGCGTGTTCGAGGGCGGGGCCGATGTTGGCCGCGGAGGTCAGCAGCACGGGCACACCACTGCGGGAGGCCAGGCGCGCAGCCGAGACCTTGGAGGCCATGCCACCGGTACCCACCTTGCCGCCGTCGCCGGCGAGCACACCCTTGAGGTCATTGCCGTCACGGACCTCGGAGATGAACCGGGCGGTGGGATCCGCGGGGTTCTTGTCGAAGAGTCCGTCAACGTCACTGAGCAGCACCAGGGCGTCGGCACTGACCAGGTGGGAGACAAGCGCGGCCAGGCGGTCATTATCACCGAAGTTCACACCGGTGGTGGCCACGGTGTCATTCTCATTGACGATCGGGATGACACCCAGCATGCGCAGACGGTCGATGGTGCGCTGGGCGTTTCTCGCGCGGTCACGCTGGCCCGCATCACCCGCGGTGAGCAGGACCTGCCCGACGGGGCGCCCATAGCGGGCGAAGGACCGTCCCCACTGGTGCATGAGGTGGACCTGGCCCACGGCGGCCGCGGCCTGCTTCATGGACAGATCCGTCGGACGGGTGGTCAGGCCCAGGGGCGCCATGCCGGCGGCGACGGAGCCCGAGGACACCACGATGACATCGGAGCCGGCCTCCATGCGGGCCTGGAGTGCGTTGACGATGGTGTTGATGCTATTGGGATCCACCGTGTGACCATCTTCATCGCTGGTCAGCGAGGAGGATCCGATTTTAACCACCACACGTTTCGCCGTGGCAATACGCTCGCGCATATTCGATTCGTGTCCGAAGGCTGCACTGTCCTCGGTCCCCGGTGACGGCGCAGGGAAACTGGCGCCGATGCTGTCCTCCTGCTTGTAGGGGGTGACGGGCAGACCCGTCACCGGACTCACCGGGTGGGGGGTGGGCAGTTCATCGCGGAGCTTGACCGCGTCCGGTACGTCAGTGGGGGGTTCGGATTCTGGCTGAGCTGATGTCACGTGATTCATAGCGATTCCATCGTATACACGCCGAGGCTGTTTCTGTGGATAATGTTGCCCGTATTCGCCATCAGTGAACATGAAAGGTGCTACCGGTCACGTTCCCACCAGCTGCTCAGCCTCGGATGCCCGCGACCTGGCCAAACGGACACAAACGGGCACAAACGAACAAAGCTCCGTCCCGGGGTGCAATGCGCACCCCGCGGACGGAGCTAAGTGAGGGCAGTGGGTTTTAACCCTCCCAGCGCTCGCGGGAGGCCTCTTCCCCATCGCCGTAGTCGAACTCGTCGATAAGCCCACGACGGACCTGGGACGCACGCTTGCGCTCGGCCGCGGAGATACGCTCGTTCTTCTCCAGACGGATGTCGGTGCCACGTGGGGAGGCGGCGGTATCGCCGGCGGAGGTCATCGGCTCCCACTCGAAGGTGACGCCACCGATGGTGACCTCGGAACCCGTCTGGGCGCCGGCCTTGCGGAGCTTGTCCTCCACACCCAGCTTGGCCAGACGGTCGGCGAGGTAGCCCACGGCCTCGTCGTTCTCGAAGTCGGTCTGCAGGATCCAGCGTTCCGGCTTGTCGCCGACAACCAGGAAACCACCCGGGTTGTCCGGGTCCTTCTTGATCTCGAACTCCTCGCGGCGCCGACGACCATCCACCGGCTTCGGCTTGATGATGACGTTCTCCGCCAGATTGTCCTTCGGACGCTTCTTACGCGCCTTCTGGACGATCTCCAGCAGCTGGTACTTCAGGGGGTCCAGGCCACGCTGCGCCACCGCGGAGACGATGAACACGGGCCACCCGAACTGCTTCTCAATATCACCCTTGAGGAACTCAGCCAGTTCCAGTGCCTCGGGGACATCAGCCTTGTTGAGCACCACCACGCGGGGGCGCTTGTCCAGGTCCCCCAGACCGGTGTCCTCATCGAGGGCGGACTGGTAGGCGGCGAGCTCCGCCTCCAGGGCCTCGATATCGGAGATCGGGTCACGGCCCGGATCCATGGAGGCGGTGTCCACCACGTGCACGAGCACGGAGGTGCGCTCGATGTGGCGCAGGAAGTCCAGGCCCAGGCCCTTGCCCTCGGAGGCGCCGGGGATCAGACCGGGCACATCGGCCATGACGAAGGTCTGGTGTCCGACCTCCACCACGCCGAGGTTCGGCTGGAGGGTGGTGAAGGGGTAGTCACCGATCTTCGGCTTGGCCGCCGACATCACGGAGATGAGCGAGGACTTGCCGGCGGAGGGGAAACCCACCAGGCCGACATCGGCCATGGACTTCAGTTCCAGGATGAGGTCATGCTGCTCACCCGGCTCACCATTGAGGGCGAAACCCGGGGCCTTGCGGGCACGGGAGGCCAGGGCCGCGTTGCCCAGACCACCCTGGCCACCGGCGGCGGCGATGAACTTCATGCCCACGGTGGTCAGGTCCGCGAGGGTCTCACCCTTGGAGTTGAGCACCACGGTGCCGGCGGGCACCTCGAGGATGAGGTCCTCGCCGCGGGCACCACTGCGGTGATCACCGGAGCCATTGGTGCCACGCGGGGCCTTCACATGCGGGTGGTAGTGGAAGTCGAGGAGGGTGTGGACCTGGGGGCTGACCTCGAGGATGATGTCTCCACCATGGCCACCGTTGCCGCCGTCGGGGCCGCCCAGGGGCTTGAATTTCTCACGGTGCACCGAGACGCAGCCGTTGCCTCCGTCGCCTGCGGCGAGATGAAGAACAACGCGGTCGATAAAGCGGTTCATATATTCGGTGTCACTCCTGATCAAGGTAAAACGAGCGCGTCAGCATGGTGCTGACCAACTTGCGCTTCAAGGTTCTTCGATCCTACCAGTGCTCATACCACATTTAACAGCTGAGGAAGGCCTGACCCGGGCCGTTATTTTGCTGGCCCCACGAATGGGAGCACAATAGCGGAGGATAAATTACCTAACCTGGACGAAGGGACACCCCCGAACCGCCGTGACTACTCAAACCCCCACCCGGACTGTACATCCGGTTGATCAGGTGCCACCAGCACCCAAACTGGCCGCCCTGGGCCTGCAACACGTTCTGGCGTTCTACGCCGGAGCGGTCATCGTTCCGCTGCTCATTGCGCAGTCGCTGAACCTGGATGCCGCCACCACCATCCACCTCATCAACGCCGATCTGCTCACCTGTGGCATCGCCACGCTGATCCAGTCCGTCGGCATCGGCAAGCACATCGGTGTGCGGCTCCCCATCGTCCAGGGTGTGACCACCACCGCGGTGGCCCCCATCATCGCGATCGGACTGGGTGTCACCGACGGGGAAGGCGGGGTCGCATCCCTGCCCGCCATCTACGGTGCCGTCATCGTCGCCGGCCTGTTCACCTTCTTCGCCGCGCCGGTGTTCACTCGTTTCCTGCGTTTCTTCCCACCGGTGGTCACCGGCACCGTGCTGCTGGTCATGGGTACGTCCCTGCTGTCGGTGTCGGCCAATGACTTCGTCAACTACGCCGACGGTGTGCCCGCAGCCCGTGACCTCGCCTACGGTTTCGGCACCCTGCTGATCATCATCCTGGCGCAGCGCTTCCTGCGCGGGTTCCTGGGCACCCTGGCGGTGCTGTTGGGTCTGGTGGTGGGCACGGTTACCGCCCTGCTACTTGGCGACGCCAACCTCGACGAAGTCTCCAACGCCGACGCCTTCGGGATCACCACCCCCTTCTACTTCGGCCTGCCCGAGTTCAACCTGGTGGCGATCTTCTCCATGATCATCGTCATGATCATCACCATGGTGGAAACCACCGGCGATGTCTTCGCCACCGGTGAGATCGTGCGCAAACGCACCCGCCGCTACGACATCACCCGGGCCCTGCGTGCCGACGGCCTGTCCACCTTCATCGGCGGCATCATGAACTCCTTCCCCTACACCTGCTTCGCCCAGAACGTCGGCCTGGTCCGCATCACCGGGGTGAAGTCACGCTGGGTCGCCGCCTCCGCGGCCGTGTTCATGATCATCCTGGGTGTGCTGCCCAAGGCCGGCGCGATCGTCGCGTCCATCCCCTCCCCCGTCCTCGGCGGTGCCTCCCTGGCACTGTTCGCCAATGTTGCGTGGGTGGGTCTGCAGACCATCGCCAAGTCCGATCTGCGGGACAGCCGCAATGCCGTCATCGTCACCTCCGCGCTGGGTCTGGCCATGCTGGTCACCTTCCGTCCCGACATCGCCCAGGCCTTCCCCGAGTGGGCCCGGATCTTCGTCTCCTCCGGCATGTCCGTGGGTGCGATCACCGCGATCATCCTCAACCTGCTGTTCTTCCACATCGGCCGCCAGACCGGGGCCAATGTGGCCACCTCGGGTTCCGGTGAGAAACTGACCCTGGACCAGATCAACGCGATGGACCGTGAGCAGTTCGTCGACACGCTCTCCCCGCTGTTCAACAGCCGCACCTGGCCGCTCGAGATCGCCTGGGAATCCCGCCCGTTCGCCAACGTCACCGCGCTGCGCGAGGCCATCCAGATCTCCGTGCTCACCGCACCGCTCGAGGCACGCGAGGACCTCATCCACGACTACCCCGACATGGCACAGCTGCTGCTGGCCGACCAGGACGAGGCCGCCGAGATCTCCCGCGACCGGGGTTCCATCGGGCTGGAGGAGCTTGACGACGTCGATCGCGACAAACTCCTCACCGTCACCAGCAACTACCGCGACCGCTTCGGCATGCCCTATGTGGCGTACTTCGACACCACCGACACCGTCGATGACGTCGTCGCCGAGGGCTTACGCCGCCTGGACAACTCCGATGAACAGGAACACCGTCAGGCGCTCAGCGAGATCATCGAGATCGCCAACGACCGCTTCGACATCGTCCTGGAGGACGCCAACCCCGCCCGCACCGCCTTCGACCGGAAGTTCACCGACACCGACTTCATGAGCTAGTTGATGTCATTTGGGTGAGACCCACCCCGCGCACCACGTTCCAGGTTGTCGATGGCCACCATCTCCTCCGCCGTCAGTTCGAAGTCGAGGACGTCAAGGTTCTCGCGCATCCGATCCGGATTGACGGTCTTGGGGAACACGATGAACCCGTGCTGCAGATGCCACCGGATCACCACCTGAGCCAGGGACTTACCGTGGTTCTGGGCGGCCGCCACGATGGGTGCCTCCTTGGACAGGTCATATTTGCCCTGACCGAGGGGACCCCACGACTCAATGGCGATGCCCGCGGCCTTCGACGCCTCCTGGATATCCCGCTGTTGCAGGGCTGGATGGAGTTCGAACTGGTTGACGGCCGGGACGATGGTTGTTTCGTCGATAAGCTGGCGCAGGTGCTCGGGCAGGAAGTTGCACACACCGATCGAGCGCGAGCGCTCCCCCAGCTGCTCCAGAACCTTCCAGGCCTGCACGAAGTTGTTGTTGCGCGGCGCCGGCCAGTGCAGCAGGAACAGATCGACATACTCCGTGCCGAGCTTCTCCAGGGACTCGTTGAAACCGGCCTCAGCGTCATCGAAACGGGTCGGCCACAGCTTGGTGGTGACGAACAATTCCTCCCGCGGAATGCCGGATGCGGCGATCGCCCGGCCAACGCCCTCCTCATTGTTGTAGAAGGCCGCGGTGTCGATGTGACGGTAGCCCGCCTCGAGTGCCTCGCTGACCACCCGCTCCGTCTCCGCCGGGTCCACCTTGAACACACCGAAACCCAGCTGCGGGATCATGTTGCCGTCATTCAGCCTCACCGTTGGGATCTCCGCAGGCTTCGTGGTCTGCCGCTTCCCGCCCTGCAGGGCCTGGATCAACCTGTCGCGCTCCTCCTCGGGCGAACCGAAGAAACTACCGGTACCAACAATCGACATAACGTACTTCCTTGCATTCAGATCAGCGGGCAGAAACTATCCGCCCCACTATATGACCGAATGCCGGGCCGGTGTGGGCACCAACGACGGCAGCTCTATGCTTGGACACCATGAGCTATGACTTCGTCCTCTTCGAAACCGACGGCGACCCCGGCAACGCCCGCATCTCCAAATCCCCGCTGACCGAGCGCATCGACTACGCCGACCCCGCCACCACCCCGGTGCTGGAATCCCTGGCCACGGGCCTTGCCGACGAGCTCCCCGACGGCATCACGCTTGACGACGACTCCCCCATCCAACTCACCGGCGACCGCTGCCTCTACGTAGCCACCAACTACAACGACGCCGATGCCACCGCCGCCTGGCTCACCACCGTGGCCATCGACTACGGCCTGGGTCTCGCCGACATGAACTCCGACGCCATCCTCCTCTTCGGTGACGAGGACACCGACGCCGTGGTCCAGACCGATTCCTTCTTCTCCCCCGGTTTCTCCGCCTACGGCCTGCCCCACCTCCTGCTGGAGGTGCTGCGCCTCAAGGACTCGAAGGTGCCCTACCTGCGGGTCACCCGGGCGGCCGACGACGCCCACTTCATCCAGACCCTCTACCGGCCCGGGGAGAAGAACTGGCTGGTGGAATACCGCGCGGGCGCCGGCAGCACCGCGCAGGGCACCATCGTGAAAACCCCGAAGGATGTCATCAGCCTGATCAGGGACTGGTTTGACGGTGCCGAGGGCTTCGGGAATGACCGGGAGTGGGCGGACGTGGAGGAATAGGGCTGTCCCAGCTTGGACCAGTGGGCCGGGGCATAGGTCCTTTCGGGCTGGGTGGCGGGACAGATGTTGTCCTGTGAGCGCGGGTTGCTCACAGACCAACAAACTGTCCACCCTAGGGCCACTTTCCAGCCCTGCAACCCCCACCTGTTGTCCTGTGAGCACAAGGCCGCTCACAGACCAACAAACTGCCCACCCCAGGGCCACTTTCCAGCCCGGCAACCCCACCTGTTGTCCTGTGAGCACAAGGCCGCTCACAGACCAACAGCTGAGCCCCCAACAGGGCAGACAAAAACTGCCCGCCTCCCCCAACCAGGTTGGGAGTGACGGGCAGTGTCTGCGCTGTGGATGACTTAAGCGTCGACAGCTTCGTTCTCGACGATGTTAACCAGGCGACGGTTGCGCTTGGTGGAGAACTGAACAGCTCCGGTCTTCAGGGCGAAGAGGGTGTCGTCGCCACCGCGACCGACGTTCTCGCCCGGGTGGAACTTGGTACCGCGCTGACGAACCAGGATCTCTCCTGCGTTCACCTGCTGGCCACCGAATCGCTTCACGCCAAGGCGCTTGGCCTCGGAGTCACGACCGTTAGTGGAGCTTGATGCACCCTTCTTATGTGCCATGTGATTCTCCCTCCTTCAAAAGGAAAAACTCAGGAAGCCGACAGGCTTACTTGATTCCGGTGACCTTCAGGACGGTCAGCTTCTGACGGTGTCCCTGGCGCTTCTTGTAACCGGTCTTGTTCTTGTACTTCAGGATCTTGATCTTCGGGCCCTTGGTGTGCTCGACGATCTCGGTGTTGACGCTCACAGAAGCAAGCTGGTCAGCAGCGGTGGTTACATCGGCGCCGTCGACGAGGAGAACCGGGGTGAGAGCCACGGAGGCACCCGGCTCACCCTCGATCTTCTCGACCTTTACGAGGTCGCCTTCGGCAACCTTGTACTGCTTTCCGCCGGTCTTGACGATCGCGTACATAGAGGGCTACCCCTTATCTGATTCTCAGCTCAGGCGCTTTCCCATAGTTGGGGAGCGCCTGAATGGACTTACGTTTACAATTGCGTTTCAGGCATGATGGGCCAACTAAGAGCCCATATCACGCACTCATTCGCCGTGAAATGGGCTAATGGGCATTACGGTCATAGCCTAAAACAGCGACTGTCCAAGACTACCGCTAAACGCGGCTCAAATACAAACCGCGCCTATACCCTATCCCAGTCACTAACCGCGCTGGGGTTTACGGGTTCCCCTGCGTCGGCGCCCGCCGCTGGTGGGTGCGGCGGGTTCGGGCTGCTTCTCTGCATTTGGCTGGGAGAGTGCCTCACCCGACACCCGGACCGCGCGACGGCGACGTCGACGGCCCTCGCTTGGCGACGCCTCCCGCTCCCCGTCCCCTGCCTTCTCGGCTGGGGCCGGTGTGATGGGGGTGGGGGTTGCGTCGTCAAGCGTCTCGATGTGACCGCTCGACCGGCGCACCGCGCGGCGTCGCCCACGTCCCGGGCGCGATGGGGCGCTGGCTGCGACCTCGCTCGGACGGTTACGACGGGGTGACTCCTCCGGGGCCTCCTCGACGGCGGCTTCCACGGTGGTCTCAACGACCGGTGCGGGGCGCTGGCTGCGTCCACGACCACGGTCGCGGCGGCGTGGCTTCTCCTCGGCTGCCTCGACCTCCTCCACCGGGATCGGCTCAACCTCACGACGGGCCGGTTCAGACTTGAAGTCCTCCGGCTTCGGCGCGTGGTCGGACCGGGAGTTGCCCCGGGTGGCGCGGCGACGGCGTGGGTTGGCCTCGAATTCGGCGAGTGCCTGCTCGTAGGAGGAGCCTTCCGACGCAGCCTCCGACACGTAGTCGGATCCCGAGGGCTCGTCCGGATCCTCGGCATTGGCGATGTCCACGGCTGCGGCGGCGATCGCGGCGATGTCGTCGGCGGTGGTTTCGGCCGGGGTCTCCTGCTGACGGCCCCGGCGCCTGCGCGCACGACGTCGTGGCCCCTCCTCCGGCTCCACGGTGGAGACGACTTCATCGGCGGTGATCTCGGGTTCGGTGTCCTCGGCATCATCGGTGATGATCACCGATGCGGCGAGGTCCTCGAATTCCTTGTCCAGGTCATGGTCCTCATCATCGACGAGGTCCTGCATGGCCACCACCATCGGGTGCTGCGCCGGATCCCGGACAGGTTCCTGCGGGCGGGAATCCTCCTGCTGGTTCTTGTGGCGGCGGGAACGTTCCTCGGCCTTGGCCTCCACGCGCTCCTCCACCCTGTCCACCGGGTCCTCGTGGATCACCAGGCCGCGGCCGGCGCAGTGCTCACATTCGGAGGAGAAGGTCTCCAGCAGTCCGGCACCGATGCGCTTGCGGGTCATCTGCACCAGGCCGAGCGAGGTCACCTCGGAGACCTGGTGGCGGGTGCGGTCGTTTTCCAGTGCCTCAGTGAGGCGGCGCAGCACCAGGTCACGGTTCTCGGGCAGGACCATGTCGATGAAGTCGACGACGATCATGCCGCCGATGTCGCGCAGACGCATCTGGCGGACGATCTCCTCGGCGGCCTCAATGTTGTTGAGGGTGACGGTCTCCTCGAGGTTGCCCACACCCTTGCCGGTGTACCGGCCGGTGTTGACATCGATGACGGTCATGGCCTCGGTCTTGTCGATGACCAGCGAACCACCCGACGGCAGGTTCACCTTCCGCGACATCGCCTCCTCCAGCTGGGTGTTGAGACCGAAGGCCTCGAACGCATCCTTGCCGTTGTAGTCGGCGCGGTCGAAGTGCTCGACGCGGCTGACCAGGTCCGGTGCCACGGACTGGATATAGGCGCGCACGGTGTTCCAGGCGCGGTCGCCGTCGACGATCAGGGAGGTGAAATCCTCATTGAACAGGTCACGGATGACCTTGACCAGCATGTCCGGTTCCTCATACATGGTCACCGGGCGGGTGTTGCGGGACTTCTTCTCCTGCTTGGTGCGTTCCTGGATCTGCTCCCACAGGGTGTGCAGGCGGTTGACGTCGGCGGCGATGTTCTCCTCCGAGACGCCCTCCGCGGCGGTGCGGATGATGGTGCCGCCCTGCGGTGGCACGACGCGGCCGAGGATCTCCTTCAGACGCTTGCGCTCCGGTCCGGGCAGCTTGCGGGAAATACCGGCACTGCGACCGCCCGGCACGTAGACCAGGTAGCGGCCGGCCAGGGAGATCTGGGTGGTCAGGCGGGCACCCTTGTGTCCGACGGGGTCCTTGGACACCTGGACCAGGACCTTCTGACCGGATTTCAGGGCCTGTTCGATGCGCCTTCCGCGTCCTCCCAGACCGGCGGCCTTCCAGTCCACCTCACCGGCGTAGAGCACGCCGTTGCGGCCCTTACCGATATCAATGAAGGCGGCCTCCATGCTCGGCAGCACGTTCTGCACGCGTCCCAGGTAGATGTTGCCCACCATCGACGACTGCGAATCGGAGGTGACGAACTGCTCCACCAGCAGGTCATCCTCCAGCACGCCGACCTGGGTGACCAGACCGGTGCCGTCGGTGCGCTGGCGTTCGCGCACAATCATGCGGCGTTCCGTGGATTCACGGCGTTCGATGAACTCGCGGGTGCTCACCACGTGGCGTTTCTTGTTGCGGCCCTCCTCGCGCATCTCGGTGCGGCGGCGGCGCTGCGCCTCCAGGCGGGTCGAGCCCTTGATGCCCACGGGCTCGTCGACCACCTCGGTGTCCGGCGTGTCAACGGTGCTTGTCGACGCCTCATCCTCCACATCATGCTGAACAGCCTCAGCATCGGAACCCGATGCCGGCCCGGTACCCTTGCCACGTCCGGTACCACGACGGCCACGGCGCTTGCGGGCCACGCGTTCCTGCGCATCCGGATCATCGGTGTCATTGAGGTCCTCGGTGGGGATCATCGCGGGTGCGACGAAGATCGGTGCATACACCGGTGCTTCCGCCGGCGGTGGGGTGATCTCGGGGATGATGTCCTCCAGCAGTTCCGCGTAGGCCTCGGCCTGGGCTGCGGCCACCAGATCAACCGGCTCGTCTGAGTGCTGTTCATCCTGAGCCTGGGCTACCGCGTCGGCGAGTTCGCGTTCGACCTTCTCCTCGATCTGCTGGATCTCGTTGGCCACGTTCTTCTCCACGCGGCGACGGATTTCCTCGTCCTCGGATGGGTCCACAGCGTCGGTGTCAGGAGTGGTCTGTTCCGGGGTGTCCTCTGGAGAGTCCTCCGAGGTGTCCTCCACCGCGTCGGCGAGTTCGCGTTCGACCTTCTCCTCGATCTGCTGGATCTCATTGGCCACGTTCTTCTCCACGCGGCGACGGATCTTCTCCACCGGTTCCACATCCGGGACGACCTCGGCCGGGGCCTCCTCCACCGGCTTGGCCAGCAGATCGAGGAGACGGGTGGCCTCCTCACGGCTCAGGGTCGACTGGGCGACCTTGACCAGACCGATGGAATCCAGTGCCACCACCAGGTCCTTGGAGGTCAGGCCGAGCTGTTTGGCCAGCTGGTGAACACGGGTCTTCTCCCCCAACTGCGAACGGTCAAAATCCGCGGCCAGCACGGCCGAGGGGGACACGTCCGTGTCATGTGCAGTTGCGGATGCCTTCTTCTTTGCCAAGGCGGACTCCTATTTTCTTATCATTTGATCGCACTCGCTGAACCCGGGCGCTGGCAGGTGACCCGGTCATCCAACCGGTCTTCCACTGCCGCCGCCGCACAGGTGGTGGCGCGATCCTCGACGTCTATGTGCAGGTTTTCAAAAATATTCGGGCGGTTCTCTAACAACCCTGTGAACCATTGTTCCACATTCGCGGGTTGAGGCTTGTATCCCGCCACGTACAATCCCGGCCATGGGTGAAATTGAACGGCGTGCGGGGGCGGGACCACCCGATTTCTGGAAATTCATCCCCATGGCGGTCCTGTTGGGCAGCGGCAGGATCTTCCTGGATGTTGAACCGTGGGTGGCTGTGCCACTGTTCATACTCGGCGCCCTGGCCGCCTTCCTCCCCTTTCCGCCGGGGAACACCACCCGGGATGTCGACGGGTGGAAGATCCACACCACCGAGGGGGATAAACGCCGTGCCCTGGTTTCTGTGGCCGCCCCAGCCACCGTGATGGCCATCGACATCCTCGGGGGCGATTCCCTCCTCGGCCTTCCCCCTGAGTGGTCCACCATGATCTACGGTGTGGCTTTCGGATCTGCTGTCACCTACGGATTCTCACGGCAGGCCATGCTGCCCCACCGGAGGAAGAGGGAGCTCATCCAGCAGATCGTCGAGAATGCCTCCCTCGATGAGGTGACCACCTCCGATCTGGAGGCCCTCGATCAACCGGGGGCGCGGACACTGGCCAGGGGCCTGCTCGCCCACGGTGCCATCGATGGCACACGGGTGATGGCCCGTCAGCTCGCCAGGGTCCTGGACTGGAGCGTGGAACAGGTCCATGCCACCGCCCGACCCCTGGACCAGCGGGGCATCATCAGCCGGTCTGCCATCATGTCGGGTGGGGATCCGGCGAAGGTCTACGTGGAACTCACCGAGAAGGGCGTGGTCCTGCTGCGGGAACTCCACCAGGGACGGTAGTTTGTAGATACATCAACAAGTTTGGTGTTTATACTGGTGTCACACATCAGCCCGTGAGCCCAGGAGCTACACCCATGTCGAATCTTGACCCCAATCCCCCTGAGTACGACCTACCCAGTGATCAGCCCGGCACGCCGATGAATCCGCAGTGCGAGGGCGGTGCCGACGTCGAGATCATCACCGCCCGTGAGGTACCGCTCGGTGGACCACGTGCCATGACCGTCTACCGCACCCTCCCCCAGCGTCAGCGCAGCCTCATCGGGGCCTTCTGCTTCGTGGACCACTACGGCCCGGATGATGTCTCGGTCACCGGCGGCATGGATGTACCTCCCCATCCCCACACCGGGCTGCAGACCGTCACCTGGCTCTTCGAGGGCGAGGTCACCCACCACGATTCCGGTGACAACCACGCGGTGGTGGTCCCAGGCGAGGTCAACCTCATGACCGCCGGTGCCGGCATCTGCCACTCGGAGGTCTCCGCCACCCCGGTCACCACCCTGCACGGCGTGCAACTGTGGACCGTCCTGCCGGATAAAGACCGCAACGGCCCACGCCGCTTCGACCACTATGAGCCTGAGCAGATCAGCGTGGAGGGCGGGCGCGCACGCGTCTTCCTGGGCGAGCTGCTGGGTCAGTCCTCCCCGGTGTCCACCTTCACCCCGCTGGTGGCCGCCGAGCTGCGCGTCAACCCCGGCGAGACCATGACCCTTGAGGTCAACCCGGACCATGAGCACGGTCTGCTGGTGGATTCCGGTGACATCCAGCTCGAGGGCGTCACCGTCGCACCCCGTGAACTCGCCTACACCGGCACCGGGGAGACCACCTTGCGCCTCCGCAACACCGGTGACACTCAGGCGCTGCTGATCCTCATCGGTGGTGAACCCTTCACCGAGGACATCGTCATGTGGTGGAACTTCATCGGACGCGACCATGCGGAGATCGAGAAGTTCCGCGAGCAGTGGGAGGCCCATGACGAACGCTTCGGCGTGACCCGTGGTTATATCGGCCATGACCCCGACGGCCTGTACCGGCTACCGGCACCAAAGCTGCCGAACTCGGTGATCAAGCCGAGGGTGAATCCAGAACCAACCGCACGACCAGATTTGAGGATTGATTAAATGCGTACCGTCCGTGGACCCTACATCGACAAGTTCTTCCCCGAACCCTATAAACAGCTCAACGAGGTCAACAAGACCCTGCGTAAGATCTACCCCGAGGTGGACCTGCCGGAATCCCTGATCGAACTGGTCAGTGTCCGGGTCTCCCAGATCAACGGCTGCGGCACCTGCCTGAGCATCCACGTTCCCGCGGCCCGGCGCGCCGGTGTCCCGGAGAAGAAGATCGACGCCCTGCCGGCCTGGCGCATGGTCGAGGATTACACCGCCGAGGAACGGGCCGCTCTGCAGCTCGCGGAATCGCTCACCGTGCTGGACCGCCATGAGGGCCACCTGGCCGCGCGGACCGCGTGCAGCATGTTCGCCGAGGAGCAGGTCGCCGCCCTGGAGTGGGCGATCATCATGATCAACGCCTATAACAGGATCTCGATCGCCAGTGGCCACCCGCTGCTGTAGCCTGCGGTAACCTGCGTCGACAAGCAAAAAAGGCACCCACCGGTCGGTGGGTGCCTTTGACGTTGATTCCTAGAGGTTCGGGAACCAGATGGAGATCTCGCGCTCAGCGGACTCCGGGGAGTCGGAACCGTGGACGACGTTCTCGCCGACGGTCAGGGCGAAGTCGCCGCGGATGGTGCCCGGGGTGGCCTTGGACACTGGGTCGGTGCCACCGGCGAGCTGGCGCCATGCGTCGATGGCGCGCTCGCCCTCGACGATGCCGGCGATCAGCGGTGCGGAGGTGATGAACTCGACGAGCTCACCGAAGAACGGCTTGTCAGCGTGCTCCTCGTAGTGCTTCTCTGCGGTCTCGCGGTCAGCGACGCGGAGGTCAAGCGCGGCAAGCTTGAGGCCCTTGCGCTCGATGCGTGCGATGATTTCGCCGACGTGGCCGTTGGTGACGCCGTCTGGCTTGATGAGGATGAGAGTACGTTCAGTCATGCTCGCAGAGTCTACAGAACGACCCCGGTCCTGTCGCAACGAGGTCACCGAATGTGATCTAGAGCTTACGAACAGCCTCGGCGACGGCCTCCGCGGATGCTCCCCTGCTCCACAGCTGTGCCTGACGGATGGCTGAACCCTCTTGCCCCTGGCTCTTTAATTCCTGGATCTTTTTCACCTGGTCCGCGGTGAACACCACCGGCTGGTCCACGGTCAGCCCGGCGGCGCGGGTGCGCATGCCCACCACCAGGGCGATGGCCGCGACGATGATGGACAGGATCGGCACGATCACCGGGGACCCTGCGAACCTGGTGATCAACGCGACCACGCAGAACAGTGCCGCCACCGAGAAAGCCAGATTGGTCATGGGGTTTTTCATACCCAGCACGTTACGGCGGGCCGGGAAACTTTTCCATACAGTGGGACCCATCACATCACTAAAGGAGGACAAGAATATGACTCTGGTTGATAAGCAGGACAACGAGGTCCGGGTCAAGAGGAACGAGGCGGACAGCCGCTACGAGATCACCTACGCCGACAGCGACGAGGTGGTCGGTTTCGCCGACTACGTGATCAATGACAATGACCGCATCTTCTACCACACCAAGGTGGACGAGGACTACGGCGGACGGGGCCTGGCGTCCATCCTCATCCGTGAGGCCATCGAGGACACCTTCCCCACCGGCCAGGTCGTGGTCGGTGTGTGCCCGTTCGTCAGCGGATATGTGGAAAAGAACGGCTACGACGGTGGCTACCGCGCCGGCACCCCGGAGGACGAGGCCTTCGTCAAGGAGATGCAGCGCTAACCACGGCGCTAACAGTAATGACACAACCCCGGCGCACCGAAGTGGGGCGCCGGGGTTGTTCGTCGACAAGCAGCAGTCAAGCAGCAGCAAAGCAGCGTTCTAGGTGTGCTGCGTCGGCAGCAGACCGCGGCGCATGCGCTCGATCATGTTCTTGCGCAGGTAGAGCAGATACGCCCACACCAGGATGAAGATGAAGGCCACGATACCCATGGAATAGTGGATGAACACACCGGCCAGGGCGAACACCTGGAGGGCGATGTTCAGGGGGATCGACCAGCTGAACCGCTGGAGGAACGCCGCCACGAACATGGCCACCGCCACGGCGGTGACGTACACCCAGTTGAAGGTGGTCCAGTAGGCGCCACCATCCACACGCAGGATCACGGTGAGCACCAGCGCGATGGTGATGGACTCCATGACCAGGGTGCCGGCCATCACCCCGCGGATGCCCTTCATGGGATCCTTCGCCGGTTCATGGCCCGGGCCGAGGGGTCCGTACTCTACAGTCTTGCCACGGTCCCGGTGCTCATCGCGGGGGCTCATGCAGGTTCCTTTCCGAACAGGGTGCGGGCATCACCGGCGGTGACGATGGATCCGGTGATCACCACTCCGGAACCGGACTGGACATCGGTGTCCTCGGCCAGTTCGATCGCCAGTTCCACCGCACCCGGCAGGGTGTCAGCAACATGCACACGTTCATCACCGTAGATCTCGCGGGCGTACTCGGCCAGCTCATAGGCATCCAATGCACGATCCGAGGTGGTCTGGGTGCACACCACCTCATGCAGATACGGCTCGAGGCTCTCCAGGATGCCACGGGCGTCCTTGTCCCCCAGCACACCGATGACACCGATGAGACGGCGGAAATCGAAGTCCCGGTCCAGGGCCGCACCCAGGGCCGCGGCACCGTGCGGGTTGTGGGCGGCGTCGATGAACACGGTCGGGGCGGAACGCAGACGCTCCAGACGACCCGGTGACTCCACCTGGGCGAACCCCTGGCGGACGGTGTCGATATCAAGCGGGCGGTCCGCGGAGGCACCGAAGAACGCCTCCACGGCGGCCAGTGCGGTTGCGGCGTTGTCGGCCTGGTGGGCACCGGACAGCGGCAGGAAGATATCGGTGTACTCACCACCCAGACCGCGCAGGATCAGCTGTTGGCCACCAACAGCGATGGTGGATTCCACCACACCGAACTCCATGCCCAGGCGAGCCACGGCGGAACCGGTTTCGGCGGCCTGCTCCAGGATGACCCGCATGGCCTCCGGGTCCTGTTTGCCCACGATGACCACATTCTCCTCCGGGGCGTTAACATCATCGCTGGCCGGGCGGGCCTTGATGATGCCGGCCTTCTCCCCGGCGATCTCGGCGATGGTGTTGCCGAGGCGGTCGGTGTGGTCCATGCCCACCGGGGTGATCACTGCGACCTGCGCGTTGATCACGTTGGTGGCATCCCAGCGACCACCCAGGCCGACCTCGATGACACCGATATCCACCGGTGCATCCGCGAAGGCGGCATAGGCCAGGGTGATCAGGGTCTCGAACTTGCTCATCCGCGGGCCACCCTCGGAGAGGGAATGCGCGTCGGCCATCTCGAGGTACGGCTTGACCTCGTTGTAGATGCGCACGAAGTCACGGGGGTGGATCGGACGGCCGTCGATCGCGATGCGTTCGGTGATCAGCTGCAGGTGCGGGCTGGTCGTCCGGCCGGTGCGCCGGTGGAAGGCACGCAGCAGCGACTCCACCATGCGGGTGGTGGAGGTCTTGCCGTTGGTGCCCGCAATGTGGATGGCGGCGAACGTGTCCTGTGGCTTGCCCATCAGGTCCATGACATAGGACATGCGCCTGAAGGTGGGGTCGATCTTGGTTTCCTGCCAGCGCTCATCGAGTTCCGCCTCAACGATCGCCAGCTCGGCCAGTTCCTCCGGGGTGATCTCCAGGGGTGCGGGGTTCTGCCGTTCCTCGTCGAGGTCGCCTGTGAGATCCAACGGCAGGGACAGCCCTGCCTCATTGAGCGTCACGTCGCCGAATTCGCCGTATTCACGCTCATCTTGTGTTGCCACTACCCCAGTTCCTCCAGTCGTTTGGTAATGCGTTCCACTTCTTCACGGGCCACCTGCTGGCGGCCGCGGATCTTCTCCACCACCGCGTCCGGCGCCTTGGCCAAAAAGGCCTCGTTGCCCAGCTTCTTGGCCGTGGTCTCGAGTTCCTTGTTGGCGGTGGCGAGGTCCTTCTCCAGACGCTTGCGCTCCGCGGCCACATCCACCGTGCCGGAGGTGTCCAGTTCCACGGTGATGGTGGCGGTGCTCAGGCGGATCTCCAGGCTTGCCGACGCCTCAAAATCTTCAGCCGGTTCCTCGATGCGCACCAGGGCACGCACCGCACCCTCGAGCTCGGTGAGGTCACACGCGGCGAAGTCTAGGCGGGCCGGCACCTTCTGGGAGGGCTTGACCCCCTGGTCGGAGCGGAAACGACGGATCTCGGTGACGAGCTTCTCGACGTCCGCGATGCGGCGGGCGGCCTCGGTATCCACGGCGGCGCCACCGTTGGTGTCGGCCGGGGTGGGCCAGGAGGAGGTGACGATGGACTCGCCATCGGTCAGGGCCTTCCACAGCACCTCGGTGACAAACGGCATGGCCGGGTGCAGCAGACGCAGCAGTGCATCCAGGACGTGGCCGAGCACCTGCTGGGTGTTGCGGCCGCGCTCGGTGACACCCTCGCGGGGGATCTGGACCTTGGCGATCTCCAGGTACCAGTCACAGAACTCATTCCACGCGAAGTGGTAGAGCTCCTCATTGGCCTTGGCGAACTGGTAGTTGTCCAGGTAGTCATCGACGTGTCCGCGGACCTCCTCGAGGCGGTCGAGGATCCAGCGGTCGGCGTCGGTCAGCTCGGCGCGCTCGGGCAGCCCCTCGGACACCGCACCGTTCATCAGGGCGAAACGGGTGGCGTTGAACAGCTTGGTGGCGAAGTTGCGGGAACTCTGTGCGGAGTCCTCACCGACCGGCAGGTCCACGCCGGGGTTGGCGCCACGGGCAAGGGTGAAGCGCAGGGCATCCGCACCGTAGTTGTCCACCCAGTCCATGGGATCAATGCCGTTGCCGAGCGACTTGGACATCTTGCGGCCGTGCTCATCACGGACCAGGCCGTGGAGGAACAGGTCGGTGAACGGGACCTGCGGGCGGCCGTCGGTGCCCTCACCGAGCAACTCCGGGGTCTCCTTCGCGGCGAAGGTGCCGAACATCATCATGCGGGCAACCCAGAAGAACAGGATGTCATAGGCGGTGACCAGCACGGAGGTGGGATAGAACTTGTCCAGCTCCGGGGTCTTGTCCGGCCAACCCATCGTGGAGAACGGCCACAGGGCGGAGGAGAACCAGGTGTCCAGGACATCCGGGTCCTGGGTGTAGCCCTCGGGTGCCTGCTCGTCGGGACCGACGCAGACAACATCGCCGTCCGGTCCGTACCAGATCGGGATGCGGTGGCCCCACCACAGCTGACGCGAGATGCACCAGTCGTGCATGTCATCAACCCAGTCGAAGTAGCGTGGCTCCAGGGACTTCGGGTGGATGGTGGTGTCGCCTGCACGGACGGCGTCGCCGGACATCTTGGCCAGTTCCTCGACCTTGACCCACCACTGCAGGGACAGGCGTGGCTCGATGGCCTCACCGGAACGCTCGGAGTGGCCGACGGAGTGGACGTAGGGGCGGACCTCCTTGACAATGCGACCCTGCTCCGCGAGTGCCTCGCGGACCTTGACGCGGGCTTCCTCGCGGGTCATGCCGTCGAACTGCGTGCCGGTGTCGCTGATGCGACCGGTCTTGTCCATGATGGTCGGCATGTCCAGGTTGTGGCGCAGGCCCAGGGCGTAGTCATTGGGGTCGTGTGCCGGGGTGATCTTCACCGCTCCGGAACCGAACTCCGGATCCACATAGTCATCGGCGACCACCTGCAGGGTGAGGTCATCGCGGAACGGATGCGGCAGGGTGGTGCCCACCAGATGACGGTAACGCTCATCCTCTGGGTGGACGGCCACGGCGACGTCGCCGAGCATGGTTTCCACGCGGGTGGTGGCGACGACCACGTGTGGCTCGTCGTCGTTAAGCGAACCGTAACGGATGGAGACCAGCTCACCCTCGACGTCCTTGTACACGACCTCGATGTCGGACACGGCGGTTTCCAAGACCGGGGACCAGTTGACCAGGCGGTTGGCCTGGTAGATCATGCCGGAATCATAGAGCTTCTTGAAGATGGTCTGCACCGCACGCGACAGGCCCTCATCCAGGGTGAAACGCTCACGGGACCAGTCGACGGAATCACCGATGGCGCGCATCTGCTCACCGATCTTGCCGCCGTATTCCTTCTTCCACTCCCAGACCTTCTCGATGAACTCCTCGCGGGAGTAGTCATAGCGGGACTTGCCCTCGGTCTCCTTGAGCATCTCCTCCACCTTGGTCTGGGTGGCGATGCCCGCGTGGTCCATGCCCGGCAGCCACAGCACCTCGAACCCCTGCATGCGCTTGCGGCGCGCCAGGGCATCCATGAGGGTGTGGTCAAGTGCATGGCCCATGTGCAGCTGGCCGGTCACATTAGGCGGTGGTAGAACAATGGAGTAGCCAGGCTTCTCGCTAGCTGGATCGGCGGTGAAATAACCGGCATCCACCCAACCCCGGTAGAGATCCGCCTCCACGGCTTTCGGATCCCAGGATTTGGGTAGCTTGTCTGCGCGGTTCTGGCTTGGGTTCTCATTATTCTGGTCAGTCACGCAGACCATCATAACCCCTGGGGTGCAGCTTTCTATATGCAGGTGTTTCTGTCATTTATCCCCGGCAGCCGCCCTGGATGGCCTGCGCATTCCCACTGCAGGTCCAGTGTTCAGCACCTAGGCTCAATATATGAGTCCGTTCCTGTTGTTTTCTGCCATCGGCGTGGTTGCGCTGGGAATCGGTGCCTGGAAAACCGTGGAGGCCAACCCCCACCGCCGTATCCCCCTCATCTGCCCTCCCCGAGACCGGCCCCTGCCGATCATCCTGCTTCAGGCGGTGGGTTATGGCTCCTCTATTTTTGCGGTTCTCATGCTCAGCGACCAGTGGGGTGCTTATGCCTACCTTCTCTTCATCGTCATGGCGCTGCCGGAAGTGGTGTTGTTCAGCATTCACAACCATCAGTTGAAGCACGGTGGTCTGTCCCAGGGTTGAGGTCGCCCACCAGATAACCCGGGATGGGGAGAAGATCCGGACCCACCCTGGACGCAGCGTCGCCCCTCTGCACAGCAGCCATGGGTTTCATCCGACTCTCCGTACCTGGCTGCGGAAGGGTTCTCCCTGAGTTTTATGTCCTGTTTTCTCTTCTGCGACTTCCGCTGGGACGGATATCTTGCTTCAGTACGCTGAAAGCCGGAACGTGCAGGCAATATTGGCAATGCTATGGGATCTGCTTCAAGTTGTCTGATATGCCCGTCCATCCTGGACAGTCCACGGTCATCTCATTTCAACAATTGCGGAAAGCATCTTTTTCTTTCCCCTGCGCGAGCTGAAAATGCTGCTAGGGTCATACTCATGCGTTTTGGGATCGACGTCGGAACGACGCGCACAATTGCGGCCGTAGTCGACCGCGGAAACTATCCAGTTGTGACCGTGGAGGACTATCTCGGCGATGCACAGGAATACATCCCCTCAGTGGTGGCACTGGACGGGGATCGACTCGTCGCTGGTTGGGAGGCGATGAAGCTCGGGCCCGATGACCCCAGTCTGGTGCGTTCCTTCAAGCGGATCATGTCGGACCACTCCGTCACCGCGGGCACCCCGGTCCAGCTCGGGCACGCCACCCGCCCGCTCGGCGACGTGCTGCGCGTGTACGCCGAGACCGTGGTGAACACACTGCGCGATTTCCAGGCCACACTGGATAACTCCTCCCCCATTGAGGTCGTGCTTGGCATCCCCGCCAACGCCCACACCGCCCAGCGGCTGCTCACCCTCTCCGCGTTCAGTGAGGCCGGTGCGGAGGTCGCGGGCCTGATCAATGAGCCGAGTGCGGCGGCCTTCGAGTACACCCACCGCCATGCGCGCACCCTGAACTCCCGGCGCTCCGGCATCGTCATCTATGACCTCGGCGGCGGCACCTTCGACGCTTCACTCATCCGCGTCGACGGCACCACCCATGAGGTCATGGGATCCCTGGGCATCTCCCACCTCGGCGGCGATGACTTCGATGTGATCCTCGCCGAGTGCGCGCTCCGGGCCGCCGGTAAACCCGGCGTTCCCAGCCGGACGCTTATCGACGAAGCCCGCAGTGCCAAGGAGTCCCTTGTGCCCCAGTCCCGTCGTCTGGTGATCGATGTCGAGGGCGAGGATGTTGTTGTCCCGGCCACCGACTTCTACGATGCCGCGATGCCACTGGTGGAACAGACCATCGAGGTAATGACCCCACTCATCGGCACCGATGATCTCCGCGAATCCGAGATCGCCGGTATCTACCTGGTCGGCGGGGCATCCTCCCTGCCACTGATCTCGCGGGTGCTGCGTGAACGCTTCGGCCGACGGGTTCACCGCGCACCCTTCACCGCCGGGGCCACCGCCGTGGGACTGGCTATCGCCGCTGACCCGGATTCGGGTTTCCACCTGCGTGACAAACTCTCCCGTGGCATCGGTGTGTTCCGCGAATTCGACGACGGTCGTGCCGTGAGCTTCGATCCGCTGATCACTCGGGAGACCAAGCCGGATGCGGATGGTCGCATCACGGTGACCCGCCGCTACCGCGCCGCGCACAATGTCGGCTGGTTCCGGTTCGTGGAATATGACAGCTTCAACGAGGAGGATGGCAGCCCCGGGGACATCTCCCTGCTGGGTGAGATGAAGGTTCCCTTCGACCCCTCCATCATCGATGTGGATGCAGTCGAGATCACCCGCTTCGACGGCCCGGAGATCGAGGAGACCGTGATGGTCAATTCCGACGGTATCGCCTCCATCCGCATCGCGGTGCAGGGTGGCGTGGTGGTCGAGCACACCCCCAAGGTGACGCTGGCGCTGCAGTAGGTCGGGCGTCGACAAGCAACCCCGGCCGCGGAAGGCAACAACCCCACCTCTTCGCCGAAGAGGTGGGGTTGAGCTTTACGTCAGTTCACGAAGGTTTAGAGCAGGTCCTTGACGGCCTCGCGCTCGCCCTGGAGCTCCTCGACGTTGGCGTCGATGCGCGCACGCTGGAAATCGTTGATCTCCAGGCCCTCGACGACCTCCCACTCGCCGTTGCGGGAGACGGTCGGCAGGCCGAGGATGATGCCCTCGGGGATGCCGTAGGCGCCGGTGGACGGGATTGCGGCAGAGGCCCAGGTCTCGGTGCCCTGGATCCAGTCACGCATGTGATCAACCGCGGAGGACGCGGCGGAAGCGGCGGAGGACTTGCCACGGACCTCGATGATCTCCGCGCCACGCTTGGCCACGCGCGGGATGAACTCGTTGACGTACCAGTCATGATCCACCAGGTCAGCGACCTTCTCGCCGCCGACGGTGGCGTAGGTGATGTCCGGGAACTGTGCCGCGGAGTGGTTACCCCACACGACGACATCCTGGAACTCCGAGGACAGACGGCCGGTCTTGGTGGCCAGCTGGGAGATCGCGCGGTTGTGGTCGAGGCGCATCATGGCGTTGAAACGGGACTGGGGAACGTCCGGGGCGTTGGACATGGCGATCAGCGCGTTGGTGTTGGCCGGGTTGCCCACCACCAGCACCCGGATGTCCTGGGCGGCGTGGTCGTTGATGGCCTTGCCCTGGGGGCCGAAGATCTTGCCGTTGTTGGACAGCAGCGCAGCGCGCTCCTCACCCTTGCCACGTGGCTTGGCGCCGACCAGGAAGGCGGCGTTCGCGCCGTCGAAGGCCTCGTTCAGGTCCGCGGTGATATTGATGTTGTGCAGCAGCGGGAAGGCGGAGTCGGCCAGCTCCATGGCCACCCCCTCAGCACCGCCGAGTGCGTCGGGGATCTCCAGGAGGTTGAGTTCAACCGGGGTGTCTGCGCCGTACACCTCACCATTGGCGATCCTCCAGAGGAGTGAGTAGGCAATCTGACCGGCGGCTCCGGTCACGGTGATCTTCTTGGGGGAATTCATTAATGATCCTCAATCCTTGTGTGGTTGAACGTGGCGTTATCAGTACTGTCAGTACCTTCAGTGTTCTCAGTGATTCCCTTCAACATCACACCCCTGGGGGTCAGGGCAATCACCATGCCCCCCATGCTATCGACGGTTACAGGTTCCTACCAGTGTTTGGGCGTGCAGTAACCCCGCATAAGCTGATGTGATAATCACCCCCGTTCACCGCTTTCCTGTACCCCTGTACCGGGGATTCCCGGGGGAAAGTGGGATGACGCTGGCGTACACGAGCATTTCGACGGAGTTTCGGGCACCATTTGATAGTGTTGGTTGGGTTTCATTCAAAGATATGACCTTTATCGCCAGTGGCGTGAACCCTGCCACGTCCCGTTCCGCATTCCTACCTGAACGCGGGCCACTCTCAACCACGTCACCCGAAAGGACCGAAGAGATCATGGCCGTTTCCGACCGAGGCTCAGCAGACCCCCATGCTGATGACCACGACTTCACCACCCCGGACAGCGCACACGCGGCGACACCGGATGATGTCGTGGTCACCGCACTGAGCCACTTCGCCGAGCAGGGATTCAACGAGACCAAGCTGGAGAAGATCGCCAAGGCGTCCGGAATGTCCAAGCGCATGATCCACTACTACTTCGGTGACAAGAAGGGTCTGTACGTCAAGACCATCTCCCACGCCCTGGACATGCTGCGCCCCGATGCGGAGGCCATGCAGCTGGAATCCGCAGTCCCGGTCGAGGGTGTCCGCAAGATCGTGGAGGCGATCTACAACGCCATCATCAACAACCCCGAGGCCATCCGCCTGATCCTCATGGAAAACCTCCACAACCACGGTGGTGTGGAGAGCGCGGCAGCCCTCAATGATGAGAGCAACCTCCTGCTCAACCTGGACAAGCTGCTCATGCTCGGTCAGGATGCCGGCGCATTCCGCCCCGGCATCTCCGCCGAGGATGTCCTGGTCCTCATCAGTTCACTGGGGTATTTCCGCATCTCCAACCAGCTGACCATGGACCAGATCTACGATGTGGACCTCACCAGCGAATCCAATGTTGAGGGCATGCGCCGCCTGGTGGTGGACACGGTCCTGGCCTTCCTCACCTCAAACCTGCCCGATGCCGAGTCAGCCAGTTACCTGACCACCCGCGAAAGCTCCACCGCCCCGACCCAGGACACCGACATCTACGCCTTCGAAACCGACCTGTTCGAGGAATAGGGCGAATTACCGCCCGAAGAGGAAGGCCACCCCGAGCATGCCTCCCAGGGCCAGGAATGTCGTGAGGAAGACAGTGTCACGCGCCAGGATCTCACCCCGGCGGTAGGTGGCCGCATAGTTGTACACATTCTGGGCTGAGGGCAGGGCAGCCAGGATGACTGCGGCGTACATCTCATCGCCCTCCAACCCGAAGGCAAGACCGACGAGCCAGGCAATCACCGGCATGCCTACGATCTTGATGGCGGTGGCCGTGATGGCGCTGGGCCGATCGGCGCGGGATGACAATACATTGGTCGACGGCAGGGACGCTCCGAAGCTGATGAGAATCAACGGGATCGACGCCCCGCCCAGGATCACCGTAGGCTCCATGATGGCCGCCGGGACCTCCACCCGTGTCAGGCTGACGATCAGTCCCGCGATGGACGCCAACACGACGGGGCTGAGTATGGACCCGCGGAACGCCGCCCAGATCTTCGCTCCCCGCGATCCACCCTGCTCTCCTGTGGTCAGGGCCGCGAGGATCATGGGCGCGAAGATCACCATCTGGATCACCAGCACCGGGGCCACGTAGGCACCGGTTCCCAGGACGTAGATGGACACCGGCAGCCCGATGTTGTTGGAGTTGACATACGAGGCCGCCGCCGCACCGATCGCCGTGGTGGCCAGATCCTTCTTGAAGAACACCGCGGAGATCACGCAGTAGAGGGCGGCGGTGAGCAGGGTGGCAATGAACGTCACCACGATCACCGGCGACAGCAGGTGCTGCGGGTCCGAATTGGCCACCACCGAGAACAACAGGGCCGGGGTCGCGGCATAGAAGGCGATGCGGTTGAGCACCAGGCGCTGTTTATCGTCGGAGATGACCCCGGCCTTGGCCAGCAGCAGTCCCACCCCAATGACGGAGAGGATGATGGCGAAGCCGGTGATGACGTTTAACAATGTTGTCTACTCATCGTCTTTCAAAAGTGCTGCTTTTCCTTCAACGAAAGCGACGTTCAGCCAAAGGTCGTCACTGCCGATAAGGGGTTGGCTGTACTCGATTAGTTCTCCCAGCGTCCCTAGGTGAACTTCATGATCGTCATGGAAGGGCCAGGTGATCTTACAAGGATTATCGAAATCGACTTTACCCACCGGATAATCTCCTGCCAGTTGATCGACCCACAGCTCTGCAGCGACTGCGTGGTAGAGATCGGAGGTACTGAGATCACGGTGGAAACGTGTTCTTGCCCCCACCACTTGGTAACCCGCAAATGCGATTCCTGGGTCGTAGTCAGTTTCAATGGCGAGGACAGTATCGATGGCCAGTTCATGCCTGAAAATAGCGACAACGGTGAACTTTGGCTCTTTCCGAGTCCCTTCGTGCGAGTAAAGGTTCTCCGAGGAGATAAAACCGTTGAGCCGAGGGGTCAAAGCCTCTTCGATTTTTGACAGGTCGAGGTCTTCGATGCCGAATCCTCGGGACATGTCGGGCTGGCCAGTCATTCTCATCACGGTAGCGCAGCCTGGACTAACACTGGACTAGTGTGAGAATTCGCGAGGATAGGCAATCCGGTGATGACATCTAACAACGGTTTCTCCTGGGTTCGTACGGGTTCGTGCGCGGGGAACAGGTGACCGGGGTACCAACCCCGCGATAGCGGGCTGTACCTGTACCGGACACCGGTGTCACTGGGGTCTCTGGGCCGCCCGGGGGTCTCCACCTGAGGTGATCAGGGTTCCGGCGGGCGATGCCACTGGTATGACCGTACAGGGTTTGCCCGGTCGGAGACGGTGTTACCCCGGGATTTATGCACCCCGGACACGCAGAAACGGCCGCCGACGCAGAAAGTCTGCACCGGCGGCCGTCAGGGCAACACCTAGGCGGTCTTCTCCTCCGCGGCCAGGATGACCAGCTCGGGCTCCGCCTCACCACGGGCCACCTCACCGGTGATGATCACCTCGGTGACATCATCACGGTCGGGGATGTCGTACATGATCGGTACGAGGATCTCTTCCAGGATGGCACGCAGACCACGGGCACCGGTCTTGCGCTCCAGCGCCAGATCAGCGATCGCATCCAGGGCGTCATCGGTGAAGGTCAGCAGGGTGTCATCCATCTCAAACAGACGCTTGTACTGCTTGACCAGGGAATTGCGCGGTTCGGTGAGCACCTTGACCAGGGACTTCTGATCCAGGTTCGCCACGGTGGCCACCACCGGCAGGCGGCCAATGAATTCAGGGATCAGACCGAACTTCACCAGGTCCTCCGGACGGACATCCTTGAAGATGTCCTCCTTCTCCTCATCCTTCTTCGAGGCGACCTCCACACCGAAGCCGAGGCCCTTCTTACCGCGACGCTCACCGATGACCTTCTCCAGACCGGAGAAGGCACCCGCAACGATGAAGAGGATGTTGGTGGTGTCCAGCTGGATGAAATCCTGGTTGGGGTGTTTGCGCCCACCCTGGGGTGGGATCGCGGCCACGGTGCCCTCGAGGATCTTCAGCAGTGCCTGCTGCACACCCTCACCGGAGACATCCCGGGTGATCGAAGGGTTCTCCGACTTGCGGGAGATCTTGTCCACCTCATCGATGTAGATGATGCCCCGCTGGGCGCGTTCCACATCGAAGTCAGCGGCCTGCAGCAGCTTGAGCAGGATGTTCTCCACATCCTCGCCCACGTAGCCTGCCTCCGTGAGGGAGGTGGCGTCGGCGATGGCGAAGGGGACGTCGAGAAGCTTCGCCAGCGTCTGGGCGAGGTAGGTCTTACCGGAACCGGTCGGGCCCAACAGGAGGATGTTGGATTTGATCAGCTCGGTGTCCTCCTCATCGCGGCGACGACGACCACCGATCTGCTCATGTGCCCGCAGACGTTTGTAGTGGTTGTACACCGCCACGGAGAGGATCCGTTTCGCGTGATCCTGGCCGATGACGTACTTGTCCAGAAACGCGGAGATCTCCGACGGCTTGGGGAGTTCGCTGTGCTCCTCCTCCTGCCCCTGAGTCTGTCCGAGCTCCTCTTCGATGATCTCGTTGCAGAGCTCAATGCACTCATCACAGATGTAGACCGCGCCACCCGCGATGAGCTTCTTAACCTGTTTCTGACTCTTGCCACAGAAAGAGCATTTGAGCAGATCGGCGCTTTCCTGCATTCGTGCCATAAGACTGTGTGACCCGCTTCCACATCGAAAGATTTACTGCCTACAACTCTAACCAACAATATTGGCGAGGGGTTGTTCCATCTTATCGCGCCGGGGCAACCGGCGAGGGGTGCGGGCCACTGGACGGTTCATCACACCAGCGTGTGACGTTCATCCGACTATTCGGTGACGCCCTCACCGAGTGCGAAATCGGCCTCGGTGATCTCACGCAGCTCGGCCACGGTCACACCGTCAGCACATTCCACCAGGGTGAGACCCTTCTCCGGATCCACGTCGAAGACGGCGTGGGTGGTCACGATCATGTCGACGCACTTGGCACCGGTCAGGGGCAGACGGCATGCCTCCAGGATCTTGGGGGCACCCTTCTTGGTCACGTGATCGGTCATGGCGATGATCTTGGAGGCACCGTGGACCAGGTCCATGGCCCCTCCCATGCCCTTGACCAGCTTGCCGGGGATCATCCAGTTCGCCAGGTCACCGTACTGGGAGACCTCCATGACGCCGAGGACGGCGACATCGATGGACCTGGAGCGGATCATGGCGAAGGAGTCGGAGGAAGAGAAGTAGGAGGCACCCGGGTTGACGGTGATGGTCTCCTTGCCGGCGTTGATGAGCTCGGGGTCGAGCTCGTCCTCGGTCGGGTACGGTCCGACACCGAGGACGCCGTTCTCGGAGTGGAGGATGACCTCAAGGCCCTCGGGCAGGTAGCCCGGGATGAGGGTGGGCATGCCGATGCCGAGGTTGACGTACTGGCCGTCTTCGAGTTCCTGGGCTACGCGGGCAGCCATCTGGTTGTGGTCCCAAGTCATTAGTTAGACACCGTCCTGTTCTCAATACCGGTTTCCTGTGGGCCGACATGGACCACACGGTTGACGTAGATGCCCGGGAGGTGCACCTCATCGGGGTCAAGGTCATCGACCAGGTGCTCGACCTGGGCGATGGTGATCTTTCCGCTCATCGCGGCATCAGGGTTGAAGTTGCGGGCGGTCTTGCGGAAGACCAGGTTGCCGAAACGGTCGGCCTTGTGCGCGTGAACCAGGGCGAAGTCGGCGCGGATGCCCTCCTCCATGACGTAGAGCTGCCCGTTGAATTCACGGGTCTCCTTCGGCTTGGAGGCCAGGGCGACGGAGCCGTCCTTGTTGTAACGCTGGGGCAGACCGCCCTCGGCGACCTGGGTGCCCACACCGGCGGTGGTGTAGAAGGCGGGGATGCCCGCGCCACCGGCGCGCATGCGCTCGGCGAGGGTGCCCTGGGGGGTGAACTCGACGGTGAGCTCACCCTCGAGGTAGCGACGTGCGTACTCCTTGTTGTCGCCGATGTAGGAGCCGATGGTCTTGACGATCCGGCCATCCTCCAGCAGCAGTCCGAGGCCCTGGCCGTCGGTACCGCAGTTGTTGGAGATGATGGTCAGTTCACCAGCGCCCTGGTCACGCAGTGCGTTGATGAGGAGGGTGGGGATACCGACGAGGCCGAACCCGCCGACGGCGATGGAGGCACCGTCCGGGATATCGGCCACGGCTTCAGCTGTGGATGAAAAGGTCTTGTCAATCATGCAGACCATGCTATCGTAATGTTCATTCAATGCACAAGGGTTCGCTGAGCGAACAAGAAGGAGTTGATCGAATGATCCCAACCTCCCCGGATTTCGTGCAGTCATTTGCCCGAGGACTGTCCGTCATCCGCAGTTTCAGCGCGGATTCCCCCTCCCAATCCCTCTCCGAGGTCGCTACCGCCACCGGGCTCTCCCGGGCGACGGCACGCCGTTTCCTCCACACCCTCGTGAATCTCGGCTACGCCGTCACCAACGGTACGCAGTTCCAGCTCACCCCCCGTGTGCTGGAACTGGGCACCAGCTACCTCTCCGCGCTGACCCTGCCTGCCATCGCTCAGCCCCGCTTGGAGGCGCTGTCGCGTGAGGTCGGTGAATCCAGTTCCATGTCGGTGTTGGACGGCACCGACATCATCTACGTCTCCCGCGTGCCGGTCAGGCGTATCATGACGGTATCGATCACCCTGGGCACCCGGTTCCCGGCCTATGCCACCTCCATGGGGCGCGTGCTGCTGGCGGCACTCGACCCCGAGGAGATGGAATCCATCCTCACCCGGACACCGCCGCTCCAGCTGACCGCCCGGGCACTGCCACCGGAGACGATCAGGGATGAGATCGAGGCGACCCGCCAACGAGGGTGGTCACTGGTGGATCAGGAACTCGAACCTGGTCTGCGGTCACTGGCGGCGCCGGTGACCAACGCCCACGGTGAGGCGGTCGCGGCGATCAACATCTCCACCCAGTCGGCCTCCAACTCCGTGGAGGATGTCCGCCGGGAGTTCCTGCCCCATCTGCTGGACACCGCGCGGGCCATCTCCGCGGACCTGGCCGCAACTATCTAGACAACCCAAAACCTTAAGGATACTTTTTCATGAATCCCCAAGATATTGTCATCTGTTCCCCGTTGCGCACCCCCGTTGGCCGCTACGGTGGCGTCTTCACCGGCGTCCCTGTCCAGGAACTGGCCACCGCGGTGGTTAATGCGATCGTGGACAAGACCGGCCTGACCGGTGATGACGTGGATGATCTGATCCTCGGCCAGGGCTCCCCCAACGGTTCCGCCCCGGCACTGGGCCGCGTCGTGGCACTGGACTCCAAGTTGGGTCAGAACGTCCCCGGCCTGCAGCTGGACCGTCGCTGTGGTTCCGGCCTGCAGGCGATCGTCACCGCCGGCGCGCACATCTCCGCCGGTGCTGCCGACCTGATCATCGCCGGTGGCGCGGAATCCATGAGCCGCACCGAGTACACCGTCTCCGGTGACATCCGCTGGGGCGTCAAGGGTGGCGACATGCAGCTGCGTGACCGCCTCGCCGAGGCCCGTGAGACCGCCGGTGGCCGCAACCACCCGATCCCCGGTGGCATGATCGAGACCGCCGAGAACCTCCGCCGCGAATACAACATCCCCCGCGAAACCCAGGACCAGATGGCCGCCGCCTCCCAGCAGCGCGCCGGTGCCGCACAGGAAAACGGCCTCTTCGCCGATGAGATCGTGCCAATCACCATCCCTCAGCGCAAGGGCGACCCGATTGTCATCGATCGGGATGAGCACCCGCGGCCTGATACCACCGTCGAAAAGCTCGCCAAACTGCGTCCCGTCATGGGACGCCAGGACGAGGACGCGACCGTCACCGCCGGCAATGCCTCCGGCCAGAACGACGGCGCCGCAGCCGTCGTGGTGACCACCCGTGCCAAGGCCGAGGAGCTCGGCCTGACCCCCATGATCCGCCTTGCCGGCTGGGCCCTGGCCGCCGTGCCCCCGGAGACCATGGGCATCGGCCCCGTCCCCGCCACCCGCAAGGTCCTCGACCGCCTCGGCCTGACCCTGGACGACATCGGATCCATCGAACTCAACGAGGCCTTCGCCGCACAGGCCCTGGCCGTGCTCGATGAATGGGGCATCACCTGGGAGGACGAACGCCTCAACCCACTGGGTTCCGGCATCTCCCTGGGCCACCCCGTCGGCGCGACCGGTGCCCGCATGGTGGTCACCCTCGCCCACCGCATGCAGCGCGAGGACACCCGTTACGGCCTGTGCACCATGTGCATCGGTGGCGGACAGGGCCTGGCAGCAGTCTTTGAGAAGGAGAACTAAACATGACCATCCTGCACCACGTCGCCTACGGCGAAGATAATGACAAGACCCTCGTGTTCATCGGTTCCCTGGGGTCCACCACCGCCATGTGGGTGCCGCAGCTGGATGCCCTGCACAAGGACTTCCACGTCATCGCCGTCGACCACCGCGGACACGGCAGCTCCCCCCTGGTCAACGTCACCCCCACCGTGGCCGACCTGGCCACCGACGTCCTGGAGACCCTCGACTCCCTGGGCGTGGAGAAGTTCGGCGTAATCGGTCTGTCCCTGGGCGGTGCCGTGGCCCAGTACCTGGCCGCCACCTCCGACCGTGTCACCGCCGCCGCTTTCCTGTGCACCGCCGCGAAGTTCGGTGAGCCACAGGGCTGGTATGACCGTGCCTCCGCCACCCGCGAGAACGGCACCGCGTCGCTGTCCCAGGCCGTCATTGAGCGGTGGTTCTCCCCGGGTTGGCTGGAGACCCACCCGGCTGCGCGCGAGAACTACGAGCACATGATCATCGACACCCCCGCAGAAGGCTACGCCCTGGCCTGTGAGGCCCTGGCCACCTGGGACTTCACCGACCGCCTCGGCGAGATCACCGTTCCGGTACTCACCATCGCCGGCGCCGATGATCCCTCCACCCCGCCGGAGACCCTGCAGATCATCGCCGACGGTGTCTCAGGACCCGCCACCGCCGAGGTGCTCTCCCCCGGCGCGCACGTGCCCACCCTCGAGCGTCCGGAGGAGGTCAGCGCACTGCTGGCCGCACATTTCAAGTAATCCAGTTCCATAGTTAGGAAGTGCCCCAGTTCATGCTCACCACCGGTCTCCTCCCCAGGCGTCTTCTGTTGCGGCAGCGGATCCTGGCGGATATCGCGGCCTCGGACCGCAGTCGTTTCATCCTGGTGACGGGCCCGGCTGGTGTGAACAGGGAGCACTTCACCCGTGAGCTGGCCCGGCAGCTGACCGAGCACCAGGTGCTCACGCTGCCGTCGCTAACCGGTTTCACCATCCCGGCCGCGCCCACGGTGATCGTGGCGGATCATGTGGACCGCGCCACCAACCTCGATGAGGTCCTGGCCGCGCTCCACGATCCGGGCACCCCGCAGGTGATCATCCTGGGCACCTCGACACGTCGACTGGCCGAGGCCACCGATGTGGTGCCCCTGCCACCGCTGACGGTGGATGAGGTCTACGAACTGGTGCTGCAGATCGTGGGGCGCTGCACGCCGGTCACCGCCCACCGCCTCCACGACGCCTCCGGGGGTCTCCCGGATCTGGTTAGGGAGCTTGTCGACGCCGCCCCCGTCGATCACTGGTCGCAGGACGAACCGGCCATCATCATCCCCGAGCACTGGGAACGCCACACCGGGGAGGTACTCCAGGTGGTGGCCTCCTACCCCCTGGACGGTGCCCCGCTGGGTGAGATTCCCGACCACCTCGCTGCCGAACTGGATGAACAGGTGGCGGCGGGACTGCTCACCGTGAACTCCGATCATGTCCGTTTCCCCCGTCCGGAACACCGCGCCGCGGTCCGGTCCGCCACCCCACCGGGTGTGGCCCGTCAGCTCTCCGATCATCTGGACACCAGCGGGTGGCGTACCTCGGAGACCGTGGTGGATGAGCATATTGCCCGTGGCAATCTCCCCCTGGCCCGGATCCACGCCCACCATCTGCCCGGCGACCGCGCCGAGCTGCGCCTGTACGCGGGGCAATCCCGCGCCACCGCACAGCTTCTCGACGGTTCCCCTCCCTCACTCCTGACCGCCATGCACAGCGTGGCGCGCTGGGATCCCCGGGGGATCCGGGAGTTCGCCAGCCATGGTGGCTCCCCTGATGCCGCGACCTTCGGACTGCTTGCCGACGCCCTCGAGCACGGAACCAGGCCACGCGTCGGCACGCTGCCCACACCCCACACCGCCACGGGACAGCAGCTGCGTGATTTCATCACCGGATGGTTGTCGCTGGTCTATGACGATCCCACCCAGGCCAGACAACTGTTGTCCCGCCGACGGCACGGTGATTCCGAACTCATCGGGTTGTGGCAGTCCGCCTTCCTCGCCCGTGCGCATTACGTGCTCGGTGAATTCCCCCAGGCCGCCGCGGTGGTCGAACGGAGCCTGGCCACCGGCGACCGCACCGGCACCCCACTCCTGGAGCCGGTGCTGTTGTGGACCGGCGCGCAGGTGGCGGCACTGAGTGGGCAGGAAAACCTGTCACGGCACTACCTGTCTAGGATCGCAGTACCCGGGGATGCCTTCATGATCCAGAAACTGCCCGCCGCAATGGGCCGGATGATCGTGGCCGCCATGGTCTATGACACCCGGACCGCCGCGACAGCCGGTGACAACCTGGCCTCCATCGTCTACGACACCGACACCCAACAGCCCGGATTTTGGGCGTGGGAGGACATGTACGCGCTGTCCCTGATCCGGTCGGGGCGCGTGGACACTGCGGCGCTGGTGATGGAGGAGAGTGCGCAGCGCCAGCAGGACTCCGGGATCCTGTCGCTGCGGGCCCGCAACCTGGTGCCCTCCGCGATCATCGAGATCCAGCGCGGTGCCGCCGCCCGGGGTGTGAAGATGCTGTCCGAGGCTGTCGATGCGATCACCTCGGTGACCATGCCCGCCTATGAGGCCCGCATCCTCTTCGAATTCGGGCTGGTGCTGCGCCGGATGGGCAGGCGCAGTCAGGCCGCCGAGATGTTCACCCGCGCCGAGGAGGTCTTCACCGCCATGGGCGCGGTCACCATGGCCGCACGCTGCGCCGGTGAGCGCCGGGTCAGTGGTCTCGGTGGCAGCCGCCGCTCCCCGCAGGGACTGACCCCGCAGGAGGAACAGATCACCGCCCTGGTGGTCGAGGGTGCCAGTAATGCCGAGGTGGCCCGGGAACTTTCCCTGTCCACCAAGACCGTGGAGTACCACCTCACACGCGTGTACAAGAAGTTCGGCGTCAATGGGCGTGCGGCCCTGGGCACGGCACTGGAGGCCATCTAGGATCCCGACACACCGGCGCTCCCGGGGAGCATCGGTGTCGAAAAAGTCGAAGGCCAACCCCGCCGACACGCGATTATTTCGACACAACCCCTCCCCCATGGCCCGGTTGTGTCGAAAAAGTCAGGCGTTACTTGCCCCCGAGCTCCTCAACGGCATCATTGAGCAACTTGAAACCGTGGTTGGAATTGGGCACACCGGCGTAGATGGCGGTGTGCAGCAGGGTCTCACCGATGGTCTCGGAATCCACCCCGGCGCGCAGTGCCGCGCGGATGTGCATGTCCAATTCACCGTGGTTGCCCACGGCGGTGAGGATGGCGATGGTGAGCAGGCGACGCTGGGTATGGTCCAGGCCCTCGCGTTCCCACACATCCCCCCAGGCGGTGCGGGTGATGAAATCCTGGAACGGCCGGGTGACATCGGTCTGTTTCGCCAGTGCGGCATCGACGTGGGCGTCCCCCAGGACGGCACGGCGGTTCTTCATCCCGGTCTCGTAGGCGGCCTCGCGGCCCTGGTCATACAGGCTCATCGGTTATTTCCCTTCGTAGAGTTCAAGTACCCGGTCGGCGATCTCCGGGGCATGGCCGACATCGGTGCCGGTCAGGTGCTGTTCCATGCGGTCGGTGTCCACCACGATGCCATCGATGCTGCGTCGACACCTGCCGACAGCGGATGCGGTGGCGGCGGCGAGCTCCCGGATGGTCTGCCATTCAGCATGCCAGCTTCCCGTACCGCGCTGGAGGCGGCAGTCGAGGGCGTCGAAAAGCGTCGCCAGGAGGCCGGGGACGCGGCGGGCGTAACCGTCGCAGGCGATGGCCGCCGCCGGGTTCGCCTTGTGGGGCATGGCGGAGCTGCCGCCGGGTTGGGCCTCGCGCAGCTCGCTGATCTCCGAGGCGGAGAGGAAGATGACGTCGCCGGCGATCTTGCGGACGGCCCCGGCCGCGGTGGCCAGGGCCGCGGCGATGGTGGTGACCGGGATGCGGTCACTGTGCCAGACCAGGCCCGAATTGTGCAGACCGAGTTCCGCGGCCAGCGCATCCTGGATGGCGAACCCGTGCGGGTGGGTGGCGGTCATCGTGCCGGCGGCACCGCCGTAGGAGACCTCGAAGCGCAGCTCCTGCAGGGCCGCCCTGGACCGCAGGACAGCCTGGAGCCACCCCGCGGTGATGCACCCGACGGTGGTGGGCACGGCCTGCTGCCCGAGCGTGTGCGCCATCATCGGGGTGTCACGGTGGGTACGGGTCAGCTCCGCCAACAGGTCGGCAAGCTCCCCCAGCTCCGCGATGATCTCACCGGTGGCATCCCTCAGGCACAGCATAAGGGAGGTGTCGATGATGTCCTGGCTGGTCGCACCCGGGTGGATTCCGGTCGGGTCAATGGCTTTCAGGGCCTTGACCACCGGGATGGTCGGGTTCGCCCCCTCCGCCGACTGACGCGAGATCTCCTCGAGGTCGGGGTGGTAGTTCCGGATGGTCTCCACCGCGGTGGCGGCTTCGGCATCGCTGAGAGCCCCGGCGCGGGCCGCGGCCACCGACAACGCTGATTCGACGGTGAGCAGACCGGTCAGGAAGGCCTCGTCGGAGAGGTGTCGGTGCGCGGCGGATTCGCCGGCGAGATCGGAGTAGAGGGAGCGGGTCATCGGGTTGGTGGTCTCCTGCGGGGTCCTAAAGGGCGGATCCTAGAGTGCGAAGAACGGGGTTTCGCCCTGTTCGGCCTGGATGGTGATATCGAAACGGTAGCCGTTGCCCGTTTCGGTGGCGACCAGCAGGTCGCGGCGATCCTCCGGCACGGCGTTCAGCACCGGGTCGGCGCTGAGGTCTGCACCCGGGAGGTAGGCGCGGGTGTAGAGACGCTCCAGCATGCCACGGGCGAACACGCCGACCTTGAAGTGGGGGGCTTCCTCGCCCACCGCACCCGGGGTCAGGGTGGTGAAGGTGGCGGCACCGTTGGCATCCGCCATGGCGCGACCGAGTCCACGGAAACCGTCGGCGGTGGCCGGGGTGGTGCGGTTGGGGTCCAGGTCGGAGTTGTGCACCCCGTCGGGACCTGCCTGCCAGATCTCGAACATGGCATCCGCGATGGGATCGCCGTTGCCGTCAACGACGGCGACCTCAAGTTCGATCGCGCCCTCGGTGCCCGGTTCGACCATGAGGTGGGAGTCCTCCAGGCTGAGTCCGATGTGGACGTAGGGGCCGACGGTCTGGGACGGGGTGATGCCGAACTCGGCTTCATCCTGGTCGGTGATGGTGGACTGTTCGTAACGGAACTCGCCGTTCTTCCCGGTGTCAATCATTGCGGTGATTCCTGTTTCTGTTGAAAGGGGCGGCTGCTATTCGAAGGGGGTGGCGTTGCGGCCACGCAGGACGATGTCGAACTTGTATCCCAGGGCGAAGTTCTCGCGGGTCTCGTCGTAGTCGAAGACGGCAATCATGCGTTCGCGGGCACCCTTGGGCACGGCATTGTAGATCGGGTCCTGGAAGAACAGAGGATCATTCGGGAAGTACATCTGGGTGACCAGACGTTCGGTGAACTGACGTCCGTACAGGGAGAAGTGGATGTGCGCCGGGCGCCACGCGTTGTGGTGGTTGCCCCACGGGTAGTTGCCCGGCATGACGGTGTAGAAGCTGTAGCGTCCGTCCTTGTCGGTCAGGGTGCGGGCCACACCGTTGAAGTGTGGGTCCAGGGGTGCCGGCCAGGAGTCGTTCTTGTGGCGGTAGCGTCCGGCAGCGTTGGCCTGCCAGGCCTCCACGAGGGTGTGGGGGACGGGTTTGCCGTCAAAGCCGAGGACGCGGCCGTGGACGAAGATGCGCTGGCCGATGGCCTCGCCACCGTTGACCTTGGTCATGTCATTGTCGATGCCACCGAGGTCACGATCACCGAAGACGGGACCGGTGGACTCACCCAGGCGGTTGGGGATCATGATCAGATCATTGCTGGGATTGCGCTTGATGGTGGTGCGGTACTCGGGGAAGTGCAGGGGGGAGTACTGCCCGGCCGTCGGCGCGAAATGTGGAATCTCCATTACGGGGGCCTTTCTTGTCCAGTGATGTAGATCTCAAAGTAGAGGGTTTGCACAGCCCAGACAAGGGGTTCGCAGGTCGAACACCTGGGCTTAGGTGCCCGCCGGGGCCACCAGCAGCTTTCGAGACACCAAGGGGTTAACTAGGGGTGTGCATAAGGGTTAAGGGAGAAGATAAGGGGAGGTGCCACCACCACGTGGTGACACCTCCCCCGGCCATATCCTTGCGGGAACTAGTCGAACAGGTAGTACTCCAGAGCATTGGGATGCTTGGCCAGCGGGGTGATCTTGACATCCATGTACTTGAACATGGGGAAGCCGCTGAGGATGGAGTGCAGCTCATCATGATCACTGACATCGAAGATGGAGTAGTTGGCATACTCCCCCACCACGCGCCAGATGGCCTTCATGATTCCGCGGGACTGCAGATCGCCGGAGTAGGCCTTCTCCCGAACCTGGAAATCAGCCATGACCTCCTGGGTCATCGACTCGGGGAAGTGGACGTCCATACGTGCCAGAAACAGCATTGAAGCTCCTTACTTACGGGTGTAGAAGTTGACCTTGTCCATGTCCAGCTCAACGCCCAGACCCGGACCCTGCGGAACGATGACCAGGCCATCGCGGTACTCGATGTCCTGGACCACGTAGGTGTCCTTGAGCAGCTGCGGACCGAACAGCTCGGTGCCGTAGGACACGGCCTTGGTGGAGGCGGCGAACTGCAGGGAGGCAGCGGTACCGATCGGGCCCTCGAGGCTGGTGGCACCATGGCAGGCCAGTCCGCCGGCCTCGGCGATGGCGGCAATCTTCTTGGACTCCAGGAGACCACCGTGCTTGGTGGTCTTCAGGGCGATGACGTCGGCGGCCTGGGACTTGACCACGGCGAGTGCCTCGGCCGGGGTCCAGACGGACTCATCCGCCATGACGGAGACGTTGGTGCGGCGGGTGATCTCGCGCAGGGTATCCAGGTCCTCGGCGGGGGTCGGCTGCTCGAAGAGTTCGATGCCGGCGTCGGCAAGCTCGGGCAGGTAACGCAGCGCGGTGAGGCGGTCCCAGCGCGCGTTGATGTCGATGCGCAGGGAGACCCGGTCACCGACCTCGCGGGCCAGCTCGGCCACACGGCGGGTGTCCTCGGCGGGCTCACCGGCACCCATCTTCAGCTTGAAGGAACGGTTACCCCAGGTGGCGATGCGCCCCTCGATCTCTTCGACAGCCACCTCAAGTGGCAGGACACCCAGTGCCCAGGTGCAGTCGAGTTCGGTGCGCACGGTGCCACCGAGCAGGTCCCGGACGGACACGTTCAGGGCGCGTGCCCAGGCATCGTGCATTGCGACGTCCACGGCGGCCTTGGCGTACCGTGCACGGGCGACGACGCGCTCCAGGTCGGCCATGATGCCGGCCAGCTCGGAGACCTCGCGGCCGACAAGTACGGGGGCGAGGTAACCGTCGACAAGTGCCTTCATGGTCTCAACGGACTCGCCGCCCCACCAGGGGCCGCCGGGCACAACGCCCTCGCCGTAACCGGTCACACCATTGTCCAGGTGCACGCTCACCAGGAGGATGTGCTGCACGGTGGAGGTGGTGGTGGCGAAACCATGGGGACGGATGAGGGGAACATCGAGGATGCGGGATTCAACTCGGTTGATAGTCAGGTCAGCCATCAAATCACTTTCACTACGGCCAAAGTCCCGACACCAGAAAACCGGTGATCGGGACTTAAAGCAAGGGCGGAGAGTTCTAGTTTTCCTTGTCCAGGACGAATGGGTAGTGGACGTGGTTGCCGTCCCCAGTCGCCTCCGGGTGGAGGACGAGCTCAGGCTTCACAGCGGTGGCGACGTCGTTCTCGACGTAATCGCCACCCTCAAAGTACAGCTGGGTGGTGATGGTGCGGTAACCCGGGTGGGAGACGCGCAGGTGGAGGTGGGCTGGCCGCCATGGGTGTCCACCGTAGGACTCGATGAACCAGCCGGTCGGACCGTCGTGGGGAATCTGGTACGGAGCAGGCTGCAGGGTCTTGATCTTGTAGCGACCCTCCTCGTCGGTGACGATGGTGCCACGCAGGTTCCACTCCGGGATGCCCGGTGCGAACTGGGAGTAGAAGCCATCCTCATCGGCGTGCCACAGCTCGATCTCGGCGCCGCCGAGACCGTTGCCGTCGAGGTCGGTTACCTGGCCTTCGAAGATCAGCGGGGTGCAGGCCTTGTCCTTGTCGCGCATCGGCATCTCGCCGTCCCATGGGAGCTTCGGGGAGTTCTCCACGTAGTACGGGCCCTCGATGGAACCCTTGGTGCCGGTGTAGTCGTGGCGGTTGTAGTTGATCTCCTCGATCTCATGCTCGACGAAGACGTCCAGCCACAGTGGCCACTCGCCGTACTCACCGACGTCGATCATCCACTGCTTGAGCACTGCGTACTCTTCGTAGGTGATCTCGTGCTTGTGGGCGACCTCAGCGATGGCGGCCAGCAGATCGGTGTAGATCGCGTTGGCACGCTCCTTGGAGGTGTCAGAGGAAACGCGGTTTGCCTTGAACTTCTCGGTAGCCTTGTTACCCGAGTCGTGGGCGGTGGGATCAACAGTCTGGTTCTCGACCGAAGTCATCTTGATACTCCTTAGTGCGGGGGCAAGGTGGGGGTGGCAGGATGCTAACATCCGTTCCCGCCCAGTCACCTGGCGAGTTGAGGTCCAGTGGCCTTTTCGTTTCACATGGCGCTTCAACCCGTCATGTGATCGGTTCAACTGGATAACACTACTGTGTCCCCATTCATGCGGTGAGTCAAGAGACGACTTTTGGCCCTACATGACACTTTTAGATCATTTGACAGGCCCTATATGACATTATCGCTGGTCGCAGAAGCGCTCTTCGCGCACTTGTTCGTCATGCGAACATCGAGGCCTGAGGTAACCCTAGGTCTTCCCCTAATGTGATTCAGCTCATGGGTGGTGCATAGTGGGTACTACGCCACCAGAACACCATCTTCATTTCCACCCCGTCACCTGCCGCTGGAGACAACGAGCCTGACGCGACACACGGGAAAACGGTTGGCAATCCCCTCATCAGCAACTCACGGAGGTACATCATGTCCACCCCTATCGTTAACCTTGAAAGCGTCCAGAACACCCTGGACCGCGCACTCGAGGACCGCCCCGAGGAGGGCATTGTTCGCGTCAACCGCAACATCTTCACCGATCCGGAGATCTTCGAGCTGGAGATGCGCCACATCTTCGAGGGCAACTGGATCTACCTGGCACATGAGTCCCAGATCCCGAACCCGGGTGACTACTTCACCACCTACATCGGCCGCCAGCCGATCATGATCACCCGCTCCAAGGACGGCGAGCTCAACTGCCTGATCAACGCCTGCTCCCACCGTGGTGCCATGCTCTGCCGCCGCAAGACCGACAACCGCACCACCCTCACCTGCCCCTTCCATGGCTGGACCTTCTCCAACGACGGTGCCCTGCTCAAGGTCAAGGATGAGAAGGACGGCGCGTATCCGGAGAACTTCAACAAGGACGGTTCCCACGACCTGCGCCGTGTGCCCAAGTTCGAGTCCTACCGTGGCTTCCTCTTCGGCTCCCTCAACCCCGACGTGGTCTCCCTGGAGGAGCACCTCGGTGACACCCGCACCGTGATCGACATGCTGGTCGACCAGTCCCCGGACGGCCTCGAGGTGCTGCGTGGTTCCTCCACCTACACCTACGACGGCAACTGGAAGCTGCAGACCGAGAACGGCGCTGACGGTTACCACGTCTCCTCCACCCACTGGAACTACGCAGCCACCACCTCCCGCCGTGGCACCGGTGAGTCCGCCAACGAGACCAAGGCCATGGACGCCGGCACCTGGGGCAAGCAGGGTGGCGGTTACTTCTCCTACCCCAACGGCCACATGCTGCTCTGGATGTGGTGGGGCAACCCAGAGGATCGCCCACTGTTCGATCGTCGTGACGAGCTCAAGGAGAAGTTCGGCGAGGAGAAGGGCGAGTTCATGGTCGGCGCATCCCGCAACCTGTGCCTGTACCCGAACGTCTACATCATGGACCAGTTCTCCTCCCAGATCCGCCACTTCCGCCCCGTCTCCGTGGACAAGACCGAGGTGACCATCTACTGCATCGCCCCCAAGGGTGAGTCCGCACAGGCACGCGCCAACCGCATCCGCCAGTACGAGGACTTCTTCAACGCCACCGGCATGGCCACCCCGGATGACCTGGAGGAGTTCCGCTCCTGCCAGAAGACCTACCTGGCCACCGGTTTCCCGTGGAACGACATGACCCGTGGACTCGGCCACCAGATCGAGGGCCCCAACGAGGTCGCCAAGGGCCTGGGCATGAACGAGGTGCTCTCCTCCGGTGCCCGTACCGAGGATGAGGGGCTCTACCCGATCCAGCACCACTACTGGCACGACCTCATGCAGAAGGCCGTCAACGCCCAGAGCATCCAGGCGAAGGAAGCCAACGACGACCTCGCCACCGCCGAGGTCACCCGCGCAGCAGCCCAGGCCCGTGAGGCAGCCAAGGCCGCAGCCAAGGCCAGCTCCGGTGAGCAGCCCCGCCGTCGCCGCCGTTCCCGCGGCTAATCCCTCGCGGATTTCCTGATTCCCCTCTCTTATCCCGACTTTCATTGGAGAAACCCATGACCACCACTGCTGCGCAGGTCACCCGCAACGACATTGAAGATTTCCTCTACTACGAAGCCCGCCTCCTCGACGACCGCCGTTTCGAGGACTGGCTGCAGTGCTACCGCGAGGACGCGGAATTCTGGATGCCGGCCTGGGACGACAACGGTGAGATCACCGAAGACCCCCAGTCCGAGATCTCCCTGATCTTCTACCCGAACCGCGGTGGCCTCGAGGACCGTGTGTTCCGTATCCGCACCGAGCGTTCCTCCGCCACCTCCCTGCCGGAGCCACGCACCGTGCACAACATCTCCAACGTGGAGATCCTGGAGCAGCGTGACGGTGAGGTGGATATCCGCTTCAACTGGATCACCAACTACTTCCGTTACAACCACACCGATATGTACTACGGAAACACCTTCCTGACCATCGACACCAGTGGTGAGTCCATGAAGATCGTCAAGAAGAAGGTCGTTCTCCAGAACGACTACATCCACCACGTCATCGACATCTATCACGTCTAGGAGCCACCCCATGTCCCACCAAGTTGCACTGGCTTTCGAAGACGGAATCACTCGTTTCATCGAATGCGAAGACGAGCAGACTGTTGCCGATGCCGCCTACCAGGCCCGCATCAACATTCCCTTCGACTGTCGCGATGGCGCCTGCGGAACCTGTAAGGCGTTCTGCGAGTCCGGCGACTACGAAGAGGGCGACTACATCGAGGATGCCCTTTCCGAGGACGAGGCTGACCAGGGTTACTGCCTGCCCTGCCAGATGTTCCCCCGCACCGATCTGATCCTCCAGATCGCCACGACCTCGGTTCTGGCGAAGACGGGCGCCGCCACCTTCACCGGTGAGTTGGTCGAACTGAACCGCCTGTCCGACTCCACCTTCGGCATCACCATCGAGCTGGAGAACCGTTCTGATCTCGCCTTCCTGCCGGGTCAGTACATGAACATCGAGGTTCCGGGGTCCGGCCAGACCCGTTCCTACTCCTTCTCCTCCTCCACCGAGGATGACAAGGTCAGCTTCCTCATCAAGAACACCCCGGGTGGTCTCATGACCACCTACCTGGATGAGCAGGCCGCCGTCGGCGACAAACTGGAGCTCACCGGCCCGATGGGGTCGTTCTTCCTGCGTGAGCCGGTCCGTCCGATCCTGCTGCTCGCCGGCGGCACCGGCCTGGCCCCGATCCTGGCGATCCTGGAGAAGCTCGCCACCGATGAGCTTCTCGACGTCCCGATCCGCATGGTCTACGGTGCCACCTTCGATCATGACCTGGTGGAGCTCGAGCGCCTCGAGGCCTTCAAGGACAAGATCAAGGACTTCGACTACATCACGGTCATCTCCGACAAGGAGTCCAGCCACGAGCGCAAGGGCTTCGTCCCGGCTCACCTGACCGGCGAGTACGAGCCGGACGAGGACACCGATGTCTACCTCTGTGGTCCGCCACCGATGGTGGAGGCTGTGCGTCAGTTCTTCGGAACGCTGGAGAACCCGCCACTGGACTTCTACTATGAGAAGTTCACCTCCGCGGCCGGTACCCCGGGCAACACCGAGGTTGAGGTCACCACCGAGACCGTCGAGGCTCCCCGTGGCGGTGAGGAGCGTTCCCTGGTGGAGGTCTCCACCCCGGGTATGTCCACCGGTGAGGTCCACGTGGCACGTCCGGACTCCGAGTCCCAGCTGGAGGCCCGCATGGCCCTCGAACTGGGTGCCCTGGAGCTGGCGATCCGCAAGCTGGGCGACCGCGACATCGAACGTTTCCGCACCCTCGCTGAGACCGCGAACTCCTTCATCAATGGCGACCGCATCATCGACGCGGAAAAGTTCACCGAGGCGAATGCGGACTTCCACGAGTTCCTGTTCCGTCGTGCGGACAACGCCGCACTGATGGGTGCCTACCAGAACCTCACCGTGGTCACCGAGATGAAGAAGGTCCTGCCCGGCGCGGAGTGGATCGATCCCAACATCGCCACCGAGCACCTTGAGCTTGTCGACGCCGTCGCCGCCAAGGACATCGAGAAGGCCCGTGAGCTCATCCGTACCCACGCCCAGCACGGCATCGAGACCATGCGGAAGGCGGAGTCTGAATGAACGCACCAGTAGGACAGGGCATCTCCGGCCGGCCCACCCACGTCACGGCTGAGCGGTTCTTCGGCCAGAGCATCATCGTCACGGGTGCTGCACAGGGCATCGGCCTCGCCGTCGCCCACCGCATCGCCTACGAGGACGGCAACCTGGTGCTCGTCGACCGCTCCGAGCTCGTGCATGATGTCGCGGAGCAGCTGCGCGGCGTGGGTAAGGGCACCGTGGATTCTGTCACCGCGGATCTGGAAACCTATGAAGGGGCCCAGCAGTCGATTGACTTCGCGCGCACGAAGTTCAAGAACCTGGACATCGTGATCAACAATGTCGGTGGCACCATCTGGGCTAAACCCTTCGAGGAGTACACCGAGGAGGAGATCACCAAGGAGATCCAGCGCAGCCTCTTCCCCACCCTGTGGATGTGCCGTGCCACCCTGCCGTGCCTGATCAAGAATGGTGGTGGCACCATCGTCAACGTCTCGTCCATCGCCACCGGTGGTGTCAACCGGGTGCCGTATGCGGCAGCCAAGGGTGGGGTCAATGGCATCGTATCGGCGCTTGCGCATGAGGCCGCGCACCACAATGTGCGCGTTGTCGCCACGGCCCCGGGTGGCACCCTGGCCCCGGAGCGCAAGGTCAAGCGCGGTCCGGGTCCGGAGGGTGAGAAGCAGCAGCAGTGGTACCAGGAGATCGTTGACCAGACGATCAGCTCCAGCCACATGCGTCGCTACGCCACCCTGGAGGAACAGGCCGCACCGATCTGTTTCCTCGCCTCGGAGGAAGCCTCCTACATCACCGGCAGCGTGCTGCCCGTGGGTGGAGGTGACCAGGGCTAGAATCTAGGCATGGTTTCGTCCGTGCCGTTCACCCCCTCGTTCTCCCAGACCTTCCTGCCACGCAGTTCGATCATTCTGGAGCAGATGTCCTCTGCCATCCTGAAGCTCCCGGACTGCGAGGGCAGGTTGTTCTATATCGGGGGTCGGCACGGCGCGGGTAAATCCGAGTTCGCGACGAGCCTCACCGAACTGCTCCCCGGCTGGTCCGTGGTGAAGGTGTCCGCGCTGTCCTGGTTGCAGGACTCCCCGCGGTCATTGCTCACCCACATCGGACACAAGCTGGGGGCTTCGTCGTCCAATGCCATCCGCGGTGTGATCGATCGCCGCGGGGCGTCAACGGTGGTCATCGTCGATGATGTCCACTGGGCGGACCAGGAATCCCTGCACAAACTCATCGAGTTCAGCCGCCGGATGGTCTCCGGCAGGTTCGTCCTCATCCTCATCGGCTTGGAGGGGCAGACCCCCAACCTGGACGGCAGTCCCCTGAACTTCCAGGATCTGGCCGATGTCACCTACGTTCTGCCCCCGATGAGCATCGAGGAGATCCGGCAGGTGGCGCTGACCACCGTGCGTGGTCGTATCACCGCCTCCACCGCGACGGACATCCAGCGCATCACCGGTGGTGTCTTCGGGTATGTCCAGGAGGTCCTGCACGCCGTCTCCCCCGATCACTGGAAACAGACCAATCCGAATGTGCCCATCCCGGAGAGCTGGTGGAGTAATCTCTCCCGCCGCATCGAGGGGACGGATCTGTGGCCCGTGCTGCTGGCCACCTCTGTGCTGCCGGGCGGTGGCACCATCGACCTGATCAAGAAACTGGCCGATGATCCCGAGGGCACCGCCTGCGATGAGGCCGTCAGGCATAACCTCCTGACCATCCTGCCGCTCGATGGTCCGCCCACACTGGATCTGGCGCTGCCCACCGACCGGGCGGTGATCCGTTCCAGGACTCCGTTGAAGGTGCTCACCGATCTGCACCTGAAGGCGGCGCAGTACTACCGTTCCTTCGACCAGATCGACCAGGCCCTCCAGCACGAGGCCTTCGCCGCCACCGAACCGGACAGCCCGGCGGTCAAGGCGCTGGCGGAACGCGGGTTGGCACTGGGCCGCAGTGGACGGTGGATGGAGGCGGCCCATGCGCTGTCACTGGCGGCGAACCGGACCGCCTATTCCGACGAGTCGGACCGCTACATGCTGGAATCTATCGACGCGTTGATCTCCGCCTCCGACCTGCCCCAGGCGCGTATCCGGGCCGCGACGTTGGACTTGGGTGAACATGGCATCCAGCAGGATTCCATGCTGGGTTACCTCGCCATCCATGAGGGCCGGCAGTCGGAGGCCCGCAGCCTTTTGGACCGGACCGCGAAGTCGATCCTCGCGCGGGACCCCATCGACCCAATCCACGGCCCCCGTCTGGCGGCCAGGAAGGTGTTGCTCAACCTCCTCGACTGGGATGCCGAGGAGCTTCTGCTCTGGGCGAACCGGGCCATCGACTGGTCTGATGAGGATGCCGGCGAGAAGGTTGAGGCCCAGGCGATCTCACTGATCGGCCAGTCGATCCTCGACGGCGAGCTCCCCGAGGACGCACCCATCGCCGGTGAGACCACCCTGCATGCCCAGCGCCGGCACATGGCCATGGGCTGGTTGAACCTGATCCATGACAACCCGGTCACCGCGCGCCAGAAATTGGAGCGACGCACCTTCATCAGTGGCTCCGAGCGCATCAGTCTGTGGCAGGATGCGTGGCTGGCCCGCGCGCAGCTCATCCTCGGTGAGTGGGAATCAGCCCTGCGGACCGTGGAGGTGGGTCTGGCCCGCGCCGAGCAGTTCGGCATCCGGTTCCTCGAACCCCTGTTGTTGTGGACCGGTGCGACCGTGGCCACCGCTAAGGGCAACAACGATCTGGCGCGTCATTACCTCAGCCGGTTGAGCTCTGATCAGGATTCCTTCATCGTCCAGTCCATCCCGTCGGCCATGTGCCGGATGTGGGTGTATTCGCGTCGTAATGAGATGGCGGCCGCGCGGATCGCGGGCGCCACCCTGGAGAAGATCGCCGCCAACCACAACATCAGCCAGCCAGGTTTCTGGCCGTGGGAGGATATCCATGCCACCAACCTCATCCGCATGGGCAATATTGAGCGTGCAACGGAGCTGGTGGAATCCACCATCGACAGTTACCGCACCACCGACATCATGTCCGTCAAGGCGAAGATCGCCGTCCCTGAGGCGATGTTGATGATCCATCACGGAGATGTGAGCAAGGGCCTGGCGCGTTTCGAGGAGGCCCTCGACATGCTTGATGGCCTGACCCTGCCGTTCTACCGTTCGCGGATCCTCTTCGAGTACGGCCAGGCCCTGCGTCGGCAGGGGCAGCGTCGGCGCGCCGATGAGATCTTCGCCCGGGCGTCGTCGATGTTCCAGGAGATGGGGGCCAATGCGCTGGTGTCCATGGCCAACCGGGAACGGCGCGTCGGCGGTCTCGGCCCGCGGTCCGGCAAGGCCGGTGGTCTGACCCCGCAGGAGTATGAGATCGCGCTGTTGGTCGCCGATGGCAATTCCAACCGTGAGGTCGCCCATGAGCTCTTCCTGTCCCCCAAGACGGTGGAGTATCACCTGACCCGCGTGTACCGGAAGCTGCAGATCCGCACCCGCATGGAGCTCCGGGACGCCCTCGAGCAGTACCGGGCCACCCTTTAGTGGGCGGTCGTCGCACCGGGTGCTTATCGACGCCCAACCGCATCCGCTTTCCATTCATCCCGCCGGATAATCCCAGTTAACGGGCGCAAATGGGCTGGGAGACGATCTGTTACCTACACTGCGCACCCTGCCTATCAGCAAAAACAGCAACGGACAATGACCCCCTAGAAGTCTTTAGGGGGTTCCCTAGTTTATAAAGATGGTGCCACAGGATTGACTTGTGAATCAGATCACCTGCCCAGGGTGATGATCAGATCACTCACAGTCCAAAGGAGGGCGTCATGGCCACCTCTTCCCCCGATGTCTGGCAAAGCCCAAAGCATCGTCGCACCGTCTACCTCGTTCTCGCCGTCGTCGGCATCTCCATCCTCTTCGATGGTTATGATCTCGTCATCTACGGCGCGGTCCTGTCCACACTGTTGAACGACCCATCCCACATCGGTGCCCTCAGCCCGGCAGTCGCCGGCACCCTGGGTTCCTACGCCATGATCGGTGTCATGATCGGCGCCCTGACCGCCGGCGCCATCGGCGACCGGGTCGGACGTCGCAAGGTGATGCTCACCGCGATCGTCTGGTTCTCCGTCGGCATGGCGCTGACCGCGATGTCCACCTCCATCGTCATGTTCGGTTTCCTGCGCTTCCTCACCGGCCTCGGTGTCGGCATGATCGTCGCCACCGGTGGAGCGATCATCGCGGAATTCGCGCCACGTAACCGCCGTAACCTCTTCAACGCAATCGTCTACTCCGGTGTCCCCGCCGGTGGTGTGATGGCCTCCATCTTCGCCCTGCTCTTCGAGGATTACCTCGGCTGGCGTGGACTGTTCCTGATCGGCGCCACTCCACTGCTGTTCCTGTTCCCACTGGCACTGTTCTTCCTGCCGGAATCCCCACGCTGGCTGGCAGCCCGTGGCCGTCGCGCAGAGGCCATCGCCCTGTGTGAGCGCAAGGGTCTGCCCATTGCGGATTTCGTCCCCGTCGCCCCCGCACCAGTCTCCTCCACGACCGCAGCCACAGCTGTCACCCCCGTCGCAGTCGAGCGCACCGGTTTCGCCGGTATCTTCTCCCGTGCCTACCTGCCCGGCACCATGCTGATCGGCGCTATGAGCTTCATCGGACTGCTGTCCACCTACGGCCTCAACACCTGGCTGCCCAAGATCATGGAGTCTAACGGCGCCAGCGCCCACGATTCCCTCTACTCCCTGCTCTTCCTCAACGGTGGCGCGGTGGTCGGTGGTCTGATCGCCTCCTGGTTCGCCGACCGCATCGGGGCGAAGACCATCATCACCTCCACCTTCTTCCTCGCCGCACTCTGCCTGGGCGCCCTGCCATTCATCTCCGCCTGGCCTCTCATGTACACCGCCATCGCACTCGCCGGCATCGGCGTGCTGGGCACCCAGGTGCTCACCTACGGCCTCACCTCCAACTACTTCGGTACCGCCTGCCGCGCCGCCGGTGTGGCCTGGTGTGCAGGCTTCGGTCGCCTCGGTGGCATCGTCGGACCAGCCGTCGGTGGTCTGATCATCGGTCTGGGCTTCGGACCGACCATCGCCTTCTTCATCTTCGCCGGTGCCGCCGTCCTCGGTGCCATCTGCACCGCCCTGATCCCGCGCTCCCCTGCCGAGGTCACCATCTCCACGGTGCCCAGCACCTCCACCGAGCCAGTCGCACCGCGTCGCACCCCCCAGCCACAGAGCTGATTGCCACACTGATTGACCAGCCATGAGAAGCCCGGCCCCCTGCACATGCATGGGGCCGGGCCTCGTTGTCCGGTGTACCTCCCTGGGAACCGGACCTACCGGTTGACATGAAACTGCCCCCAGTGTTGGTGTCTGATTGCTCAGTCCAACATCTGGGGGCAGTTCGTCGAGAGGGGTTTTAGGTGTTGAGCTTGCGGTAATCAAAGACCTGGTCGATGATGCCGTACTCAAGCGCAGCGTCCGCGGTGAGGATCTTGTCGCGGTCGGTGTCGATGCGGATCTGCTCCGGGGTCTTGCCGGTGTGGTGGGACAGCGTGTGCTCCATCAGCTTGCGCATGCGCTCAATCTCAGCGGCCTGGATCTCCAGGTCGGACACCTGGCCCTGCGTTCCCTGGGTGGCCGGCTGGTGAATGAGGACGCGGGCGTTGGGCAGCGCCGCACGCTTACCCGGTGCACCTGCGGCCAGCAGGACAGCCGCGGCGGAGGCCGCCTGGCCCAGGCAGACGGTCTGAACATCCGGGCGGACGTACTGCATGGTGTCATAGATCGCCATGAGCGCGGTGAAGGAACCGCCCGGGGAATTGATGTACATGGTGATGTCGCGATCGGGGTCCATGCCCTCGAGCACGAGCAGCTGGGCCATGATGTCGTTGGCGGAGGTGTCATCGACCTGGGTGCCCAGGAAGATGATGCGCTCCTCGAACAGCTTGGCGTAGGGGTTGGTCTCCTTCGTGCCGTACGCGGACTGCTCGATGAAGGAAGGCAGCACGTAACGGGACGAAGGCATCTGGAATCCGTTGCTCATTTGAATATTCTCCTTGTAGTTTCCGTGTGCCTAGTTACTGATCGGGCCCTCGGCGAGGGTGATCACGTGATCGACGAGTCCGTATTCCTTCGCCTGCTCGGCGGTGAACCAGCGGTCACGGTCGGAATCCTTGGTGACCTGCTCGAAGGTCTGGCCGGTGTGCTCGGCGATGAGCTTGGCCATCTCACGCTTGGTCTGGGCGAACTGCTCAGCCTGGATCGCGATGTCCGCGGCGGTACCGCCGACACCGGCGGAGGGCTGGTGCATCATGATGCGGGCGTGCGGCAGGGCGTAGCGCTTGCCCGGGGTTCCACCGGAGAGGAGGAACTGTCCCATGGAGGCAGCAAGACCCATGCCGTAGGTGGCGATGTCACACGGGGAGTATTTCATCGTGTCGTAGATGGCCATGCCGGCGGTGACAGAACCACCGGGGGAGTTGATGTACAGCGAGATATCCCTCGTCGGGTCCTCGGCGGACAGCAGCAGAATCTGGGCGCACAGCTTGTTGGCGATCTCATCGTCGACCTGGCTGCCGAGGAAGATGATGCGCTCGCGCAGCAGACGGTCGAAGATATCGCCGTTGTAACCGGCCCCTGCGCCCGGTGCCGTCATGTTGAGGTTATCGCTCATGAATGTGTCAACTCCTACAAGTGAATTGTTTTTGGGTACGTCAGTTTCAATGTCACCAGACTACCCGCGTATTTCCGGGACACCGCTTCTGTTCGCTAACAGCGTTTTGGGGTGGTTCCGATGGTGCATCCAGGCATGGGAAAAGCCCAGCACACGGTAGTCTGCTGGGCTTTAGAGCTGGGGGATTCTACTCCTGGTCAGCTGCTTCCTCGGTGGCCTCTTCGTCGACTTCTTCCTCGCCGAAGTAGGCCTTGGGATCGATCTCAGCGCCCTCGGAGTCCTTGACGTTGACACGGCAGATGGCCTGAGCCAGTGCCTTGCCACGACGGACGTCAGCGAAGAGGTTGGCGATCTGACCGGACTGCTGCAGCTGGCCGATGAACTGGTTCGGGTCCATGCCGTAGCTCTGCGCGGTGAACAGGATGTGGTCGGTCAGCTCCTGCTGGGAGACCTCAGGCTCTTCGGTCTCAGCGAGCACGTCGAGGAACAACTGGGTGCGGACGGCCTTCTCTGCATCCTCACGGTTCTGCTTCTCGAACTCTTCACGGGTGGTGCCCTGGGACTCCAGGACGGAGTTCAGTGCGGCATCGTCGTGTGCGAGCTCACCGAGCAGCTGGTGCAGCTGGGAGTGGGCCTGCTCCTCAACGATGGAGTTCGGCAGGGCGAAGTCGGAGGACTCCAGTGCGGCCTTGAGAACCTCGTCGCGGATGTTGGCGGCCTGCTCGTTCTTCAGACGGGACTCGACCTGGGTCTTGGTGGACTCGCGGAGCTCCTCGATGGTGTCGAACTCAGAGGCGAGCTGTGCGAACTCGTCGTCAAGCGCCGGCAGCTCACGCTGCTTGGTGGCGGTGATCTCGGCGGTGACCACGGCTTCCTTGCCCTGGTAGTCACCGTTGGCGAGCTCGGTGGTGAACTCGACGGAGTCGTCCTTCTTCTGGCCGAGCAGAGCATCGTCGAGGCCGTCGATGAGATCGCCGGAGCCGATCTCGTAGGACAGGCCCTCGGTGGTGGCCTCTTCAACCTTCTCGCCGTCCACGGATGCGGACAGATTCAGGGTGACGAACTCACCCTTCTTCAGCTTGTGGTTGTGATCCTTGAGGGTGGAGAAACGTGCGCGGAGGCTCTCGAGCTCCTCGTCGACAGCAGCGTCATCGACGGTGACTGCAGGGACCTCGACGTTGATGGCGGAGAAGTCGGGGAGGGTGATCTCCGGACGGACATCAACCTCAGCGGTGAACTCAACGACCTCGTTGTCCTCGATCTTGGTGACCTCAACGTCAGGCTGGCCGATGGCCTTGATGTCGTTTTCTTCGATGGCCTGGCCGTAGCGGGACGGCAGCATGTCATTGACGACCTGCTCCAGAACCGGACCGCGACCGAAGCGTGCGTCGATCAGCTGACGGGGAGCCTTGCCCTTGCGGAAACCAGGAATCTGGATCTGCTGTGCGAGTGCGTCATAAGCCTGATCAAGTTCAGACTTGAGCTCCTCGAAGGGAACCTCAACGGTGATCTTTACACGGGTGTCGCTCAGCTGCTCGACGGAACTCTTCACGAGGAAATCTCCTGGGTGGTCGGATACGATTAAAACTCAGTAAATTCAAAAACAAGCCCGGTTTCCGACGATCTGCGATTTTCTTCGCGTTCGTCCGAAACCGGGCTCGTCCTCAAGTCGGGGCGACAGGATTTGAACCTGCGACCCCCTGCTCCCAAAGCAGGTGCGCTACCAAACTGCGCCACGCCCCGATATTAACTTTTCCCCACAACAACACACAATGAATCCCACCCCATACATGGCGGTGGTAAACCCTGATGCGCTCCGTGGTTCGATTTGCAAGTCTACATGCTCCCTCTGGTTTCACCTAAACGGTCCCCCACCAGTGAAGGAACGAGCAGTTCAGAGGGCATAAACGCCACAAAAAGACCCTACAATGCGAGCCCACACCACCACAGTGGACCCCTTCGCGCGCACGGCCCCTATAGATAGGGAGCACCGCCGGCCGATTTTGCACTGGAGCACACCAGTGGGGCGATCACACCCGGACGCCCCGGCCACACCCCGGAAACACGAAATCCCCCGGGCCGGGAGGACCTGAGGGATTTACTCTGAGGGAATGACGGGAATCGAACCCGCGTCATCAGCTTGGAAGGCTGAGGTAATAGCCATTATACGACATTCCCGCTACCGAATATTGGCATAGCCGTTTCGGTCTGGGATCATGTTAGCCCAAAATCGTGGCAGGTAAAAATCTGCAGGCCACACCGTGATGCCCCGCCGGCAACCCCCCCCAACACACCGGCTCCTCCTCTCATTGTGCAATGGAGGCCCGAGCCCCGAGCTGCCGACAAGAAGTTGTCAAAGCACATACAACATTTCCTTAAAATGTTCTTTGGGGAATATAAGTTTGCTACCACCCCACCAGGACAACCCCCATGATTAGGGTCACCACAAAAGGGCCAATAAGGTGGTAGTAGATTCACACATATATAGCCCATAGACCCCCTACCACCCCACGGTGTCAAAGATCACATTCCCGCTTTCCAATTTTCGTGTGCGCTACCCGACACTACGGCCATCAGGCGAGCAGATCACGTCAGGCCAACCCTTCGGCACTGTCATTTCTGCAAATTACCTTAGAAGCCTGGACGCATACTGGGATATTATTATCGGTTTATACTCACTGCTCAGACCATGTATTTACTTTGTAGCACCGATAATCAAACCAATCACTGTCATCATTGTTGCGTTACGCTCACGTTTTCGACACAACGGCCATTGGTGGCGTAATCTATCGGTCATGAAGCCAACCATCATTGATGCTGAATCAGGACGAGAGCTGTGGACCGCCATCGAGTGTGCAGAGTTTTCCGGCACCGCCCGCGGCACCTTCACCAGTTACGCCGGGCGCGGACGGGCACCTAAGCCTGTCGCTAAGCTCCACGGCTTAACTCTGTGGGATTCACAGACTATTCGCGAATGGGTCGACGAACGTGCTGCAGGCAACAAGGGTCTGACCACAGTCGGTGTCGGTTCCGAAGATTCGGTCGCCCAGTAGAACCCCCCGGGGGGTTCATGATCAAACCACCGCATTCGCCCAGGTGAATGCGGTGGTTTTTCCCTTCCCCGGACCCCGCAGTACCTCCCCGCCAGTATCGCAGCCAATAAGCGGTCCACGGCATCCACGGTGGGCCCCACCCGGGGGAACCAGGGCGAACCGTAGGGAACTATCCGGTACTTTTCTTCGTTGGGCAGGGTGTAAAGAACATTTCGCCGATGGTGTGCGGTTGCATGTGGGATCGTTTACCTGTCGGCCAGGAGATCTGAGTGAGTTGAAGAATTAGTGGAAGCACTACTCCTAATTGCAATCGTCGTCGGTGGTGGTGTGTTTATCGCCTCCAAGATGTCGGGCAACAACACCAAGAAGCAGGAAGCACAGAAGTTCGAGGATGCTCAGGCTGATGCGCGTCGGTGGATTGAGCGTCTGGGTTCACAGGTGCTCACCATCGCCGGAAGTGATGCAGCCTCCACCCAGGCCGTCGCGGATGCCTCCGAGCGCTACAACGCCGCATCCTCCCAGATCAGTACCGCCCAGACGGTGCGCCAGGCCGAGCTGGCCAGGGAATCCGCACTTGAGGGCCTCCATTACATGAATGCGGCCCGTGAGATCATGGGCATGCCAGCGGGGCCTGAATTGCCACCGTTGGAGGGCCAGCGCAATGCAGGCCGTGTGACCGAGGCCCGCACCATCGAGCAGGATGGTCGTTCCATCACGGCGTCCCCGGTGGCTACGGATGCCACCCCGAACTACTACCCGGGTGGCAATGTTGCAGGCCGGCCGGTTCCCGCGGGCTGGTACTCGGAGCCGTGGTGGGCCAGCGCCCTGCGCACGGGTATCTGGACCGCCGGTTCGGTCTTCATGTTCTCCGCCCTGTTCAGTGGCATGGCTGGTGTTGGTTACTCAGCCCAGGCCTTCGAGAGCGGTTATGGCGAAGGGTACGAAGACGGTCTGGCCGATGCCGGTGGAGATGCCGGAGACGCCGGAGATGCCGGCGGAGACATGGGCGATGCCGGTGGCGACATGGGTGGTGACGGCGGCTTCTTCGGCGGCGACGACGGCGGCGGCTTCTTCGACGGCGGCGGATTCGACTTCGATTTCTAACGCCCTGTCACCGCACTCCCCGCGTCCCATCACGACGGGACGCGGTTGATGCCACGAACACATAAGTGAAGGCCGGAGGGAACATTCCCTCCGGCCTTCAACTATGCCAAGACTAACTGTCGTGCCTGTTTCCTACCCGGTTTCCTACTCGTTGGGAACAACCGGTGCCACACCGGTGCGCTCGTAATCCGAGAGGATGTCGATGCGACGCTGGTGGCGCTCCGCGTTGCTCCACTCCTGATCCAGGAAGGCGTCGACGATCTCGAGTGCCTCCTCGGTGGAGTGCATGCGTCCACCGAGGCCGATCAGGTTCGCGTTGTTGTGTTCACGTGCCAGGCGGGCGGTCTCCACGGACCAGGCCAGTGCGCAGCGTGCGCCCTTGACCTTGTTCGCGGCGATCTGCTCACCGTTGCCGGATCCACCCAGCACAATGCCGAGGGAACCGGGGTCGTTGACGGTCCGGTTGGCTGCTTCGATGCAGAAGGCCGGGTAGTCATCGTCGGGGTCGTAGGTGTGGGCTCCGCAGTCGATGACCTCGTGGCCGTGGGCCTTGAGGTGCTCTGCAATTGCATTTTTTGTTTCGAAACCAGCGTGGTCTGCTCCAAGGTATACGCGCATGCCGATTAGTCTACTGGAGCACAACCACGGTGGGTGACCACCTATGGATTAGTCGAACTGTGGGCTCTCGGTGCGGGAACGCTTGAGTTCGAAGAAGTAGGGGAAGGCGGCCAGGCGGACGGAGGCGTCGAAGATCTCCCCGGCTTCCTCACCACGCGGGATGCGGGTGATCACGGGTCCGAAGAAGGCGGTGTCGCCCAGCTTGATAACCGGGGTGCCCACGTCATCGCCGACCTCGTCCATGGCTGACTGGTGGAAGGCGCGCAGTGCGTCATCCCATTCCTCGGTATCGGCAACCTCGGCGTAGGAGGCATCCAGGCCGACCTCTGCGAGAGCTTCGGCGATAACCTCGTTGTAGGCACCGTAATCGTTGCGCACCTCAGGCCTGCCCTCATTATGGACGCGGGTTCCCATGGCGGTGTAGAGATCGCCGACCTTCTCCGGCTCCTTGGTGGCCACTGCGGCGAACACGCGGGCCGGCCCCCAGTTGGCCTTCATCCGGTCGGCGTACTCGGCAGGGATATCACGGCCGTCGTTGAGGATGGCCAGGCTCATCGGGGTCCAGGTGACCTCGATGTCACGGACCTTCTCCACTTCCTTGATCCAGCGGGAGGTGGCCCAGGCAAAGGGGCAGCTCGTGTCGAACCAGAATGTGACTTTTTCAGCCATGGGTGGTTTCTTCCAATCTGTTTAGAACGTGGGTACGTGGCACCCAAGCCTAGGCCGGAAGTATCGTGGTGTCATTACAGATGTCGGGTTGTATTCGGGGAATGGGACACCATCTCTCGTCGTCACGCCGACACCTCCCCGAAGTTTCCCCAACCACCAGGAGCAGTACATGACGTCAATCAATCTCACGAGGACCGAGGCGGCCGAGCGGTCACATCTGCTCAGTGTGGAAAATTACTCCATCTCCCTGGATCTCACCGGGGAGGATGTGTTCACCTCCATCACCGTGGTCAGTTTCACCGTCCGTGAACCGGGTGACACCTTCATCGATCTGTGTGCCGCCAGCGTGGATGAGGTTTATCTCGATGGGGTGGACATCCGCGATCAGGCCATCACCCTGGGTGTGAACGGCTATGACGAGACCCCTGGCATCGCCCTGCGTGATCTCACACCGGGTCAGCACACCCTGCGGGTCGCAGCCACCATCCCCTATTCCCGCACGGGTGAGGGCCTGCACCGGATGGTGGATCCGGCCGACAATGAGGTCTACCTGTACACCCAGTTTGAAACCGCCGATGCCAAGCGGGTGTTCGCCTGCTTCGACCAGCCGGATCTGAAATCCACCTATGATTTCCACATCACCACCCCGAAGGGCTGGAAGGTCATCTCCAATGCGGAGCAGGAGGTGTCCACCCAGCACCCGGAGTATGACACCCATGTCTCCGAGGTGGACTACCCCATCTCCACCTACCTGGTGGCTGTCTGCGCCGGGCGCTACCACGAGGTGCATGACACCTGGGCCGACCAGCTCACCCACCACCCCGAGACCCCCGCCGGTCAGCCCACCGAGCTCACCGTCCCGCTGGGTCTGTTCTGCCGTCGTTCCCTGGCCCCGCACCTGGATGCGGAGCGTCTGTTCACCGAGACCAAGCAGGGGTTTGACTGGTACCACCGCAACTTCGGTGTGGCCTATCCGTTCGGCAAATATGACCAGATCTTCGTGCCGGAGTTCAATGCCGGTGCGATGGAGAACGCCGGTGCGGTGACCATCCGCGATGAGTATGTCTTCGCCTCCAAGGCCACCCGCTACCGCTATGAGCGTCGCGCGGAGACCATCCTGCACGAGCTGGCACACATGTGGTTCGGGGATCTGGTCACCATGCGCTGGTGGGATGATCTGTGGCTCAATGAGTCGTTTGCCACCTGGTCCGCGGTGATCTCCCAGGCAGAGGAGACCGAGTACACCAGCGCGTGGGTGACCTTTGCCAATGTGGAGAAGTCCTGGGCCTACCAGCAGGATCAGCTGCCCTCGACCCACCCGGTGTCCTCTGACAGCCACGACATCGAGACGGTGGAGCAGAACTTCGACGGCATCACCTACGCCAAGGGTGCGTCGGTGCTCAAGCAGCTGCAGGCCTATGTCGGCCGGGAGGAGTTCCTCGCCGGTGTGCGCACCCACTTCGCCAACCACGCGTGGGGCAATGCCACCTTCGATGATCTGCTGTCCGCCCTCGAGCACGCCTCGGGCCGTGACCTGTCCGGATGGGCCAGCGAGTGGCTCAAGACTACCGGCATCAACACCCTCTCCGCCGACTTCACCGTCGAGGACGGCGCCTACACCTCTTTCAACGTCCTGCAGACCGGTGCCGTCCCCGGCGCGGGTGAGCTGCGCACCCACCGCATCGCGGTGGGGCTCTACACGCTTATCGACGACCAACTCACCCGCTTCAAACAGGTCGAACTGGACATCAACGGTGCCTCCACCGCGGTGCCGGAGCTGATCGGTGTGGACCAGGCTGATGTCGTTCTGGTCAATGATGATGATCTGACCTACGCGCTGCTGGATCTGGATCAGGGGTCCCTGGACTTCGTGATCAACCACATCGACAAGTTCGTCGATCCGATGCCGCGCACCCTGGCGTGGTCGGCTGCCTGGGAGATGACCCGCTCGGGTCAGATGAAGGCCCGTGATTTCATCGCGCTGGTGGCCCGTGGTGCCTCCGCGGAAACCGAGATCGCCGTGCTGGAACGCATCCTGGCCCAGGCTGTCTCCGCGTTGAAGAACTATGCAGATCCGGCGTGGGTGACGGCTGAGGGTGAATCGGTCGTCGCAAAGCTCCTGCTTGATGGGGTGCGCCACGCGGGTGACAACACCGACACCCAGCTCGCCTTCATCCAGGCGCTGGCGAAGACGGCGCTGGACGAGGACGCGGTGGCGTTCTTCCGTGGTCTGCTCGACGGGTCCGAGGCCGGCATCGAGGTGGATTCCGACCTGCGCTGGTGGGCGCTGACTGCCCTGATCGCCCACGGCGCGGTGGAGGATCCGGACGCGGCCATCGCCGAGGAACTCACCCGTGACCGTTCGTCTGCCTCGAACCTGTCGGCCCTGCGTGCCCGGGCCGCGGTCAACACCGCGGAGAACAAGGCCAGCATCTACGGGGAGGCCGTCTCCGCCGACAACACCTTCAGCAACCTGGAGCTGCGCCACACCATCGAGGGCCTGACCTTCACCGGGTCCGCCGAGCTACTCAACAACTACACCGGCACCTATTTCGAGATCGCCCCGACGGTGTGGGAGGCGTTCAGCAATGAGATCGCCATGCAGATCCTCACCGGCCTGTACCCGTCGTGGAATGTCACCGCCGAGGCGCTGGCCCTGGCCGATGACTTCCTGGCCGGGGAGCACTCCGCGGGCCTCAAGCGCGTGGTGTCGGAGGAACGTGACCGTGTCGCCCGTGCGCTGCGCAACCGGGAGGTCGACGCCAGCTAACGTACCCGGCTGCCGGATGGGGGTTCGCCCCCTCCACTTGCGCTGCGCAACCTCCGGGTTGACGGCACTATAAGGAACATGACTTCCCGTTCTGGTCCCGCCTACGCCCGGATCGCCGCTGAGATCATCGCCCGGATCGAGGCCAATGCGCTCTCCCCCGGCGACCGGTTGCCGGCGGAACGTGACCTCGCCGAGGAGTTCGGCGTCGCCCGCATGACGGTGCGACAGGCCCTGGACCAGCTGCAGATGGATGGGGTCATCGGCCGGAAACGTGGGCGTTCGGGGGGTAGTTTCGTCCTGGGCAACCGCCCCGTGGTGGAACTCACCCACCGTCGGGGTATTCTCCCCCAGCTCGATGCCCGCGGGCATGCGGTGATGACCGAGGTGCTCACGGTGGAGGAATTCAACGCCCCGGCCACACTCGCCGCGAAACTGCGCGTGCCCTTCCGGGAGCCGGTGGTGAGGATCGTGCGGGTCCACCATGCGGCGGACACCCCGGTGCTGATCAGCGATTCCCACTTCCCCGCCCACCTGGTGCCCGGCATCGCCAGCATGGACCTCAACGGGTCCCTGGCGGAGCTGCTGGACCGTCACTGGTCCCTGGCCCCGGCGCGCAAGGAGGAGACCCTGGCCCCGGGCGTGGCCACCCCCTTCGAGCAGGAACACCTGGGCGTGAGCACCGCCATGCCGCTGCTGCGCATCCAGCGGGTCACCGAACTGCAGAACCACCGTGTGCTGGAGTACTCCGAGGATGTGTTGCGCTCGGATGCGGCGGCGGTGCGCGTGTCCACGGCGTTCTCCAACTAGTGTGGTGTGTTCAGTCAGGGAGGACACCATGCACGTCTATGACAGGAAGGCCGCCGACACCCGGCAGCGGTTCATCGATTCCGCCTTCGAGCTGTTCACCCGGCAGGGGTACCGCGCAACCTCGATGAATGAGATCGCCCGGCACTCAGGCGGCAGCCGCGCGAACCTGTACCTGCACTTCAGGAACAAACCCGATATCGTGCTCGCCCGGATGCGCGACCTGGAGCCCACCTTCGCAGCACCGTTCACCACGCTTTTCGACGAACCACCCGCCACCCACACGCGGGCCCTCGCGTGGCTCGCCACGATGAAGAACCTCTGGATGGAGGGCCGAGTGGAGTTCTCCGCCATTGAACAGGCCATGGGCGATGATGAGGAGGTGGCCACCGAATGGTGGTCCATGGTGCAGCGGGTCGCCCACTCACTGCCCGAGCTGACAGCAAATCCCACCCGCAGGATGCATTTCATCACCCTGTGGATGGGATTGGACCGTACCTTCCAGTTCGTCTACGGCCGGGGCCACACCGAACATGAGGACCAGATGCTCGACTCCCTGGCCGGGCAGTGGCTGGCACTGTTCCCCAAGCCCGGCCATTGAGTTCCTAGGCCTGCAGGACGATCTTCCCGCAGCCACGGGCGGCGCGGGACACACAGATCATCATGGTGTCATTGGCTTCCTGCTCATCGGCGGTGAGGATGGAGTCGCGGTGATCCACGGCGCCTGAGACCACCGGGGTCTCACAGGTACCGCAGGTGCCCTCCTTGCACGAGGAGATGACGCTGAGACCGACGCGGGCGGCGGCATCGAGGATGGATTCCTCCGCACCGACCGTGACGGTGGTGTCGGAATCAGCGAACTCCACCTCGAAGGGCTCGTCGTCGTAGTCACGCTCGACCACCTTCGGGGCGAAGCGCTCCAGGCGCAGGCTGTTCTTCGGCCAGTGCGCCGAGCTCGCCTCCACCGCCTGCAGCAGGCCTTCCGGACCACAGCAGTAGATGAGGGTGGACTCGGGCACCTCGGTGAGCAGACCCTTGAGGTCCGGGTGGCCCAGTTCATCCTGCGGCACGATCTGAACGCGGTCGCCGTACTGCTCCAGTTCGGAGAGGAAAGCCATGGAGGAACGGGTGCGCCCACCGTAGATGAGCCTCCAGTTCTTGCCGCGACGTTCCGCGCCCTGCACCATCGTCAGGATCGGGGTGATGCCGATGCCGCCGGCGATGAATAGGTAGTTGTCCGCCTCCGTGAAGCGGAAGTTGTTGCGGGGCCAGGAGACGGTGATGGGGGAACCGTCGACAAGCGTGTCGTGGACCGCGACCGACCCGCCGCGGCTGGCGACCTCGCGCAGCACGCCGACGCGGTAGGAGGTGGTGTCGGATGGGTCACCGCACAGGGAGTACTGGCGCACAATGTCACCGGGCAGGTGCAGATCGATGTGCGCGCCGGGTTTCCAGGTGGGCAGCTCGCCGCCGTCGGGGTGCACCAGCGTCAGGGAGACCACGCCGTCGGATTCGGTCGTGCGCTTGTCGACGACCAGCTCCAGCGTCCGCACGGTGGTGCTCTTGGACCGTTCAATATCCTCCAGGTCCCAGGTGACGTGCAGTGAGCGGCGCGCGGGCAGCAGCGCCATCGGCAGGAAGTCCACCGAATCCGGGTCGGTCACGGTGATCGACGGCAGACGCTCGAAGAGCACCTGCAGACCGGTCGGTGCCTGGACACGGGCCAGGGGGTTGCCCAGGCACTTGTGGCGGCCGGTGGAAAAGGCCAGGTGGTCCTGGTAATCCGGGCGGTGGATATCGAACTCGAAGGGACGGTCCACGAAGTTGGGGTCGGTGTTGGCAGAGGTCAGGGACACCTGGATGCGGTCACCCTTCTTGATCTGCGCGCCACCGATCTCGATGTCCACATTGGACAGACGTGAGGTGAAGGTGGAGGAGTTGCGGCGGCGGATGGTCTCCTCGAACACCCGTGGCCACAGCTCGGCCTCCATGATCGCCTCCTCCTTGGCCTCCGGATTCTGCTGGAGGAAGAGGATGGCATTCGCCATGGCCTGGGCGGTGGTATCCGTGCCGGCCGCGGCGAACTCGGTGAGGTGGATGGCGATCTGATCGGAGCCGAGGATGTACTCCCCCTCGGCATCCTTCTGGGAGGCCATGATGGAGATCAGGTCACGGGCCTCTGATTCGCGGCGGGACTCGATGAGTTCACGCAGTTCCAGGTTGGCGGTGATATAGCGGTCCCAGACCACCGCGAGCTCCTCTTCCGGCACCGGCTCGTGGGCGGAGGAGAGGATGCTGAAGAAGTCATCGCGCAGCTGCTTGATGAAGTCGGTGTACTCATAGCCCAACCCCATGTGCGCCATGATGGTCTGGGTGGTCAGCTCAATGAGGTACTCCTCGATGAGGTTGGCCTCGCCGCGCTCCTCGAAGGCGTCGATGAGACGGTGGGCGCGGGCCTCGATCTCCGGCTGCAGCTCACGGATGTCCTCCTCGAGGAATCCCAGCTGCGCCACACCGCGGGCCCTGGTGTGACCCTCCGGGTCGGAGCCGAGCAGGATCCGGGACATCAGTTCCGGGGTGATCACATCCCGGTACTTCTCCGGCACATCCATCTGCGCGGAGTTGGAGGTGGAGGAAAATGACTTCCAGTCGGAGAGCACCTTGATGGCGTCCTCACGTCCGGTGACCACCCAGGCGTTCATGAGTGGGTAGAAGAAGGTGGGGTTGTCGTTGCGGAAGGGGTCGATGTACTTCGCCGGATCGAGGAAGTAGGCATCGGACATGGCGTTGAAGTCATGGGCGACTGGGCACTTGCCCATGGGCGGTGACTGGGTGGAAGTCATGGCTGGGGTGTCCTTCTAGGGGAGTTTTCAGGTAGGGAAACAAGACCCCACCTCAAGGTCTCGGGGGAAACGGTGGGTGGGGTCTTGGGTGTGAGGGTGGTGGTTTTTTAGACGATCGCTGCGGAGATCATCGTGGAGATGCGCTGGAAACGCTCGACGTTCTTGGCTTCATCCATGACACCTGCGGACAGGAAGACGAAGGAGACCTGGTTGTCCGGGTCGACCCAGAAGAGGGTGGATCCGGCACCGTTGTTGCCGAAGGCGTTCGGGGAGGTGAACGGTCCGAAGAAGTTCGGGACCGGGCCGGTTCCGGACAGGATGACCCCGAGGCCGATGTTGCCCTTCGGCGCTGCCCAGCCCATCTCGGAGTTGACCATGGTGTAGAGGTCGTTCATCATGTCACCGGTCTGGAGGGTGGTGGCCTGCTCAATGATGGCCTTGCCGATAAGCTGCTCACCATTGACCTCACCCTTGCGGCGCAGCATCTCGACGAACTTGAACACATCATCCACCGTGGTGGTGGCGCCGACCCAGGGCAGTTCAGCTTCTTCAGTGATGACCTCGTTGAGGCCCTCGATGTCCTCGGGTCGCAGGAATCCGGTGTCAGGGACATAGGCCTTGATCGGGACGGCGCGGTCCTCGTTCTCCTTCGGCAGACCGAAGTTGGTGTCCTTCATGCCGAGGGGTTCGAAGATGAGCTCGCGGGCCATGTCCTGGAAGCTGTCATAACCGTAGGCGCGACGGACCATCTCACCGATGAGTGCGTGGTTGATCGCCGGAGAGTAGTTGACCTGGGTGCCTGGCTCATGGATGACATCAACGGTGCCGATGGCCGTGGCGATCTCCGGGAGCTTCACGCAATCCTGGATGGGCATGCCCGGGTTCGGGGTGGCCGGCATGCCGGAGGTGTGGGTGAGCAGGTTCCACAGGTTGATCTTGTCTTTGCGCATCATGCGGAAGGGATCGGTGCCGAGGAACTCCGGGACGATCTCGACGACGCGGGTGGACAGGGCGAGCTTGCCCTCACCGAGTGCACGGTAGGCCAGGGCATTGGTGAATGCCTTGGACAGGGAGAGGACGCGGTAGATGTCATCCTGCTTGGAGGGGCGCTCGGTGGCGCGCTCGGAGAAACCGTAGGTTCCCTGGAGTGCGATCTCACCGTGCTGGGCGATGATGACGTTGACGCCGTCGTAATCGCCGCGCTCGATATCTGCCTGGATGGTCTCTTCGATGCGCTTGAGCTGTGCTGGGTTCAAAGCCATGTTGGTGTGTGTTTCCTTCGGGTTGAAGATGTTTTGTGGTGAGTGTTGTTAGGTGAGGTACGCGCCGCCGGACGGGGAGAAGACCTGTCCGGTGTAGTGGGCGCCGGCGTCGGAGGAGAGGAACACGAGGGTCTGGGCGACCTCTTCGGGTTCCGCCAGACGCTTGAGGGGCTGCAGGGAGAGCAGTGCCTGGACGTGGTCGTCACCGGACTGGTTCATCATGGCGGTGTTGATGCCCGCCGGGGCCAGGGCGTTGACGCGGATGTTGAACGGTGCCAGCTCGCCGGCGTTGGAGCGGGTCATACCGACCACCGCTGCCTTGGATGCCGGGTAGTAGGCGGGCATCGGCAGGGAGACCAGACCTGCGATGGAGGCGAAGTTGGTGATCGCTCCCCCACCGGCGGCCTTGAGCAGGGGCACTGCGGCGCGGGTGGTGTAGAAGGTGCCGTAGAGGTTGATCTTCATGACACGGTCGAAGTCCTCATCCGGGATCTCACTGAGGAACTCCGGTGCGAAGGGCTCGCCCTTCTTCATGGCCTCGACCATGCGGTGGTTGATGTCATCGACCCACTCCACCGCGCGACGGGTGGGAACACTCACGCCGGCCGCATTGACCAGGGCGTGCAGCTTGCCGTGGTTCTCGCGGACCTTGTCGAATGCCTCATTGACCGCTGCGGAATCGGAGATATCCAGGGCGATGACGGTGACATTGTCCTCAGAACCGAGTTCGCGCTCGAGGTTGTCCTGCGAGATGTCGAGGGCGTAGACATACGCGCCCTGCTCGAGGAACGCCTTCACCGTGGCCAGGCCCATGCCCGATCCTGCTCCGGTGACCACGGCGACCCTACCGTTGAGTGAACCTGCATTGCTGTGAACCATGAAACCTCCATCGGTGCGTGTGCTGTGGAACACATTCAACACAATCACTAGACAAGTGTCCAATGGTCTGTGGAAAATGCAGGTGGTGACACTGCAGACGTACGCAAATCACCCCAATCTGGGGTTATTGTGAAAAGCATGAACTGACTTGTCCCACATCCGTGCGGTCAAGATACCCCGGCCCCACTACCCCAGGGGCACTGACATGCGGCCATCCACCTTGAGCCCAGCCCTGAGTAAACATCCGGTTAATCTGCGCGCGCCGGAGGATAACGGAACCCGGCACCGAGGCTGGGGTGCAGATGTTACTGTCCTTTCGAGGGGGCGCCGGGACTACTGATGAAGCCCCCGGGGCTGATTCACTACCGAGACAAAGTGCTCTAAAGGTGAGTAACGTTCTGACATATTTTGCGATCTTTCACGTTGGCCACACGGCTGGTGAGTGTCCCCGTCCCCCGCGACCAGAACGATAACCGCCATGACAGCAGCCTCACGGCTGAACAGACCCCACCCCAGAGCATTGCAAGAAACCCGATTACAGATAATCTCAACAAATATAAACACACGCATAATGCCGTGCTGCACGCAGTTTCGCCCCGATACATGCAGATAAATAGCACAACGCACTCACGGTTATCATGAGCATCAAAGTGAAGTCACCCAGTTGTCTCCTCAACGGTTACCCGGAGGGGCACTCCTGGTGAAAGGCATCAGAATCAGAACCACGGAGAGTACCGCGAGTAACCACGCCACATAATGCGGGGCTTCGAGCTGGAAGGCAACAAGAAGCCCAAGCACTGCGAGCGTTGCGGAAATCTTCTGGCCAAGGGGCATACGGTCACTCTACTTATGGTCGTGGTCACCCACTGGGGTCTCATCCGCCCTGGTGTACCTGTTCCAGAAATTCCTCCAGCCCGGGGGCCTCCCATCCAACAGGTACTGACCACATCTGGACCCATTCAGGCCTGATTCTCTCCCGTTCATCCTCAAGGAACAGGTGTGCCATCTCCTGATCCAGCGTAGCCAGAATCAGGGACTGGCCTGGGAACACGAAGGAAATCGGGCCGGGATCGGTGAGTGCACCATGGAACACGAGATGCACCGTCTCCCCCTCCGCTGCATCTTGCAGTCCCGGTTCCCGGCTGGTGATCTCCTCCCATTCCAGGAAGTGCTCCTCCAACCTCCCGAGTGATTTTAAGAGCTTCTTTATGCGCGAGGTACCGCGGAGTAATCCGACGCAGCATTCCACCCCGGTTTCCTTTTCGGATATAAACAGCAAGGTAAGTCGAGGTGAATCCATATAACCGACCACTTCCGTATTGTTGATCTCTCATATCCCTATCCACAACTCACCACCGGAGGAGGAGACCTTCCGTTGAAGTTAACCAGTTATGCGGGCTTCGGAAAAGCTAAAACCCAAACCCCAGACCTACCCTGGATGACCGGGTACGACTGGGGTTAAGGCGTCGATAAGCGCTTAGAGGAAGCGCTTCGGCACCTCGGGCTCCCCGAGGGAGAGCATGAGGCGGTTGGCCCAGTTGAAGAAGGCGACCGAATTGATCAGGTCGACGATCTGCAGGTCGGTGAACCCGGCGCTGCGGAGTTGTTCCACAGACTGCTGGTTGAAGGCCATGGGAGTGGCGGTCAGGGCGCGGGCGGCGTCGCGGATGACGTTCCACTGATCGGAACCGAGATCGGCGTCGACACCGTTGTCAATGAGGGCGTTGACATCATCGAGGCGCTCCGGGGCCTCCTCGACGGAACGGCCGGCGTGCACGGAGGCGCAGTAGACACAGCCGTTGTACCGGGAGGTAACGGTGGCGGCGATCTCACGCTCGGCGCGCCCCACCCCCTCACCGTCGGTGTTGTAGAAGATATCCAGGTCGGTCAGGGTGCGGGCCTTCAGCGCCTGGGGGTCGCGGGCGAGCAGACGGAAGTACGGCATGTCGGCGCGCTCAGGCTTGATAAGAGAATCGAGCTGCTCCTCGGTGAGATCTGCCTTGGCCACCGGCTCCACCCAGGGCTTCCAGCCGAGCGCGTGGTTGACAAACGCCTCGGGGCGGTTGATGTCCTCATACGTGGTGATAGGGAAACCCTTGTCGGACAGGGTCCACTCGACCTCCGGCACGGCGAGGCGTCCCTTGATCCTGACCTTGATGTCCTCGCCACCCAGGGTGCGCAGACCGTAGGCCACGCGCAGCTGGAAGGTGAGGAAGCTGATCAGTTGGGACAGTGACACCGTGTCATCCGCACTCCAACCGGCCTCGGAGAGTCGACCGAGCACCTCGGGGCGGGAATCACGCGGGTGGAACACCAGCAGATGGGCGTAATCGAAGGCAGCGGCCAGGCGCTCTCCGAGCACCGAGGCGTCGGTGCGCACGGAACCACCCGGCTGGGATTCGGCGGCCAGGCCCGGCTCACGGTAGGTGCCGTAGGGTCCGGCGGACAGGGTCGCGTCGATGGCGTCAGTGACGGCGTGGGCCAGGGTGGTGGGGGCGTCGTCGAGAAGCAGATCCGAGTAGAGCTCGACCGCGGGGGTGAACTGGTGCAGGCCTGCCACGTAGGTGGCCACGGCATAACGCTCCCCGAAACTGAAGGTGCCCGGATTGATGGGCTCGAGGAGTGCCTCGAAGCTCTTCTGGGCGTTGTCGCGCGCCTGGGGACGGTTGTCACGCAGGTGTGGAAGATCGGTGCCGACAAGCATGTCGATGATGTCTGCCATGAAAATATCTCCTGTTGAACGGCGTGTTAGAGGCCGAGGTTGAGGTCACCGCCACGGTACCGGGATCCCGGGATCGCGTCGATGAGCTGGCGGGTGAAATCGGACTGCGGATTGTTGAACACATCCATCGTAGGACCGTATTCAACCTGTTGTCCCCGGCTCAGAACGGAAACAGTGTCGGATATCTCACGAACCACCGCGAGATCATGCGAGATGAACACATAGGTCAGCCCCAGTTCCCGCTGCAGATCATCGAGCAGTCGCAGGATCTGCGCCTGGACGGTGACATCGAGGGCGGACACCGCCTCATCGAAGACAACGAGCTCGGGTTCCAGGATCATGGCGCGGGCGATGGCCACACGCTGCCGCTGGCCACCGGAGAGCTCACGTGGGCGACGCGAGGTCATCCTGGGATCCAGTGCCACCAGGTCGAGGTAGTGCTCGACCTTGGCGTTGATCTCCTGTTTGGACAACTTGGTGAAGTTGCGCAGCGGCTCCCCGATGGTGGCACCGATGGTCTGGCGCGGGTCCAGGGAGGAGTACGGGTTCTGGTAGACCAGCTGCACCTCGCGGCGGAACTCCCGACGCTGCGTCTTGTTGAGCGTGGTGGTGTCACGGCCTGCAATGGTAATGGAACCCGAGGTGGGTGTGTTGAACCCGGAGATCGCACGGCCGATGGTGGTCTTGCCGGAACCGGACTCGCCGACCACCGCGTGGGTGGTTCCGGGCAGGACCTCGAAGGAGACATCGTTGACGGCGACGAAGACCTCGTCCTTGCCGCGGGCGTATTCCTTGCGGAGGTTGTCCACCACCAGCAGCGGGCCCTTGGCACGGGCCTCAGCGGGGTCGACGGCCGGCACACGTGTGGCGATATCACCGATGCTCAGCGATGGCGCATCCGCCAGCAGCTGCCGGGAATACGGGTGCTGGGGGTCGGTGAGGACCGATGCGGCGTGTCCATGTTCGCGGACCTCGCCCTGCTGCATGACGACGATCTGATCAGCACGGTCACCGGCGACAGCCAGGTCATGGGTGATGAACAGGATGCCCAGACCGAGTTCGGCCTGCATCTCCTCCAGCAGATCCAGGATGATCTTCTGCACCGTGACATCCAGGGCAGAGGTGGGTTCATCGGCGATGATCAGGTCCGGTTCCAGGGCGATGGCCGCGGCGATCAGTGCACGCTGTTTCATACCGCCCGAGAGCTCATGCGGGTACTGGTCGTAGCGGACCTCGGGGTTGTCGATACCCACGCGCTCCAGCAGTTCAATAACCCGCTTCCTGCGCTCCGCCGTGGTTCCGCGACGGTGAATGTCCAGGCCCTCCCCCACCGACGCACCGATCGTCTTGACCGGGTTGAGGGAGTTATTAGGATCCTGCGGGATCAGACCGATCCTGGTGCCGCGGATCTCCCGCCACTCACGCGGTGTCAGACCCACCAGGGACTTTCCCTGGAAACGGATCTGGCCGGAATCCACCTCGGCGTTATCGGCCAGCAGACCGATGACAGCCTGCGCGGTGGTGGACTTACCGGAACCGGACTCACCCACGATGGCGGTGATCTGGCCCGGGTGCACGGTGAGGCTGACGTTGTTCACGGCGTGCACGACACCCTTGGCGGTGCCGTAGGAGACGACCAGGTCCTCGATCTCGAGGAGAGGTTGGGTGGCACCTGCTGGTTGGCCTGGGGAGCTCGCTGCGGAGTTCGTGGCAGACAGTGGGGTACTCATCAGGGTTACGCCTCCTTTCGGATGATGCGGCTGAGGTAGTTGGCGGACAGGACGACGACGATGATAACCAGACCTGGCAGGACCGTCAGCCACCAGGAGGTGGCCATGTAGTCACGGGCATCGGAGATGAGCAGGCCCCACTCCGGGGTCGGTGGCGGTGCACCGTAACCGAGGAATCCGAGGATGGACAGCTGCAGGATGGCGGACCCGAACTGCAAGGCGGCCAGGGCCAGCACCGGGGTCAGGGAGTTCGGCAGGATGTGGCGGAACAGCACCTGCACCTGGGTGCCACCGGAACCGTAGGCGGCCTCGACGAAATCAGAACCCGCGACGGTGATGACCTGGGAGCGGGCCAGGCGGGCGAAGGTGGCCACGGAGGTCACACCGACCGCGATGGCGGCGTTCATGGTGCCGTATCCCAGCAGGATGATCACCGACAGGGACAGCAGCAGCGCCGGGATGGACAGCAGGACATCCACAAAACGCATGAGCAGGGTATCCACCCAGCCACGCTGCGAACCGGCCAGCAGGCCGATCAGGGTGCCCACGATCAGGCCGACGAGCACCGCGATGAGCGCACCCAGCAGGGTTTCACGCGCACCGTAGACCACGCGGGCGTAGAGGTCACGGCCCACCGAGTCGGTACCGAACCAGTGCTCACCACTGGGGGCCAGCAGCGCGGTGGTCTGGGAATCAAACGGGCTCTGGGAGGTGAACAGGCCCGGGATCAGCGCCATGAGAACGGCGAGGGCCAGCACCACGATGGACAGGATCGCGCCGGGGCGGGTCCACGGGTTGGTGGCAGTGCGACGTTTCCGGGCGACATCGGCGGTACCGGTGCGCGGGTTGCCGAGCACCAGCTTCTTGGGGATCTGTGCGTTACTCATGGGTTATGCCCTCTCCCTGTGGCGCAGACGTGCATCGAGGACCGGGTAGAGCAGGTCGACGATGAGGTTGATCAGGACGTAGATGGCGGCGGCGATGACGACGATGGCCAGCATGACCGGGGTGTCACGGTTGGCCACGGCGTTGACCGTCATGGCTCCGATGCCGGCGCGACCGAAGACGGTCTCGGTGACCACGGCACCGCCGACGAGTTCGCCGAAGAGGATGCCCGCCATGGTCAGGGTGGGCAGCAGGGCGTTGCGGAGCACATTGCGGAAGAAGACCCACATCTCACTGGCACCACGTGCGCGCACCGCGGCGATGAACGGCTGGTTCTTCACCTCTTCGATGGAGCGGATGAGCACCTGGGCCAGCGGGGCTGCGATCGGGATGGCCAGGGTGATGGTCGGCAGGATCAGGGCCTGGCCGGTGCTGGCACCGATGACCGGGACCCACCCCAGGCGGAAGGACACCACCTGGATGAGCATGATGCCGAGCCAGAAGCTGGGCAGCGAGACGAAGAACGGGGGCAGGGCATTGAAGAAGGCACGCAGCCAGGCGAACCGGTCGAGGGTGGCCAGGATGGCGATACCCAGTGCGAGGATCACCGCGAGACTGAACGCCAGGACGGCCAGGGTGAGGGTGCCGGGGAAGGCCTCGGCGATCATGGTGGCCACCGGGGTGCCGTACTGGACGGAGTACCCGAAGTCACCGGTGAGGAAGCCTCCCAGTGCCAGGAAGAACTGGACGATCAGCGGTTGATCGGCACCATAGGATTCCCGGATGTCCTGCAGCTGGGCAGGTGACAGACCGAGGTCGGGGCTGGCATACCGTGCGCTGACGGCATCACCCGGCAGCGCGGACAGCAGGATGAACGCCAGGACGAAGGTGACAAGAAGCACCACCACCGCCTGACCGATGCGACGCAGAATCTGTGCGGTGGTCATCTAGTCCTCCTTCTTGCGGGCTGCTGCATCAGCGGTTCCGTCAGGGTCAGTGGTGTCGGTGTCTCCCTCAACCTCACCGGTTCCGTCATCCTCGACGGAGAAATCCAGGTAGGTCTCGTAGAAGTCCGGTCGGCCGATGACCTCCGGGGCGAAACCCTGGACATACGGCTGCAGGCCGTAGACGACGGGTTCCTCGAACAGGGGCAGCGCGTAGGCCTGTTCGGTGATGTAATCCTGGGCCGCGGCAGACGCTGCGGCACGGTCCTCCTCCTTCGGGCTGGAGGCGATGGCGAAGAGCAACTCCTCCAGCTTCGGATCGCCGATGTCCTCGGTGCCGTCCTCGGAGGTGGTGAAGTTGAGGAAGGCGTTGCGGTTGGTGGAGTAGAACTTAGACTTCAACACGTCGTAGTCGGCGCGGCCGACCATGGAGTGACGCACCTGGATCTTGTCCATGTCCAGGGAGTCCGCGGTCTGGGTGGCGTGGTCACCGGGGTTGAGGTTGATCTTGACACCAATGGCGGCCAGCTGGTCCTGGACCATGGTGGTCACCTCGCGGGAGCGTGGCTGTGGGACGGCCTCGTTGAAGGTCAGTTCGAGGATCTGGCCGTCCTTCTCCCGCCAGCCGCTGTCACCCATGACCCAGCCGGCGTCGTCGAGCAGACGTTCGGCCTCCGCCGGGTCGTAGTCGTAGGCGCCTTCCTGCTCCTTGTAACCCAGGGCGTTGGACGCCAGGGTCGAGGTGGCGAGCTTGTAGGAGGGGCTGAAGAGCACATCCATGATGGTCTCGCGGTCCACGCCACGGATCAGTGCCTGGCGCACGCGGATGTCCTGGAGGAGGGGGTGCTTGAAGCGGAAGAAGTAACCGTTGTTGACACCACTGGTGGAGTTCCAGACCACGTTGAGGCCCTCGTCGATAAGGTGTGCCTCCACGGGTGCCTCGATCTGGCGGGCGATGTCGGCCTGCCCGGAGACCAGCGCGCCGGTGCGCACGGACTCCTCGGCGGCCAGGACGTACTCGATCTCCTCGAGTTTGGCCGGTCCCTGGTGGTCACGCGACGGTGGTGCCCAGTTGTAATCCTCACGGCGGGTAAGGGTGAGGTTGGTGCCAAGGGTCTCAGAGGTGATCACGAAGGGCCCGGAGCCGATGATGTTGACGGCGTTGCCCGGCGCGAATTCCTCGGTGCTCAGGTCCAGGGTGGCATCGGAGTAGAGGCCGGCGTTGAAGGAGCTGGTGGCCTGGGCGAAACCCGGTGCCGGTTCGGTGAAGTGGAAGCGGACGGTGTTCTCGTCGATGACCTCGCCGTAGTCATAGCTGGTGATCTGCTCGGAGGTGGTTAGGCGGCGGTCCTTGTCGCCCTTGCCGTAGAGATCGAAGTTCTTGACCACGTTCTCGGCCGTCAGGGGGGTGCCATCCGAATAGGTGACATCGGTGCGGATGGTGAAGGTGAACTCGGTGGCGTCCTCGTTGATCTCCGGCAGTTCGGTGGCGATCCAGGGCTTGAGCTCAAGTGTCTCGGGGTCCTGGTAGAGGAGGCGGTCGGTGATGTTGTTGACCACGGCACCATTGGGGTAGAAACCGGCTGACGGTGGGTAGAGGGTGGCGAAGAATCCGGGCTCCAGGTAGGTGAGGCTGTTGCGTTCCCCCTCCTCGGCGGGTGCGGTGGCACAACCGGCCAGGACCGCCAGGCTGGTGACCATCGCGGCGACTGATCCCGCCACTTTGGTGAACCGGGCGGTATGCTTTCCGCGACCGGTCAGTCCATTCGCCTGCAGTGGGCGTCGGCCCCGCATGTGCTGTGCTAACACTGGCGTTTCCCTTCTGGATTCGACATTTACTTTCCTCGTCATTCATTGAGTAGACTTAGAAGTTAACACATAATTAGACTGATCGGTACTATTGCAGTAGACCAACTTGTCTAGCACAGGCACTATTTCTTTCTGAGCAGGAGTTTCCCGTGAACCAGTCCCCGCACACGCCCCCGGCAGAGGTCGCGATCATCGGTGTCGGCCCGCGGGGCATCTCCGTCATCGAACGGATCGCCGCCCAGCTCACCGCAACCTCCGCGCAGAAAGACCCGGAGCGCGGCCTGGTCCTCCACCTCATTGAGGACTCCCAGATGGGCGCCGGCAACATCTGGCGCACCGACCAGACCCGGACCCTGTGCATGAACACCCTGGCCGGTGCGGTCACCCTGTTCACCGAACCCGGATCCACCGTCACCGCGCCGGTGGTGGAGGGCCCCACCCAGTACGACTGGATCCGTCTGCTGCGTGGTGACGCCGACGACACCCTCACCGATATCCCGGAACAGGCCATCGAGCTCTTCCGCGCCCATCCCCCGGCACCGGAGGTCGCCGAGGATTTCCGTGAGGAGATCGACCAGACCGTCCCGCAGTCCAACCCTTCGCGGGCCCTCTACGGCGCCTACCTGCGGTGGGCTTTCGATGTTGCACTCGCCCTGCTGCCGGACTGGGTGCAGGTGGAGCAGCACCACGCCCGCGCGGTGACCATCCGCGAGGACGGTGACCGGGATGTGATCACCCTTTCTGATGCCAGCATGGTCACCACCGACGCCACCGTCCTGGCCGTCGGTTGGCAGACTCCGGCCCCCAACGCCGAGGAGCAGTCCCTGGCGCAGGCCGTCGAGGAGCACCCCGAGCTCATCTGGATCCGCCCGGGCAACCCGGTGGAGCAGAACCACCGGGACATCCCCGAGGGGGAGACGGTGCTGGTCCGCGGACTCGGCATGGGGTTCTTCGACATCATGGCCCTGACCACGATTGACCGCGGCGGCATCTTCCACGAGGATCCCACCACCCGTTCCGGCCTGCGCTATGAACCCACCGGCCGGGAACCCCACTTCGTCATCTCCTCCGGGCGTGGCTATCCCTACCTGCCCAAATCTGATTACAAGTCGCTGCCGCCGTCCGCGAAACTCGCCCGCCTCAAGGCTGTCATCAGTGCGCTCAAGGCCCAGAACCGCGGCGTCGCCTCCATCAACTACGACACCGAGGTGTGGCCGGCGGTCGCCCGTGATGCCTACGAGGCCTACTACGAGAACCTCCACCGCGTGAACCCGGAGGCCATCGCCACCTCGCTGGAGGCCATCACGGAGACGATCGATGCTGTGGACGTCGACAAGCTACCCACCGCGCTGCGCCCGCACGTCACCTCCCCCGACCACGTCTTCGACCTGCACGCGTGGGAATACCCCCTGGCCGGGGTGAACGGCACCGTCGAGGATGTCACCGCGCGCATCGCCGCGAGCATGGCCGAGGACGTCCGGCACGCCGAACTGGCGTGGGACAGCCCGCTGAAATCTGCCCTGTGGTCGATCTCCGCGTCCCGCAAACCCAGCAGCATCCTCGGCGCGGAGGGCCGTCTCACCTTCGAATCCCGCCGCAACCGCTTCGCCGCCGTCATGGCGATCGGCCAGATGGTCGGGTCCGGCCCGCCACTGTTCCGCACCCGCGAACTGCTCGCGCTTGTCGACGCCGGCCTGGCCACCTTCGCCGGCGCCCGCCCACAGGTCAGCGTCCAGACGGCACGGGACACAGGAAAGACGGCCACGTGGCAGCTCACCTCCCCCACCACCGGCGACACGCCACTGCGCTCCCGGGTGCTTATCGACGCCTGGATGCACAGCCCAGACATCCGCGTCCCCGGTGACCCACTCGGCCAGGCACTCATGGCCGACGGTCGCGTGCGCCCCTTTGCCAACTACACCTCCGACGGCACCGAAGCCCCCTCCGGTTCCCCCGAGGTGGACCCCGACACCCGCCTGCTCGTCCACCCCAACGGCGACCTCGATCCACGGGTGCAGCTGATCGGCATCCCCACCTACGCCCAGCTGGCCGACACCACCATCTCCCCCATGCCCGGCACCGATCCCCTCATGCTGCAGGAGACAGATAAAACAGCGGTGGATCTGCTGCGCCGGGTGGGCCTGGCGTAACCGCCGGGATAGAGTCGGGGGTTGGGCCTCAGACAGCCTCACAAACAACCAACCGATTCCCCCAGGAGTGATAGCCATGTCCACAGCACCCACCGGGTACACCAATTTCAACGGCGACTTTATTGAATTCGGTTCTCCCGAGGCCCTCGCGGAGGAGGCCCGCACCACCGCACTGGACAAGGAACACGTCTTCCATTCCTGGTCCGCCCAGGACAAGATCACCCCGAAGGCGTGGGCCACCGCGGAGGGTGCGCTCCTCTATGACTATGAGGGCAGGGCCTTTATCGACATGGGATCCCAGCTGGTCAGCGCCAACCTCGGCCACAACCACCCCGCGCTGGTGGAGGCAATCCGCACCCAGGCCGGTCGCATCACCAACCTCAACCCGGCGTTCGCCAATGACATCCGCTCCGAACTGGCCGACCAGATTGTCGCGTGCGCGCAGGGGGAATTCTCCCACGTGTTCTTCACCAACGGCGGTGCCGACGCCATCGAACACGCCATCCGTATGGCCCGCCTGCACACCGGCCGTAACAAGATCCTGTCGGCCTACCGCAGCTACCACGGCGCGACCGGATCCGCGATGATGCTCACCGGCGAGCACCGTCGCCTGGGCAACCCCACCACCGACGGCGACATCTACCACTTCTGGGCTCCGTTCCTCTACCGCTCCTCCTTCTTCGCCGACAACGAGGAGCAGGAGTGCGAGCGCGCCCTGACACACCTCGCGGAGACCATCGCTTTCGAGGGCCCGGGCATGATCGCCGCCATCGTCATCGAACCGGTCGTCGGTTCCTCGGGCATCATCGTCCCACCGGCCGGATACCTCGCCGGTGTCCGCGAGCTGTGTGATCAGCACGGTATCCTGCTCATCGCCGATGAGGTCATGGTGGGTCTGGGCCGTACCGGTAAGTTCTTCGCCTATGAGCACGCCGGTGCGGATGTCCAGCCGGACATGATCACCTTCGCCAAGGGCATCAACGCCGGTTACGCCCCACTCGGTGGTGTGGTGATGACCCGCGCCATCCGCGACACCTTCGGCCAGCAGGCCTACTCCGGTGGACTGACCTACTCCGGCCATCCCCTGGTTGTGGCCCCGGCGCTGGCCGCACTGAAGGTCTATGAGGATGAGAAGATCTTCGAGCGTGTGGCCTCACTGGGCGAAAGCCTCATCGGCCCCCGCCTGGCCGAGACCGCGCAGAAATACGCTTCCGTGGGCGATGTGCGAGGCATTGGTTTCTTCTGGGCCCTGGAGTTCGTCAGCGACGCCGGGACCAAGACCCCGGCTGGTGCCGAGGCCATGGCCGCCGGTGCCGCCGCCCTCAAGGAACACGGCGTGTGGCCGATGGTCTCCGGCCACCGGTTCCACATCGCACCACCACTGATCACCACCGAGGACCAGCTGGAGCAGCTGCTGGAGGCCATCGACGCGGCAGCCGCCGCCGTGGATGCGGAAATCTTCGCCCTGGCGCGTTAGGAACCGTGATCAGCCCCGGTCCGCCAGTTCCACCCGTGGACGCACATCCACATTGGTGATCTGGGTGGTCTCCCCCGAATCCACCACAAAGCGGATCGCGCGGGCCACCTCCACCGGCTCGATGTACCACTCCGGCCGGTACTCGCCTCCCTTGTCCTCGACCAGGCCACGCAGCATGGGGGTGTCGGTCGGTCCGGGGCTGACGGTGGATACCCGTACCCCGGCGGTGGATTCCTCCCTGCGCAGCGCATCGGCCAGACCCCGCAGGGCGTGCTTGCTCGCTGAGTAGATGGTGTTGCCCGGGTGGGCGCCGGTGCCCGCGCCGGAGTTGATGAACACGATCTGCCCCTGTGCCTCACGCACCGCCGGCAGCAGCTGGCGGGTCAGTTCCGCCGGCACCACCACGTTGAGATCCAGGTGGTCGTGCCAGTCCCGCACCGTGGCGGATTCCACGCTCCGGTTGTGGGCGATCGCCGCGGCATGGACGAGGACATCCACACGCTTAAGATCGCGCAGCGCGTCGATTCCAGCCCCGTCACCGCGGAGGAGATCGGAGACCATATCTGCCTCCACCGTCACGACATTGTCCAACTTCTCCAGCTGGGCGAGCACCTCGACATTACGACCGAGTGCATAAACCCTATGGTCACGGGATAGATCTCGGACAATTTCCACGCCCATTCCACCGGTCGCCCCGGTGACCACTGCCACTGTTTCACTCATGATGGTTACTCCTCGAGAAATAGTTTCTACCTGAAAACAGGTGTAGCTGTAGGAACTGCGATATTAATTATCTCAATCCTATGGATTTAATTGTATGCACGGCGTAATCTCTTGAATCATGCCAAGCGAAAACTCACAGCCCGTTGCATCCCCCGTCACCGGTTCCACAGGTCGTCGCCCGGGACGACCAACGCAACGAATCCTCACGGTCGACTCCATCATCGACCGTACCTTCACCATCGCCGGCCAGGAGGGCTTCGCGGCCGTCACCATGAACCGTCTCGCCCGCGAGATGGGCGTGACCCCCAGGGCCCTATACAACCATGTGGCCAACCGTCAGGAGATCATCGACCGCGTCTGGATACGATTCACCGACGCGATCGAGATCCCTGATCTCGACCCCGAGAACTGGCGTGACTCCTTCCACGAGCTGTGGGGATCGCTGCGTCAGCAGTTCCGGAAACACCCCCGTCTGTTGCTCATTGCCCAGGACGAAACGATCACCACCTCTGTGACCTCCCCCATCGGTATCGGCCTGGTGGAGAAAACCCTACAGTTCTTCGTCGATATCGGCCTGACCCTACGACAGGCAGTGGTCATCCGCGAGATGCTCATGGCAGACCTGTTCAACTTCGCCCTCAACGCGGACTACAACTACGACCGGCAGGATGAAGAGACCCGGGCGCACACCTTCCCGCCGATCCCCCAGCCCTGGCTGGATGAGGAACCCGATGTGGATGCGCCCCTGACCCGGAAGGCAGTCGACGAGGCCGTCACCACCTCTGACGAACTGTTCAACTACATCGTGGAGGCCCGCATCGCCTATGTGGAGAAGGTCCTCGAGGGACGGACTGAGCTTTAGGCTTTCCCACCAGTAGAGCGTGGTTCAGTTGGTTCGCGGCCACAGTACGGGCAACGTCCCGGCAGATGGATGTCCGTCTCTTGCCCGATGCTGCCCATCACTTGTGGCATCGGGCGAGGTGGTAACCGTGAACGTTTGAGCTTCGGCGGAGAGCTATCGCTGATCGGCCTTGGGAGCTGCTCGAAACGCTTTCCAGGCCACAGAACCCAAAAAGACAATGCCGACAACCGTGGCAATGTACTTCGAAGACTCAATGCCCGTCGTTGCATCGAGGATGATGGAGCCAATGACCACGACTGCTGCAAGAAACATCACGACGATTCCCGGACCACCGAAATACTTCTGAGTCCGGGAGGAGTGCGGTTCCCTGCGTTCGACGTTGTGGGTCGATGACATACTGCCCTTTCCTTCAAGATTCCACTGCCACATGTGAGTGCATCCCCAGCGGTCTCCACAACAAACTTCTTCATCGCCCCGGCATCAGAGGCTGAGAGTATGGAGATGCCAGCTCCGCACTCTTCACCTGCCGACGGCACTAAAGCCACGGGGTTTTCCTGTAGTTCTAACCCTAGCTTTTCCACCGTGCCATGTCGTCTTCCGGGGCTCATCTGTATCCGTTCGACTACTGGATAGTAAAAGCCGTTGATCTTCTGTTACTCGTATGGCACACGCACCACCCTGGTGTTCCGCGCTATACCGCAAGGATTAACCCCTTCGAGGGGATATGTCCAGCCCTTTACGCTTACGGTATCCGAAAGACTACTTCTCGATCCGATTCCGCTGCTGGCGTGGACCAGGGCATTAAACTCAAATGCCGTATCTCTACGCGAGAGTGACCAACCCGAAGGAGCCGAGTTGAACGCGCATCATGGTGCCTGTGCTGTCCTCGGTAACATAGCGCTGATCATCGGAATTATCCTTGTTGTTGTCCGCTTTCTGATGATCAGATCACTCGCGACGGCAGCACTCTGATCAGGGCAGACGGCAGCGGGAGTGTGAAAACAGATGCGAGGACCACGATAATGCAAGAACTGGGCACGTCCCGGCTCGTTCCCACTTCCCGGTTTCCGGGTACGCCATCGCTCACGGCGGCTTTCGCCCTCCTCGCCTTCCTCATTTTCGCTCTCCAATGGTTCACGGAGGATCCGACGTGGTCGGTCATCGAGTTGATCCTGTTCCTCGTCATTGCGAGCTCACTGCCGCTGTCCGTCCATTTCCCCCGGGCTACCGCAGTCATGCTGGCGATTGCCTATCTCTGCGTGATCGCTGCCGACGCCCGCCCGGGTCTGCTGTTCCTCATCGCGCCCTGTGTGGTGGGGGTCCTTGCTTTTCGACGCCACTGGTGGTGGGCACTCCTACCGCTGGGCACAGCCATGCTGTCCGGCTTCCATCAACCGTCTGAAGGCCGGTTCGTTGTCGATGCCGAGTCCTTCCTAATCAGCCTCCTGATGTTCCTTCTTCCCCTCGGCGGTGGCATCTGGTTCGGTGCTGTAGCCCGTGCCCGGGAGGCGGAACAGAGAAGAATCCGGGAAAGGAGGGAAGAGCTGTCCCATACCCTCCACGATGACATCGCAACACGCCTGAGCTCGGTCATTGTTCAGCTTGAGGCCGCCGGGATCAGGTCCGCCGACACAAATCCCGCCCTTGTCGCTGACCTGACAGACTCGGCGCTGGCAGTGCGCACCACATTGGCGTCGTTACGCATGTTGATCGACAACCTCAGCTCCCCCGTCGACGCGGTGGCGGACGCCAGGACAACATCACTCGTTCCCTCCCTGATGCACGGTGCAGACTCGTTACGGAGGCAGGGCTTCGACGTGAACTGTGACATCAGATCGGGAAGCACCACAAAGCTTCCTCTCATCAGTGCCTCAGTGGACAAGGTTCTCGGCGAGGCACTGGCGAATATCGCCAAGCATGGGGATCCAGATGAGCAGGTCCGGATCGTGGCGGACTGTTCACCGCGGAGAACAGAGATCACCATCGAGAATTCCTACACTGATGAGGAGTCGAGGACCGGGTCGAACAGGCTTGGGATTGAAACCATGCAGCGTCATCTCGCCGCTGAACGTGGTGATCTCCACATCAGTGACAGCGGGCGGGTGTGGACGGTGGTGATCTCCATTCCATCTACGTGATCCCCCACCACGCTGACGTTACCTCGACCCCTTTTGCGAAAGGCCCCCTGGAAACATGAACATGCTCATCCCCGTCCTCCTGTCCCTGACGGTTATCTCTCCCCCTGCACCCACTCCCGTGGTGACCGAACCCGTAGCTGCCATCCAGAGCATCGGGGACTGGTTCAGCTGCGATCGGAACCCACAACGCCCCTGGTGCCGATGACACACCGGATCCTCATCGTCGACGATGACCCCATCATTCTCCGGAACCTCCCGGTGTTCTTCACCATGGCCGAGGACCTCACCGTTGTCGGCACCGCGGCAAGCGGCCGGGACGCACTGGCCTTTATGGAGCACACCTCGTGCAATGTCATCCTGTCTGATCTCTCCATGCCCGGCATGAGCGGTATCGAGTTGTTGTCAGCGGTGAAGGAGCTGGACAACCCACCGATTTTCATCGCGATGACTGGTTTCGACACGGATCGGGCCATGCTCGGTGTGCTCTCTGCGGGCAGCGCCGGCTACATCGCCAAGAGTGACCCGCCGGAGTCCGTCATATGGGCTGTCCGTGAAGCGATCAAGGGTGGCACTGCGCTCTCCGCAGCATCCACATCCCGGTTGGTGGACGCGACTATTCGGCGGGGAGTACCTCCCCGACCCCGGGAATTCAGCGTTGAGTTGAGCAGGGGTGAGCGGGAAACCCTCGACCTGTTGTGTCAGGGACTCACCAACGCGCAGATCGCCAGGAAACTCCACTACTCCGAGGCTGCGGTGAAAAAGCAGGTGTCGGCTATGCTCCGGAAATTTGAGGTGGACTCCCGCGTGGCGCTGGCAGTGAAAGCGCTGGGCACGAGTCAGAACTGGAACTGAACCAGACGGCCCACCTGCGTTCCGGGGGCGGGGGCAATGTTGTTGCGCCCCGCCCATGCCCCTTCCCGGAACAAACGGAGGACTACTGGGACAGCTGATCCAGGGCCTGCTCGACGTCGGCAAGCAGGTCCTCGATGTCCTCGATGCCGATGGAGATGCGCACCAGGTCACGGGGCACCTCCAGCTGGGAACCGGCAGCGGACTGGTGGGTCATGGTGGCGGGGTGCTCCAGCAGGGATTCCACACCGCCGAGGGATTCCGCCAGGCAGATCAGCTTGGTGGAGGTGCAGAACTTCTTCGCGGCCTCCTCACCACCGGCGAAGCGCACGGAGATCATGCCGCCGAAGCGCTTCATCTGACGCTTGGCCACCTCGTGTCCCGGGTGGGATTCCAGGCCCGGGTAGAGCACGGTGGACACCTCGGGGCGGGCATCGAGGAACTCGGCGATCTTCTCGGCGTTATCGCAGTGGCGGTCCATGCGGACAGCGAGGGTCTTGACGCCACGGCCGGTGAGGTAGGCGTCGAACACGCTTGGGATCGGACCGATGCCACCCTGCATGAACAGCAGTTCCTCATCCAGCTTCTGGTCGTTGGTCACCACGAGGCCACCGACCACATCGGAGTGTCCACCGATGTACTTGGTGGTGGAGTGCAGCACGGCGTAGGCACCGAGCGTCAGCGGCTGCTGCAGGTAGGGGGAGGCGAAGGTGTTGTCCACCACGAGCTTGGCGTCGGTGCCCTCAGCTGCCTTGGCTACGGCCTCGATGTCGGTGATGGCCAGTGCCGGGTTGGTGGGGGTCTCCACCCAGATCAGCTTGGTGTTATCGCGGATGGCGGCCTTGACCTCATCGACGTTGGAGGTGTCCACCACGGTGTATTCCACACCCCAAGCGACAAAGACGGTGTCGATGAGCCGGAAGGTGCCACCGTAGGCGTCGTTGCCCAGGATGATGTGGTCGCCTGGCTTGAGCAGGATGCGGAACAGGATGTCGGTGGCCGCCATGCCGGAGGAGAAGGCACGACCGTACTCGGCACCCTCGAGGGCGGCGACGGTCTGCTCCAGCACGGTGATGGTGGGGTTACCCACACGGGTGTATTCATATCCACGGCGCAGCTCATTGGGGCCGTTCTGCGCGAAGGTGGTGGAGGCGTAGATCGGGACGTTGATCGAACCATAGTATTCGTCCGGCTCGTATCCGGCGTGAATCGAGGCGGTGGAAAAACCCTGGTTGGTGGGCTTGTGGGACAACTGGATCAACTCCTGAAAAAAATATACTGCGGGGCTGTGGGCAATAATAGACCAAGCTGTCCATTTCAGGGCAAACCCACGGGCATTAGATTCATGCCTCCTCCCCCGCCCCGAACGCGAACCACCGTCCCCGGATCTGCTCCAGGTGAACCTCCATGCCGTACAGCTCACTGAGGTTGGTGGAGGTGAGGATCTCCCCCACCGGACCGGCGGCCAGCACCCGGCCATCACGCATCATGAGCACATCGGTGGTGGTGGCCGCGATCTCCTCCACATGGTGGGTGATCATGATGGTGCTCAGGCCCTCCGTCTCCCGGCGCAGGGTGTCGATGACCCTCAGGAGAACCTCCCTCCCGGGCAGGTCGAGGCCGGTGCACGGTTCGTCGAGAAGCAGTAGGGAGGGTGAGGGGATGAGCGCGCGGGCGATCAGGGTCCGGGCGCGTTCCCCCTGGCTCAGCGCGGACCAGCGACGGTCGGCGCGGTCCTCCATGCCGACCAGCGCCAGGAGTTCATCACGCCGGATCAGCTCGGCCCGGGTGGGTTCCCACCGCTCCAACAGACCGTTCGAGGCGGTCAGACCAGACAGGACGGCCTCATGGACCGGGATGTCATCCAGGCGCTGCCGTGGATCCACATAACCGATGTGGCGGCGCAGCATGCGGGTATCCACCCGCCCGAACCGGTGACCGAGCACATCGACGGTCCCCTCTGAGGGGTAGAGCAGCGTGCCGGCCATCTTCACCAGGGTGGTCTTACCGGCACCGTTGGGCCCCAGCACCGCCCAGTGGGAACCCCGTGGGAACTCCAGGGTGATGCCCTCCACCAGGCGGGTGGGACCCCGGCGGACGGTCACGTTGGTGAAGGCGAGGCAGTTTTCTCGCTGAGCATCGACTGGCATGGAACCCACCCTACAATCCGGACACCGCGGGATCCGCCAGCGGGCTCCGGGCCTAGACTTGACGGCATGACAAGCACGGAGAACTTCTACGACAGCGTGGGCGGCGAAGGCACCTTCAAGCTCATCGTCCACCGCTTCTACGAGCAGGTGCGCACCGATGACATCCTCGGGCCCATGTACCCGCAGGATGACTGGGAGGGTGCGGAGGCGCGTCTGCGGATGTTCCTGGTCCAGTACTGGGGCGGTCCGAAGGATTATGCCGAGCAGCGGGGGCATCCGCGCCTGCGCATGCGCCATGCCCACTTCCCCATCGGGGTCACCGCCGCCGAACGCTGGTTGGAGCTGATGACCAGGGCTCTCGACAGTCTGGAGGAGGGCATGCTCACCGATGACCAGCGCACCGCCATCTGGGATCACATGGTGCGCGCGGCCGATATGCTCATCAACTCCAATCCCGATCCCCATCAGCGGGATTGATCTAACGGGTTTAGAGTCATGAATCATGACTCGAATCCTGGAAGTGCTACGTAGTTTCGGGCTACTCGGTGTGACGGCCTTCGGTGGGCCCACCGCCCACCTGGGTTATTTCCGCGAGGAGTTCGTGGTGCGTCGCAAATGGCTCAGCGACACCGACTACTCCGAGGTGGTGGCCATCAGCCAGCTGCTGCCCGGCCCCGGGTCCTCGCAGGTCGGCTTGGCGCTGGGTTATCACCGCGCCGGTTTCGGTGGATTGCTGGCGGCATGGTTCGCCTTCACTCTGCCCGCAGCCGTCCTCATGACTGCGTTCGCGATGCTTATCGACGCGCCGGACGCCGGCTGGACCCAGGGTCTCCTGGCGGCAGCCGTCGCCGTGGTGTTCCACGCCGTCAGCGGCATGGCCCGGTCCATGGCCGCCACCGCGATCACCGCCACCATCGCCGTGGCCGCCGGCATCGCGGTGCTGGCTGTCCCCTCCACCGTCACGCACCTGCTCATCATCGTGGTCGCCGGTGTGCTGGGTGCCCTGCTGTTGCGGTCAGATACCAATGGCGCCGCGGAGCAGGCCACCGGCACCCGACCGGTCCCGGCCTGGGCCGGGGTGGGTTCGCTGGTGCTGTTGGCCGTGGGCCTGGTCGCCGCGGTCGTGGTCGGTGGTTTCTACCCCGCCTTCTTCCAGGCGGGTTCCGTCGTCTTCGGCGGTGGCCACGTGGTGCTGCCCGTGCTGGAGCAGCTGGTGGTGGTGCCAGGCTGGATCAACCAGACGGATTTCCTCGCCGGTTACTCCGCCGCGCAGGCGGTTCCCGGGCCGATGTTCTCCTTTGGCACCTACCTCGGTGCCGTGCACGGTGGGGTGCTGGGTGCCGTCATCGCGACGGTGTTGATCTTCCTGCCCGGCGCGCTGCTCATGCTCGGTGGCCTGTACTTCTGGGGGAAGTGGCGCACCCAGCCCACCCTGCAGGCGGCGGTGCGGGGCATCAACGCCGGTGTGGTCGGCCTGCTGGCTGCAGCCCTCTATGATCCGGTGTTCACCCACGGCATCACCGGCGTACCCACCCTGGCGATCGCCGCGGTGTGCTGGCTGGGCCTGGCGAAATGGAAGACCCCACCATGGGCCGTCGCAGTGGGTGCGGCCCTGGCGGGGTGGGTACTGCTCTAGGCGGTTAGAACACGCTCAGGCCCAGACCCGTGGACCGGTAGACGGTGCCGAAGGGCGCATCCACCCGGGTCCACCGGCCGTTGACCGAGACCCGCAGGTGACGCGGAATATGATCCGGTGCGGAGAACCCCGGGATGAGGCCCAGTGAGGTGCATGTGAAGATGGTCCGCATCGGGATCTGCGCGGTCTGCCCGTTACCCTCCACCGAGATCACCTTCTGATCCATCAGTGAGGACGGCGGGCCCAGCGGTCCGGAGAACTGTCGGGCCAGGGCCTGGCCCTGGTCGGCGAGCTGGCGGACCACGGTGACGGGGATGTCGTCGACAAGCGTGAAGCCGTGGGCCGGGGGCAGCGACCCCGGCCAGCTCGCGTCGCGCGCCGGACCGATCTCCGCGCGGTTATCGGTCAGCGCCCCCAGCAGGTCCTGCGCACCGACGGTCGCACCGTCACGCCCGACCACACCCTGCACGCGCCTGGACACCGTCACATCGAAGGGGGTGGTGACAAAGACATCGACGGTGTCCTGGTCGAGCTGCCGGAAACGCACACTCGCGCCGGAGTCAATGCCGACCGCACGGGCGAGCAGCGCCTGCAGACCCGCAGCGCCGGCGGTGATGGTGAAGGTCTCCTGTGTAACCACTAGGCTTCGAGTGCTTCCTTCTCCTGCACCTCGGAGCTGGCGACGCGGGTGAGGACCTTGCGCTCGGTCTTGCTGATCGCGCGGGGCGCGGCGGTCTGGATGTTCACCGTGACCTGCACGCACTCCACCACACAGCACACACGGCCGGTGCGGTCCTTGACCTCCTGGCGGGTGGTGAAGGAGGTGTTGCCGAGGTGGGTGACCACGGTCTCCACGACCGCGGTGGTGGTGTCCGGCAGGATCGCCCGCAGGTAGTCCACCTCGAGGTGGCGGACAAACACCGCCGGGATCTCGTATCCGCGCTCGCGGAACTGATCCTCCGCGAAGGCCAGGCGCGCCTCCTGGGCGATCTCGATGAATGCGGCGTTGTTCACATGCCCGAAACGGTCAAAGTCAGACCAACGCAACTCAACCTCCGCGGTGTGGAGGGACTTGTGGTTCTTCTCTTCGCTGGCTGCCATGGATTTAGCCTCGGCCTCTTTCTTATAGGGGTGTTCGTGCGTCTGGAAGCATTCTACCGACCGCGTGGGCAAGCGGGTACTCACCGCGGACATATAGTCGCCTGCCCGGCGGGCGGGCCCGGAAACACCACCACCCGCATCCCCACTCCCCCGGTGAGGGGAGGTGGATGCGGGTGGTGTGAACCGCGGAGGTCAGACCCTAGCGGGTCAGCTTGCGGTGGGTGACACGGGAAGGACGTGCGGCATCAGCACCGAGGCGCTCGACCTTGTTCTTCTCGTAGTCCTCGAAGTTACCCTCGAACCAGTACCACTGGCCCTCGGCGATGTTGCCCTCCCACGCGAGAATGTGGGTACAGGTGCGGTCCAGGAACCAACGGTCGTGCGAGATGACCACGGCACAACCCGGGAAGTTGACCAGGGCGTTTTCCAGGGAGCTCAGGGTTTCCACGTCGAGGTCGTTTGTCGGCTCATCCAGCAGGATCAGGTTGCCGCCCTGTTTGAGGGTCAGCGCCAGGTTCAGGCGGTTGCGCTCACCACCGGAGAGCACCTTGGCCTTCTTCTGCTGATCCCCGCCCTTGAAACCGAAGGCGGACAGGTAGGCGCGCGACGGCATCTCGTTCTGACCGACGATGATGTAGTCCAGGCCGTCGGAGACAACCTCCCAGACGGTCTTCTCCGGGTCGATGTTGGCACGGTTCTGGTCCACGTACGACAGCTTCACGGTGTCACCGACGGTGACCTTGCCGGAATCCGGCTCCTCAAGACCGACGATGGTCTTGAACAGGGTGGTCTTACCCACACCGTTCGGTCCGATGACGCCGACGATGCCGTTGCGGGGCAGTGTGAAGGACAGATCCTTGATGAGGGTGCGACCATCGAAGCCCTTGGACAGGTCCTCGACCTCGACGACCTTGTTGCCCAGGCGTGGCGGGGTCGGGATCTGGATCTCTTCGAAGTCCAGTTTCCTGTACTTCTCGGCTTCGGTGACCATCTCCTCGTAGCGCTGCAGACGGGCCTTGTTCTTGGCCTGACGTGCCTTCGCACCGGAACGGACCCAGGCGAGTTCGTCCTTCAGACGCTTCTGCAGCTTCTGGTCCTTCTTGCCGGCGACCTCGAGACGATCGGCCTTCTTCTCCAGGTAGGTGGAGTAGTTGCCCTCATAGGGGTGCAGCTTGCCGCGGTCGACCTCACAGATCCACTGCGCGACATGATCGAGGAAGTAACGGTCGTGTGTGACCGCGAGGACGGCACCCTTGTAGTCAGCCAGGTGCTTCTCCAGCCACAGCACGGACTCGGCATCCAGGTGGTTGGTGGGCTCATCGAGCAGCAGCAGATCCGGCTCGGAGAGCAGGAGCTTGGCCAGTGCGACACGGCGACGCTCACCACCGGAGAGGTGGGTGACCGGCTCATCGCCCGGAGGGCAGCGCAGGGCTTCCAGGGCCTGCTCGATCTTGGAGTCGATCTCCCACGCGTCAGCCGCGTCGAGAGCCTCCTGGAGCACACCCATTTCTTCCATGAGCTCATCGGTGTAGTTGGTGGCCATCTCCTCGGCGATGGCCTCGAAGCGCTGCTTCTTCTCGAAGATCTCGCCGAGCCCCTCCTCCACGTTCTGGCGGACGGTCTTTTCTTCGTTCAGTGGTGGTTCCTGCAGCAGGATACCTACGGTGGCACCCGGATCAATGAAGGCATCACCGTTGGACGGCTGGTCCATGCCTGCCATGATCTTCAGGATCGAGGACTTACCGGCACCGTTCGGGCCGACAACACCGATCTTGGCGCCCGGGTAGAAAGCCATGGTGACATCGTCAAGGATGACCTTCTCACCGATAACCTTGCGCACATTTCTCATCGTGTAGATGAACTCGGCCAATGTATCCCCTTTTATGCGTATTGCGTTTGAGTACTCAACGCATCAGATTACATGAGCGCGCCCCAGAAAGTGATCTCGCATAAAACCGGGCATGAAACCGGGCCCCGGATAACCCGCAGTGGGGGTTTCCCGGGGTCGCCGGCCAGGGGGTGCCGTCTAGAAGGGTGCCTCCTCCTGATCGGCACCGGCTGTGGCGCCGACGAGCTCACGCTCCCGGTCCTGTTCATGGTCGGGCTGCTGGTCGGGTTGCTGGTCTCCCTGCTGTTCCTGACTGTCCTGCTCCGGGACGGTCTCGGAGGATGGGGTCTCCTGGACGGCCTTCCCGCGGATATCAAAGGATGGGTAGTGGGCAGCGGTCCCGTCGGCAAGCTCCACCTCGTTGAGATTGCTCGCCAGCTGCGGACGGGCGTCCTTGTAACCGACCTTGTAGAAGCTCATGTCCACGCCGATCGAGGTGGCCCGCAGGCGGTTGTCCTGGCGGATGACGTCCTTGCCGTCCGGGGTGTCCTTCCCCTCCTGGATCACCCACGTATTCGTGTACAGGATGCCCTGGATGATCACGGCGGTGCCCTTGAGCAGCGCCTGGTGGGCGTTGACCCCGAGGCGGCCCCAGGCCTCGACATTGACGTAGAGGATGTCGGAGTTCTTCCATTCACCGTCCTTGAGATAGGAGCGTGAGGAGGCCACACGGATGCGCATGACCCCATCCTTCTTCTCCGGGGTGAGGTGGTAGGCGGGGTCGTCGACGATGCGGCCGGTGATGGTGACGGGTGAGTTGTACATGGTTGTCGTGCCTTTCGTTGTCAGTGTGTGTTCTCACCGCGCAGTCTGGCAGCAATCAGGCACCCCGTAAAACACCACAGGCGTCAGCCTGTGGATCGTTTCGGCCTATCCACAGGCTGACGCCGGCGCGGGTGGGGCGGGCTTGACAAGGCGTCGACAAGCGCCTTTATTCTTGTTGTTTGCGCTGTTCCCGGGTGGGCTCGTTTTCTGTCTCGAATTCCGCAGCGTAGTAGTCCTGGTGCATGTCCTGGCCCTGGTTGAGGCGGGCGAGCATCTGGTTGTACTCCTCCATATCGGCGAACCCGGTTTCCACGGCGCGCTGCTCATATTTCTGCTCCACGACGCGCTCCTCACGCAGCCAGCCGCGGAAGAGGTAACCGAAGACCACGATGAGCGGGAAGGACCCCGACGCCCACGCGATACCGCCACCGACCAGCTGGTCATAGGCCAGATCGACCTCCCACGGCAGGTCCAGGCGGGTGTAGAAATCCTCCGCGAGGATCTCCTGCAGCTGCATGAGGTACACACCGAAAAAGAGGTGGAAGGGCATGGAGAAGGTCAACCACGCCAGGCGGGAGACGTGGGTGCGCTGCACCGGTGTCACGTCTGGCCCGATCATCTCCCAGTAGTAGATATAGCCGGAGATGACGAACACGAAGTTCATGATCAGATGGCCCGCATGCTCGGAGACCATGAGGTCATACAGCGGAGTGAGGTAGAGGAAGTAGAAGATCAGGATGAACTGGATGGTGTTGACCGCCGGGTGCATGATGAAGTCCATCAGCGGGTTGTCCACCATCGCCTTCACCCAGTCATGCATGGTGGGTCGTCCCGGCTCGCCCGCGTCCACCGATTCGAGGATGAGGGTCAGCGGGGCGCCGAGCACGAGGAACACCGGCACCACCATCGACAGCAGCATGTGGGCGACCATGTGCATGGAGAAGGTCGCCGGCATGTTCATGCCGATACCGGAGGACACGGTGACCACCAGGGTGACACACCCCAGGATCCACCAGAAGGTGCGCAGGTGGTTCCAGGTCTTGCCCTTGCGGTGCAGCGCCCAGAGGCCACGGAGGTAGAACGCGATGAGCAGGATGCCGATGGTGCCGAGCATGATATCGAAACGCCACATGGTGAACACCGAGGTCAGGGTGGGTTCCTCATAGAGGTCGTAACCCATCTCGATGGCCATGTAGGACATATTCGGATCACGTGGCGGCGGTGGCGGGGTGCGCCCCATGGAGATCGCGATGCCCACGACAGCGGCCATAACCAGCACCTCGACGATGGCCACGCTGGCGAACAGTCGGGAGTTGGTGGGATCCTTCCGGATCTTCGGGAGGACCATGGCACGGTGGAGGAAACCGAAACCGGCCAGCACAATCACGCCGATGGTCTTGGCCACCACGATGAGGCCATAACGGGTGGTGAACCAGTCGGACCATTCGATGCGGATCGCGGCGTTGACCACACCGGACGCGGCGATACCGAACAGGGCGAAGGTGGCGATGGTGGAATACCGCCTGATGGCCAGATCCAGGTCCGGCCCCAGGCGCCTGCAGTGCGCGATCAGTGCCATCAGACCACCGACCCACAACACCATGAACAGCAGGTGCCACAGCAGGGAGTTGGTGCCGTAGTCATGGTTACCGCCGGCCGCGGAGTGTCCCTCCAGGCCCTGCGGGACGATCATGGCGATCGACCCGATGAACAACAACGGCTGGGCCAACCACCGGTGGGTGAGCAACCCGGCGATACCGGTGATGAAGGCGAAGATCGAACACCACAGCCACGCCTTGGCCACCGCCACCTGCTCGAAGGCGACCAGCCAGTTCGCCGGCTGCACCGCGACCGAGAAGGGTTGACCCGACAGATCGGACATGACCAGGGGGATCATGAGGATGCCCACGAGCCCGAAACAGAGCGCGGCGACCGCACCCGTGCGGGCGGCCAGCGTGCCATCCACATTGAGCACCGCCCTACGCAGATCATTGACCCCATCCACGGTGCGCGGGCTGATGAGGAACGTCGACGCCAGGAAACCACCCACCGACAACGCCGCGATCATCCACCCCGCGGCACGCAGGAACGGCAGACCAGCGGTGGTGACAAACCCCGGATCAGGAATACCGAGGGCCGCCAGGGAATCCGAGAGGAACCCCCACGAGATCGTGCCACCGACCACGCCCGCCACCACAAAAAAGAGGACGTAGAGCGGCCAGGTGGGCCGCACCCGACGGTTGCGGGCGGTGCTTGTCGACGCTTTATCAGCGGCGGTTGGGTTTACGGTGGGTTGATTCAATTCACTTCCAACACCAGGGGCACTTGAGGTAGAGGCACCCTGGGGACGCCCCGGAGTGCCACTGACTGCGACCTGCTCATCCATGCCCCCTAATGTAACCCCGCCCCCACCGGTATCCCTAGTTCCACAGGTTGGCCGATCAGGCTGGTAGCCGAACCCGGGTGTGCGCTAGAGTTCCACCACGGACTGTTTTGTGGGGTTTCACACAGGAGGGTCAATAACCTTCTGCCGAATGCACCCTATATAGTGTATTTCTTGGATACGCTGACCGGGTCTTTCTCCAGTCCTGGCTACTACCCAATGCCTCCATAGCTCAGTGGATTAGAGCAACCGGCTTCTACCCGGTTGGTCGCGGGTTCGAATCCTGCTGGGGGCACAACGTTTGACTAGTTCAGGGCACCTTTTCAGATTGAAGGGGTGCCCTGATCGTTGTTTGTGAGCACATTTTGAGCACATTTGGTGGAAAATGACTGCCCCATGACGTGAGTGAATCCGCCTAGATCATCGGGGAAGAGATGCCCGTATTGGTCCAACGTGAACGCGGCCGAATGATGACCAAGTGCCTGTTGCAGGGCCTTGACGTTCGCGCCGGCACTGATGGCCACCGAGGCGAAAGTATGCCGGAGATCATGCGGTGTCAGGTCCGGGAAGCCGGCCTGCTTGGCCGCGGGGTCGAACCAATCGCGCCGGGCATTCTGGTTTCTCAGCACTCCCCCGGCCGGGGTGGTGAACACCAGGTCTGTCGACGCCTTCCCGTGACAGCGCTCCTCGAGGATGTCCGCCAGGGGCTCGATGATGGGCACAATCCTGCGTTTCCCGTACTTCGGTAGCCCATGAATCAACTTCCCGTTACTTTCGGTGATCTGATGCTGGATATGGAGCCGCCGGGAATCGAGATTGACGTCCTGGACCTGGAGGCCTGCCAGCTCTCCCCACCTCAACCCAGCCATGCCCAGGGCCCTGATGTGCCACCCGTGGTACTCCCCCGCCGCCGTGGCCACGGCCTCGAGCTCGCTCGCCGTAAGGATGAGCTGGTCGCGTTTCTCCACCCGGGGCAGATCCACACCGTCGCACGGGTTGGCTGGGATACGCCGGTCCCGGACGGCGCGCTTAAGAACCTGGCTGAGAACGGCGAAACTGTTTCTGATGGTCTTGGCTGACAGGGGTTTCCCCGCCCTGGTCTGGTGCTGGGACATCGCGTTAAGCCACTGCTCGATGGACTCTGATGTCAGGGCAGATAAGCGGGTGTTTCCCAGGGTGCCTATCTTCTCGATGTGGAGAAGGGAGTCTTCATAACCAGCAGCAGTCTTCACCGCCACGGTGGGTTTCTTGGCCGCGAACCACGTCTTCGCCGCCTCGTTGACGGTGGTTCTTCCCGCGGCCGCTGGTCTCCATTCGCCGGTATTGACCTTGACGGTGTTCTCAGCCAGCCAGTCCGAGGCTTGTCGCTTGGATGTGAAGCCGCGTTTCATGGTGGTTCTTCGGTCTGGGGTGCGGTATCGAACCATGTACCGCTTGCCGGCCTTAGTTTCGTACGGCTCAATCGTCGCCACTGCTTCGATCCTTCATGGCAATTTCAATTTCATTGAGGAGTTCACGGGAGACGCGGCCCTTTTTCTGGGGAGTGGCGTCCGGCCCAGCTATGTCATCGCGGTGGTCTTCAAAGGATTTCCCCCATAGGTGCACGGCCCATGTCCTGAGTTCCTGGACATCAATCCCAACCTTTTTCGCCAACCGGTGTTCAGCGGGTGTCTGAGGCCCTGACTCCTCTACCCGAAAGTAGAGATCCATGCTGTCGTTCGGGAGGTTTAAGCGTTCGTACCCTTCGACCCACTCCCTCATTCCCTCCTGAATGTTCTTCATCATGTGCGAGGTGTCCAGGACAGTGCCGGAGGTATCACCACCCAGGAATTGCAGAAGGTGGTCCGTGCTCGTAACGAGTTTTTTGCCGAGCGCAATGGGTTTATCCGTTTGGAAAAGATCTCGCGAGGTCACCTCGCCCTTGAGAGTTCCTTCACCTCTCAGCTGATCCAAGGACAGTGCCAGCATTGAGACAGCTTCGATGGTGGCTCTAAACTCCCCGCGTTCAATGGCGCTGATGCTTGCAGCTGACCAAGTGGTCCCTAAAGCGCGCCCGTGTGAAGCCAGTTCTTCAAGTGTGTGCTCAGCTCGAATATTCCTGACGTTTTGACCTATGACCTGCGACAACGTCATGAGTGATTCTGTCATGACCACAGTTTACAGACATTAATGCTTGACAACATTCAACCTCCATGGTTATCTAGGGTTATTCACAGTTTACGAGTAATGAAACACTGTGGATAGAGAGGAAGAAATGAGTGACTTACTCACCCCTGACCAGCTAGGAGAGCGTTGGGGAAAGACACGCCAGGCCCTGGCCCAGATGCGTTACCGCGGGGATGGGCCCCGCTTCGTGAAGATTGGAAAGTCTGTCCTGTACAGGGTCCAAGATGTTCTTGATTTCGAGGAATCCCAGATCCGTACCCGCACCGATGATGAACCGGCGGTGGCCTGAGATGTCTAACGGGATTGATCTTTCCGCCCAGTCCCCGGACTTCTCTACCACCGCCGAGGACCGCATCCGCGCCAACCTCACCTGTGAGATCAGGCGCCACCTCCCGAAGGACCGCACCCTGCTCTACGGGAAGTTGGCCCGGGATCTCGCCGCTGATCTGGTGAAAATCGCCAGCACCTATGACCTGGACTACTACCGGAAGAAGATGACATGACCAACCTCGACTTCACCGAAGTCCGACCAGCCACGCATTCCACCACCCCGGAGGAGCGACTCACCGCGCATCTCACTAAAGATCTGCGCCGGCAGTACCCAGACCGCGAGGATGTGCACTTTCATCTCATCGCCGCGGACATGGCCCAGAACTTCACCCGCCTGGCCGCGATGTTCGATCTCGATGACTACGCCCTCACACTCAAGCGCCCCATCCTCACAGACCGCCAGCTCGAAAAGCTCGCAGATAGGAACTGATTCTCATGTCCAAGTATTCACCTACCGCCGCCCGTGATCTCCTCGAGAAAGAGAAGGACGGCATCACCCTGGAGGAATATCTCGTCTCAGCCATGGGTGAAGCACTTCTCGAGTTCACCGGAGATGACGACCTCGCAGTCGTGGCCCTGGCTGATGATCTTGTTCCCGGAGTCCTCGAAGACCTCGCCGGCCTGGACCTCAACAGGTACGAGGTGGAACCCCCGCACACCGCCGAGGACTCACTGACGTTCCTGGACCGGGAAGCCGTCGGACTGCTCGAAGCCGCCGACGAGGAGATCCACGGGGTTTCCACCCTGTCGATGGTTGACACCCCGGACCTGCCCGATCATGTCCAAGATGCTGTCTCCATGATCCAGACCGCGATCAAGCTGATTCGCATGGAAGCCGGCCTGCATGGTGCGCGGAACAAGACCACCTACAGCACCGGGGCCCCGACCAGTGAGGTGCGGCAGGAACCGGGGAGGGAACCGCAGGATGACGGAACTACCCGCCTGGTGATGCATGACGTTCATTACGGCCTGTACCCCGACGGCCACCACAACCACCCCGCATTCCGATAGGAGCACCACATGATGAACACAACTCATACAGGTGACCAGCTCGCCCAGGGCCGTGAGGCGTGGCTCTACATGGCGAGGTACCAATCCCAGCACGGAGCGTTGCCGCCGAACTGGTCCGACTTTCTTGATCTCCCCCTTGAGGTCAAGAATCCCGAAACCGAGGAGATTCACATCACCCTCATTCGTAATCTCACAGCCGCTGATATTCAGCATTGGGCCCAGAACTACGAAATCGAAATTACCGCCCAGTACCTCGCAGACATTCAAGAGGAGAACTAAGCCATGACTACCCACGACGGAAAAACCCCCGTGACTGCGCCAACAGTCAACGAGGGAACTAAGCACATTGCAGCGCACTCAGTGACCACAGCATACCTCGCCAAGCACGGCGACAACACCCGCCACACGTACGGCACCTGGTCAAGGAAATCCATTCCACAGGATGACCACATCACCATCATCATCCCCTTCGAGGCCGCTCAGGCCATGTTCGCTGATGGTCCGCAGCTGGTGGCACTGAACCCTGAGTGTGTCGCTGCCCAGTCCGCCGCGGTCCGCAAAGTCCGGGAAGAAGAGGAACGTAGAGAGCGCGCCGAGCTGCGCCGGAGGATCTCTGACCGGATCACCGAAGAAGAAGGTTTCGAGGAACAGCTCGCCGACCTCGACGCCCAGGCCACGGTGATCTACGAACAGATCGACAAGAAGGTCAATGCCGTCTTGGAAACCCTGGGAAAGAAACCATGACCCTGAGTGAGTTCATCATCCATCTGGTGTTCTTCATCGGGCCCCTGGTCCTCGCCCTGGGGTGGCAACACCTCGCAGAACTCCCGATGAGGAGGTGGTCACATGTTGGTCACTGATCTCCTCGAAGAAGCTGACCGCATCCTCACCGAGGACGCCCAGGACCTCCTGGATAACTTGATTCTGCTTTAACCCACACGCCGGGGCGCGTTGACATGTGCCCCGGCGTTCACGATCACACACGAAAGGGGAATGGGGTTGAACACCCAGAATTCCTACCAACGCTTCATCCACGCCGCCGAGAGCGCCGGCCTGACCGTCAGGGAGACCACCCAGGGCAAACAAGCCAGTATCCAAACACCAGGACACTCACCACGTGATCTGGGAACATCGGCGACTTACAACCAGGACCGCACCTTGGTCTACTGCCACAACGGCGACGTCGATGACGTCCTGGCCGAACTAGGACTCACCCACCGGGATCTGTTTGACCATCCACGCGGGTCTGAGTACCGCTACGACGACGGCCGGGTGGTGTTCCGCACCGTGGACAAGAAGTTCCGCCAAGACGGCAACAAACAGGGAACCGCCCTGTTCGGACTGTCCTCCCTTGTCGCGCCGGGCCCGGTTTACATCGTGGAAGGCGAAAACGATCAGCTCACCGCCCAGAACGTCTGCGGTGTCGCCGCGGTCTCACAGGCCGGTGGTGCCTCTAACTCCCCGGAGAAGGCCGACTGGTCCGCTCTCAAGGGCAGGGATGCCATCGTGGTCCAAGACGATGACGCGCCGGGAGAAAAGCGCGCCAAGAAGGTTATGGCTCACCTCCAGTCCCTGGCCGATATGCCGGCATCAATCACCATGGCGAAAGCCGCGGCTGGGAAGGATCTCTCAGATCACATCGCAGCGGGTAAGACCATCGAGGAACTTATTCCGGTAGGTGAACCCATCGCCCGCCGACGAGTGCTGTTCAAGCCGGCAACTGAGTACACCATGCAGGCGGTGGTGTGGTTGATTGACCAGTGGTTGCCACGCTCGATGTTCTCCCTGCTGGCTGGACGTGAGGGTATCGGTAAATCCACCATCGCCGCGGATCTGTGTGCCAGGTGTACCCGTGGCGAGTACGGAGAGAAAATGAACGTGGTCTACCTCGCCTCCGAAGACTCTATTGAACAGGTAGTCAAGCCGCGCCTGGTTGCTGCTGGTGCTGACTTAAACCGGGTGTTCTTCCATGAGGTCACCAC